>JANXAL010000139.1 GCA_025062325.1 Roseiflexus sp.
CAGCGCCGATGGTACTGGCGGGACGCCCGCTGGGAGCGTAGGTCCGTGCGCCCCTCATCAACAACGCGGCGTGGAGCAGTGGCAGCTCGTCGGGCTCATAACCCGAAGGTCGGTGGTTCGAATCCACCCGCCGCTACCATACCAGAACAGACGGCCTCAATTTGGAGGCCGTCTGTTTTTTTTCCGACGGGTGGGCTCGTCGGGCTACTTCACTGTACGATCTCATCTGCTCGGGGACGAGCGGCAGACGTGGTACAATGACCAACGCTTTGTCCTTTCTCTTCTTGCGGGGATGCGGCAGAGGGGCGCAGTTTGATGAACGATGGCGTCTGTATTATTCCGATCCGCGGCATAGGCGACGTGCAACCTGGCAGTGATCTCGCTAATATTCTTATCAATGCGCTGAAACGTAACGACATCGCGCTCAAGGACGGCGATGTGTTGGTTGTCGCACAAAAGGTTGTATCAAAAGCGGAAGGGCGCCTGGTAAACCTGGATACGGTTGAGCCGTCGCATATGGCGCGTATGGCAGCGTTGCAGGGTCGCAAGGACGCGGCATACTATGAGGTGGTGCTACGCGAGAGTCGGCGTATTGTTAAGATGGATCGCGGTATTTTGATTACCGAGACCCATCACGGGTTTATTTGCGCTAATGCTGGCGTTGATGAGTCGAATGTCGCAGGCGGGCGTTTCGTAACCTTGCTGCCCCTTGATCCTGATGCCTCGGCGATGCGTCTGCGCCTGGCACTGCGTGAACGTTGTCAGGCTGATGTGGCTGTGATTATTTCGGATACCTTCGGTCGTCCGTGGCGCGAAGGACAGGTGAATGTCGCCATCGGCGCTGCAGGTCTCGCACCGCTGGTTGATTACGCCGGACAGCAAGATCCATACGGCTATACCATGCATGCTAGTATGATCGCCGTAGCCGATGAGCTAGCTTCTGCTGCTGAACTGGTTATGGGGAAAGTAAACCGAGTCCCTGCTGCGATTGTGCGTGGATACCCGATCGTGCCTTCCGGTGATGGCGCACGCACCTTAATTCGAGCGCCAGAACGAGACCTGTTCCGGTGACCTATGCAGGCAGACCATGAAGCTTCTGAGAAGTCAACGACGGCTAGCGCGACGGGTCGTCTATCACTCTCGCTGGCGGAAATTATCCGTGGTCGGCGTTCGGTGCGCCGTCTCTTGGATCGTCCTGTGGCGCGGGAACACGTCCTCATGATGCTTGAAGCGGCGCGCTGGGCGCCTTCGCCACACGGTCGGCAGCCGTGGCGGTTCGTCGTGCTAACTCGAGCTGACGTCAAACACGCGCTTGCGAAGGCGATGGGCGATGAATGGCGGCGGCAGCTTGCGCTCGATGGTCAGGATACTGCAACAATCGACCTACGTGTGCGGAAGTCATATGAGCGGATCACGGGCGCCCCTGTGGTGATCCTGCCATGTCTGTATACTGTTGGTCTCGATATTTACCCCGACGACGTGCGTAATGCCGCTGAAGTAACGATGGCGGTGCAGAGCCTTGGGTGCGCAATTCAGAACATGTTGCTGACTGCTTATGCGCTTGGTCTGGACTGCGGGTGGATGTGCGCGCCTCTCTTTTGTCCGGATGTTGTGACAGCAGCGCTCGACCTTGATCCGGCTCTAACACCCCATGCGCTGATCACTGTCGGTTATGCCGCCGTCGAGCCGGTCCGCCGGGAGCGATTACCGCTCGAGACATTGATCGTTCGTTTTGATTGAGCCACGCGGAGACGTTCTATGATTGCCGTCCTGGCGGGCGGCGTCGGCGCCGCTCGCTTTCTCGAAGGGTTGGTGCAGGTCGTGCCGCCTGAGATGATTGTTGCAATTGTCAATACCGGCGATGATATGGTCTTCCATGGTTTGCATGTGTCTCCAGATATTGATATCGTGACGTACACGCTGGCTGGCATTGTCGATCCGTTACAGGGCTGGGGCATCCGTGATGATACCACGCATGCGCTTTCGATGCTTGCGACGCTCGGCGCAGAAACATGGTTCAAACTCGGTGATCGAGACCTGGCAGTGCATATTCGTCGCACCGAGTTGTTGCGCGCAGGATGGACTCTCTCCCAGGTAACCGACGCATTTCGGCGTGCGCTAAACGTCGGTATTCGGTTGCTGCCTATGAGCGATGATCCGGTGGTGACTGAGATATGCACACCTGTGGGATGGCTGCATTTTCAACAGTATCTGGTGCAGCGCCGCGCCCGTGATGAGGCGCTTGGTGTTCGTTTCACCGGTATCGAACGGGCGCGTCCGGCGCCAGGAGTGCTCGAGGCGCTGTGCACTGCTGAAGTGATTATGATCGCGCCGAGTAATCCGGTTGTCAGTATCGGTACGATTCTGGCAGTGCCTGGCGTGCGTGACGCGATTATAGCATCGCCGGCGCCGGTTGTGGCAGTCAGTCCAATCATTGCTGGCGCGCCGGTCAAGGGGCCGGCAGCTCCTCTCATGCGCGCCGTTGGGTTGGAAGTTTCAGCGCGCGGCGTGGCTGCCTGCTACCGCGGCTTGATCGATGTGCTCGTGATTGATCAGGCAGATGCTGACCTGGCTGATGACATTCGCGCGTCTGGCGTCGAGGTGGCGGTGGCCGATACCGTGATGCGTGGTCCTGTCGAGAAGCGGCGCCTGGCTGAAGCAACGCTGGTCGCCGCCAGAACCGCCGTGCGTCGCCGCTCGTATTAGGGGCAGGCGGTATGGAGATCCACGCTCTCGTTCCGGTGAAGAAGTTGCGTCAGGCGAAACAGCGCCTTGCCCACGCGCTCAACATACATGAGCGGCAGGCGTTGTCACTGGCAATGCTTGGCGACGTATTGGCAGCATTGTCACAATCTTCAGTTCGTCGGGTGACGGTGATCAGTCAGGACACAGCAGCGTATCAGACAGCAAGTGCTTACGGTGCAGCGATCGCAGCGGATCGGGCATCTGATCTGAATGCAGCGCTGCAGCAAGCGGCTGCGGCTGTGCCTGACAATGCCGCCGTCCTGGTGGCGCCGTCGGATATTCCGCTGCTGCGAGCAGACGATATAGCAGCGTTATCGGAACAATCCGGCGTCACGATCGTACCAGCCCATGATGGCGGAACGAACCTGCTGCTGGTGCGCCCTGCGCGCGAATGGACGTTTCTGTTTGGTCCGAACAGTTGCGCGCGCCACAGTGCGGAAGCTCGACGTCTTGGGTTGCCGGTGCATATGGTTTATCTGCCGCACCTTGAGCGCGATATCGATGAACTTGATGATCTGATCTGGCTGGCGCAGCAACCTGGAAATACAGCGGCGCAACGTCTGGCGCGGACGTTTCTGGAGAGTAAAGGAGCACGCATATGGCGATAATCGGATATGCTGCGGCCCTGGAACAGTTTCACCCGAATGATCTGCTGGCATACTGTCAGCTTGCCGAGCAACACGGCTTTAAGGGCGTTATGGCGGCGGATCATTTTCAGCCATGGGTGCCGCAACAGGGGCATAGCGCTTTCGTCTGGAGCTGGATGGCTGCGCTTGGCGCTACAACGCGTACATTGACGTTCGGTCCAGGTGTCACCTGCCCGTCATTTCGGTATCATCCGGCGGTGGTGGCGCAAGCGGCTGCAACCCAGGCTGCGATGACCCCGGGGCGATTCTGGTTGGGATTGGGCAGCGGCGAGGCGCTGAATGAGCACGTCGTCGGCGGCGTTTGGCCCGAACCGCATATTCGCCTGCAGATGCTCCAGGAAGCGGTCAGCATCATTAAGAAACTCTTTACCGGTAAAGTCGTTCGCCACGACGACGGGAAATATTTCAAGATGGCGCGGGTTCGTCTGTGGACGTTGCCGCCGACCCCGCCGCCGATCTATATTGCCACTGCCGGGCCGGTGACGGCTGAGTGGGCTGGGAGAGAATGTGATGGAATCATCACGCCTGGCGCCAGCCTTGATAAACTGCGGATGCTGCTGGGGAAGTTCGAGGAGGGAGCGCGCAAGGCGGGTAAAGACCCCACGCGGATGCCAAAACTGCTGCAGTTGCATTTGTCGTGGGCGGAGACTTATGAAGAGGCCATGCAGAACGCACTGATCGAGTGGCCCAATGGCGGCATGCCTTTCCCTAAGCAAGATATCCGCAATCCAGAGGATTTCGCCGAAATTGCGAAACTCGTGCGACCGGAGCATTTCAAAAACCGGGTTCTGATTTCACCTGACCTCGATGAGCATCGCGCACACATTCAGCAATTCATCGATCTCGGATTCGATGAGATTCATGTTCACAACGTTGGGCGTAACCAGGAGCAATTCATCAAGGCGTTCAGTGAACAGGTCATTCCGCACCTGAAAGCGTAACGGAGCGCCATGTGAGTATGCGGCGCAACTTTGCGGAGATCCTGGAGTTGCACCGTGATCTCCTCGCACAACCGTGCTGTCTCATATGACCGTTATCTCTGCCTGCTCCGCATCGCCCGCCACAACCTTTCTGAACGGATCGGGAGCTCAGTCACACGCACGCCAGTGGCGTCGCAGATAGCGTTGGCAATCGCTGCAGCGCCTGCCGTAATTGGTGGCTCGCCAACACCACGGGCGCCGAAAGGACCGTGCGGCGAGGGGTTTTCAACCAGCACCGCTTCAATATCCGGAACCTGATCGAACGCTGGGAGGTTGTAGTCCATAAAGCTGGCGGTCAGTAACTGGCCGTTCTCATCGTACACCATTTCCTCATACAATCCCCAGCCAATGCCCTGCACCGAACCGCCGTGGATCTGACCGGCAACTGTTGCCGGATTGAGGGCGAACCCAACATCCTGGACAGCGACGTACTGTTTCAGCGTCGCCTGCCCGGTTTCGGGATCGACATACACTTTCGCCAGGTGAGCGACGAAACCGGGCGCATTCTCGGAAACTGCAGCGACTCCTTCTGCAACAATTGGTCCCGGTCCGCCTGCTTTGCGTTCAGCGATAGCTGCCAGCTCACCTATCGGAAGAGCCTTGTCAGGGAAGCCCTTAACGCTTACCACCCCATTGCGGAGCTCGAGATCAGCAGCGCTGGCTTCGAAGCGGTCTGCCGCTACATGAAGCAGTTTCTCACGCACGGCGCGCGCCGCGTTCGCAACTGCCCCGGCTACGCTATAGATTGTCTGACTGCCGCCGGAAGGGCCGGCATATGGACCGCTGTGCGTATCGCCCTGGATGAGTTCCACCTGTTCGGGCGGAATGTCGAGGATCTCGGCGGCCACCAGTACAAGCGACGAATGAACGCCAGAAATATCGACCGATCCGACATGAATGCGCACGGTGCCATCGGTATCTACACGGCAGACCGAGGCAGCGGGCGACATACCGCAGGGCCATCCGCCAATGGCAATGCCAATACCCTCGTTTGGTCCGACCTGACGATCCTTCCAGGCAGGATGGTCGCGCAGACGTTCGAGCACCAGTTTCAGCCCCATGTGGGGCCAGGGATCGTTATTGCCCATGGGATCGCCGGTTTCAGCGGCGTTTTGCAATCGAAATTCAAGTGGATCACGGCCAAGCGCACGCGCAATATCATCGATGGTCGACTCAATCGCAAACGTCGCGGTTGGCGCTCCCGGAGCGCGATATGCGCCTGCCTGCGGCTTGTGCGTCAGCACTTCATAGCAGTCGATTTTGACGTTCGGGCACTTGTAATATCCGCCGAGCAGAGTGCCGACGATGCCTCCCAGGGTAAATGGAAAGACGCCGTTATCCATCAACACCCGCGCCTGGATCGCCGTGAGCGCGCCGTCGGCGCGCGCGCCAACCTTCAATTCGACAATCGCTGCCGGTGAGGGCGTTGTCGAAAGAAAATCCTCGGTGCGGGTCAGCACCAGGCGCACCGGACGTTTGACCGTTATGGCGAGAGCGGCGACCAGTGGGTCGATAATCCCGTATTTGGCGCCAAACCCGCCGCCAATCGTCATTGGCACAACGCGCACTTTATGCTTCGGCAGCGACAGAAGGCGCGCCACCTCGTCACGCACGCTGAATTGTCCCTGCGTGCTCGTGTAGATAGTGATGCTACCGCGATAGGGATCAGGCTCGGCAACTGACGCGTGCGGCTCTAGGTATCCCTGATGCACCATTGGCGTGCGATAGACGCGCTCGATGACAAGGTCGGCTTCAGCAAAGCCGCGTTCAACATCGCCGCGCGCAAAGTGCACTTCGTCGTGAATGTTTGAAGGTGCGCCTGCCGTTTCCTGTTCGCCTTTGTCGACAGCAGCATGGGCTGCCGTCAGGTCTGCACCTTCTTTTGGCAGACCCTCGGGCCAGATGACAGGTGCGTCGGGCATCGCGGCTTGGCGCACATCCACGATCGGCGGCAGCGGCTCATACTCGATCATCACAAGGTCGGCTGCGTCCCGCGCGGCTGCCTCGGTTTCACCAAGGACCGCTACAACCGGTTGCCCGCACCAGAGGACGCGATCCTTGGCCAGAAGGGCGCTATGGCGCGAATTAACAGCGCGGTTGCGCGTAGGCAGATCGTCGGCAGTCAGTACAGCGACGACGCCGGGCGCCGCCCGAGCAGCGCGTGCATCAATCGAGACGATTCGCGCATGCGCATACGGACTCAAAACCAGGCGGGCGTGGAGCATGCCTGGGAGCGTCAGGTCTCCGGCATACTTTGCTCTGCCGGTGATCTTGTCCAGACCTTCAATCAGACGATGCCCTTTACCAAGGTAGCGAAACGGTGATCCGTTGTGAGACACAGCTTTCCTCGCTTCTCACGCATCTTCAAAGATGGCTCGGACACGAAACATTCCATCCTGGTGTTCGGGAGCATTTGCTAGCGCCTGTTCGCGCGGCAGCGACGGGCGCACCTCATCCTCGCGCATCACGTTGATCAGATCGGTGACCTGTGCGGTCGGTGGAGTGGCGCTGACGTCGATCTGCTGCAACATCTGAAAGTGGTCAAGAATACGCGATAGTTGATCGCGCATTTTCTCGAGCTCAGCAGGCGAGAGGCGCAGCCGCGCCAGCCGTGCGACGTGTTCAACCTCTTCCAAGGTGAGCGACATCTTAACCTCCTCATTGCTACGGCGTTCCTGTCGGTATTGGCGTCTCTCCGTGCGTTTGCGTCGGTCCAGACGTGGGAGTTGGTCCAGGCGTGCCTGGTGATGCTGTTGGTTGTGCCGTGCTCTCGCTCGTTGATGTCGGCATTGGTGTAACGGTTGGCAGTAGGCGCAGGGTGACAAAGACGCGAGGAGTTGGCGCTGCCAGCGTCACCCCTTCAGGGAGCGTGAAGGTTGGTTCAAGTTCATGGGTCCCTGGTCCCAATCCGCGAACATTGACTACACCAAGCAGTTGAGCGCTGGACAACGCCTCGAGTTGTCTAGCGGCGCCTGCTACGGTGACGGAAACAACATTTGGGCTCAGCGATGCCAGCAACCCATCACTGATGCCGACGACCTGGACCAATGCTGGCACAGTGACCTGAAACGGACGGTTGATTGGTGCAATCCGCACAGTGACGATTGCTTCGGTTGGCTCACCGAAACGGAGTTGGGTGCCCTGCGGCGCGATAAGCGGCGCCGAGCGCGTGAACGTTTGTGTCGCACCAGTAATATCCACGTCGGCAGTTGGAACGTTCTCTGCATTATCGAGCGGTCCCGAACTGCCGGTCAGGGTGACGAGCAATGGCGACACCTCGACCTCGGTGACCATATACCCACTGGCGGGGAAGCCGGTGATCGATGGCACAACCGGCACGCGCTTGAGACCAACGCTGGGAATGATCGGCACGAGCACATCGGCAGTTGCTGGCTCGACGGTTACGCCTGCCACTGGTTGACCGTTGGCATCGACTGGTTCGAGCGTCCGTGGGGAGTTGTAATTAGCCGTTAGGCGGTCAATATCGACACGTGCCCGCACTGCCGCCACCCGTGCCACCCTGCTCTGCGGTCCGCGCACCGTCACCGAGGTCAGCGGTTGCTTGCGTGACGTCACCTGCGGTGCGCGCGCCTCAAAGCCAAAAGGAACGGCGCCGGTCGTCTCAACGGTCAGGGCGACTGTCTTTGTTATTTCCTGATCGAGTCGGATCACCAGATAGTTAGGTTCGACGGTAGTGCGCAGACGAAGTGATCGGGTAGTGACGACATTGACCGGCACCGTGTGCTCACCCGGTCCACGCCCAGTAAGATCCACAAAAGGGCGCAGATCGCTGAGGCGCACGTCACGCTCGCGCAGCGTTTCTGCATCGGTCAGGACCGTAATATCGACCTCAGGGCGTTGTGAGCGCGGCAGACCTTCCTGATCGACGACTATCAACCCGGGCGCCAGGCCTTCGATATCCACCGGTACATTATCGTAAGCGGTGGAGAGTTCCGGATTCTGGGTGTACGACACAAACACCCACAGCGTAAATGCCAGGATCAATGCCAGAAGAAATCGCAGGGCTGAAGTGTTCAAAAAATCCACCACAACGACCTTTCAGGCAGCTCGGTTCTTTGATTCTTCGTCGAGCTGCACCTTGAGCAAGCCTGCCAGCATGCTGCGCAGGCGCGCCTCGTTGAGATAACTCACCATACGTCCGTCATGTACCAGGGAAATTGCACCAGTCTCTTCGGACACCACCACAGCGATGGCGTCAGACTGCTCAGAGATGCCTTTAGCCGCGCGATGGCGGGTGCCAAGGCGCCGCGGTCCGACGATATCTTCGCTGAGCGGAAGTACGACGTTGGCGGCCAGAATGCGGTTGCCGCGCACGATGACCGCCATGTCGTGCAATGGTGCGTTCGGATAGAAAATGTTCAGTAAGAGCGGCACTGCTAGGCGCGCATCGATGATAACGCCGCGATCAGCATACTCCTGCAAACCGGTTTCGCGCTCGATCACCATCAGTGCACCAATGCCTTGCTGCGATAGTTGCTGCGCTGCCCGAGAAATGTTGATCACGGTTTCGATCAATTCTGAGCGATTGGAACGAGAGAATGGACGTCCTAGGAGATCATTGGTTCGCCCCAAGCTTTCCAGGGCGCGGCGCAGTTCGGGTTGGAACAGCACCGGGATGGCCACGATTAATGCCGGTTGAATGGCGTTTTCGAGCAACCAGCGCAGCGTCTCGAGCGGCAGGATCGAGCTGAGCGCAATTGAGATCACTAGCATGATGCCAAAACCGCGCAACAGCTGAACGGCGCGCGTGCCTCGAATGACGCCAAGCAACCAGTAAAAAATCAGCGCAACAATCGCGATGTCGAGCAGGGCGCGCGGGTCGACGAAAGGATTGAGACGGTCGGCGAGGCGATTGATCCATTCCAAGACGCTACGAATGTCGGGCATATCGTTCTATCGGCGCACGGCATACTGGGGATAGTCTATGTTCACGCATATTTTACCGCTATCCCAGCCATTTGGGATGACATAATGATGAGATAAACGTCGCAGGCGCAGTCTAGTGCGCCTGCGACACGCTCATCGCAATTGTTGTGCACCGAGTCTCACCGCGCTCCCTCCTGTTGTTGCTCGAGCATGCGCTTTGCTGCCGCCTGCAATGCCTCAACGCGCTCAATCTCGACGCCTGGAATCTTTGCCAGTCGGTTGTAGATCCGAATCGCCTGCTCATACTCCTGTCGTCGCATGAGGGCGTCGCCAAGCTGAAACAGATTATCAGTATCGTTCTGGTCCAGGCCGTAGATCTGATGCATCTCGGCAATGGCATTATCCAGATCGCGGCGCTGAAGGAGAATGCGGATGATCTGTTTCTTTTGCGCAATGGCTTCACGTGTCATGCCAGCCAGCGCATACATAAACGACAGCCATTGGCGCGCTTCGATATCGTTTGGTGCAATTTGCGCGATGCGATCATAGAGCGCACGTGCTTCTTCCTGCCTGCCGAGCGTCCAGTACACCTCCGCCGCCTGCTGAAGGTTGGCGACGGCGTCCTTGATTTGCCCTTCCTTGCGTTGGAGCTCGGCGACCCGCGTCAAAGCATCAATCCCCTTATCAAGGTAGCCGCGCCGGAGATACATTCTTGCCAAGCGATGACTGATCGGAATATTGTTGGGCGCCAGACGCAACGCGCTTTCGAGCGCCTCGATCGCGCGATCCAGCAACTGGCGTTGCTCATAGTGAGTCGCCAGTTCGTCGAGTTGCGCCAGCGCGTCATTCAGGCGGCCCTGCCGGAAGTAGATATCGGACAGCTTGGTGTAGACGGCGCGATCATAGGGCAGGAACCGTTTGGCTTCCTGGAGGGCGCGTTCAGCGCCAGCAAGATCGCCGACTGCGGCATAGGCTTCTGCCATACGCCGCACGGTTTCTCCCTGAGAGAGGGGAGATGAGAACGGATACCGGGCGCCTTCGGGCGGCGGTGATACAGGAGGGAGTTCAAGCAACCGTTGCAACTGGCTCAATGCATCGCTTGCCTGTCCCAAGGCGATATAACTATCTGCCAACGCCTGATG
Organism: Roseiflexus sp.; assembly: GCA_025062325.1. Classification (GTDB taxonomy): domain Bacteria; phylum Chloroflexota; class Chloroflexia; order Chloroflexales; family Roseiflexaceae; genus Roseiflexus. The sequence goes on from JANXAL010000139.1 coordinate 10,402, forward strand.
AACAAGATGGGGTGTCAGGATCGGGTCGCTTTCAGCGCTCAGCAGTTCGAGCGCCTGCTCGAATTCCAGCAGCGCCGATGGGTGCTGCCCTGCCTGCTGCTGAATAATGCCCAGGATGTAGTGCAAAATCGGCAGGTCGGCAACCAGCAAGACGGCGCGATATTCGGACTGCACCTCATTCTGGCGTTCTGGATGCTGTTTGAGCTGATCGAGCAGGGTTGCCAGCGATTGCCATACAGCAATCGGTTGATCACCCATAATCGCCAGCGTCATGTTGATGTGAGCGATACGGACCGGATTACGCTGGTCGAGTTCAAGGGCGCGTCGGAAAGCGACGAGCGCCGCCTCCGTGCGGTCGAGTTTCAGCAGCGCCTGACCATACTGGGCGTGAAGTTCCGCGTTGGCGGGCGACCACTGCAATGCGCGGCGGTATTCTTCGAGCGCTTTCGTTGTTTGTCCCATCCGAAAATAGGCGCCTGCGACGATACCCAGTTGCTGCGCCGCTTCTTCGTTGCGTCCTTCAGCGCGCAGCAGCTCTGCCAGTCGTGAACGCGCCAGGATGGTATCGGGCGATAGTTCGATCAGTCGATAGTACACATCGATCGCGCGCTGCGGTTCGCCCCGCGCCACATAGGTGTCGATCAGCAGTTGATATTTGATCAGCGCTTCGTCTTTGCGCCCGTCACGCTCATAAATTTCTCCCAACCGCAGATGGATTGGAAGGTAATCGGGGTTGAGCCGGATGACCTCCATACAGGCGTCGTTAGCAGCCAGCATCAACCCCTGTTCAATATACTTTTCGCTTGCCAGAACATACCGTTCGCAGATCTCGTCCAGTCCGGTCGTATCAAGCGGTGTCACCGGCGCAGCAGGCGCGCGCTCGGGAGGCGGCAACGTTTCCAGAACTGCTAGCGGATCGACCGGTTCGTGAGCACGGGATGGCGTCGTATCGTGTTGTGCATCTCCTGTTTGTGGTTCAGGCGAGCGCAAGAAATCAGTAATAGGTCGGATCTTGCCCCATGTTTCGGGCATGGGGCTATCGATGGACGCTTCGGGATCAGGCGCAGACGGCGGTGAGATCAGCGTTCCGGTGCCAAGCGTGCGGAGCTTAGCGATGATGTTGCGCTCGGTCAGGTCTTTGGCTTTCTGGCGAAACTCATGGGCGCGATCACGCCCCCAGCGTTTGCCCTGAAGAAAGTTCGCCAATGTTGAGTAAAGCGTCGCGGCGCGGGCGATGTCGTTGAGTTGAATATAGACCTGCGCGGCGCTCTCATACATCTGAATCATATCATCGGCTTCGGCGCGCCCGATCGACTCCAGCGGCAGCAGACGAATGGTTTGCTCGTATTCGTGCGCCGCTTCTGCCAGTTGACCTAGCGCCTGGTACGACTGGCCAAGCATATAGTGCGCCGAAAGGGCGTATTCCGGGTCGCCAGCAGCGCTGTGCAGCAACTCTATGGCGCGTTGATAATTGCCGCGTTCCTGGTAAAGCAACCCTAGGCTGTAAAAGACATCGCTACGGTCGGTTCCCAGTTTGAGCGCCCGTTCGTACTGCTCAATAGCGCCGTCAATATCGCCTGCCTCCTGCCGTTCGTGCGCCAGAGCGACAATGCGGTCGATGGCAATATGAGCGCCGCGCAGGCTGCCAGCGCCGATACCGGGCAACTGGGTGAAGTCGACCGCCGTTGTTGCTGTTTCGATTGCCGACTGAACCGTATGTGCCAGAGCGTTGTGGAGTGCAGCGATCAGTTCTTTGGCTTCGCGGTTATCAGGTTCACAGCGCAACGCCGTTTCCGCCGACTCCGTCGCCTGTTCGAGCTGCCCGCGCGCCTGGAAGCGCCGCGCCAGTTCAAGATAGTGTGCGGCAGCCTCGGTCGCGGCGCCGTGGTCGGCGAGCAACTGTGCTAGGCGCAGTCGCTGATCGTCGGCATCAGGCTGCAGTCGCAACGCCTCACGCAGAGCGTCGATGGCGCGTGCTGCTAGTTTACGGTTCATTTGCAGGTCGGCCAGTTGCACGTAGGCGTCGGTGGCTGCCTTCAGATTGCCGAGGCGTTCGTGGGTGCGCGCCAGATATTCCAGAAAGAACGGATTGCTGGCATCGATGCGGCGCAGGTCATCGAATATCTGAAGCGCCTGCGCATACTTTGCCGTGTTGAAGAGTGCAACGGCGACAGCCGAGCGTGCGTCAAGATCGTTGGGGAACTCCTGAAGAGCGCGAATCGCCTGTTTTAGCGCCTCATCCCAGTTCATAAGCCGCGCTGCCTCGCGGCTTTGCTCCATAGCACGGTCGAACAATGCGCGGTTGCCTGGCATGGATGACCCCTGATGCGGCGTAGCGTACTGCTCCGCGATGGGAGCGTCATGTCCCTGCTTGCGCGACGAGTCGTACAAGCATCAGGGGTATGATAGCACAGAACGGCATTATCGGGGAGTAGCCTGCCGCTTCGAAAGGGGAAAGGTCTATTTCAGGCGACGCTGGACACTAGCAATCGGATAGCGTTGCGCAATCGGCAACCGACGATAGTCGGCAGCGTCGATGATGATGTGCTCCTCGCACAACGCACGGTCGGACATGCGCGAAAAGATGCGCGGGTCGATCTCTTCGGGCTTGCGATTGCTCGTGATAACAGTCGGCAGCGCAAAATTATACCGGTGGTTGATGATCTGAAACAGCTTTTCGCGCGCCCAACTGGTCGTGTTCTCTGTTCCGAGATCGTCAAGAATCAGCACATCCGCCTCACGAATATCCTCGAACCGCTGGTCGTACTCGATCTCGCTCGATGGGCCGAACGTCGAGCGCAGGTGGTCGAGCAGGTCGGGAACAATGGCGAAGAGCACGCGGTAGTGGTTCTTGAGCAACTGATTGGCGATGGCGGCCGCCAGGTGCGTTTTGCCGCAGCCGTAGTTGCCGAACAGAATCAGCCAACCGCGCGGTTGACGCGCGTATTCGAGCGCACGCAAATAGGCGCGACGCACACCGGGGACGTTTGGATTGAATGTCTCGAACGTTTTATCGAGGAATGCCGCCAGGTTGCTGAGTTCCAGCAGGCGCGCCGCCTTGCGCTGCTCCTGCTCTGCCAGTTTGCAAACGCACGGAAAGAGCTTGGCAAAATCGGGATGCCCAAACGGCACTTCTTTCTTATAGAACCCAGCGCCGCCGCAGTGCGGGCACACCTGATTACTGGAGGTCGGAGGTGTCGCTGCCGCGGCGGAAGAGGTCGCCGTATGCGCCGCTGGTATATTTCTCAACGTCGATAGGTCGGTCGGTTCGATCCTGCGCATTGTTTCGTCCATGGGTCGCCCACCTCTCGAGTATCTTCTTGACGTAGCGCCAGGAGCGAGCGTTGGCGCGCACTGCCTCTCGCATAGCTTCCTCAATCCAGTGCGCCGGGTAACGCTCCTCCGCCTCCCGCAGATCGTCAAGCAGCATCGGCGTTACCAGGCCGATATTCTGCTCATACAGGGTGATCAATGACGGACGTTCGTCCGGGAGCGACGGGTTGGGCGTAAGCGCGACGCCTGCCCGCCCAACCTGCTCGGCCCACGCACGGTTTGTGGCAGTGTTCACCACATACCAGTTCACGCTGCGCGCACCGTCGGGCAGCACGACGTGAAGGAGCGTTGTGCGCCGCACAGCGGCGTCGAGACCTTCAGCGAGCAATTCTTCGGGCGGGCGCAGCCGTGTGATGGCGCGCAACCCGCGGCGCAGCGTCCGATCCGCTGCTAGCTCGTCCCAACTGATCCGTCGCGGCGCAGGTCCACGCTGTCGGCTCAGGCGATAGAACACGTGCAGCGTGACCTTCAGTTCGCTGGGAAGCGTGATCTGAGGCAGCACCTCAGTAAAGAACTCTATCGGCAGCCCTACCAGTGCGTCCGTTGTGAAGCCGGTGAATGCCATCCGCTGCTATGCTCCTGTGTTAGAGAGAACGTGTCAGACCGGAGTGTAACATGCATGTTCTACGCTATTATACACGACGACGCTGGCGTTTCTGCCTCATGAGCGTCCCATCGCCAGCGTTTTACCGCATTTCGTAGAAGGTCAGATGCGGAGGCACAAGACCGCGTAGTCAATACCTGCTTGCGTGTGCATTTTCGCGCTTTGCACCGACCTTCCGAGAAACGTGCTGATTCACGAATCTTTGCGTAGTTATGCTTGTTTGTGAGTTTGCGCGAAACGCACTCACTACCCTTCTGGCGTGCGATATGTCAGATCCATGAAGCGTGTCGTTGATGGGTCGAAGCGCATTGATACCACGCCAACCGGACCATTGCGGTGTTTGGCGATATGGATCTCGGCAATCCCTTTCTTGTCGGTGTTGGGGTCGTACAATTCCTCACGATAGATGAACATGACGATATCGGCGTCCTGCTCGATCGAACCGGACTCACGCAGGTCGCTCAACATCGGCACATGGCTGGTGCGACCTTCGACGGCGCGTGAAAGTTGCGATAGGGCAATGACCGGGACGTTGAGTTCACGTGCCAGCGCCTTCAAACCGCGGGAAATCTCGCTCACCTCCTGCACGCGATTGTCGGTGCGGCGTCCCTGCATTAATTGCAGATAGTCAATGATGATCAGGTCCACTCCTGCACGCGCCTGCAGACGACGCGCGCGGCTGCGCACGTCGATAATGCTTAGCCCTGCGGTATCTTCGATGTAAATAGGCGCGGCGGCCAGGCGTCCCATCGCTCTCATGACGCGCTCCATCTCTTCCTCACGTAATTGCCCCAGGCGAAGGCGGTGCGTATCGATGTTCGTTTCCATCGAGAGCAGGCGATGCACCAGTTGCTCGCGGCTCATTTCCAGGCTGAAGATGCCGACTGTTCCCTGGTAGTGCATAGCGACATTGTAGGCGATGCTCATCACCAGACTGGTTTTGCCAACGCCTGGGCGTGCTGCGAGGATAATCAGGTCGCTACGCTGCAACCCGCCGGTAATGAGGTCGAGGTCGCGGAAACCGGTTGGCAGCCCGACGACCTCGCCGCGATGTTCCTGAAGATAGCTGATCTGTTCGTAGTACGCATCGATCACCTGACCGATATGGACAAAATCTTGATTGGTGCGACGCTGCGAAACCTCAAACAGCGTTTGTTCGGCGAGATCGAGCGTTTCCTCGATATCCCGCTGCTCGTCGTATCCCAGTGCAGCGATCTTGCCGCCGGCGGCGATCAGGCGGCGGAGCAACGCGGTACGTTCGACAATCCGGGCATAGTGCTCGACATGGTACGAGGTCGGAACGCTATTGACCAGTTCGGACAGATAGAGCACGCCGCCGACGGCTTCGAGTTGGTTGCGACGCCGCAGCTCCTCGGCAACGGTGCGGGTGTCGGGGGGGATGCGAGCATTGTAGCATGCCAGCATCGCCTCGTAGATCTGCACGTGCCGCTGCAGGTAAAAGTAGTCTGCCTGTAACCAGGGCGCAATGGCGATAATGGCATCCCGGTTAAGCAAGATTGAGCCGAGGGTGGCTTTCTCAGCGTCAATGCTATGCGGCAGATCGGGCAGTGCGGTCATATCAATTCCCTAATGTCGAATGCGGCCTTGAGTCGTAGGCGACTTCTGCCTGACGTGTGCTCTGGGCTAAGTCGGGCACAAGTTATGCTCTGGTTCTCGACAGGTTATCCCATGTCTGTCCACATTCGCCCTGAGAAGCGATAATGTGCCAGGGCGCAATGCCGTGGCACATTATCCTTACAAGAAGTGTGAGTCAAATGTCGTAGAAGGTCAGACGGATTCGGGGTCAGGGGGAAGTTGGATCGCCCCTTCTTCGCCTTCGACGACCACGTTGACGACCGCCTCAACGCCGCTCATCAGGCGAATCGTGACCGGATAGATGCCAATGCGCTTAATCGGCTCTTCCAGTTGCACTTTGCGGCGATCAAATTCCTCACCGATTATCTCGCTGATCTTCTGCGCAATATCATTGCTAGTGATCGAACCATACAACCGATCAAGTTCACCGACGCGCGCAGTGAAGCGCAGGGTCTGCCCATGGAGACGAGCAGCGATTGTCTGCGCTTTGCGGCGTGCGGCCTCTTCACGCCGACGCTGCGCTGCAAGGCGTTCCTCCGCCTGTTTGATCTGGCCGCGGGTCGCCAAGACGGCCAGACCGCGTGGAATGAGATAGTTCCGGCCATACCCGCCGGAGACTTCGTGGATTTCGCCAGCAGCGCCGAGGTTGGCAACGTCCTGGGTCAGTATTACTTTGATTTTGCTCCCCACAGCAATGCTCCTGAGCCGTGTTCTGCCAAATATAAGGAAACGCCGCTGCCGGCAAGGGCATTGGGCGCATGTCAGTCAAACGGCGAATATATTATCATACAATCGTCTAGCCCGTCAATCCGATTACATAGGCGTCAACAATCGCTAGAAGGTCGCGCAATCCTTCAACGATGGCAATGGGTCGCGGGGCGTCAACCGGAAGCGAGGCTCCGTGACGGTTAACCCAGATGGCCGGAATGCCTGCCTGTGCTGCACCCCACAGGTCATTCTCGGGCGAATCGCCCACGAACAGCGCTTCGTCCGGCGCAACTGCCAGCGCGTTCAGCGCGATGCGGAAGATCTGCGGGTCCGGTTTGGCGACTCCCACCTCCTCGGAGACGATAATAGCGTGCATATACGATGCCAGGTCGAACCGCTCAATCTTTGAACGCTGCGACCATGACGGTCCGTTCGTGACGAGTCCGAGGCGGTAGCGCGCACCAAGGGCCGTCAATACGGTTGGCGCTTCCGGGTCGAGGGTGAGGGTATCGAACCAGACATCACGGTAGTGCGCGAAGGTGCGCTCAATAATGTGCTGATCGGTGATTCCCTGGGCGCGCAGGAATTCAGGCATTTGATTGATCCAGATTTTGGCAGTGAGTGCAAGATGCACCAGCGTGTCAAGATCGCAGCGTAAAGCGCGTGCTGCGTCGGCCAGGGCAATGCGCAGGCACGCAATCCAGTGCGCTTTAAGGTCATACAGCGTGTCGTCAAGATCGAACAGAATTGCACGCAGCATATAAGGTCTGCTCCTCTGCAGCGCGACATCGTGAGCCTCACCCGGAGGTGCAAAGGCGCGAGAGTTCCGTACACCGCCTTCTGCGCGCGTTGCGCTCCGCAATGTTGTGAGTCTCACACGAAGGCGCAAAGGACGCCGCTATTCGCGCGCGTTGCGCTCTTCTATGCATTCTGCACCTTTTCAGGTGCGAGTACGTCGCCAGGAGCATGTACCATCGGCGTGTTCTATCTGCTCGACACGTCCTTGTGCCGCCAGATACTCCAAGTGCGCCAGCGTTTCCGCCATGGCAAAGCGCATCTGATGTGACGTCAGCTCCTGCAAGGGAAAGACCGCTGTGCATACTTCGTAGGCGGTGGCGCCTGAACCAACTGCCCGCTCCATTGCCTCCAGACGCTCGGCGTGATGAACGTGCAATTCCTCCAGACGATCGCGAAAGCGCGTTATTGGCGGACCGTGCCCCGGGAGCGCGAGCGCCACTTCGAGTTCTGCCAGGCGGTCGAGCGACGCCAAGAACTGCGCTAGCGGATTCCCCCGATTCCATCCCCACAAACCAACGTTTGGCGTGATTTTGGTTAGTACTGCATCGCCACAGATCAACAGGCGCTCTTCAGCGCAGTAAAACACTAAGTGGTCGTCGCTGTGCCCTGGCGTGGCAATGGGTATGAACACCCGCTCACCAATAGTCAACGGTTTGCCTGCCGGAAGATGCGTCATCACAGACGGCGTAGGGTGGGTCATCTGGCGCAGGTGAGCAATATCTTCCGCCACGGTGGTCATCAGGTAACGTGGCAGACCGTGTGAACCGAAAAATGTCGCAATCGCTTCGTGGGCGCGCGAGTCGGCGTGCCACTGTGCGCGGGCGAATGCCGCTTCGCCTGCCGAGAGCGCCACTGGTGCGCCCGAGAGCGCTTGAAGCCATCCTGCCATGCCGTAGTGATCGGGATGAGCATGAGTCAGGATGATGCGCCTGATCGTATGCGGCTCGATGCCGTATCTGGCGAATGCTTCACGCCACGCACCTTGTCCGGGCGGATAGTTAAGGCCAGTGTCGATCACTGTCCATCCATCCCCATCGCGCAAGAGATAGACGTTTACAATCCGCAATGGGAACGGCAGCGGCAGTTGAACCTGATGGACGCCTTCCATGGTATCATGCCTCTTGTGCACTATACTGTCAAGGACAGCGTGTGATCGACATCGATATTGAAGAATTGTGCGCATGGGTGCGCGAATGCGGAGATGTTGCGCTGCATATGTTCAACCGTGCTAGGGCGCAGCGCAAAGCTGACAACAGTCCGGTTACCGAGGCTGATGTTACGATTGAACGGATCCTGGTTGAGCGTATTGCAGCGCGCTATCCGGATCACGGCATCATTGGCGAGGAACAGACGCGATTTGACATAACGAAGGAGTGCGTCTGGGCGCTGGATCCGATCGATGGCACGGCATCGTTCGTGGCCGGGCTTCCGCTGTGGGGCATTTCCATCGGATTGCTGCATCGTGGCGTTCCGTGTGCAGGGCTGTTTTACATGCCGATAACCGACGACTGTTACTGGGCGGTCAACAATCGTGCATTTCTGAATCATCAACCGCTCACTGTCAACACGACGCCGGAGCACGAATGGGACAGTGAAGACTGGCTGGCAATCCCCTCTGATGCGCACCGTCGACTCGAGATCGATTTCATCGGTAAGACCCGCAGCCTGGGCTCAGTTGCTGCCGCGCTCTGTTACGTTGCGCGCGGCTCGGCGCTCGGCGCTGTCCTCACCCACGCGACCATCTGGGACGTAGCAGGCGGCGTTGCCATTCTGAGCGCGGCTGGCGGGGTTGGCATCACGTTAGCAGGTGAACCTTTCGATTGTGCTACGATGATTGACGGTCGGAAGGTGCGTGAGCCGCTGCTGTTCGGCGCTCCTGCCATAGTCGAAGCTTTGCGCCATCACATTCGGGCGCGTCGCTGAGACGCGCTGCCTCATCTTCGCCTCTGTGCATAAAGCATTCGATGCAAATAAGTGCACACGAAGGCGCAGAGGCAGAAAGCGCTTGCTTCTTTTCGCCGTCGTGCCTTCGTGTGCGATACAGCAGCGGCATCCAGGCGTAATTACCGCTTCGTGTACTGTGGTCGCTTACGGGCGCGCTTGAAACCGGCTTTCTTTCGCTCCTTCATACGTGGATCGCGCGTGATCAACCCGGCCTGTTTCAGAGTCGGGCGAAAGTCGGGATTGGCGTCGAGCAGGGCACGGGTAATGCCGTGGCGTACCGCCTGCGCCTGACCGCTGATGCCTCCGCCGCGCACCTTGACCAGGACATCATACATGTTGGCAGTCCCCGTCAGCTCCAGCGGTCTGGCAATTTCGCGGGCGTACAATTCACGCGCGCCGAAGTACTCGCGGATTGATTTGCCATTGACGATGATGTTGCCGCTGCCGGGAAACAACCGCACCCGTGCGACGGCAGTCTTACGCCGGCCTGTTCCCTGAAAATAGCGCTTTTCGATCATGGAATTCGCTCCAACGCACTGCTAACCGCGCGGTCGCGGTTGATAGACTTTGGGTTGCTGCGCCGCGTGCGGATGTTTCGGTCCAGCGTAGATCTTGAGCTTGGCCAGTTGTCGCCGTCCCAGGCGGGTTTTTGGCAGCATGCCCTTGACAGCGAGGCGCAATACGCGCTCTGGATGTTTCGCCATCAACTGCTTGAACGATACTGCCTTAAGACCGCCGGGATAATTCGAGTGGCGATAATACACTTTCTGTTCCGGCTTCTTGCCAGTTAGGCGGATACGTTCGGCATTGACAACGATCACGAAATCACCGCCATCGATATACGGACTGAACGTCGGCTTGTGCTTGCCGCGCAGCAGCGTTGCAATCTGGGTCGCAAGTCGACCAAGAGTCTGATTGGTCGCATCAATCACGTACCACTCGCGCTGCACCTCCGACGCCTTTTGCGCATAGGTTTTCATAGTTGCGTCCTTGTGTCGGTCCCTTCAACCGGTGCGGCGGACGAACCCGCCGCACCGCCATCATCTCCCGGATAGCGCACTGCCATAAGGTAAAGTCCGTGCGCTGGCGCCAGCACTCTGGCGCGTCGATCAGCGCCTGCCAGGACCGCCGCAAACCCTGCAGCATCGATCCGCCCTTCGCCGACCTGGATCAGCGTTCCGACCAGATTGCGCACCATATGGCGAAGGAACGCATTTGCTGCAATGTCAATCAACACTAGCGGCTGCCCCCATACATCGACACGCGTGCAGCGCGCATCGTAGCAAATGCGAACTGTCGATCCTGCGTGCGGCCCGTCGCTCAAGGGCGCGAAATCATGCGTACCAATCACCTGCCGCACCGCTGCGTCCATTGCCGCCACATCGAGGTGTCGCGGCACATAGGCCGCATGGCGCCGCAGCAAAGGCGACGGTGTTCGGCCATTGTCGATCACATACCGATACTCACGGCGAACTGCCGAGTAGCGTGCGTGGAAATCCTCTGGAACTTCCCACGCAGCAAGAATGCCGATATCCTTTGGCAGGATGCCATTCAATCCTCGCACGATGGTCACCAACGAGTGGCGAGTATCGGTGTGGACATTTGCCACCTGACCTCGTGCGTGCACCCCCGCATCAGTGCGTCCGGCAAGGATCATCCGGCGGCGTTCGCCGGTCAACTGCTGCCAAGCCGCTTCGAGCGCACCCTGGACCGACCGACCGTTCGTTTGCCACTGCGAGCCGACGAAGTCTGTGCCGTCGTACTCAATCCGCAGTGCAATGTTTCGCATCAGAGCAGTTCGATCTGCACCATGGTCGCGCCATCGCCTTGGCGTTGCCCAATCTTGGTGATACGGGTGAACCCGCTAGTGCGATGAGCGTATTCGGTCGGAGCAAAACTGAACAACCGCCGCATCGCCGTCTTGCTCGCCAGGCGCGAGAGCGCCATTCGCCGATTGTGCGGCGTATCATGGCGCGCCAGTGAGATCAACTTTTCAATTTCTGGTTGAACCGCCTTAGCTTTTGCCAGCGTGGTCGTAATGCGGCGGTGCTCAATAAGGGCGATCATCAACCCGCGGATTAACGCTTCACGCTGTTCTTTTTCTCTGCCGAGCAGAAAACCCTTTTTCCGGTGCCGCATTATGCCACCTCGTCAACCTTCGACTCTCGCTGGGAGTGGTGCGACGTCTGACCAATTCGCGGAATAAAGCCGCGTTCTATCAACTTGTCGCGGATCTCTTCCATCGATTTCTGGCCCAGATTGCGCACCGACAGCAGCGCTTTCTCGTCCATTTCGAGCACCTGCCCGACCTTCGTAATATCAGCGCGCTTGAGACAGTTGTACGTGCGGGTTGAGAGATCAAGCTCTTCGATCGGCGTATCGTAGATATCTGCCGGGATTGCCAGCCCATTGGGCGCCGCCACAGGCTCAGCCTCGGCTGAGACACGGTTGAAATCGGCAATTGTTTGCGCATATTGCACGAGCACCTGTGCTGCGTGACTGAGGGCATCGCCCGGCTTGATGGTGCCATCGGTCCAAATTTCAATGATCAGACTGTCGAAGTCGGTCGCTTGTCCGACACGAATATTCTCGACCACATAGTTCACCTTCGGCACCGGCGTAAAAATAGCATCGACCGGAATCTCACCGATTGGCAGCGCATCGCGCTGGTCTGCAGGCAGGTAGCCGCGCCCGCGTTCGACTGTCATCTCCATTTCCAGTGCAGCATCATCACGATCAATCATACAGATATAGTGGTTCGGATTGACAATTTCGACATTGCTGGGCGCATCGATATCTCCAGCGCGCACAATGCCCGATCCGCGCTTCGACAGTGAGATTTTCACCGGACGCTCGGCGTAGGAACGCAAGCGAACGCCTTTGATGTTCAAGACAATTTCTGTAACGTCTTCTCTTACTCCTGGAATAGTCGAAAATTCATGGAATACCCCATCAATCTTAATCTTCGTAATTGCTGCGCCGGGGATGGATGAGAGCAGAACACGGCGCAGTGCATTTCCCAGCGTATGTCCGTACCCTGGATCGAGCGGCTCAATTTTGAAGCGCCCATAATTCTCGGCGGCGGTGACAACTTCAATCTTTGGCATGGCGATGTCCAACATGCGGATCGCCTCCTTTTCTATCCTGAGCGATGCACATGATACAGGTTCTTGAGGAGCAGCGTGAGCACTGCTGCACGCCGCTCAGGAACCCGAAGCAGGTCAACGGCTGTAGAATTCAACGATCAATTGTTCATTGATGCCTGGTTCGGCGTCTTCGCGTCGCGGCATCGCAACGACTTCGCCCGACAGCTCAGCTGGGTTCAGGCGCAGCCAGTCTGGCGTTTTGTGCTTGGCAAGCGCGCCGCTCTCAACCAAGTTCTTGAAGTATGTCCGGCGGCGACTCTCCGGTCGAACAGCAATGACCTCCCCCACGCGCACTGTGTACGACGGAATATTGGTCTTGCGCCCATTCACCGTGATGTGCCCGTGAGTCACGAGTTGCCGCGCCTGGGCGCGAGTAGTGGCGAAGCCCAAGCGATACACCACATTGTCGAGACGCCGTTCGAGCAGAATCATCAGATATGCGCCGGTTTCACCCGGAAACCGCTGTGCTTTCTCGAAAATGCGGCGGAACTGGCGCTCCAGCACGCCATAGATATAACGCGCCTTCTGTTTTTCGAGCAATTGCAAGCCGTAATCCGACACCTGCCGTCGGCGCGCCGCTGGTCCGTGCTGGCCCGGCGGGAACGGGCGTTTTGCCAGAATCCGCTGCCCCTTCTCGGTCACGCCAATGCCCAGGCGACGGCTAATCTTTCCTACAGGTCCAATGTAGCGACCCATCGATCACCCCTTATCACTTCTCAGACGCGCCGGCGCTTGGGCGGACGGCAGCCATTATGCGGGATGGGAGTAACGTCGGTAATTGCTGTCACCTGCAATCCAGCCGCCTGCAGCGACCGGATCGCTGCCTCGCGTCCGGCGCCAGGTCCTTTGACGAACACTTCAACCTGGCGCATCCCATTCTCGATCGCCTTCCGCGCAGCAGTTTCTGCTGCAACCTGCGCCGCATACGGCGTGCTCTTACGCGATCCTTTGAAGCCGCTTTGCCCGGCGCTCGACCAGCAGATCACATTGCCGTTCGGATCGGTAATTGTCACGATCGTATTATTGAACGTGCTTTGAATATGCGCCTGACCGCGCGGTACGTTCTTCTTTTCCTTACGTTTGCCGCGCTGTCGTTTCGTCGGCGTTGTCGTACTGCTTTTTGGTGACTGCTTCGCCATGCTGACTCCCACACACTCGCGCCGGATGAGGGGCGCGCCGGTCACCCTCATCTGGCAACGTACATTACTTCTTCAAGGTCTTCTTCTTAACACCAATTGCCGGCCCGCGGCGACCGCGGCGCGTGCGCGCATTTGTCCGCGTGCGCTGACCGCGCACCGGCAACCCTTTGCGATGGCGCAACCCGCGGTAGCACCCAATATCCATCAGGCGCTTGATGTTCATCTGAATTTCGCGCCGCAGATCGCCCTCGACGCGATACTCGCGCTCAACGATTTCGCGGATGCGTGAAACCTCTTCCTCGGTTAGATCGCGCACCCGGGTAGCGGGGTTGACGTTGGCTTTGCGCAGTATTTCAGCCCCGTTCGAGCGCCCGATGCCGAAAATGTAGGTAATGGCGATTCCGACAGTTTTGTTGCGCGGGAGGTCAACCCCTGCAATGCGTGCCATACACTCCTCTTCCTGCACTGATGGTGCGCGCCTACGGGCTGCGCAACCGCCTATTCCCTGGGAATTGCGTGCATGCGCGCCCCGATTCGCGCTGCATGCCGTTTATCCCTGGCGCTGCTTGTGCTTCGGTTGGCGGCTACAGATGACTCGCACCACACCCTTACGTTTGATTACGCGACAGTATTCGCAGCGCGGCTTGACCGACGCTTGCACTTTCATAATCATTCCTTCCTGGCTACAAACCTGCTCTTTTCGCAGCAACCAAATAAAAATAATAGCACTCTTACGACTACCGCGCAACTTCGCGGAAGACAGGTACAGATACGATAAGTCGATTTACTTGTAGCGGTATGTAATCCGCCCTCGCGTCAGATCGTAGGGCGACAGTTCCACCAGCACTCGATCCCCTTTCAGAATGCGAATGTAATTCATCCGCATTTTGCCAGAGATATGAGCCAGCACCTCGTGCCCATTTTCGAGCTTCACGCGAAACATGGCATTCGGCAACGGTTCAGTGATGACCCCTTCCATCTCAATGACATCTTTTTTTTTGGACATGCTGCTCCTTTCGTTCTATGCGTGATCGCCGCTTGGCGTTGCACTGGCGGCATATTTATTGAGCGCCTCAATCATACTGCGCGTAACCTGTGAGATCTCACGCCGTCCGTCGATTTCCACCAGCAGCCCCTGATCGCGATAGTACTCGATCAGCGGCATCGTTTGCGCAAAATACACCTCAAGCCGATGACGCGCCGTTTCCATGGTATCATCGCTGCGCTGATACAATTTCCCGCCGCAATCATCGCAGGTGTTCGGATGTTTCGACGGGAAATAGTAAATATTATACGTCGAGCCACAGACTTTGCAAGTCTGTCGTCCGGCGATACGACGCAGCAGCATATCTTCTGGTACGCGAATGTAGAGAACGACATCGATCCGGCGCCCCTGCTTATTGAGTTCCGCCTCAAGCGCCCGCGCCTGTTCACGCGTGCGCGGAAATCCGTCAAAGATGACGCCCCGGCTACAATCCGGCTGACTGATGCGTTCGACGATCATGCGGATGACCACCTCGTCGGGCACCAGTTCGCCGCGGTCCATGTACGATTTTGCCAGCATGCCAAGTTCTGTTCCTTGGCGAAGCGCCGCGCGGAACAGGTCGCCGCTGGCAACATGCACCATCCCGGTATGCTCCTCGAGGTACTTCGCCTGCGTGCCTTTTCCAGCGCCAGGCGCTCCAAGAAGAATAATATCCATAGTACAAACCCTCTGCACGATCGTCGAACGCCTACCATCAGCGATTGATGAACCCTTCGTAGTTCCGCATTACCAGTTGCGCCTCCAGTTGCCGCATAGTATCAATAGCAACGCCGACGACAATCAGCAATGCGGTAGCGCCCAGACCAATTGGCACGCCGGTCAGTTGCTGAGTAATGAATGGCAGAATTGCGACTGTCCCCAAAAAGAGCGCGCCAATCCGCGTGATCCGACTTACGACCTGATCGAGATACTCTTCCGTCCGTTTTCCCGGTCGGATGCCCGGAATGAAGCCGCCATTACGCTGAAGCATCTCCGGGATATTCTGCTGATCGAAAATCACCTTGGTGTAAAAGTAGGTGAAGAAGTAGACCAGCACGAACAGTGCGATGGAATAGACCAGCGTGCCGCCGCCATACTGCGGGCTGAACGTTTGATAGGTAAAGCAGGCGATCTGTTTCAGCACGCTTGCGCCAGGAGGCGCGACCTGTTCCGGGCAGCCATACGACGCAATCGTGCCCGGAAAGATAATAATACTCTGCGCAAAGATCAGCGGGATCATGCCCGCCATGTTGACCTTCAGCGGGATATGACTGCTCTGCCCGCCATAGACGCGATTGCCGCGCACCCGTTTGGCATACTGGACCGGAATGCGCCGCTGCCCCTCGTGCATCAGCACGATGCCAACGATTGTCCCCAGCGCAATAAGCAGAAATGCGATCAATCCAATAGCCTGTTCCAGTCCGCCCAGTTCGACAGTCGTGAACGCCTGAATAATCAAGCCGGGCAGACCGGCGACGATTCCGGCGAAGATGATCATCGACACGCCATTGCCGATCCCATGTTCCTGAATTTGCTCACCGAGCCACACCAGCAGCATCGTTCCTGCCAGCATGCTCATCAAAATGGTGAAGGTCGGGAAGAAATTATTCACAATATCGAACGGCGTCTGAAACAGCGTCTGACCGGCGCCAAGGCTGCGTTCGAGCGTCAGCGTCTGCCCGTAAGCTTGCAGAAGCGCCATCGGGATAGTCAGGTAAAACGTGATCCGGTTCAGCCGCATGCGCCCCTGTTCGCCCTCTTTCCGCAGCTCTTCCAGCGCCGGAATGAGCGGCACTAGGAGTTGCAGAATAATTTGCGCCGTGATGTAGGGATAGACCCCCATCGCAGCGACTGACAGATTCTGCAATGCGCCGCCGGCGAAAATGTTGAGCAACTGCGCCAGTTGATTCTCGCGCAGGGCGAGCCGCAGACTTTCCAGTGCCGTCGGATCGATGTTTGGCACGGGAATGTGGGCGATCAGCCGAAAGAGCAGCAGCATCGCCAGGGTAAACAGAATGCGCTGACGCAGATCGGGCAATCGGAGCGCATTGACAACCGACTCAAGCATGTCGTGTTCTCCTTGCGTTTGGCAGACGACAGGCGAGGTGCACTCGCCTCACGCCTTCTGGGTGGCTTCCGCCTTGCGACGATGCCGTGGCGGGTTTGGTCCCCGGCTGCGACTGCGACGTTCCACGATCCACGGCGTTTCAATGGCGACGCCGCCTGCCGCTTCGATGCGTGCGCGCGCGCTAGCGCTGAACTTATGCGCGTGGATCGTCAATTTGCGCTCCAGCTCGCCATCGCCGAGGATTTTAACCGGTTTTGCCGGGTGAATCCATCCCTGTTCAACCATCTCTTCAATGGTTAATTCTGTGCCGTCCGGCACGTTGTTCAACTGACCGACGTTGATAATCTGGTATTCGACCCGCCAGCGGTTTTTGAACCCGCGCAGTTTGGGCATTTTGCGGGTAATGCGCATCTGCCCGCCTTCAAATGTAGGCGACGGCTTGGGACCAGAACGCGCCTTCTGCCCCATCATGCCCTTGCCGCCGGTTTTTCCCTTGCCGGATCCGATACCGCGACCGATGCGCTTGCGTTCACGGTGTGAGCCGGGCGCTGGCTTCAAGTCATGCAGTTTCATGATCGCTTCTCCCATCACGTCTGCCGACCGGCAGTGAGCTGTGCCTGCAGCGCCTTGAGTTCGTCCCACTTTCCTTCGGCTGCCAGGCGCGCCTGCTCGGGCCAGGTCTCGGCGAATGCCAGGCGAATCTTGCTATTGCGCAGCATTGCACTGATCTGCGCTGGCTCAAGCGCTGCCAGTTGAGCGAAGGTGGTGATGCCAGCCGCGTTCAGAGCACGCGCAATTTTCGGACCGATGCCCTCAATGCGCTGCAAGTCGTCGCCTAGGTCGGCTGCTGGCGCGTCATCGTCTGGAATCTCCTCAACGCTGACCAGATGGCGAACCTTGAAGATCATGCCGCGGATGGTCGGCGTATCGTCATGGATGACAACGCTGTTGAGCCGGTGCAATCCCAGCGATCGGATCGTCGCTTTCTGGTCGCGGCTGTATCCTATTGCGCTTTTGCGGTAAGTGATTTTCAATCGAGCCATCGGCTAGGCCTCCTGAGGCGCCGGTTCGCGCCGCACGCGTCGCATGTGCAGTTCACGCGGCGTCAGGCCGCGCATGCGCGCCTGCTCTTCGAGCGACGTCAACGAGCTGAGCGCCTTGAACGTCGCCTTCACCACATTAATGGGGTTATTGCTGCCGTAGCGTTTCGAGAGCACATCTTTGATGCCTGCCATCTCAAGCACGGGCCGCACACCGCGACCGGCAATAACGCCTGTTCCGGGAGCCGCTGGCAGCAGGCGCACCCTTGAGGCAGCGAACTCCTCCTCAACTTCATGCGGAATCGTCGTGCCAGAGAGAGGCACCCGGATCAGGTTCTTTTTTGCCGCCTCAGCGCCCTTGCGTATTGCGTCAGGCACTTCAGCCGCTTTGCCCATGCCAATGCCGACGTGGCCCTTCCCATCGCCAACCACGACGATGGTGCTGAAACTGAAGCGGCGCCCGCCCTTGACCACTTTCGAGACGCGGTTGATCTGCACCACACGCTCTTCGAGCTCGAGTTCGTCCGCATTAATGCGTCGTTTGATCACTGTCACACCCCATCAAAACTAAAGCAAAGGTTGCGGCGAAGGCAGCGCTGCGAGTTGATGGCCATCCACCTAGGTCACGGACATCATTCCAACAGCGCCTTAGAACTTCAATCCGCCTTCGCGCGCTGCATCGGCGAGCGCCTGGACGCGCCCATGGTACTTGTACCCGCCGCGATCAAACACGACGTATTCAATGCCTGCGGCTTTGGCGCGTTCTGCAATGGCTGCGCCGACGACTTTCGCTTGTTCTGTTTTTGTCTTTCCGGCGAGCATTGCTTTTAGTTTAGGCTCAACCGTTGAGGCCGCCGCCAGCGTTCGGCCGACTGTATCGTCAATCACCTGCGCATAGATATGCATATTGCTGCGAAAGACGCACAGGCGCGGGCGCTGCGGCGTGCCGCTCACTTTCTTGCGCACGCGGCGGTGGCGTCGCAGGCGCAGCTCTCGTGGTGTTCGCTTAGCCATAGTGATATGCTCCTCTCGGCAGAGATTGCCATCCCCTGCCCTGGCTGAGTCCCAGAAAAGCGACACGTCAGCGCGCTTTCCCAGTCTTGCCAGCCTTGCGGCGCACCCGCTCATCGCGGTACTTGATGCCATACCCTTTATAGGGATCCGGCGGTCGCAGGGCGCGCAGTTTCGCGGCTTCCTCACCGACTTTCTGTTTATCAATTCCGCGCACAATCACGTACTGCGGCTCATTCGCACTGCGACGTTCCATCACCTCAAAAGTGATGCCTTCGGGTGGCGTGACACGGATCGGGTGAGAGAAGCCAAGCTGGAGAATCAAGTTTTTCCCTTCGCGCGCAGCGCGATAGCCAATCCCGGTGATTTCCAGCGTCCGCTGGTACCCTTCCGTGACCCCCGTCACCATGTTGGCAATGAGCGAGCGCGTCAGGCCATGCAGGGCGCGGTGGTGTTTCGCGTCCGAAGGGCGCGCAACAGTGATGATGCCATTCTCATGTTTGATGATCATCTCCGGCGACAACTGCTGCGTTAACGTCCCCTTTGGACCTTTGATGGTCACCAGGTTTCCCTCTGCGATTGTCACCTCGACGCCGCGCGGCACCGGGATCGGTTTTTTCCCAATACGTGACATGATCGTACTCCTCAGCGCTGCTTACCAGACGTAACAGAGAACCTCGCCGCCGACGCGCTGTCGCCACGCCTCATGCCCGGCCATTACGCCGCGTGGTGTCGAGAGAATGCTCAGCCCCAGTCCGCCGCGCACACGCGGAATGTCAGCGCGCTTGGTATAAATGCGCAGTCCCGGCTTACTCACGCGCTTCAGCCCGGTGATGACCGGTCGCCGATCGGGAGTATATTTCAGGGTTATCACAATCGTATTGTGTGGTTTGCCTTCCTGCACCGTGTAGTCTTGAATGAAACCCTCGCGCTTGAGGATCTGCGCAATCGCGAGTTTCATTTTCGACGCCGGAATCGATACCGTTTCATGGCGGGCCATGCACGCATTTCGGATGCGAGTCAGCATATCAGCAATCGGATCATTCACGCTCACTGCACTCCTCCTTTATCTCCGGACTGATGGCGACGTTATCTATGCGCGCCCGCTACCAGCTGGACTTCTTCACGCCGGGGATCAACCCGCGCAGCGCGTGCTCACGGAAGCAGATACGGCACATGCCGAATTTGCGCATATACGCACGCGGACGTCCGCAGATTTTACAGCGGTTGTAGGCCCGCACCTTGTACTTTGGCGGCCGCTGCGCCTTAACAATCAACGCTTTTCGTGCCAAACCAGACTCTCCTTACCATCGGGCTGGTAAGCGTCTTGTCTGATCGACGCTCCTGGCCCGAACTAATCGCGAAATGGCATGCCGAGGCGCTTGAGCAGCGCATACCCCTGTTCATCGTCGGGTGCAGTTGTCACAATCACCACTTCAAGGCCACGGAGTTTATCGACCTTATCGTAATCGACCTCCGGGAACACAATTTGCTCACGCAGGCCGATCGAGTAATTGCCGCGCCCATCGAACGAACGTCGGCTAACGCCGCGAAAGTCACGCAGGCGAGGCAGCACCAGGTTCATCAATCGATCAAGGAACGACCACATGCGCGGACCGCGCAGGGTCACCATAACGCCGATTGGCATGCCCTGGCGCACCTTAAACGCTGCGATCGACTTCTTGGCGCGCGTGATAACCGGTTTCTGCCCGGCGATTGCCGCGAGATCAGACATCGCAGCGTCGAGCGCTTTGGCATTTTGGGTCGCCTCGCCAAGCCCAATGTTGAGCACGATCTTTTCAAGGCGCGGCACCTGCATCACGGAGCGGTACTGAAACTCCTGCATCAGCGCCGGCACGACCTCAGTCTGATATTTTTGTTTGAGACGTGGTACCATTACTTGCTCCTCAGGCGCCCGAAGCGTGGTTGTTGCTCCGGTCTCGCCTGTCACTCATCAATCACAGCGTTACAGGCTTTGCAGTACCGCACTTTTTTAGGGCGGCCCTTGTGATCCGTCTCTTCCAGAAAGCGATGCCCGGTACGTGACGCGCGACCGCACTTCGGGCAAATCAGCATCACATTCGACACATGGATCGGCGCTTCCATCTCAATGATGCCGCCGGGGCGCGTTGGGCCGCGCGGTTTCATGTGTCGTTTGACAATATTCAGGCCCTCAACGATCACCCGTTGTTCTTTGGGGCGCGATTCCTTAATTTTACCGCGCTTTCCGCGATCTTTGCCAGCAATAATCAGAACTTCGTCGCCGGTTTTGACATGCATCGCACTCTCTCCACGAGCAATCACAGCACTTCCGGCGCCAGCGAGATGATCTTCATGAACGAGCGTTCACGCAGTTCACGGGCGACAGGACCAAAAATGCGCGTCCCGCGCGGGTTATTGTCCTTGCCGATGATCACCGCTGCATTATCATCGAACCGGATGTGCGATCCATCGGGGCGGCGATATTCCTTGGCAGTACGCACGATAACAGCGCGCACCACTTCGCCCTTCTTGACGGCGCCGCCGGGGGTTGCTTCCTTGACTGAAGCGACAATCACGTCGCCGACGCGCCCATAGCGCACATGCGAGCCGCCCAGCACGCGGATGCACAGTATCTCTTTAGCGCCAGTATTATCGGCGACGCGCAGTCGTGTTTCTTGCTGCACCATAGTCAGACCTCCTCGTTGCGTTTGATAATCTCAACCACCTCCCAACGTTTGGTTTTGCTCAGCGGGCGAGTTTCGCCGATGCGCACGATATCGCCGATCTGGCACTGCTTTTCGTCGTGTGCGTGAAACTTTTTGGTGCGACGAACGATCTTTCGATACAGCGGATGTGGTTTCAGATAATCAACTGCCACCACAACCGTCTTTTGCATTTTATTGCTGACGACTCGCCCAACTTTAAATTGCCGTCGCCGTCCTTCCGTCATTGATTTCTCTCCTGCGAATCAATGCCTAGTTCGCGTTCGCGCAGGATTGTCTTGATCCGCGCAATATCACGCCGGACCATGCGCGGGCGACCGGTAGCCGTCAATTTTCCCATAACCTGCTGGAAACGCAGGTTGAACAACTCTTCGTAACACTCTTTGAGTTTCGCGCGCAACTGCTTATTATCCAGTTTCCGCAACTCCTCTGCTTTCATACTGCGCCCTCCAAATCCTCACGTGGCACGATCTTGCACTTGATTGGCAATTTTTGCGCGGCGCGTTCGAGCGCTTCGTGAGCGACTTCGGGGCGCACGCCGGCAAGTTCGAACAAGATGCGGCCCGGCTTGATCACTGCCACGTAGTGATCAACGGCGCCCTTGCCCGAACCCATGCGTGTTTCAGCAGGCTTAGCGGTGACGGGTTTGTCGGGAAAGATACGGATCCAGATTTTGCCGCCGCGCTTGACATGGTGGCTAATGGCGCGGCGTGCCGCCTCGATCTGGCGACTGGTCATCCACGTTGCTTCGAGCGCCATCAACCCATACTCGCCGAAGACGACGGTGTTGCCGCGATGCGCCATCCCGCGATTGCGGCCGCGTTGCTGTTTGCGATACTTGACACGCTTTGGCATCAGCATAATGACGACTCCTTTCAGCCACGCGACCGTCCGGCGCGTTCGGATCCGCCGCGTCCGCCGCGTCCGCTGCGTCTGACCTTCCGCTGGGGGCGCTCTTCCTCTTCCTCAACGATGCTGGGGCGCACGGTGACAGCCGGGGGCGGCAATTGCGGCTGAACTTTCTGATCGGGGAAGACGTCGCCTTTGTAGATCCATACCTTCACACCGATCCGCCCATACGTCGTATGTGCATGCACCTGCGCGTAGTCAATATCTGCGCGCAGCGTATGGAGCGGCACCCGACCATCGCGCTCCCAGGCGACACGCGCCATTTCAGCGCCCGCCAGACGCCCTGAGCACTTGATTTTGATGCCCTGCGCTCCCAAACGCATCGCGCGTTGCACTGCCTGTTTCATTGCGCGCTTATACGACACGCGCTTACTGATCTGTTCGGCAATGCTTTCGGCGACCAGTTGCGCCTCCAGTTCCGGTTGATGGATCTCCTGAATATTGAGCTTGACTTTCTTGCCGGTCCGTTTTTCCAGTTCAGCCCGCAACTCATCGACTTTTGTGCCGCGCTTGCCGATGACGATGCCCGGCTTAGCTGTGTAGACCGTCACCTCAACTTTATTCGCCGAGCGCTCAATCTCGATCCGCGCCACACCCGCATTCTCGAGCTCTTTAGCAATGATCCTGCGCAGCATGATGTCTTCGTGGAGCAGTTCGGTATAGTTGCGCTCTGCGAACCACTTCGACTGCCAGTCCTTGATATATCCAAGGCGGAAGCCGATCGGGTGCACTTTCCGTCCCATAGATCCTCGCTCTCTTCAGCGGGTCAGCGCGGTCGCGCTGCCTGCTTACATCTCCTCGCCGTCATCGACAATCACCGTAATATGGGTCGTTCGCTTGCGAATGCGGTCGGCCCGGCCCCGGGCGCGCGGCATGATCCGTTTGAACGCCGGACCTTCATCGGCGAAAATGTACTTCACGACGAGCGCATCGGGGGCCATGTCATAGTTATTGATTGCGTTTGCTCGCGCCGACTCAATCGTGCGTGCGATCTCGCGCGCTGCTTTGTGCGGCAGGTAGCGCAGGATCGCCAGCGCCTTATTAACCGGCTTGCCGCGCACCAGATCCATCACCGGGCGCACTTTGGTCGGTGAGATGCGGACATATTTTGTTACTGCTTTTGCCTGCATATCCAGACTCTCCTGCCGCGACGGTGCGCCCGTCACTTCACCTTGCCGCGCTTATCGGCTTTCTTGCCGCCGTGGCCGCGGAACACCCGGGTTGGGGCGAACTCGCCCAGTTTATGACCAACCATGTTCTCTGT
This sequence comes from Roseiflexus sp., assembly GCA_025062325.1. Lineage (GTDB taxonomy): Bacteria > Chloroflexota > Chloroflexia > Chloroflexales > Roseiflexaceae > Roseiflexus. The sequence goes on from JANXAL010000139.1 coordinate 33,691, forward strand.
AATGTACACTGGCACGTGGCGTCGGCCATCATGAACGGCGATCGTATGCCCGACCATTTGCGGGAAGATAGTCGAGTCGCGCGACCACGTGCGCAGCACACGCTTCTCGTTTGTCCGGTTCAGTTCCTCGATACGGCTCAGCAGTCGCACGTCGACATATGGACCTTTTTTGGAAGAACGCGACATACGCTTGCCCCTCCTGATTACTGCGTCCGACGACGGATGATGAAGGGATCAGTCCGCGGGTTGTGGCGGGTCTTTACGCCGCGCGCCGGTTTGCCCCACTTGGTCTTCGGGGTCGGCATGCCGCGCGGTGCGCGTCCTTCACCGCCGCCGTGGGGATGATCGCGCGGGTTCATTGCTGCGCCACGCACTTCAGGTCGTCGTCCCAGCCAGCGTTTGCGCCCGGCTTTCCCCAGGCGGATATTCTGATGATCCAGATTGCCGACCTGTCCAATCGTCGCCATGCACTCGATGAACACGCGGCGCACCTCGCCTGATGGCAGGCGCAGTACGGCGTAATTGCCCTCCTTTGCCATCAACTGAGCGGCTGCGCCAGCGCTGCGCACCATCACGCCGCCTCGTCCTTTTTCGAGTTCGATGTTATGCACCGTCGTACCGAGCGGGATCTGGCGCAGCGGCAGCGCGTTGCCCGGCCGAATATCAGCGTCGGGCCCGCTCATCACGGTATCGCCGACATTCAATCCGAGCGGCGCCAGAATATAGCGTTTCTCACCATCGACATAATGGAGCAGAGCGATCCGTGCTGATCGGTTAGGATCGTACTCAATCGCTGCCACTTTCGCCGGAATGCCAATCTTATCGCGCTTAAAGTCAATCCGGCGATAGTGGCGCTTATGCCCGCCGCCGCGGTGACGCACTGTGATGCGTCCATACATGTTCCGACCAGCCTTCTTGCGCAGCGGCTCAAGCAGCGATCGTTCCGGCTCCGTCTTGGTAATCTCCTCGAAGGTCGAAACCGACATATTGCGGCGACCTGGCGAGGTTGGTTTGTACTTTCTGACAGGCATGAATTACGCTCCCTCAAACAGGTCGATGCGGTCGCCTTCAGCCAGGGTCACGATCGCCTTTTTCCAGTCGGGCGTGTAGCCGTACTGGCGTCCCCGGCGGCGCAGTTTTCCGCGCACATTCATCGTATGCACGGCAGTCACCCGCACGTTGAAAATCTCCTCAATTGCGCGTTTGATCTGCGGTTTAGTGGCGTTGCGATCGACCTCAAACGAATACTTATTGAACCGCATCAGGTTCGTATTCTTCTCCGTGATCAGCGGCCGTATGATGATCTGATGCGCGTTCATCACGCTCCCTCCTCGCTTGTCTCCGCTGTAACGATGGCGCGTCCCGGTCGGTCGAGGTATCCCTGAGCGACATCGACGGCGGCTTTCAGCATCACCACATGGTCGTGGGTGAGCAGATCGATGACGTTCAGGTAGTGCGCCAGCAAGGTTTTGACGTTCGGCAGATTGTTCGCCGAGCGACGCACGTTCTCGTCCTTCCGGTCAAGCACGATCAGCGTCTTTCCCTTCAGGTTCAGCGCGTTGAGCACTGCAACCATATCTTTCGTGCGCGGTTGCTCGAATGTCAACCGATCCAGGAACGTGATGGCGCCATCGCGGTACCGTGCCGAGAGCGCTGAACGGACCGCCAGGCGGCGCATCTTACGCGGCATGGCCTTGGTATACGTGCGGGGATGTGGACCGTGTGCGACGCCACCGCCCTTGCGATGCGGCGCGCGGATCGATCCTTGACGTGCGCGACCGGTGCCTTTCTGACGATAGAGCTTACGGGTGCTGCCCTCAACCTCGCCGCGACCGCGAGTGTTGTGCGTGCCGAGACGCGCATTGGCGCGCTGGCGCTCCATCGCCTGATGCATAACCGGCACATTCGGCTCGATTCCGAACACATAATCCGAGAGTTGAATAACACCGACTTCTTCGCCGGACTGGTTGTACAACTTGGCTTCCATTGCACTTCCTCAACGTATCTGCACTGCGCTGAAGCGCTCAGAGCATTCGCGCTTACGAGCCTTTGATCGCCCGACGAACCATCACCAGGCCGTTTTTCGCGCCCGGGATCGAGCCGCGCACAAGCAGCAAGTTGCGCTCCGGAACGACATCAACGACGGTCAGGTTTTGCACGGTCACCCGTTGATTGCCCATGCGCCCGGCCATGCGCGTATTTTTCCACACACGACCCGGATCGGTGCCAGCGCCGACCGAACCAGGAGCGCGCAGACGGTCGCTCTGACCGTGCGTGCGCGGGCCGCCGCCGAAGCCATGACGCTTCACCACACCCTGAAATCCGCGGCCTTTCGATGTGCCAGTGACATCAACGCGCTGGCCCGGTTTGAACATCTCAACAGTGAGTACGTCGCCAACCTTATGATCGGCGATATTATCGGTGCGAAACTCGCGCAGGTAGCGCAGCAGCTTACCGGCGCCGCGCAGATGTCCCTGTTCAGGTTTTGTCAGGCTTTTCGCCTTGACCTCCTGATAGCCGATCTGCACCGCTTCATACCCATCCCGCTCCTTTGTGCGGATCTGGGTAACAACACACGGACCCACTTCGATAATGGTCACCGGAATGACCTGACCACTCGAATCGAAAACCTGGGTCATGCCGACCTTGCGTCCAAGCAACCCTTCGATCACAATTGCACCTCCGCAGCATGCGCAGTGTACTCAGCGCAGCGGCTGCTGTTCTTCTGATTACAACTTGATTTCGATATCCACGCCTGCTGGCAGGTTGAGCTTCATCAGCGCGTTGATCGTCTGCTGACTAGGATCCAGCACGTCGATCAGGCGCTTGTGAGTGCGAATCTCAAACTGCTCCTGCGAGTCTTTGTCAATAAACGGTGAACGAATGACGCTGTACCTTTCAATTTTGGTCGGCAACGGCACCGGACCGGCAACCAGCGCCCCGGTGCGTTCGGCGGCCTCAACGATCTGTCGTGCCGACTGGTCGAGAATCTTATGGTCGTATGCCTTAAGCCGGATGCGAACTTTTTGTTTCGCCATATACGCCTCGTATATCAGGGTGAAAGGGTTAGGGATCAGGGTCGAGGACGAGGAGTGAGGGGGGGCCAGAAAGTGAGGGACGAATGTCTAATGGCTGGCCCAATACGCTGCAACCTCTAAAGAACCCCCTTACCTGTCCTATCCCCATCACCCGCACTAATCGATAATCTTCGAGACGACGCCTGCGCCGACGGTGCGTCCCCCTTCGCGAATGGCGAAGCGCAATCCTTCCTCAATCGCCACCGGCACAATCAACTCCACCGTCAACTCCACGTTGTCCCCCGGCATCACCATCTCCAGCCCTTCCGGCAGCCGGATCGCCCCCGTCACGTCGGTCGTCCGAATGTAAAACTGCGGCCGATACCCCGAGAAGAAC
>JANXAL010000002.1 GCA_025062325.1 Roseiflexus sp.
CCTGTGTGCTATACTTAACACGCAATGGCATCTGCCAGAGGAAGCATTCCCTAAGGACAGGGCAACATGAGACTCGAACGGTTTACCGAGAAAGCGCAGGAGGCGTTCCAGGACGCCCAGGAAATTATGCACGACCAGCACCACACCCAGCTGGATGTGGAGCACATTTTCCTGGCAATGCTGCGGCAGCGCGATGGTTTGGCGGCGCGTGCAATCGCGCGGCTTGGCGTCGATGCCGAGATGGTAGCGCGGCGCGTTGAGCATGAACTTGAGAAGTCGCCAAAGGTGTACGGTCAGTACGGGTATGGCAACCAGGTCTACATCACGCCGCGCACCCAGCGTTTGGTGAAACGCGCCGAGGAGGAAGCCAACCGCCTGAATGATCAGTATGTCGGCATCGAGCACCTGCTCATTGCAATCAGCGGTGAGCGCGAAGGTGCATCATCGCGCATTCTGCATAGTTTTGGCATCGACCAGGAGCGCATCTATCAGGCGCTGATGGATATTCGCGGTCACCAGCGCGCCGACAATCCCAGCGCCGAGGCGCGCTACGAGGCGCTTGCGAAATATTCCATCGACCTGACCGACATGGCAGCGCAGGGGAAACTCGACCCAGTCATCGGGCGCGAGGCGGAAATCACCCGCGTTCTTCGCATTCTCTGCCGCCGCACGAAGAACAACCCTGTGCTCGTCGGCGAAACCGGCGTTGGTAAGACAGCCATTGTTGAAGGTCTGGCGCAACGGATTGCCAGCGGCGACGTACCGCTGCCGCTCAGGAACCGCCGACTGCTGGCGCTCGATCTGGCTGGCATGGTTGCCGGGTCGAAGTTCCGCGGCGAATTTGAGGAGCGCCTGAAGGCCGTGATCGATGAAGTACGCAGCAGTAATGGGCAGATCATTCTGTTTATCGATGAATTGCATACGGTGGTTGGCGCTGGGGCCGCTGTCGGTTCGATCGATGCGTCGAATATGCTCAAGCCCGCCCTTTCACGTGGTGAGGTGCAGGTAATCGGCGCCACGACCATCGACGAGTATCGCAAGCATGTCGAGAAGGATGCGGCGCTCGAACGACGCTTCAGTCCGGTGTTTGTCGAAGAGCCGGATGTCGAAACGACCGTTGAGATGCTCCGTGGTCTGCGCAAACGCTATGAGGAGCACCATCGGTTGACGATCAGCGATGAGGCGCTGAAGGCTGCGGCGCGTCTGTCGAGTCGGTATATCACGGATCGCTTCTTGCCCGATAAAGCGATTGACCTGATCGATGAGGCGTCCGCCAAGCTGCGCATCGATATCTACTCAATGCCGAAGGCGCTGCGCGACCAGGAAGCCGAACTGAACCGCCTGCGCCGCGAGGAGGAAGAAGCCGGCGCACGCCGTGATTACGAACGCGCTGCGATGCTGCGCGCCCGCTATCTGCAACTCGAAGCCGAATTTGAGCGTGCGCGCAGTGAGTGGCTGAAGAGTTCGAACCTCGATGAGGTTGTCGATGAGGAGGATGTTGCGGCGATCGTCTCGAACTGGACTGGTATTCCGGTCAGTCGGATGCTTGAGACGGAGCGTGAGAAGCTCATCGACATGGAGGCGCGCCTGCACGAGCGGGTCATTGGTCAGCATGAAGCGATTGTTGCGCTCTCCGATGCGATCCGCCGTGCACGCAGCGGCTTGAAGGATCCGCGCCGTCCGATCGGCAGTTTCATCTTCGTCGGTCCGACGGGCGTCGGCAAAACGGAACTTGCCAAAGCGCTCGCCGAGTTCCTCTTCGACAGCGAAGATGCGATGACTCGCATCGATATGTCGGAGTTCCAGGAAAAGCATACGGTGTCGCGGTTGATCGGCGCGCCGCCCGGCTATGTGGGGTATGAGGAAGCGGGTCAACTGACCGAAAGCATCCGTCGCCGCCCGTACCAGGTCGTGCTGTTCGATGAGATTGAAAAGGCGCACCCGGACGTGTTTAACACGTTGTTGCAGTTGCTTGACGACGGGCGTCTCACCGACGCGCAGGGTCATACGGTCGACTTCCGCAACACCGTGATTATTATGACCTCGAATGTTGGCACCGAACACGTCCGGCAGCAGAGCCTGGGGCTGGTGCGCTCGCACGATAAGAACGCCGAGGAAGCCGCACGCGAGCGTGTGCTTGAGGCGCTGCGTCAGGCGTTCCGTCCCGAGTTTCTCAACCGCATCGACGAGATTATCGTCTTCCACGCCCTGACCGAGCAGGAACTGATGCAGATTGTCGATCTGCTGGTGCGCGAGGTCGATGAGCGACTGCGTGAACAAGGGCTGGCGCTCGAACTGACGCCAGAGGCGAAGAAAGTCCTTGTGCGCGAGGGGTACAATCCGGCGTATGGCGCACGCCCGCTGCGCCGCACCGTGCAACGCATGGTCGAAACGCCGCTGTCACGCAGCCTGCTGCGTGGAATGTTCAAGCCTGGCGATACGATCATTGTAGACGTTGATCCGCAAACCGGCGAATTGACGTTCACCCGCCGCGAGACGCTTGACCTGGAGATGAGGAAACCAGTTGAGCCGGTGAGCGGCTGACGTTGCCTGGACGATCGTCTCTCCTCCGAGATGGCCACGCAGTGGAGGGATGAATCTGAGACTTCAATGCTCCTGATGTCCAACTGCGTTCGATCAACCCGGTAAGGCGGCGTGAGGGCGGGTCTCAGACCCGCCCTCGCGATAACAGACCAATGGTACGCTACTTGCTGACAGGCAGACGCCTGATCGCTACTCTGATCGTTCTGATTGGCAGCATTGGGCTGTGCGGATTGGGCATGTGGCAATTGGATCGCCATGCCCAACGCGCAGCGCTGAATGCGCGTATCGCCGCAGGTCTGGCGCAGTCTCCGGTCGCGCTGGAAACGGTGAGTGATCTACGGTCGCTCGACTATCGTCCGGTGACCGCACGCGGCATCTTTGATCCAGCGCACGAGGTGTTGCTGCGCAATCGTTCGCTCAACGGCATGACCGGCTACCATGTGATAACGCCATTGCGCCTGAGCGGACGAGACGAAGCGGTGCTCGTTGATCGCGGCTGGATTCCGCTGACGGAAGCGTCGCCAGAAGCGCGACGCAGATTCGCTCCGTCGCCCGGCGAGACGCTGGTAACCGGCATTGCCCGCCAGCCCGAAACATATGTTGGCGGACCACAAGACCCGCCGCTGACTGCGGATCGACCGCGCATCGACGCCTGGTTTCGCGTCGACGTAGCGCGCATCCAGGAACAGACGCCCTATCCGCTGCTGCCGATATTTATCGAGATGCAACCGGTTCCTGATGCTCCGCCAACGCTGCCGCAGCCGGTTCCGCCACCTGAACCGGATCAGGGTCCGCATCTGGGGTATGCCATTCAATGGTTTGGGTTCGCCGTGATTCTGGTTGTGGGCTACGTCGCATTTCAGCGCAAAATGCTGGAAGCGCAGAGGGATTGAAGGCAAAGGCGCGGAAGCGCCCCGGTAGCAATGTTGGATTGCAACGTCGCTACCGGGGCGCTGTCCTGCTACGCTGTTCGAGCAGCCGTTCCAGGCGGGTGAGCGTGTCGCGCAGATCACGCGGACCGGGGCGAGTCTGAACGTTGACATGATGAGCGACCGCCGCCAGTCGCTCAGCAGCATGCCGACGCTGCAGGGTGATGCCGTGGCGAGCGAAGATATTGCGGTAACTCTCATACCGTTCGCTCAAGAAGGCGGCCACCGTCTCAAATCCATGCCGTGCCACCTCGGTGCGGCTGGAGTAGCGCATGGGCATTTCGGAGAACATGCGCACATCGTCGCGCGCCGGTTCAATCAGAATAATATCCACATCGGGATGGCGACGATGAATCTGCTTCAGATGGTAGTGCAGCGCCGAATGGAACAACGTGCGGAAGACCTGATTGATGATCCCTGGCGCCCCCATATCGCGAATGTGGAGTGAGTCGTCGTTGGCTTCTTCGAGATCGTAGGGGACCAGCGGATTGACGCAGACGATCAGGCGTGCGCCGCGTTCAATCGCCAGATCGAGGCTAGCATTGCCGCGCACCCCGCCATCGACATAATCGCGATTGCCGATCCGCACCGGGCGGTATACCAGCGGCATAGCTGAGGAAGCAGCGACGGCGCGTGAGATCGGCACGTCATCATAGGGCGGCACGCCAAACACTACCCGCGCGCCAGTGTCAAGGTCAGTGGCGATAACGACCAGTTCACGAGATAACTTGCGAAAATCGTTAGTCCTGCCATCGCGCGACAGCACTGCACTGAGGTAGCGGTCGAGCGAGCTGATATCATACAACCCGCCAGGCAGCGCCAGAGCGAATGCTTCGATCAGGTCGAGCAGAGAAAGGTGCTTCCGTGAGAAGATTAGCGCCCGAATGGCGCGCAGCGCCACGCTCGGCAGGTGCAGCCCATGCGCCAGAATATCGCGCCCATTGAGGGTGAAAAGATCGCCCACATTGAGTGGCGCGATGCCGTCGAGCGGCACTTCAAGGTGACGCATCAACTCGCGAGGCGTTAATCCGTTTGCCAGACAGGCGGCTACCAGTGCGCCCGCACTGGTGCCGATAAACACATCGAACTCGTTAACGCTGAAGTCGTAGAGAAGGTCGTCGAGCGCGCGGAGCGCGCCAATTTCATAGGCGGCGCCGGTCACCCCGCCGCCAGCCAGCACAAGCGCCGTCTTGCTCCGTCGCGATGTGACGCCACTGTCGCTCATAGTCTCTCCTATGCGTGCGGCAGCAACGACCGCAGCGTAATGATGATCGGATACACAGGCATCAATTCCAACGCAAATGCCCTAGCGCCTTCCCGAAAAGCCGGAACGCGCTATCCCCCTCCCTTGATCACACTCTCCGTGGAAGAGTTCTGTCCCGACTGAATGCGTTACTTTTTCTGTTTCTGTTGCGCGAGGAGTTGATCCACGAGTTTCATCAGTTCATCGACCTGCTCGTGGAGTCGGTCGACATCGCTCTTGCTTGGCAGACTGGGCGCTGCTGTCGTGTCGTATGAGTCTACCAGCAAGGCGCGCAATCGTTGAACTTCATCGTTGTTGAGCTTGCCCGTTTCGTGGAGATGCGCCAGACGACGTTCAATTTCGGCATTGACAAATCCGATGCCTCCAATCGCCCCGAACAGCGAGCGCTGCAGCCCGCTTAGCGTCCCCTCACCGGCGCGGATCAGGCTGGTTAGCAGCGATGTTGGCAGTCGCCCCTGGTCGCCGCGAGTCTGGAGCGCAACCTGCGCCAGAATCTGCGCCGTAATATCTTCGCCGGTTTCATTGTCGATCACCCGCACCTGCTCTCCTGCCTGCACCAGCGCAGCAATGCCTTCGAGCGTAATGTACTGTTTGCGGTCGATGTGGTACAACTTGCGATTAGCGTACTTTTTGATCGTTTGCATGGGCGCTCTCCGGATCACACATGCTCATTATAACACACCGCGTCAGAAACTCTGCACGATGGTCAGGATTATTCGACCCGCTTGATAATCACCAGCGTCACGTCATCGTAGAGCGGTCCTTCGGCATAGCGACTAAGCGTTTCAGTAACGGCTTCAAGAATAGTCTGCGCGCTGCCGGTGCGCACTGCTGCGACCGTGTCAATCAATCGTTCGATGCCGAACGGTTCGTCTGCGGCGTTGATCGCTTCGGTCACCCCGTCGGTGTAGCACACGACAACATCACCAACAGCGATACTTACCTCACATTCTGTTAATGTTATTTCTTCGAGCACGCCAAGCGCAATCCCCGGCGTATGCAGCGTTTCGACCGCGCCATTGGCACGAAACAAGAGCGGCGGATTGTGGCCAGCGCAGCAGTAGCGCATGCGTCCGGTGTGCGGTTCGATGATGCCATAGAACACGGTTACGAACATGCCAGCTTCCGTGTCGCGGGTAATCCAGCGGTTGGCGCGAGTCAACGCCACTGAAGGCGCTGACCCGTCGAGCGCCGCCGCACGCACCAGGCTGCGCGCCAATGCCATGAACAGCGCTGCAGGCACGCCTTTGTCGCTCACATCGGCAATCACGAACCCTAGCGGTTGGCAGGCTGCGCCATCCTCGCTCAACTGACCGTCACGCCCGCTCTGTTGCTCGACCGCTGGCCATGCGGGCAAGCGCCAGTAATCGAAAAAATCTCCGCCGACCATTCGTGCTGATCGCCAGTCGGCAGCCGTATCCCAGCCTGGCAGATCCGGTGCGCGCGACGGTAACAGAGTGCGCTGGATGTCGCGCGCTACCCGCAGTTCTTCCTCTAGCCGCGCCGCCTGCGCCGCTTCCTGCGCCAGCAGTGCGCTTTCGAGCGCTCCGGCAATCTGCGCAGCGAATCCGTTTGCCAAGGTCAGGTCGCGAGCGGTGAACTGATGCGGCGAGGGACCATAATCAAGCACCAGTGCGCCCAACGCCGCGCCGCGCGTCCAGAGCGGCGTCGCCAAGAGCGAGGCGCTGCCGAAGCGCTCGATGATGGGTGCGCAGAGATGACTGTGTCCTCTGGCAGAGTCGAGCGCCAGCGGCGCCACCGTATGCACGACTTCCGTCAATAACGGCGCGTCTCGCTCGTTGATCGGGCAGCCCACAAAAGCGTCCCGCTCAGCGGGACGCAATCCGTAGGCTGCCAACGGCGTAAAGGAAGCGGCAGGGCGGTCCCAGATCAGGCAGTAGCAGCGGTCGCATCCAAGCAGAAGCGGCGGCAGACGCACCACGGCAGGCAGCAGCGTATCGAGCGAGGTGGCGCGCGAGAGATTCTCAGCGACCTGCAGGAGCGCATTGAGCATCCATGCCTCTTCGCGCTGCGCCTGAAACGCGCGCGCGCTCTTAACCGCGATAGCGACCTGATCGGCAAGGGTGCGGGTGATGAACAGGTCGCTGGACTGGAAACGCCCAGCCTCTGTGCTTTGAATATCAAGCACGCCGATAACTTTCTCGGCAGAGCGCAGCGGCACCGCCAGTTCGGCGCGCGTGCTCGAGTCATCGCTGATATAGCGCGGATCGGCGCGCACATCATTGACCAGCAACGGTTGACCACTCAGCGCTGCACTGCCGACAATCCCCTCGCCTGGGTTCACAACCACTCGGCGCAAACGCTCGAGCGCTTCGCCTTCGACCGTGCTGGCGCTGAAGTGTAGGCGACCATCCTCTTCAAGCAGAAAGATATGAACCGTGTGGTAGCCAAACCGCTCACGGATCAGCCGGACGACCGAAGGAAGCAACTGGTCCAGATCGAGAATAGCCGTGATGCGCTCGCTGACTTCCTGGATCGCCTGGAGTTGCACCGCACGCTCGTTGGCGGCGGCAAAGGCACGCGCCTTCGAGATCGCAACCGCCGCCTGATCCGCCAGGAGCGAGAGCATGCGCAGGTCGTCAGCATCGAACGCATACGGTTGATAACTCTGGATCGAGATCGTGCCGATCACCTTGCCGCCATCGAGGAGCGGCACGTAGATTCCGGAACGAGGCGGTCGTTCACTCTGGTATCGCGGACGTGCTGGCAGGCGATCCATTTCGGCAGTGAAATCCTCAACCAGCAGTGAGCGTCCCGTCTGTCGCATCCAGCCGATCAGTCCGTCGCCGCTCGCCAGATCGACGGTCAGCGGCGGTAAGCGCACCCGATCTTGAACACGCACGACCAGGGTATAACGGTCGCTCTCCGGGTCGAACAATCCCAGGTGGAACGACGAGGTGTCAACCACTTTGCTCGCCGCGCGATAGATCAACTCGCTGAGCTCCTCGACATCGAGTTCAGCACGAATAATCTCGCGGCTGGCTTCATTGAGCAGCCGCAACTCGCGGATGGAAGCGCCCTGGTTGCGCAGATGGAGCGCCGACTGACGCACTGCCAGGCTGGCAGCAAGCAATCCGGCTGCCGCAAATACAAAGTACCCCGTTCCCAGGCGGGTGTAGATGGCGGCGAACAGCGCGGCAAGCGGCAGGGGCGCAATTTCGGCTGCCACCATCGGCATCCAGGACGACTGCCACCATGTCAGAACGCCGGTCATTCCGCCCTGAATGTACTCGCGGATCGCACGATTCAGTTGAATGAGCGTCGGGTAGCAGAGAATCAGGGTTATCAATGAGAGCGTTTCGAGGGGAGCATTACCAGCCAGGAGACGCGCCAACGCTCCGCCTGCCAGCACAGCGCCGGCCCGCACGCCGCTGCGCAAGAGCGGACGAGCCGCGAGCAGGTAGAAGGTTCGCGGACGGCGGTAGATCAACGGCAGCAACACGCCGAAGATCAACCCAGAGACTCCGGCGACCAGCGCGCCATCGACCGGACCGAGCGCCAGCGCCGCTGACAGAATGACGATGCCGCTTAGGCTGTGGGGATCGGCTGGTGGCACACGGAAGGCTGCAGCTTCAATCAGCAGCGCCAGAATGACAAACAACGCCACTATGCTCCAGGGTGCAGCGCCAGGGCTGCTGAGGATGAGAGCAGCCCACCCGACTGCTCCCATAACCAGACAATACAGGATAAGCCACTGCTCACGATTCTTCACACGTGTTCCTGACCGAATGCCGCCAGCGCCTCATCGCGCGAGGAGTGAATGGCAAACAGCCGGGTAAAGCCGGTCAACTCAAACACCTCGCGCACTTGTGGACGCAGGTTGCAGAGGCGCAACTCACCATGGCGCGCCAGCAGTTCTTTGCGCGCCAGCAACAACGAACGCAGCGCTGTGCTGCTGAGAAAAGTCACGTTATCGAAATCGAGCAACACATACTCCGCTCCGTTGGCAATCGCCTGATGCACCGGCGCAAGCGCCGGTTCGGTTCCAACAGCATCGAGCCTGCCGTTCAGTCGGAACTCGTGCGCCTGAACGTGCGGCCGGATGTATTTCACCATCGTCAGGAGGTTGCCGTTGGCGTCGTCAAAGTCGAAGCGCACCTGATCCATCAACCGGTGCATCAGATAGAGGCCAAGCCCGCCTGGTTGACGCTCCTCCAGCGGCGACGAGAGGTCCGGCGGCGGAACGTCATCGGGGTTGAAGCGTCGTCCATAGTCGCGTAGTGTGATGATCAGACGATTGTCTTCAATCTGCCAAGTCAGTTCGATTGTCCCTGGTGCGTCGGGATCGTACCCATGCTGAATAATATTCGTCGCCGCTTCATCAACCGCCAGTTCGACTTGCCATGCCGCGTGATCATCGAGACGAGCGCAGCGCGTTGCTTCCCTGACAAAGGCGCTGATCAACGCCAGTGATTCGAGTGTGGCCGGAACTGTCAACGATTCCATGGATGCCAGTCATTGGGCAATAAGCGCAGACGATGCGCATCAGGCGCCGCTGCGATGAAGCATGACCGTCGGATGAGGCGTCCATCAATCTGGCGTGCGGCAACTGATAGACGCTGCGCATATTCTTAGAACGAACCGACCGCTTCGACCGTATCGGGATAGATCTCAAAAAGTGATGTGAAGCCTGTCAGATCAAAGACTTCCTTAATCCGCGGCGGAAGGTTGGCAATACGTATGTCGCCTCCTTCCAGGTCGGTCAGTTTCCACTCGCGCGCGCGCTTACGCGCTTCGATCAAAACGCGCAATCCAGGGCTGGCCACGTATTCGAGTCCAGACAGGTCGAGTACGATCCGGTAGCGATTCTGGTTGAACAGTTCGTCGAACTTCTGTTTGAGTTGGGGCGCGTTCGTTGCATCGAGCCGCCCTTTAATGGTCAACAGATCGACTCGATTAAGTCGCTTGTGCGTGATCTCCATGAGCCGCCCTCCTTGGCGCGTTCAAATCTAAGTGCGTGCTCACCTTCACGGGAAACGGCATGGATTATAGCACAGGTGCGAGGGGCGAGGGGCGAGGGACGAGGTGAGGGGCGCGAGGGGCGAGGGGCGAGGCGAGAGGAAGGAGGAAAGAAGGCATGAGAGCTACGCTCCTCACCTCTTTAAACTTACGCCTCTCCCCTGTCCCCTCGCGCCTCGTGCCCCTTGTCTTGCACCATCTTGCAACCTATGCGAACATATGTTACTGTGATACTGTTGATTGTCTGGCTTCTCTGGAATGGCAGCTATGGCGCGCGCAAAATCATCACCAACCGGGCGTAAATCGGCAGGGACGCGACGCAGGCGGGCTGGCGCCGATGCGACGCCCGTGTTGCGCCCGGAACATCAGCGTGAACTGTTCGCCCTGGGACTGATCACAATTGCTGCGGTGACTGTCGTGTTCTATGTGACCGGCACGGCAGGCGTGATTGGCGCTTCGTGGGTTGAGCTGACTCGCCGCCTGTTAGGATGGGGTGCGCTGGTTGTGCCACTATCGCTGGGTTTGCTCGGAGTGGCGATCCTTCTGCAAGAACAGTATGAAGATGTGCGTCTGACCGGCGCGACGGTGCTTGGCACCCTGCTGGTGCTGACAGCGCTTCTTGTGCTGCTGGAGTTCTCCATCGGCACGCGCGACGGCTTTGATGCCCGCGTCGGAGAAGGCGGCGGCATTGTCGGATTTGCCATTCTGGCGCTCCTTTCGCAGGCCATCGGTCGTCCGGCCACGTTTGTGATCGCCTGTCTGACCGGTCTGGCAGGCATTCTGCTAACCTTCGACATCACGCTGCACGAATTGTCTTCCTCGTTGCGCGATGGTTTCGCCCGCTTCTGGGTCACCGTGTGGAGTCCTAGCACGCGGCGCGCTCCGGCGGCAGAGGCGGAGACGCCACGTCTATCGCAGGCGGACGTACACTCGTCTCCTGCGCATGTACCATCGCCGCAGACCGACGATGAGATTGTGCCGACCCCGATCGCTGAGCGTCCGACACGCGCCAGTCTGTTCCAGCGCCCTGAAACGCGCACTCGTCGATCGTCGGAGTCAACCTCCGCTCCTGCCGTTAAACCGGACACCGCATCTCCGCCAGCATCTGGCGCGGCTCTCAGCAATACAACGCTGCTCACCAATCTGTTGACAACGCCGGTTGGCGGCGCGCCCGCAGAAGTGGTGCAAAAATCACTCGAAGGGTTTGACGTCTCGCCAGTGCACCGCGCCTGGCCCCTGCCGCCCCTCGATCTGCTAGACCATTACCCGGAAGGGACGATCACCGACGAGGAAAAGCGGCTGCGTTCACGTCTGATCGAAGAAACCCTGGCGAGTTTCAAAGTTGAGGCGCAGGTAGTTGGCGTCAACACCGGTCCTGCAGTGACACAGTTTGAATTGCAGCCTGCCGTCGGCGTCAAGGTTTCCAAAATTACCACGCTGGAGAAAGACCTGGCGCTGGCGCTGGCGGCGACATCCATCCGCATCGAAGCGCCCATCCCCGGTAAAAACGTCATTGGCATCGAGATCCCCAACTCGTCGATTTCGATTGTCGGCATGCGCGAGGTGATCGAAAGTGAGGAGTTCGAGCGCGCAAAGGGGCGGTTGAAATGGCCTCTAGGCAAGGATGTGTCCGGCACGCCAATCGTTGCTGCTCTCGATCGTATGCCACACGCGCTTATGGCTGGCGCCACCGGCACCGGCAAGAGCGCCGGGATCAATGCGCTCGTCTGTTCGCTGCTTCTCAAGCACACCCCTGACGAGTTGAAGTTTATCATGGTCGATCCGAAAAGGGTCGAGTTGATCGTCTATAATCAGATCCCGCATATGCTTTCGCCAGTCGTGACCGAACTCGAGCGAGTGGTGCCGACGCTGAAGTGGGCGACGCGCGAAATGGAGCGGCGCTACAAGGTCTTTGCACGCTATGGTGTGCGCAATATCGAAGGGTATAATGCGGCGGCGCGTCGCCGCGCCGACCTCGAACCGCTGCCCTACATCGTGATTATCATCGACGAACTGGCAGATCTGATGATGATGGCGCCAGATGAGGTCGAGACGTTGATCTGCCGCCTGGCGCAGATGGCGCGCGCCACCGGCATCCACCTGGTAATTGCTACGCAGCGTCCGTCCGTCGATGTGGTGACGGGCCTGATCAAGGCTAACTTTCCAACCCGCATTGCGTTTGCGGTCACGTCACAGACCGACTCGCGCGTCATTCTGGATATGAATGGCGCTGAACAGTTGCTCGGGCGCGGCGACATGCTCTACATGGCCGCCGATGCTGCGCGTCCGATCCGTCTGCAGGGTACATGGGTCTCTGAGGCGGAAGTCGAACGCATTGTGCAGTTCTGGCGTAATGCGACGCCGCCGAAAACCGACGACGAGAAAGGAAAGCCCAGCGAAACAGAAAAGGAGAAAGCTGACGACCAGAGTGATATGCAGCCTCCGGCTGAATTTCTCAGCGTTGCCGAGCAGGACGAACTGCTGCCGCAGGCGATTAAGCTGGTGCAGCAGCACAATCGCGCTTCGGCATCGCTGCTGCAGCGCCGGTTGCGCATCGGGTACAGCAAAGCCGCTCAACTGATCGATCTGCTTGAACAACAGGGGATTGTCGGTCCAGCGGAAGAAGGGCGCAGCCGGGAAGTGCTGAAGCGGGCTGAGGATTAGGATGACCGTCACCCGCCTCAGCAGGGTCAAACGTGGAGGGTCAGGTCTCAGACGTTGAAGGCGACGCACTCGATGATGGCATCGCGCCCTTGGGTCTCGAATCGGCCCCTCTTGGAGCAGGTCTGGAACCTGGCCCTCTGCGCCGACCTCTCACGAGATCGCCACATCCCGCCCATACGCCTTGCGGAACAGCCGCGACGCCCGGTTGGCATCCCAGATTTCAACCGCTGCATCGCCAATGGTGCGCGCCGTCACGCGCACGGGATCGCCAATATCCACAGTGACATCCTGCACAACCTGGCACTTGCGCCGCTCCAGATATTCCGCGATGCGCAGCAACGCTGCCAGCCGCAAGACACGTTGCTCGTCGTCCGGTTGCAGGAGCGCACGCAAGGCGCCGACGTCCACATCGCCTTTGCGGTGGAACTGCACCAGCAATGCGATCAGCGCAATCTCGCGGTGGGTGAACCCCTGCAAAGCGCCGTTCAATACCAGATATGCGCCATGTTTATGGTGGTCATAGTAATTGATCGCCAGCCCGATATCGTGAAGCGTTGCGGCATAGCTGAGCAGGGTGCGTTCCCAGTCGCCGTAGTGGTGCAGCGGGCGCAACTGATCAAACATCGAGAGCGCCAGATCGCGCACCTTAGCGGCGTGGAGCGCCTCGTAGTTGTAGATGCGCGCCAGGTTGTGCACGCTGAACCCGCGCATATCGGCGAAGAGCGGCGGCTGTTCGCCGACCAGGAAATGCTCGTAAAAGAGTCCTTCGCGCAACCCCTGACCGCTGACCGTCAGCGCCTCGAATCCGCCACGCCGCATGAGGTGCGCTAGAATGACGGCTCCAGGGAGGATCAGGTCGGCGCGATCCCGCCTAAGACCGGGAATATCCTCACGTTGCCGCTGATCCATGCGGCGTAACTGCTCGATCAGCGCTTCGAGTCGCTCAAGCGCCAGGACATACCCGTGAACGCGGTCAAGCGGATAGCAGTGCGCTTTTTGATCGATCTCGGCAAGGGTGCGGATGGTGCCGCCAATGCCGACCAGCATCGGACCCTGCTCGGCATTCAGCCAGTCGAGCGCGGCGAAGTACTCGGCGACGCCAGACTCGAGCGCGCGAAAGTCCCTATTGCTGATCGGATCGGACCGGACGAATCGCTCGGCAGCGCGCAATGCACCGATTGGCTGGCTGTACCAGCGCAGAAAGCCGCGCCCGCGCACCTGCGACACCTGCGTGCTGCCGCCGCCGATATCAATCGTGAAGCCGTCTCGCAGATCGATAGAGTTGACCACGCCAAGATAGCCGTAGTACGCCTCCTCGCGCGCCGTGAGCACTCGCATCGCTAGGCCCGCTTCAGCAGCGACGCGCGCAATAAACTCCGCCTGATTAGTGGCTTCACGGACAGCGCTCGTCGCCACTGGCACGAGCGTCTGCACGTGCTGGGCGCAGCTCAGGGCATGAAACAGGCGCATTGTCGCCACAGCTCGGTCCATTGCCGCTGGTTTCAATCGACCATCGGGACCGATGCCTTCTGCTAGACGCACACTTTCGCGGACTTCGTCAAGGAGACGGAACGAGTGATGCGGCGTATACCCGATCACGATCATGCGGGTCGTATTCGATCCCAGATCGATGATACCGATGCGTTTTTGCATAGACGTTCCCTGATCTTCGCACGCATCGAGGAACCTTATGACGGGGGCGATTGCATCAACTGGTGCAGGCGGCGCTCCATACGCACTGCCGCCTCACGATACATTGCGCGATGTTTGCGGACGGTTGCAAGCTCGCGCTGCAATGCCAGCGCCCAGAGTGCAAGACCTGCAAGAAGTGCGAGCCAGAGAACAGTACGCATAGATCTCTCCAGGCAGTCCAGGTAACGGCAGGATCAACCGCATCTCATTCTAACCGATTCTGTCGTGAGAAACAATCGGAGGGCGCGCCATTGCGGGAGGATGGTTGGGCATGGACTCTTACCTGGCATAGCATACAAACGCGGGGTTGGCAGTTGGGGCGCCGACTGTATACCGGGCGGAACAAATGTCAATGACTCGGCAGCGATTCATCTGCGGAAGGTGTTTGCCACTCTATCGCCGCTCGCTGGGGTTGAAAGCGTGCTGCTGGCGACGGGTGCGGAAGGGCTGGCGATGCTGCGCCTGCTCGACGTCGCATACCGAATCTGCGGCGGCGGGTGCAGAAGCGAGGATATGAGAAATAATGCCGGGCGTTCATCCTGTCGCCCGGCGTGGTATATCCGCCACCAGCATCACTCGGTGGTCTCCATACGTCCGATGACCACACTTCGCTGTGGTTGTTCGACCCTTTGCCGGATTGCAGGCAACAACGCCGCACCGACGACGGCGACTGCTGCTGCGATCAGAATGCCTCCCAGGTAGTAGGGCGCTCCGGCATCAATACCATCGAACGTCACTCCGGCGAATACTGGACCCGCAATCATCGTCAGGCTCGTTGTTGCCTGTGTGCCGCCAAGCGTTGATCCCTGCTCGTGAGCAGCGACCCGGCGCGAGATCAGGCTGGTGAGCGACGGCGTTGCCATTCCACCGCCAACTGCTACGACGCCAACAGCCGGGAAGAGCATCCATGCCTCTGGCACAAAAGCGATAGCAATGAACCCGATGGCCATGATTGTCATACCTGCGAGAGCAAGCCGCGCTTCTCCGAAGGCAAGCACCAGACGACGGATGAGGATGCCCTGCATCAGAACAGCGAGCAGTCCGACCAGCGTAAAGATCAGAGCGTTATCAAGCGGACCAAAGCCAAAGCGGACATCGCTAAACACGGCAAAGTTGCTTTGAAGGCTAGCGAATGCCAGATTGAGCAGAAACACACCGATCAACAAGGGTTGAATGCTCGGGCGCCGCA
Organism: Roseiflexus sp.; assembly: GCA_025062325.1. Classification (GTDB taxonomy): domain Bacteria; phylum Chloroflexota; class Chloroflexia; order Chloroflexales; family Roseiflexaceae; genus Roseiflexus. The sequence goes on from JANXAL010000002.1 coordinate 15,263, forward strand.
ACAGCGCGCTTACTCGCTCCAGCGGGTTCATCCCGCGCGCTGGTGCAACCGTCCGCCGCTCAGGTGGTAGCGACTCGGGCAGATTAAAGTAGCCAAAGACGACGTTAGCCAGCGACAGACATGCTGCAAAGAAAGCGGGCGTTGCCAGGCTGATCGTGCTCAACAAACCGCCGAGCGCCGGACCGAGCATAAATCCCAGACCGAATGCGGCGCCAATCATCCCCATCCCTCTTGCCCGATCTTCGGGGGCGGTGACATCAGCAATATACGCCTGCGCAGTGGAAATGCTTGCTCCAGTGATGCCACTCAGGATGCGACCGAGGAACAGAATGGTTAGAACAGTCTCCACTCCAAGAAATGAGAGATATTCCGCCACGCCGAACAGCGCATACGACAGGGCGCTCCCCAGCAAACTGACGAGCAGGATAGGGCGTCGTCCATACCGGTCGGACAGCGCGCCAAGCATCGGCGCAAACAAAAATTGCATCAGCGCAAACGATGCCGTCAGTGCGCCGACGACGATGGCACGATTGTCTGCCAGCCACGGAATGCTCGACTGCTCAACGATCTTGACATAGTATGGCATAAGCGGCAACACAATGCCGACGCCAAGCAGATCGATCAGTACGGTAAGGAACAAAAAGAGCATCGGTGAACGTGGTTTCATAACCCTCTAGTTTGCTTTACTGTTCAGTCAATATTATAGGGATATCATAGCCTAGCGCCAATGTTTTGTCAATACCTTGCAAAGATTTTGTAGAAAAGAGCATTGGGCAACATAAAAAGGCGTAGCCCACTGAGGGCTACGCCAAGGTGACGACATTCTAACTTGCGCCCGATGTCAGGCTCCCGCCAAGCGATCACGACGGAACTGGCAGCCTACTCCTTCTCAGATGATTGCGCTTCAGGCGCCGTCATCCAGGTGTACACGAGCGAGTACGCAAGGGGCAGAAATGGAAGCAACACGAACAGGAGCATCAAGGTAACGACAAACCAGTTCATAGAGAACCTCCATTGAGATCAGCACCGCTTTCGATTATACGATATTCTGACCACAGTTGGAAGTAAACACACACGCGACATTTGTTGCGACTTCCATACACAAATCCTCTACACGTCCGGTCATTCCACTGGCACAAGCCAGACTACACCTTCGAGCGATTGCTGCGCCGCCCAACCTATGCCACTGCGTCCTTCGACGCGCCACCAGACATACTCATCGGCAACGACCGGTCCCTCCAGGATGCGCACCCGCTCACCTTCTGCAAATGCGACACGTATAGGCGCTCTTAATCCTGGTGCGGCGCGTCCACGCAATGCTCGCCCCTCTGTGTTCGACACCTGTGCAATCCCGCCGATGCGCAGAGTTAGCACTATCGGTTCAGGCGTTGCAGCGGATGTGGCGGTCGGAAACAGTGGCGTTCGTGCAGGACGTGCGTGTTCAGTCGCCAATGTATGAGTCGCAGGCATGGCGAGGATTGCACGGTCTTCTTGCTTACCGGTGCGCCAGATGCTGCTCATTGCGAGAGTCAGCGCAATCGCCAGCACCGCTCCCGCCAGCAACATCCAGCGTCCATACGCCAGCATTGACCAGACCGAGCGCCGCATACGGCGACGCGCTTGATCATAGCCCCGACGGTAATGGTAGTAATGCTGGTAATAGAATGGGTGCAGCTCGCCGCGCTCAGCGTCCGCCACACCACGTTCATACATATCCTCGCTGCTCATCGGCTCGCATAAAGCGTACTGCCTGACGCTGTCGTTCTTGCCAATTCTGCAGGCAGACGACCAGCGCACAACTTTTCGTCCTCCTAACCTCAGAGGTGCAGCGTGGGTGCGATGGACGTTCGCCGCGTCCTAACGCCTGTTTTCCTGCGGCATTCGCGCTACTTGGCTTGGGCGTGTTCGCCGCGCGATGGATATTCGCTGCATCCTGACGCCTGTGTTCCCCTCATTCTCCCTGCCTCCTGCTCCTGTCCCCCTGCGCCCTGAGGAGAGAAGGGGGAGTGTGCACATCCTGACGCTCAAAACGGGCGATGCAACAGAGGGGTTGGCCGAAAAAATCTCCGCTTGTGAGACCCCCTGCGCCCCCGCGTGCGGGGGAGGGGGTTGGAGGGGGAGAAGAGGGAGTTAGAGCGTCCCTGTGCCCAAAACAAGCGATACCACGTATGGGCCTGAAAAAGCCTATCCTTGTGAGATCCTCTGACCCCTTTTCCCCCTGTGAGTGAAGGGGACATTTGGGCGTCCTGATGCCCGAAACGTGCAATACAACACCGAAGCGCACCGGGAAAACCCACCCCCATAAGAAGGGATGCCCCCGAACGTGTCCCAGCATGTGCCACACACATCGTACCGTGCGGGCAGGTCATCCGTCTTATGTCACCACGAGATCAGCGCGCCCCATTTCACGCAACAGGCGCGGATACATTTCATACATCGGCTCAACAGCAGGCAGCAGCTTGAGAATCTTTGGGATGGGACCCTTCGCAATAATTTGACGCCGCGCCAACGCCGTCATCAGGTTGATTTTGCCATGCCAGAACAGATGCGCAATATCGGCTTTCATGCTCATTTCAACATCCGGCTTCAACCCGGTGTCGTCGCCCCACAGAACATCAAAATACGCACCGGGCTGCGTGGGCGGAGCGGCGGCATTAATGGTCACCACAGCGTGCGGCTCTTCATACCGAAACTGAATGACCAGATGCGAGTCACGGATCTTCGGGGCAATGCGCGCGTCACACTTTGCCTGATCATACAACGTGCTCAGACACTGATAAAGCTCGGCATAGTCCTTAAAGAAAGGCATACCTCATCCTCCTGAAGGCGGTGTATATAAGTGGGGGCATCTATGATTATAACATACCGATGTCAACGTGATGCAAGGCAAGAGGCCGGCAGCGGGAGGCAAGAGGCAGGCAGCGAGCGGTTGAGCAGTGCGAGGGTTGCAGGTTGCCGGTGGAAACGTGGAATGTGGCGTCTGATGGGAAGGTGAGAAGGTTACAGGTCGTAAGCGGGTACGGTTGCAGGTTGCGGGTAGCAAGTCTAACCCCGAATCCTTCCGTGTTCAAGTGCGATTTCAGAGGCCGCTTCTTCGTGCTGCACGTGGCGCCGCCAGCATTTGCCCAGCAATCCTGCCCGACCCACATACCAGATCATCGTGCCGAGGCGGGCGCCAAACCGATCTACGAAGTATTGGCGACTGCGGCTGATCTGATAATGTTCACGAGCGCGCGCAATCAGCGCTGCAACCTCCGACGGCGCTTCGCTGTCGATGGGCGTATCTGCTTCTCCTAGCACGAAAAAGCGCACTTCGTCCAACCCGAAGGTCGCCGACATATCAACCACTGCCGGGATCGACGGATACTGCGGGTCCAGGGCGATATGCCCATTGACGCGCATTCCCAGGTCGCGCGCCCGTTGCACCGCGTCGATCAGCGCATCGCGTTCACGTTTTGCGTCCAGGACCGAGAGCGCGTCAAATTCAAAGGTCAACGCCTCACAACCAGAGCGATGCATGGCTGCGATCAGGCCAGGGGTCAGGCGAGCGTGCGAGACACGCCCTTCCCATTTGATGCCCAGGTGCATCCGGGAGATCTGCGACAGAAAGGCGTACAGCCAGTCGCGATCGTCAGTCAGCGCTGGACCCTCCAGAATCACGTGACGCACGCCATGTTCCTGAACAATGGATCGCAGTTCAGTGACCAGCAGTGCGGGTTGGCGAAACGCAACAGCGCCATCTCTGGAAACCCGGCCTATCACGATCGGCGTGCGCAACTCGCCCTCTGGTGTAGCGATGGGATACTGTTCAAGCGGCAGCAGATGACGAGCTGGAAATGGCAGATTGTCGAGCGGTTCGTCGAGCGCCAGCAGCCCGCACGCAACCAGATTCACAATGTCGGGCGCAAGATGCGGCAGCCGATGCAAGTCGGCGAGCGCCCGTGACACAAGCCATGGAGGAAGATGATCGCGCACTCCCAGCGTCAGCGGCGCCACTGAAGCAGTGATTCTCAATTGCTCGGCAATGGCGCTGGCCTCCGCCACGTCATCGGCAGCGACAATCGTCACATGCGGGCGAAAGGCGCGTATGGCGTCCAGGCGACTTGTCTGCAGATCACTGGCACGCAGCGCGAGGTCATAGACCCGAACAATGTGTCGTTGCTGCTCAAAGACGGCAGCCAGATAGCACAACGGCAGGGGAGGCGTTGTGCGGGATCCATCCAGGTGAGGAAGAGCAACCAGAGCAATCTTCACGACACCCTCGGCCACAGAGTTCTGGCTACGATTCTTCATTTGCCAGATCAGTCATAGTATAGTGGAGATTGTTGAGGGACGAATGAACGCCTGCCTTTTCCCGGTAACATAATTATTAACCATAGTTGTCGCTACCCCGTGACATGCACGTCTTCAACCGCCAGCGGTAGCGTGAAAGTAAACGTTGTCCCAACGCCTTCCTCGCTTTCAACCCAGATGCGCCCGCCGTGCCCTTCCACGATTTGCTGACAGATAGCCAGCCCCAGCCCCATGTTGGTCCCCTGGGCGCGGCGGTGCTTTGCCACCTGATAGAAGCGCTGAAAGATTTTGCCCAATTCGCTGGCCGGAATGCCCACTCCCGTATCGGCGACGCGCACGCGCACCTCCTGATCGTAGACCTCAGCAGAGATTCTGATAGTACCGCCAGCTGGCGTCGCCTTGATCGCGTTTTCGATGAGATTGGTCAGCACCTGGCCGATCCGTTGGCTATCAAACCGGCACAGCGGCAGATTCGGCGTCTCGTTAATCAGCGAGAGTTGGTGCTGTTCGGCCTGAAGTTTCAGCCGGTTCACGGTTCCGGCAATGAGCAGTGAGAGATCGCCAACTTCAGGCTGAAGCGCCAGGCGACCGGCTTTGAAGCGGTTGTACTCCAGCAGTTCGGACACGCGCCCGCTCAACTGTTCAATCTGCTCGTCCGCCATTGAAAGAAAATCCTGCTGCAATGGCGTCAGCGGACCCGCTCGACCCTGCAGCACCAGTTTGACAAAGCCATTGAGGGTATGGAGCGGATTGCGCAGTTCGTGCGACACCATTGAGATAAAATCCATACGAGCGCGTTCTTCTGCCTTGTGGTCAGTAATATCGTGCAGCACAATCGCGGTTAGGTCGGGGAGATTATCGTCGGTGCGCACGCGCGAGGCGACCGCCTGATACACCACGCATCCCTCTTCACACTCCGGGTCGCCGACGATCCACTCAGGCGAAGCCACTGGGCGGCCATCGTCGGAGAGACGGCTTGCCAGTTCGCGCATACGTTCCAGCCAGGGTTGCGGCGCCGAGGTGTCATTGAGGAGCGCCTGTCCTATGGGATTGGCTAGCACAACATTATTTTCCTTGTCGAGCACGACCAGGCCATCATTGATATCGCGGAGCACGGCCTGGAGCAGATGCTGCTGGCGACGGAGGCGGCTGTGCAGTTCGGCGTTGCCGATGGCGATGCCGGCCTGAGCGGCGAATGCCGAAAGATGACGCGCATCGCTGCTAGAAAATGCCGCAAACGTAGCGCTTACCACTGTGAGCGCGCCGCGCGGCGGACCATCGCCGACAAAGAGCGGGACGCAGATAATCGAACGCAACCCGCTCTTGCTGATCTCTCCAAGTTCCGGGTCAAGCGCCGAATCGGCGACGACGGCTGGAGTCTGATCGCGCATGACGCGACGGATGAGCGGTTCGACCCATTCCGCCTGAATTTGTTGATCGCGGGCAAACATCCGATTGTCCAGCGATCCGTCGGTTTGGAGCGTCAACACGACCGCGTGCGTCCGCTCAGCGCCGAATGTCTGCACAGTGCTGTCCAGGATCTGCTCCAGGACATCGTCGAGACTGAGGGTGCTGGTGATGGCGCGCAACCCTTCTTCAAGCGCGTGGCGCTCACGCATCCGCATGCGTAGTTCGTTTGCCAAGTGCTCAAGTTCCTCGACGCGCGCCTCGCGGGTATTCCGCTCACGCTGCAGCTCAAACTTCAACTGATTAATCGTCGCTTTTTGCCGCGCGCTTGCCATAATTGCAACAATGCCGCATCCCAGACTGCTGGCAAGGATGGCAGCCACGCCCCACTGCTCGTCCGCCGTCAGCGCTGCGTTGCCAGCGCGGTTCAGTAATAACTGAAACAAGAAGATTGGTCCCAACACGAGCAGGATCGCCGCCGTCGCCTGGTTACGACGATACCCGGATAGAGCGCGCCATGCGATGAGGACGTATATTGGGAGAAAGTGCACCAACGAGGTGGCAGCGCCGATCACGACGATACCTAACAACGCGTCAGCAAGTATCGATGGCCACTCGGCATCCGGCGCTTGCGCAGCGCTGCTGGCGGGATGACTATGCACCATCCATAACAACCATAACTGGACTGATGCGTAGCCGATCAGCGCCATCCAGAGCATTTCGGACAGCCCCGAAAGGGACAACCATAGGGCAAGCGCAAGCGCAGGCACTGGCGCCAAAAGATGCGTCAGACGTGCATGGCGTTCTGCTAGCCAATAAGGCAACTGTCGGCTTAGAGTCTCCCCAGCAATCATGGCTGTTTCCTCGGTTCTTGCAAGGACGCGCATGGCGCGTTGCACGCTCGCCCTCAAGCTTCAAACTTGTACCCCAGATTGCGCACTGTCAACACGTGCCGCGGATGTTCAGGGTCCTGTTCAATCTTGGTGCGCAGGCGACGGATGTAAACCGCCACTAGATTACTCTCGCCTTCGTAGTCGTAGCCCCAGACTTTATTGAGGATCTGACTAGTGTTCAACACACGTCCGGCGTTTTTCATCAGGTAGTAGAGCAGGCGAAACTCCAGCGGCGTCAGTTCGACGACGCGCCCATCGGCAAAGAGCACTTTGTGCTCAACCGGATCAAGCGTCATATCGCCCTGACTCAGGCGCGCCGAGGGATTGAGCATGTCGCTGTTGCGTCGCCGCAGCACTGCTTCCACACGCGCCAGCAATTCTGACGGCTCAAACGGCTTGACCAGGTAATCGTCGCCGCCGATCTGCAGTCCGGTCACTCGATCCTGCAATTGCGAACGAGCAGAGACGAAAATGATCGGAACATCGGACGTGCGGCGAATCTGACGGCATATGTCGAAGCCGTTCGTCTTCGGCATCATCACGTCGAGCAGGATGAGATCCGGATTGTACTGTTCGACCGACTGCAGAATTGAGGGACCATCATAGGCTTTGATGACCTTGTAGCCTGCCTCTTCCAGGAGGAATGCAGTCAGTTTGACATTCGGCAGATCATCGTCGGCAACCAGGATATACATATGCCTCTTCCTCTCTTCGCGCTGTCACAAGACCCGAAGGGACGGGGCGACGCTGTGATGGCTGCTCCCGCCATTGCCGTCTTCGCTATTAGTCAAAACGCAGTGCTACATTGCTCTCTACAATATGAACAGCAGCTTTGCCGGAAAAGTTACGCAGCGGCAGGCAAGTTACAAACAGTTCATCCCTTGTTCACACTTTGCAACGTTCGGGTCTTTGCGCCTTTGTGCCTGTGTGCGAATCGAAGACATTCTCTCTTCTGCACTCCAATGTCCGCCTCGTGTGGCGCAGGCGCCGAAAGGCTGTAAGAGGATGCCTGGCGCAACGCTTCTGCGCCCAACAACCGCTTCGTGTGGCGCAGGCCGCGCCTGGTCTGCTATAATGATACGCGTTATGAACACGAACGCTTCGTCCCATTCTGCAACCCGGCTCGATCAGGCGGTCGCCTGGACGTTTCGTCGCTGGCTTCTGATCACCAATGGTCTCTTTGGAGTCTACGCAGGATTGCCATGGTTGTCGCCATGGCTGAAGGCGAACGGTCATCCGCTGGCAGGCGAGATCATCTTCCGCATCTACACGCCCTTGTGCCATCAGCGGCCTGAGCGTTCGTTCTGTTTCTGCGGCTACCAGGTGGCGTTTTGCCATCGCTGTACGGCATTCTACGGCGGGCTATTCGTCGCCGGTGTCTTGTTTTCCTTCGTGCGACGATGGATTCGCCCGGCATCGCTGCGCGTTGGCGCATTCCTGCTGCTGCCGATGGCGCTCGACGCCGGTTCCCATATGGTCAATGACATCCTGAACCTCGGCTGGCGCGGCGGCAGCGATGATGTCGGTTCGCTCAATTTCTGGCTTCGTATGATTACAGGAACGCTGGCAGCGCTCGCGATGCTGCTGGTCGTCTACCCGCGGCTTGACCGCGAGCTCCCGACGCAGGCGCTGCTTATCGGGACGCCGGAGTCCGGCGGTTGATGAGTTTTGGCGAAATAATCTACGCTCGCCCGGAGCCTAAAGTCGCGGGTGACAGGGAGCGACGCCCGCCTGCGCGGGCTCAGCTGCAGGCGCCTGTTGCGAAGCTCGCCTGCGTGAGTTGGACCGGGTGATACCGGGTGAAGCGCTCAAATACCCTATAAGACGGGGTGAAATGTTAAGCTTTCCGAAAGTGCAGTTGATCCGGCGACTGGTCGCCCTTGCGCTGCTAGCGCTGGCGGCGACGCTGGCAGGATGCAGCGGGCAGCGTGCCGGATTATCATCTAGCGCTGCCGCATCGATTGATATTCCCCCAGGCGTGGCGGTTGAGTCGCGGATGGTGGATCGCGGCGACGGCGTGCCTGCACCAGGCGAGATTGCGCCAGATTTCGCATTCACCTTTGCAAATGGCGAGACACGCCGCTTGAGCGATCTGCGCGGTTCGAAGGTTGTGATCAATTTCTGGGCTACATGGTGCGCACCGTGCGAGGAGGAAATGCCCGACCTGCAACGTCTCGATGAACGTGACGACGTGGTCGTGCTGGGGGTGAACCGCTTCGAGCTGCCTGATGTTATCATTCCGTTTGCGCGTGAGCGCAATCTGACGTTCACGCTGATCGCCAACCCCGACGGCGACATTGTTGAGCGGTATGGCGCAAAGAACATTCCGATCAGCTACTTTATCAACAGCGATGGCATAATCGGCTACCGGCAACTCGGCATTATGACGTTCGAGATGATGCAGGAGCAGGTGGACCGGTTGCGCTGACGGCGAGGCGCTATGGAACGAACGAGCGAGGAGATCATCGAACTGGCGCGCCGCGAGATCGCCGCGCGCAAAGAACGGGAACGCAGCGAACGCGAGATCCCGTGGCGCTTCGCGTTCGTCGGTCTGCTCGGTGCAATCCTGGCGGGCCTGCTCTTCTGGCCTGGCGCGCCGCTGAACTGGAAGATGTATGCCGCTGTGCACGGCGTCTGTGCGCAGGTGCACAACGTCTCGCTCGGCGGCGAGCAGCTTCCGCTGTGTGCGCGCAACACCGGCATCTACAGCGGCTTTCTGCTAACCTTCATCTATTTGATGCTGCTCGGTCGCGCACGCGCCGCAAAATTGCCGCCTCCCGCGATTGTCGTCGTATTGGCGGCGCTGGTGGTGATTATGGCGGTAGATGGCTTCAACTCCCTCTTTGTCGATCTCTTCCTGCCGCACCTCTACACGCCGCGCAACGAGCTGCGCACCCTCACCGGCATCGGCATGGGCACGGCGATGGCGGTGGCAATCTTGCTGGTGCTGAACCTGTCGCTGCGGCGCGACCCTGACATGGACCAGCGGGTGATTGGCAACTGGCGCGAGCTCGGCGGCGCGTTGCTGCTCGGATTGCTGGTGCACGCCGCCATCTATGGCAATGTCGCCATCACCTACTGGCCCATCGCTATTGTCGCCTGGACCGGGATTGTCGGCATTCTGTTCCTGGTCAACCTGCTGATCGTCGCGCTGGTGATGAACTACGAAGGTCGCGTGACGCGGGTGGTCGAGCTGGCGCGCCCGGCGACCGTCGCCCTTGTGCTGACCGCAATCATGCTGGGATTAATGTCGTGGGGACGCTTCTGGCTCGAAGCGCAGGGTTTGATGGTCTCGCACTAAATGTAGTACATCATCGCGCCGGAGCGCTGCGCCTTGCGCTGGCAAAGGTCTTCCAGGGTAATGCTCGCCAGGTACCGCTCTAGCATTTCACGCGCCCCATCCCACACCTCGCGCACGAGGTCGCGATCCATGGGATCGGTCGGTGTTGGTGCGTCCCGCCCGCTATCAAAGGTCAGCAACGGACCTTCAAGCGCTCGCAGCGCATCGAGGACCGTGATCTGCGACGGAGGGCGCGCCAGCCGGTGCCCGCCTTGCGGACCGCGGATGCTTTCGATCAGCCCGGCGCGGCGGAGCAGGATCAGAATCTGATTGAGGTAATTTTCGTCGATCCCCTGACGAAGATGGATGTCGTGGCTCTGGATGGGTCCTTCGCCAACGCGCTGTGCGAGGTCAAGCAACGCACGTAAGCCGTATTCGCCTTTGCTGGAGATGCGCATAGTCGAGTGATCCGGTTAAGTATCTTTGTTATTGTAGGATAGCATGGATCAGGGGGAGAGGCAAGGGAGTCGCTTTTGACGGGCAGCGCTGCGGGCTGA
>JANXAL010000012.1 GCA_025062325.1 Roseiflexus sp.
GGGGGGGGATGAGGGGAAAACAGGCGTCAGGATGCGGCAAACCCGCTTCGCACACTAAAAGCCTGCCCTTGAGGATGCCCTAACCCCCAACCCCCCAACCCCCCGCATACAGGGAGCGAAGGGAGCAATGACAACGTTTGCGAGGTCACAGTACCACAATCCCCCGCATGCGGGGGGCGAAGGGGGTGGGAGAAGGGAGCAGTGGGACGGGACAAGGGGCAACAAAGGCGCCGAAGCGCAACACCCACTATACATCCGACAAACGCTCCACGTGAGAGACCTGCTGCACTGCCGCCCATAGCGCTTCTGCTTCGTCGGGCGCCAGATCTACAAGCGGGAAGCGCGATGAGGCTCGCGGCAGATCGGTAAGGTACGCCAGCAGCGCCTTAATCGCTGGCGGGGCGCTATACGGCTTCAGCGCCTGACTGAGCGCCGTCACTCGCTGCTGGGCGGCCTCCACGTCGCTGCCGGTTAGATAGGCGGTCATCACAGCGCGCATCTCACGCGGGAAGACATTGCTCAACGCAAAGATTCCGCCTGCGGCGCCGTCGCGGAGCGCCTGCGCCAGCAGCTCCGCATTGCCGACATACACCCGCAATCCCGGAAAACGCTGCGTCAGCGCTGCCAGATAGGCGGGATCACCCCCGCTATCCTTCAGGCCGTACACCATGTGCGGATGGCTCTGGTACAGACCTTCGATCACAGCAGACGTGATGGGGACGTGGCTTATCGGCGGAATGTGGTAGAGGATCAGGCGTGCGCCAGACGGCAGGGCGTCGCACAGGGCGCGATAATATCCCAGCAGACCGGCGTCGCTTAGGTTTTTGAAGTAGAACGGCGGCAGCACCAGCGCAGCGTCAGCGCCGCGTTCGATTGCATAGCGTGTCAACGCAATCGTATCACTCAACGCAGCGCAGCCGGTTCCCGCAAACACCCGCAACCGTCCGCGGTGCTGCATCACCGTGTCGAAAATCGCCATCCGCTCGGCGACGCTCAACGACTGCCCTTCGCCAGTTGTACCGCAGGGTACGACGCCGTCGACCCCCTGCGCTTCCAGCCAGCGCAGATGCCTAACGATAAAGCTGTGATCGACAGCGCCTGACGGTGACGTGAATGGCGTAACGCTGGCAACGAAGAGTTCTGGCGCACCCATAGACCTCTCGAGATTTATGCTGCGACTTCTCCGGCAGCGCGATAGGTCGCCAGCACCGTACCAGGCTCGACGGTCTGCCCGACTTGCACGCGCACTTCGCCAATGACCCCTTTGCGCGGAGCAGTGATCTCGTTCTCCATCTTCATCGCTTCAATCACGAACACCACCTGGCCCGCCTCCACCGCCTGACCGGGCGTCACCAGCACCGCTGAGACTATTCCCTGCAACGAACTGGCGACCCCGTCGGTAACCGGATGGAGCGCTCGATGCGCGGCGCGGTCGCTCGCCTGCCGGACGCGCCGCTCCGTCCGCTCGGCACGTGTTTCAGCTTCCGCTACCCGAACGGTGAAGAGTCGTCCATTGACTTCGACCTCAAAGATGCGCGCCGGTCCGCTGGTTATCGCACCAGCTGATACCAGACTCAGCGGACCATGACTCAACGAACTCAACTGATCGGCAAGGTGCTGCTGAATAAAATTGACGGTCGCCTTGCCCTCCTGGAATACGGGATGTGACATGGTCAGGAGATGGAATGGGATGGTATGCGCCACTCCGACGATCCGATAATCCATCAGCGCGCGGCGCATGCGCGCAATCGCCTCGGCGCGGTCATCACCCCAGCAGATCAACTTGGCAATTAATGAGTCGTAGTGTTGCGGAATAGTATACCCCTTATGCACGCCGCTGTCGACTCGCACGCCGAAGCCATAGGGCTCACTATACTCGACGAGCGTTCCCAGCGAGGGACGGAAGTTGTTAGCGGGATCTTCCGCATTGATCCGACACTCAATCGCATGCCCGCGAATCGTAATATCGTTCTGGGTCAGCCAGAGCCGTTCGCCGCGTGCAATTCGCAACTGCGCCTTCACCAGATCAACACCGGTCACCATTTCAGTGACGGTATGCTCAACCTGGATGCGGGTATTCATCTCAAGAAAATAGAACTCACCGTCCTGATAGATAAACTCAAGCGTACCGGCGCTGACGTACCCGACCTGCTTCGCCAGGCGAACCGCCGCCTCTCCCATACGCCGACGCATTTCAGGGGTTATGATCGGGGAAGGGCTTTCCTCAATCAGCTTCTGATGACGGCGCTGGATTGAACATTCGCGCTCGCCGAGGTGGATGACATTCCCATGCGCGTCTGCCAGCACCTGAATTTCGATGTGGCGCGGATCGGTCAGATATTTCTCCACATACACGTCGGCGTTGCCAAAACCAATCTCTGCTTCGCGCCGCGCGCTCTCGAACGCCTGCCGCAACTCGCTCTCCTCGAATACGACGCGGAATCCGCGCCCGCCGCCGCCAGCGACAGCCTTGATAGCGATAGGGTAGCCGTACTCGTGAGCGCATGCGCGCAGTTCCTCAAGGGTGCCAACCGGATGGAGCGTTCCGGGCACGACTGGAACCCCTGCCGCTCGAGCTTCACGGCGCGCGGCGACCTTTCCACCCATACGCTCCATCACCTCAGCCGGAGGACCGATGAAGACGAGACCGGCAAGCGTGACGGCGCGTGCGAACGACGGGTTCTCTGCCAGGAAGCCGTACCCTGGATGCACGGCGCCAGCCCCCGACTCGCGTGCAACCTCAATAATCCGCTCGATGTTCAGATAACTTTGCGCTGCCGAAGCCGGACCCACTAGATAGGCGGCGTCGGCATACGCTACGTGGGGCGCATGCCGATCAGCTTCGCTGTAGATCGCAACCGTCCGCAGCCCCAGCTCCTTGCAGGCGCGCATCACGCGCAAAGCAATCTCACCGCGATTGGCAACCAGCACAGTATCGAACATATGCCCCTCACTCTGCCGCTTATTAGTCGAACATTCCCAGAATGCCGACGCTCCAGCGCGCCGCACGACCGGCCCGGTCAACTGTTCTCCAGGTGACAGAGCTATCCCCGCGCGCTGGCACGCCACCTTGCGCTGCAACCAGCGCCGCTGCCTGCCAGGCGGTTCGTCGCGGCGCTGCTTCGATCATCTCTGACTGCTCAGCTTCTAGGTAGAGATGGATTGCTGCAAGCGCTGCAGCGACGAGCTCGTCGTCGATGCGTGTCGGGCTTACCAGGGAATAGTGGCTCATGGCGCTCTATGCCTGTTTCACGACGGAATACGCAACGATCCGCACTTGGAATGTGAATAGTTTCATTATATGCGCCATGGTTACGGCGCTGTGTACGTCTACCATCGAATAGTACCGGTGTACCAGGTACTGTCGGGCTATTGCGCGCATTGATATAATCTTAACCAAAAGGGTGTACCCTGAGCGGCGTCGCCTGCGGTTCTCACGCAGCAGCGCATTGCAGACTCATTCAGGATCACCTGCTGTCACAACCTCGGACATCGCACTCGACGCATCAGTAAAGGGGGTGAGAACGCATGGAACGGCGGCTATTAACATTACATGCCGCCATACACGACGCTATACGTCGGATGGCGGTGCGCGCGTGGACATGGCAGCTTTTGCGCGGCGAAGGTCAGGGATTGGTGGAGTATTCGCTCTTGTTGGCGCTAATTGTTCTGGTAGTGATTGGTATCGTCGCGGTGATGGGCAACACGGTGAGCGGTATGTGGTATCAGCGGATCATTGAGCGCTGGCCCGCATTGTAGTCAAAAGGCGTCAAAATAGCGCACTTGTTTCTGTTGTTCTTCAGCGTCCACAGCGTGTGGACGCTGTTTTGTGCACATTTGCCTTACCACGGCGGTCGCGGCGCAACCCGCACTGCGCGCTCCGCCTGGTACGTCACCAGACCCGTCGGCCCTCCGCGGACTTTGCGCACGGAGCGTCGCCGCGCAATCTCGACCTCGACGCTCGCCGACGAGCGCAGAGCGCTGTAGTACGCCGCCAGCGCCGCTGCTTCCTCGATGGTACGTTCTGGAACGTCGCGTCCCCCGGTTTTGATGATGACGTGCGCGCCAGGAGCGCCGCGCACATGCAGCCAGAGATCGTCGGGCGCGCCGAGACGGAAGGTGACCTGCTCGTTCTGCTGCGCCGTCCGCCCGATGTAGATTGTGAACCCGTCGCTCGACTCGATGCGCAGGGGAGGCGCAGGGCGCACCGGACGCTGCCGGGCGCGCTCTGCAGGCGAAGGTCCCAGATACCCCTCCGCTTCCGCCTCGCGCGCAATCGCTTCAATCTCCTCAAACCGTTCCGCGAGGTCCAGCAGCGCCAGCATCTCGTCGAGACCTGTCAGCCGCAACTCGACAGCGCGCAATCGCTCGGGGATTCCGGCAAGCGCACTTTTGGCTTTGTCGTAGGCGCGAAACCGCTCTTGGGCGCATTCAACCGGCGACTTGCGCGGGTCAAGAACAATGGTGCGCCCTTCAACCTCGAGACGATCCTGCCCGGGCGTTAGTGCGTGGAGAAAAGCGAATATCATTTCTCCCTCCCAGCGCAGCCGATCAAGCTCTGCTGCTCGCTGCAACTCTGCTTGCAACGCGGATCGCTGGCGCTCCAGACGTTCGCGCGCCTCGCTCAACCGCTCGCGTAGGGCATCGCGGCGTTGCTGGTGCGCTGTCAGGCGCTCACGCGCTGAATAGTACTCATCAAGCGCAGCGCTCATCGAGGGGCAGGGACGCGCTCGGGGCAGGTGCGTTATCTCATATGGCGCGAATGCGATTGGGCCGCTCTCATCGACAACGATGTGCGGCGCCCAGGGCGTCTGCCACAAGCGACGCAGTGCATCAGCAAGCGCATCCCACGGCAGATCGACGTTGGTCGGCACGAGAGCGCGCCCCATCACTCGATAGACCACCTCGCGCGCAGCAAGCGGCGACAACCCGCGATACGCCGCCACGAGCGCACGCGCCAGATCAGGCTGACCATCCGGGATGGCGGCGCGCAGCTCGTCAGCGGTTGCCTGTCGTGGATCGCGTTTGGTCTGCGGCGGCGGCAGTTCGTATGGTTCGCGCGGCAGCACCGGTCGGCGGCTCATGCGCGGCGTCACGTGCCGCGCCGCTGCCAAAATGATATTGTCGTCGCCGACCAGCACAATGTTGCTGCGCTGTTCCATGATTTCGACAATCAGCTCACAGCGTAGCGTTTCTTCCTCCGGCGCCGCGTCGTGCGGCGGAGCATTATCATCGTCGAGATCCGCCTCGTGATCGGAGTTGCGCTGGATGGGACGTTTGGCTATACTTAGCAGCAGTACGCGTTCCAGGTCAGGTTGCTCGATAGCAACGATCCGGCCATGATTGACATATTTGCGCAACAGGAGGAGGAGTGGCGGCGTCGCATCGGTGCCGCGCGAGAGGCGCACCGGGCTCAACTGAACTCGCGCAAACTGAGGATGAGCTGAGAGAAGCAAATAGAAGCGACGACCGGCATAGATTTCGAGCGCGACGCTCAATAAGGTAGGCAGAAATACGCGCTGAACGCGCCCTCCCACAATGCAGGCGCGCAATTCATCGACAACGGCGGCAAGAGTCAGTGCATCGAAATACATTGCAATCCGCATTATAGCACGCAGGGCGGGAAAGGGAGGAGTATGCCCATTGCTGATCGTAATCCATTACTCGACGGTCTGCCAGCGTATCCGCTGTTGATCGTCATCTCCGGTCCATCGGGCGTTGGAAAAGACTCCATCCTGAACCGGATGCGTGAACTGAATGCGCCGTTTCACTTCGTCGTCACTGCAACCGACCGTCCGATGCGGGCTGGCGAACGCGACGGGTACGATTATCATTTTGTGACGACGGAGCGCTTTCGGGAGATGATCAGTCAGGGTGAGCTGATCGAATGGGCGCGGGTCTATGGTCACTACAAAGGCATTCCGGCGTCTGAGGTGCGCGATGCGCTGGCATCAGGGCGCGATGTTGTCCTGCGGATCGATGTCCAGGGCGCTGCCACTGTTCGCCGGTTAGCGCCTGAAGCCGTGCTTATCTTCATCGCACCAGGCAGCATGGACGAACTCCGGGTGCGGCTTGAGCAGCGTCGCACTGAGAGCAGCGCGGAGATCGACCGTCGCCTTAGCGTGGCGCAGCAGGAGATGGAAGCGATTGACACGTTTGATTATATCGTGGTGAACCGCGCCAATCGCCTGGACGACGCGGTTGCCCAGATTCAGGCCATTGTGGCGGCGGAAAAGTTGCGCGTGCATCCGCGATACGTTGCGTTGTAGTGCGGAATGCGCCAATGTGAGCGGAGAACATGTATGGCATTGCTCGAACAATTGCAGAACGATCTGAAGACAGCGCTGAAGAGCGGCGATCGATTGCGTGTCGATACGATCCGTCTGGCGATCGACGCTCTGAAGAAAGCCCAGATGGCGCAGGTGAAAGCCGCGTTCGACGCGGCTGGCGGCGAGTCGGCGGATGCGGCTGCGCTCGCGGCGATTGATCGCGAGGCAACGCTGACCGAAGCGGCAGAGCAGGAGGTCATCACCAAAGAAGTAAAGCGCCGGCGCGAAGCTGCTGAACTATATCGCAAGGGAGGGCGAATCGATCTTGCCGAGAAAGAGGAAGCGGAAGCGGCAATCCTGCAGGCGTATCTGCCGCAGCAACTCTCGGCGGAAGAACTGCGCCCTCTCGTCAAGGCGATTATTGATGAAATCGGCGCTGCTAGTCCTGCCGATATGGGCAAGGTTATGCCGGTATTGATGCAGCGGCTCAAAGGGCGCGCCGATGGTCGCCTGATCAATCAGTTGGCGCGCGATCTCCTGAGCCAGGCGCAGTGACCGGCGCTGATGCGCGAGGGTTCGATGTCGCCATGAATGTCAGACAGTGGTTCCATCGATCAGCCCGCACAAATCAGCCGCAGTCCGATGAATTGCCGCATCAGTCGCCGGAACATGTGTGGCGACGCCTGGTAGTGGGGCTGAGCCTGGGGCTTGCTCTGGTCATCTGGCTGGCGCTGGCATGGCAGCCGGTCATCGCCCCTGATCTGCGACTTGGCCAGCCAAGTCCGCGTGACATTCAGGCGGATCGGACCATCACCTATGTCAGCGCGTGGCGCACTGAACAGGAACGCACCCGTGCTGAGAGTTCCGCCGATACGGTGGTCTACTCGCGCGACATGAGCATCCCCATTCAGCAGCGCACAGAACTCAAGAACCTGCTACAGACGATTACGCAGATCCGGGACGACCCTACGCTGACGAAAGCGCAGGAGCGCGAACGCCTGACCAGCTTGCCCAACAGCACACTGGTGATTTCTCCTGAACTGGCAAGCGCAATCGCCCGTCAAACAGACGAGTCATGGGCATCGGTCAGCAACCTCTCGTTGGAATTGTATGATCGGGCGCTGAGCGAGAACCGATACATGCTCAACGATCAAAAGATCGCCGAACTGCGTGCGTTTACGCTGCCCTATTGGGCGTCTCTTCAGGCGGAAACGCCGGAACAGGCGGAATTGATCGCGCTCTTCAGCGGCTCGTTTCTGAAAACGAACCAGTTTATCGATGAGGAAGCCACGCAACGCCGCAAACAGGAAGTCCGCGATGCCGTGCAACCGGTAACGGTCCGGATTCTCGAAGGCGAAAGCATCGTGCGCCAGGGGGACGTCGTAACTCCCGATGTTCTGGAAAAGCTCGAAGCGCTGGGGGCTCTGCGCACAAAAACGAACTGGGCGTCCGTTGGTGGCAGGGCATTGCTGGCTTTGCTGTTCGCTAGCGTGTTTGGCGCATATATCGTAGTCGCTCAACGCGATACGTTGAAGGATGTTCGACCGTTGCTGCTCGTCTTTGGTCTCATAGCGCTGGCAATTGTTGCGGCGCGGTTGATTGGGCCGCTTGGATCGCAGTGGACTCTGGCATTTCCAGTCGCATTGATTGCTATGCTGCTGGCGGCTCTCTTCAATGTTGGGCTAGCGCTGATGAGCGTAGGGCTGCTCAGCGCTGTGATTGCCAGTTTGAGCGATAATCACCTAGCAACGGCGATGACGCTCTCTGTGGGAGGAGTCGCCGGGGCGTTTCTGATAGGACGCGGGGAACGCTCGCTCTTGTTCTTTATCAGCGGCGTGGCGGTATTTTTGGTAACGGCAGCGGCGCAATTCACCTTTCACCTGATCGCGGGAGCGCTGCCTGTATTCGATCAGGCGCTGACCATCCTGGCGGTGAGCGGCATCAATGGCGCCCTCTCAGCCATTCTGGCGCTCGGTCTCTACAACCTTGCCGGTCAACTGGCCGGAATTGTCACGCCGCTCCGGTTGATGGAACTGGCGCATCCGGCGCAACCGCTGTTGCGCCGCCTGATCCGGGAAGCGCCCGGCACGTATTACCATAGCGTCGCAGTCGGCAATCTGGCGGAGAGTGCGGCGGAGGCGATTGGCGCCGATGCCCTCCTGCTGCGCGTCGCATCGTACTATCACGATATCGGCAAGACGATCCGGCCGTTTTTCTTCACCGATAATCAGAGCGACCGCGAGAATGTTCATGATGATCTCGATCCGCTAACCAGCGCACAGATTATCGCTGACCACGTGCGCGAAGGGCAAAAAATGGCGATCGCTGCGGGCCTGCCATCGCAGATTGTTGATTTCATCACCACGCACCACGGCACTAGTGTGATCAAGTATTTCTACCAGCGTGCCCTTCAGCAGCACGATACGGTTAACATAGAGGATTATCGCTATCCCGGTCCGCGGCCCCGCACGCGCGAACAGGGTATCATGATGCTTGCCGATTCGGTCGAGGCGACGGTGCGCTCAAAGTTCCAGGCAGGCTGCGTGATTTCCAGTCGCGAGGCGCACAATGGCGATGGCCGGATACGCGACAATGGACAAACACTTGAAGAATTGGTGACAGCGATCATTGAAGAACGGGTGCGCAGCGGGCAACTCGACGAATGTCCGCTCACATTGCGCGATCTGGCGCGTATCCGTCAGGCGTTCATCACCACGTTGCAGGGTATTTATCATCCGCGCGTCGATTACACGCCGGGCAAGCCTGTAATTTGAGCGCATCAACTGGCATTCTCTCTCACATGGATGAGGCTGAAATCCTGGTCGATGTGCAGGTCGCGCCGCAGTATGTCGGGTCCGTCGACGTCGCGCTCGTTAAACGCGCCGTTGAGCAAACGCTGCGCGCTGAACAGGTTGCCGGTCCGGTAGAAATCAGTGTTCTGATCACCGACGATGCGGAATTGCACCGGTTGAATCAGATGTACCGCGGCGTCGACGCGCCTACCGATGTCCTGTCGTTCGCCGAGGCAGACGACAGCAGCCCATTTGTGCGCCCTCCTGAAGCGCCGCGTTACCTGGGAGACATTGCCATTTCTTGGGATCGGGTTGTCGTTCAGGCAGCGGAGTACGGTCATTCGCCTGAACGCGAACTCGCCTTTCTTACAGTTCATGGCGTGCTGCACGTGTTGGGCTACGACCATGAACGGGGTCCGGTCGATGAAGCCAGAATGCGTGCACGCGAGGAAGCAATCCTCGATGCGCTTGGTTTGAGCCGTGAGGGGTGATCATGGCGACCAATCATCAGTCTCCAACCACGGATCATCAGATTATCGCCGGGCGTCGCACGACTAGCGTGCCACGTATGCGTATCATGTCGGCGCCACGGCGTCGGTCCGTTCGCTGGATACAGCAACGTCTGCGTTCATTTCCTTTCGCATTTGCGGGGATTGGTCATCTGTTACGCACGCAGGGAAATGCGCAGATTCACGTGGCGGCTGGAAGTGTTGCAATTGCGCTTGGCTTTCTGTTCAACATTGATCGCGGTGAGTGGTTGGCGCTGGCGTTAACCATCACCCTGGTGCTGGCAGCCGAGGGGGTGAACACAGCAGTTGAGGCAGTGGTCGATCTAGTGACGCCCGGTTTCCATCCGCTCGCCAAGATCGCTAAGGATGTAGCCGCTGGAACAGTGCTGCTCACTGCCATCGGCGCAGTCGCCGTCGGCCTGATCGTCTTCCTGCCGCGCCTCTGGGCGCTCATTGCACCATGGCTCAATGGCGCGACCTGAAGCGCTGGCATGAAGATTCTGCTGCTCTCCCCCTATCCGCCCTATCCGCCACGCGGCGGCGGCGCTATGCGGATCTACCAGATCATCCGCGGTTTGGCGCAGCGTCATACCCTCACATGCCTCACATTCGCGCCGGATGCTGCAGCCGAAGCAGCGCTAGCGCCGCTCCGCGCCCTGTGCCGGGTCGTTACCGTGCGCGGACCTGCTCCACGTTCCGTACTGCGCCGCGCCTGGACGACCTTTGCCTCCCCGCTCCCCGACATGGCGCTACGAAATGCCTCGCCTGCCTTCCGCGCTGCGCTGCTTGATCTGGCGGCCCGTGAACGATTCGATGTCGTGCAGGCGGAAAGCATCGAGATGGCGCCATATCTGGCGAGTCTGTCAACTGCCAACGGGACGCTTTCAGCCAGCCGTCCCTGGCTGGTCCTTGATCAGTTCAACGCCGAATATGTGTTGCAAAAACGCGCCGCGCTCACCGATCTGCGCGCCGCGCTCGCGCTCTCCCATCCTGTGCAGCGCAGCGTTGGCAGCGTTTATTCCCTGATTCAGTGGGTAAAATTAGCGCACTATGAGCGTGCCGTTATGCAAACGTGCGACGTGACGATCGTTGTGTCCGAGGAGGATCGCAGGGCGCTGGAGCGGATTGGCGGAACGCGCTTTGTGGTCGCGCCGAATGGAGTAGACACGACGTTCTTCAGCCGCGCTGCACTTGCGCACGATCATCGTGCGCCGCTGCCCTTCGCCGTTCCCACGCTCGTGTTCAGCGGAACGCTCGATTTCCGCCCCAATATCGACGCACTCACCTGGTTTGTCGATGCCGTTTTGCCGCAGGTTCATGCCCACCGGTCTGATGTTCGCCTGCTGGCGGTCGGGAAACGGCCTGCTCCGGTACTGCGCCGTCTCGCCGAACGGGGACGCCTCACACTTACCGGCGAGGTGGCAGATGTGCGTCCCTATCTAGCAGGCGCGACAGTCTATGTTGCACCCATGCGCATCGGCGGCGGCATCCGCCTGAAGGTGCTCGAAGCATTCGCTATGGAAGCGCCGGTCGTCAGCACCTCGCTCGGGGTCGAAGGCATTATCGGACTGCGCGCCGACGTGCACTGTTTGCTGGCAGATACGCCGCAACAGTTTGCCGGGGCCATCCAGCGCCTGCTGCTTGATCCGGCGACCCGACGCGCACTCGGCGCTACAGGACGGGAACTGGCGCGCGCAGGGTACGACTGGGAGACCATTCTCCCGCGCCTGGAAGCCGCCTACCGCTAGCAGAGTCGCCAGGCGGGCGCGCGACTCCCCTGTGTATCACGTGCATACCTCGATCCGAGCAGCAATCGCACTCACGCTTACCAGGACGCGACGCTTCCTTGAACGCCGGATACCGGAACAGGCAGGGCGCTCCAGTGATCAGAAACGCGCTACAGACGTATCGCGCTCGTTGATCGTGCGGTTGAAATAGCAAAGCGGCAGACGTGCGCCGTTGCCTGCGTGTGATCTGCACAGCACAGGCGATCCATCGTGCCCCACAACCCATGCCGCCGTTGCCGAATTTCGCTCTGGATGGTTCTGCTGGCCCTGCTGGGTCTGTACGCGACGTATGCGCTGATCCATACCCTGTCGCACCCGCTACCTATCGAAACGTCGCAAGCAAGCGACAATGCAACTGGCCAGCAGGTGCAGGTTTTTTTCACGACTCCGACGTTACGCTACCCGGACGCTCCCAACCGCCGTGCGACGCCGCCAATGCTGCGTGACCTGGTCAGCGACGTATCCCGCGCCCGCGTGTCGATCAAGGTAGCAGCGTTCGATCTTGACCTTCCGCAACTCGTTGATGCACTGATTGCCGCACAGCAACGCGGTGTAAACGTGCGCGCAGTTGTCGATAGTGAGCACCTTAGCGATCCCGCTGTCGCCATGCTGACCGGACGCATGCAGAATTGGCAGATTCCGGTGGTTTTTGATCATCGGGCGCCGTTCATGCACAACAAGTTCGTCGTGCTCGATGACATAATTGTGTGGACCGGTTCGTGGAACCTGACGGAGAACTGCACCTTTCGCAATAATAACAACGCACTTCGGATCAAGAGCCGCCGAATTGCCGCTGCTTATCGCCAGGAATTCGAGCAAATGCACGCGGGACGTTTTGGGACTGCCAAACGCAGTGATACGCTGCGGATTGAGGAACAGGCCAGTGAGGGAGGGATTGATATCTACTTTTCGCCCCAGGATCAAGCCTTGCCGTTTGTTCTCAAACAGATAGAACAAGCGCGCAAAAGCGTTATCTTCATGGCATTTTCGTTCACCTCAGCGCCGATTGCTGACGCCTTGATTGATGCAACAGAGCGCGGCGTGCATGTTGAAGGCGTGATCGAGAAGCGCAACGCATTTGGAACCGGATCGGTTTTTGCACAACTGCGGGCGAACGGAGTAGACATACAGGAAGATGGCAACTGCTACATCATGCATCACAAGGTTCTGATTATCGATAATGAGGTCGTCATCACCGGTTCATACAACTTCACCAACAACGCAGAGGACACGAATGATGAGAACCTGGCGATCATCCATGATCCAATGATCGCCAGGTTCTTTCAACACGAGTACACCCGTATTCGACAGCACGCGCTTGAACCGACTCGCTGCAACTAGCATTCTTGCATTCGCTTAAGCTGGTTGTTTGCGCGGTCGTCCCGGTCTTCGACGCGGCGGCTCACCTTCTGTCGAGTTCGATGATACAGGAGCGGGCGCAGGTTCGGGTTCAGGACGAAGTTCGACGATCTTGAAGGGAATAACGCTTCCTCGCGTGCGGAAGAAGAGGATGTCGAAACCGCGTCGTTTTGCTGCGGCGCGAAGACGATTGCGCACAGTTGTACGCTTGTCGTCCGGTTCAAGCTCTACTTCGCCGTAATCGCCGATCTGGTAGTCCTCCAGAAACCGATCATACTCCGCGGCAATCAACGTTCGCATGCCTTTGCCTCTGTTTTCGAGGAGGAATACTTCCTCTTTGGTCAGCTTACGCACTTTGGGCATCTCTGTTTCCTTTCTTTGTGCAGATGAAAGAAAGATACCTTCAACACATCATCAGCAGGAATTAGAGGCGGAGATAACATTCTTGATCTCTTCTTTTCTATTGTATCGCACTCCCTTGTTTCTTGCAAGAGTTTCGTCTGTATGACAGAATGTCTTTCACACCCGTCCGAAGACGCCAGATTCGGCGGCAAGGACTCTCTTGTTCCTGTCGATTGCGAGAGGATGACTTGCTCGCTTACAGCGTGTCCGCGAGTCTTACGATGCTCCGAACCACACGCGGTAATAGCGTTGCGTCAGATGAGCAATCTCTGCAGACGTTGCCATTCCGAATGTTCTGGTGTGTCTGGTATAATGCTGTGGCATGTGTGATGTTGCGTCGACCTTTGATGATCGCTAGCAGCCTTTGACGCCATCCAGAAAGTTATTGCTATGGAGTCTTCTGAGCTTGCCGCTCTCAATGAAGCGCGTTCACGCAGAACGCATATTCTGGCAATGATTGCTGCTGCACTACTTGGAACCGCGTTGATCATTGCAGTCCCCACCGCCAGCGATTGGTGGAAAGCCGTCATTCTTGGCGTCGTTGAGGGATTGACCGAATTTCTCCCCATTTCCTCGACAGGTCACCTGCTGATTGTTTCCAGTCTCCTCGATTTCGAGGGGAGTCTGGGAGGCACGTTCGAGATTTTTATTCAACTGGGCGCCGTTATTGCTGTCGTGGGGTATTATGCTGCTGATCTGTGGCATCAGGCGCGTCAGGCGCCGCGCGATCCACAGACGCGGCGCTTCTGGCTGGCAATTGGCATTGCGTTCATTCCTGCGGCGGTCATTGGTCTGGCGCTGCACGACTGGATCAAGGCGGTGCTGTTTTCACCGACAGTCATCGGTACTGCGTTGATGACCGGCGGCGTGATTCTGATCATGGTCGAGCGCCTTCCCCGACGCACGACCGCACTCCACGACGCCACCCGCCTCTCACTTCGTCAGGCGATTGGCATCGGCATTGCTCAGATGCTGGCGCTGACACCAGGCGTTTCGCGGTCAGCAGCGTCGATTATTGGCGGAATGCTGGTCGGGCTGGACCGCCGCGCTGCAACGACCTTTTCGTTCTATCTGGCGATCCCAACGCTTGGAGCAGCAACGATTGTCGATCTGTTGACCAATCTCGACCAGGTGAAGCCTGATGACGTTGGGCGCCTTTTGTTAGGATTGGTGGTGTCGCTGATCGTCGCGTGGCTGAGTATTGGCTGGCTGCTGCGCTATGTCGCCAGTCACAGTTTTGTCGCCTTCGGCATCTACCGCATCGTGGCCGGGGCCATCGTTCTGGCGCTGGTCGCTGTGGGCCGGTTATAATAGGAGTTCGTGCGAACGACCATTAGACAGAGAGGAGAGAGCGCAATGCCGCCTGTCTCTCGTGACGCACCTTCACGCCGCGCCCAGGTGCGTGAACGTCTGCTTGCAGCGCTCGCCGGAGGCGCAGCGCTGACCGATCCCGATACCCTTGCGCGTAAGATCGATCAACTGCTGGCGGACGTGTTCGAGGATACGCCAGTGCCGCAACCTCAACCCGCGCTGATCGATCAGGGTGATGCGGATAGTCGCGTCGTCGTCACGGGCATGGGTGTGGTGACACCCTTAGGCAATGATCTCGAGACGTTTTGGCAGGGCTTGGCAGAAGGGCGGAGCGGCGTCGGTCCGGTTACACTCTGTGATCCCGGCGATGCGACGACCACCATCGCTGCTGAGGTGCGCAACTTCGATGCGCGCGATTATATGGACGCCAAAGAGGCGCGGCGTGTTTCGCGCGGCACACAGTTCGCCATTGCGGCAGCGCGTATGGCGCTCGACGATGCTCACCTGACGATTGACGATAGCAACCGGTACGACATCGGCGCCTTGATTGCCTGTGGCAGCACCTCGCCGCCCGACACCGAGGCGGCTGCCAAGATCCTCTTTGATCGCGGCGCAGCACGCATCAGCCCATTCTATATTACCAGTGCGCTTCCCAACATGCCGTCATGCCAGGTCGCCATTCATTTGGGGTTGATGGGGTATAACACCACGATTGCCACTGCGTGCGCCGCAAGTGCGCAGGCAATTGGCGAAGCGGCGGAGATCATCCGCCGCGGCGACGCGACGGTCATGCTGGCAGGCGGCACCGAAGCGCCGATCTGTCGCCTGACCCTCGCCAGTTTTGGCGCCATTCGCGCACTCTCAACGCGCAACCACGATCCGGCTGGCGCATCGCGCCCGTTCGACGCCGAACGTGATGGGTTCGTCCTCGGAGAAGGCGCAGGCGTGCTGGTGCTCGAATCGCTCTCCCACGCCCGGCGACGCGGTGCGCGTATCTATGCCGAGATCATCGGCTATGCAACGACATGCGATGCATATCACGTCACCGCACCCCATCCGACCGGTGATGGCGCGGCTCGCGCGATTGTGCGCGCGCTGGCCCAGGCGAAGATTACACCGCAGCAGGTTGATTACATTAATGCCCATGCGACCGGTACGCCGATAGGTGATGTCGCTGAAACGCTGGCAATCAAGATAGCCTTTGGCGAGTACGCTTCCAGTGTACCAATCAGCGCCACCAAGTCGATGATTGGTCATCTGACAAGCGCCGCTGGCGTGGTAGAGGCGGCGGCAACAATCCTGGCCATGCAGCATCAGTTCATTCCGCCAACGATTAACCTGACAACGCCTGATCCGCAGTGCGACCTCGATTATGTTCCGCTGCGCGGACGACCGGCAGCAATTCGGATTGCCATATCGAATTCGTTCGGATTCGGCGGGATCAACAGCGTCCTGGTGCTGCGTCGCGGCGATCTCAGCCAGTAATATCTCTTCATAAGCCGCGGGCCACGGTTGCAAAGCCTGCCTGCGTGGGCTAATACTGGATGCATTCCTCTAGACTCTATAAGCGCGGGCTACTGAAAGCGAAGCTTGCTACGATAAATTGTACTAAGCCGTGATCGTTGGCGCGGATAGCAGGTATTGGACGTACTCGATCAAACTGTCCAGGTCGAAGGGTTTATCAACATAATCGACACAGCCAAGAGCCTGCGCCCGGGATCGCTTGATAAGCGTGGTATAGACGGTTGCACCGAGGATAGGAACGGCTGCAATCTCTGGGAGGGTACGCAATTGACGCACGGTTTCCCAGGCCGGTTGACCGGGGAGTGAAAGCGAACAGAGGATCAGATCAGGTCGTATGCCAGAGCAGATGTGGTCCAGAGCGTTTGATGGTGCGGCTTCGATGACGTGATAGCCAGAGAAGCGCAGCAGACGAGCGAGAATGTCACGGTGATCGGGAGCTTCATCAACGATAAGAATGGTGCGATGCGCCATGCAGCCCTCTTACGTAGTTCGTAGCGTTTCTACCATAATTAGAACTGGTGGTACTTGTTGAAAGATACGGCTTATCAAGTGATGATCGAATTGTCAGACAACTGGGGTATTGTCGGGCACGAATGGGCTGTCGAGTTTCTGCGACGCTCGATTGCCAGCAATCATCTTGCGCATGCGTATCTTATTAGCGGTCCGGAAGGCGTAGGGAAGGCATTGCTGGCGCTCCGATTGGCGCAGGCGCTCAACTGCGAGCAGGCAGGCGTCGATCCATGTCTGCGCTGCCGGGCGTGCCAGCGGATTGAACGCAGTAATCATCCGGATGTGCGCATCGCTGGAATGGCAACGCAGGCGGCAGGCGCCAAAGCCGACGATGCCGCGCGGCAGAAAGAATTGAAGATTGATACGGTACGCGAGTGGCAGCGCGATATCACGCTAAAGCCTTATGAAGGGCGACGGCGAGTCTTCATTCTGCACGACGCAGAAAAGTTGAATGAAGCTGCGTCGAATGCGATGCTGAAAACCCTGGAAGAACCGCCTCCCTATGCGACACTCGTTCTGGTGGCGCATACGGCGGGCAGCCTGCTGCCGACGATTGTTTCACGCTGTCAGTTGCTGCGGTTGCGACCATTGCCGCGCGCGCAGGTGGCAGCGGCGCTGCGTGAGCGGTGGAACCTGGCGGCTGGCGACGCCGAACTCCTGGCGGCATGGAGCGGCGGACGGATCGGATGGGCGCTACGTCTGATCGAGGCGCCGGATGCACTGGCAGCACGCCAGCAGCGACTGGATGAACTGCTGGCGCTTGCCGACCAACCGCTGGTGGTCAGGCTCCGTTGGGCGGAGGAATGCGCAAAAGCCTATCGTGCTGGCGAGCAGACGGCGGTGTTCGAGACGCTTGACCTGTGGCAGAGCTGGTGGCGCGATGTGCTGCTGACCGCCGCTGGATGTCCACAGGCGATTATCCATATTGATCGCCGCGAAGCTCTTGCAGCAGCGGCAGCACAGTACACCGTCTCTGATCTCCATGCCTTCGTTTCAAGCATCTCCCTGGCAGCACAACGTCTACGCGATAATGTCAACCCTCAACTCGCGCTCGAAGGCATGGTGCTGGCGATGCCGGAGCGACAAGCGCCGCAAGCAAGGAAATGAAACACCTTCTGCATCAGGCATCTCTGGCGTTTGACAAAGGCCGATATGACGAAGCCGAACGCCTTTATGCAGCGGCTCTAGCTGCAGGTTCAAGTTCTGAGCGTGAGTTGTATAAGAAAGCTGCGCATGGTCTGGCGTTCGCATACTGCTTCCGGGGCAAATTCGATCAGGCGCGCGAGCTGTACGCAAATCTGTATCGTCTTGTGCAGGAAGCGCGCGATATGCCGTGGCAGGCTATTGTGCTCCATCAGCGAGGAGTCGTCGAGCGGATGGCAGGTGAGTTCGATAGAGCTCTGGCGATCTTTCAAGAAGAGTATCGTTTCCGCGCATCGCATCTTCCCGACGATCTCGCCGGTTTCGCCGCGAATCTCTACGAGCAGGGGTATATCCTTCTGAAATCAGGCGATGCAGCGCACGCCAGAATGATCATGCATCGTTCCCTGGAAATAGCGCAGCAGGCAAACGATGCCATGTGTCTAGGGTGTGCGTATCGCGGTCTGGGCGAAATCTACGCCGCACTGAACGAGCGAGATCAGGCCAGAGTCTATTTCTCGCTCAGTGAACAGGCTTTCCGACAGGCTGGCGATCTGATCGCTGCGGAAGAGGTTCAGCAACTGGCTGCATCGTCCCTTTGATCATCCCTTTGAACAATCTTCCTGTACAGCGCCTGCTGGCGCGCGATTGCTTCGCGATAGCGCGCGTGATTGTTCAGGTCGGGAACAAACCTGGCGGCATTCGCTGCCGCAACCTCTGCGTCTACCGTAATACCCAGCGCATCGAGCGCCAGGAGCGCTGCACCTCTGGCGCTCACTTCAGACTCTGCGGCAACGGTCAACGGTCGCCCTAGCACATCGGTCACGATCTGCATCCAGGCAGGCGATGACAGCAGTGCACCGCCGCCTGCGACGAAAACCGACGGCGTGACTTCCGCCTGCTCAATCTGTTCCAGAATGAGCGCAAACCGGCAGGCAACGGCTTCCATGCCAGCGCGCAGGATATCGAGCGGCGTCACCCCTAGCGACAGACCAGCAATCGTAGCGCGCACATTCCCAGCCCAGCCGGGGCTGCGTTCACCTGCCCAAAACGGCAGGATCGTCAACCCATGACCATCGGGCGGGAGCGCCGCCAGCGCCCGATCAAGCGTGTCCGGGTCCTCGTCGATCCGCAGCGTCTCGCGCAGCCAAGCGACGATGTTTCCGCCTTCGCTGGTAGCGCCGCCGAGCAAGGCGCGATGACGATCAATCCGATAACACCACAAACCGGGTGGAACACGTTCCACATCCGGCAGCGTTACGCGCAACGCGCCGGTCGTGCCGATGGTGAGTGCAGCGTGGGTTGGACGAAGGCATCCGCTGCCGACATTGGCTGCCGCACCATCGCCAATCGCGGGGAACCATGGGATCTCAGCCAGTTCCGCCCAGCGCGCCGTATGTTCAGGAAGAAGGCCTTGAATCGGCGCATCGCGATCAACCAGCGGCGCCAGTTGACCGGGTCGAACGCCGAGATCGCCCAGCAAGCGGAGATCCCACGATAGCATCTTGCGATCAAGCAGACCTGTCCAGGAAGCGGCGGAATAACTGATGCGCCGCCGACCGAACAAGCGCAACTCCAGATAATCGCCGAGCGTTGCCCAGGATGCCGCCTGGCGAAAGATCGCCGGGCGCGTTCGGCGGATCCAGGTGAGTTGCGCGGGCCAGTAACCGGTACGTAGCAGGCATCCAGTGCGTTGATGAACCTCGCACTCATCGAAGCGCGCCCGCAGTGCAGCCGCGTCCTGAGCGCAGCGGGTATCGGCGTATGTAAAGATCGGGGTAAGAGGAGCGCCGTGCTGGTCAAGCGCCAGTAACGTCGCTGCCAGGGTTGTAACGGCGACGCCGCCAAGAGCGCTGGGAGGAGCCAGCGCTGCGACTTGCGCCAGCGCCGTATCCAGGCAGCGTCCGACAGTGTCGAATAGAGCGCTGGCATCGATCTCTGCAGCGCCATCAGGCGCTGTGCGCACCGCAACCGACTCGCGGGCGCCAATTCCTGCCACGCGCCATCCCCGCGCATCGAACACCAGCGCGCGCACCGCAGATGTGCCAATATCGAGCGACAGAATGAACGGCAGCGCGGCATCCTTCAGGGTCATACGTTGAGCCTATGCCAGCGCCAGAAACGAAACGGTGACAACCATTGCAGCGACTGCCAGACCGGCGATCACCTGCCCCGGTGTGTGGTTGCGCGTTCGCACCCTCGCCCAGGCGACGGCGCCCGCGCATATCCAGAAGACGACTCCCAGAATATTCGAATAGATAAGCGCCAGGGTCGCCAGCGCACCGATCGCCGCACCATGCATACTGATCTTCCAGATCAGATTGATCAAACCGCAGATGATCCCGATGCCCAGCATGCCGACCGTCAACGCCAGAAACGGTCGCGGCGCGTCCAGCGCCAGGAGCAGCACAATGGTTAGCAAGACCGACACAGTGCCAAAAACGTACAGTTCATTCCGCTCGTGCCGCACCGATACATCGGCATCACTGAACCCTCCCTGGCGCAATCGCACCAGGTAATACAGGACAGATGGCACGGTCTGGAAGACAATAATGCCACCGACCCATGCCAGACCCGCTTCGTCCAGCGTCTGAAGACCGATCAGAAGGTAGGCGGCGATAGTGACGAACACCGGGTTGAAGATCTGCGACAGCAATCTGGCAAGGAGAAGACTGCGGCTCTCCATCTCGTCGGAGTCGAGCGTTTCACCGGAGAGCTCTGGTTGTTGCCTCATGCAATGCTCCCGTTGATAACGAGTAATAGTGTTCGATAATCTGCCGGGCAGACGCTTCCCAACGAAATCGTCGCGCCCGTTCCAGACCCGCCTGCCGGAGTCGATCGCGCAGAGCGCTATCTTGCAACAGGCGGATCATCCCTGCTGAGAGTGCGTTCACGTCATCAGCCGGCGCCAGGAGGGCCGCGTCGCCCACCACCTCCGGGAGACTCGAATTGTCGGATGTTATCACCGGCGTCCCACACGCCAGCGCTTCCAGCGGCGGCAGCCCAAACCCCTCATAGATCGAGGGATACACGAATACCCGCGCAAGATTATACACGATTGGCAGGTCAGCATCCGCCACGAAGTCAAGCAAAAGCACCCGATCCTGCAATCTCAGGCGCTCGATAGTCTTGAACACCGGCTGATACATCCATCCCCGTCGACCGGCAATCACCAGAAAGAGGTCGTCCCTGCCGATGCGCAGCGCTGTCGGGTCGATACGGGCAAAGGCTTCCAGCAGACGCACCAGATTCTTGCGCGGCTCTATTGTCCCGACGAACAGGATGAAGCACGACGGCAGACGCAACCGCTGACGCACCGGCTCACATACCTCCGGCGGCAGCGGACGAAACCGTTCATCAACCGCCGGGTACACCACACTCACTCGCTCAGGGGCGACGTTCAGCAGGCGCTGCAGGTCACGCCGCGTCGACTCTGAGTCGGCCACGATGATATCGGCGCGGCGCAGAGCGCGTGGCACAGCATCGCGCAGAAATGCGGCCACGCCGGGAACTGCGCACTCTGGATGCACCATATACGACAGGTCGTGGATGGTAACAAGAGTGCGGGCGCGGGTCGGCGGCGCTACGAAATCAGGCGCGTGCAGAACATCGAGCGGACCGGTCAGCCACTCGATTGGCAAGGGGATACGCAACCGATGCCACAACTGCGTTAGACGACGGGGCGGCAGCGGAATGGGAACCGCGCGGGTAAACGGATGCGATGCGCAGAGGCGACGCACCTCGCGCAGATAGGGAGGAGAATCGGCGCCGGGAAAGCCAGCAGCGTAGAACAGGGTGAAGCGAATATCAGGACTTTGAGCCAGAATGGCGCCTATCAGTTCGCGTGTATAGCGCCCGATGCCAGCTCCCTGCCAGGCGCCAGCCGTAAAATCAATGCCGACGTGCATAGAACGGTCGCCTGTCGTCACCTGCGTTTACTGACGAGGTACAGGACGAACCCGATCACGACAATGCTCCAGAAATTGATCACTCGATCAAGCAATGTGACCGCGCCGCCAAGACTCGTTCCGACCTTGAAGAAGGTCAGCACGCCGGTAATCACTGTTTCGACAACGCCGAGACCGGCGGGCGTAAAGGGAACAGCGGTCAACAACGACGATGCCAGCGCGATGAAGATAATTGCCGACAGCGGCAGCGACAGCCCCTCGTGGCTGAGCGCCTGGATCACGAAGTAGAGGCGCATCCCTTCCAGCAGCCAGACGCCCGACGTCAGCACGATCAGTTTGGGCAAAATGCTGGGACGGAACGAGCGGAGCGCTGCATGTTCGAAGTTGCCGTAGACACCGACCAGGCGTTTTGGAATGAACCGCCGGATGATGGGGCTTAACCAGCGCATTCCTGCGAGACCGCTCACGATCACAACAACCAGCAGCGCGCCGAAGCCGAAGACGATCTGGGTGCCTTCCGGCATCTTCGCGCCGAACGTGAACCAGGCCGACAGCACCAGCAACCCAAACAACCCCAGCATGTCCAGGAGGCGCTCGGCGAAGATTGTGCCAAACGTCGCCGAAAACGACACGCGTCCATTCTGTTTCAGCAGATACCCGCGGTACGCATCGCCAAGCTTGGCGGGCACCACACAGTTGGCGAACCATGAGAGATAGATATATTCCATCAGCGCAGGCAGCGACGCCCAACTCGTGCGCCCCTCGCGCACCGGCACATTCGCATTTTCCAGCAGCATACGCCAGCGCACGGCGCGTAACGGAAACGTGAGATAGAAGATGCCAAAACCGGCCAGCAGCAGCCATCCGTTCGCGCTGCGCATGTACTGCCATGTCTGCTGGACATCGATATCAAAGCCGCGCACCGCAAAAACGACAATAGCGACTGCCAGCGCAAACGAGATGAGTGTGCGCGGGCTGCGCAGCGCTTTTGCCAGCGAGAATCCCTGTCGTTCGACTTCCTGAACTTCAGGGGGATCAGGCAGGTTGACCGATTCTTCGACGCCCGCGTCGCCGACTCGTTCCTTGATCATCGCTGAACCATCCTCTCGTGATGCGGTCGAAACGTCCATTGGCTTGTCGAGATTGCATCAGTTTTTCAGAGGGCGCGCTTCCCTGCAAACTTCCTGCTCAGGCGCCATACTCGCTCTGATACCATTCCCAAAAGCGCGCCAGCCCTTCTTCTAGCGGCGTACACGGCCGAAATCCTAGCATCCGCGCCGCCTTGTCGATCCGGGCATACGTGATCGGCGGGTCTGCCGCCGGTAAAGGCCGGACCTCTACCCTGGCGCGCAGACCAGTCACCCGCTCCAGCGTCGTGACGAAATCGATCAACTGCACCGGACTCGAATGCCCCAAATTGAAGATTTCAAAAGCGTATCCGGCATCGAGCGCCGCTACAACGCCAGAAATAATGTCATCAATGTACGTCCAGTCGCGATAGACGCCTACCCCGCCGTTGAACAGCGTGATCGACGTTCCGGCGACCATCGCATCAACGAACAGATGCGGCGTCATGTCGGGGCGACCGCGTGGGCCGTACACGGTAAAGAAGCGCAGAATGCGCGTCGGTATGCCGTACTGACGATGCGCCGTATATGCCAGCACCTCTGCGGCCTTTTTCGTGGCAGCGTAGTATGACAGCGGTCGATCAGTCGGCGAGTCCTCAGACCAGGGCGTAGGCGCCATGCCATACACGGATGATGTGGACGCCAGCACCAGACCTTCAACATTGTACCGCGCTGCCGTTTCCAGGACGATCAGCGTACCGCGAACATTGACATCTTCATACAGCGCAGGGTTGCGCATCGACGGTCGTGGACCGGCCATTGCGCCAATGTGCGCCACCCGCTGCGGTTGGTACTGCGCAAATACGTGGTCCATCACTTCCGCATCACGAAAGTCTGCTTCGATCAGCGTATAGCCGGGATGTGCGAGCGCGCGCGCAATGTTGCGTCGCTTCCGCGCCGGATCGTAGTAATCGTTGAAATTATCAATGCACACCACCTGATCGCCGCGCGCCAGCAACGCCTCGCTCAGGTGGCTGCCGATAAATCCCGCTCCGCCTGTAATGAGATAGCGCATCGTGGTTGAATACGTTCAGCGCCGCGCGCAATTCCATCAACTATTGCCCACACGACTGCCAACTGAATGCCGAAATTGAGTACGTGCAGATTCTCGAACAGGTTATGCCCTGCCACTGCTGCGATGATACCACATCCGCCGACGGCTGTGCCGTACAAAACAGGATCGGTTGTGCGTCGAAGCGCACACACTGCTTGCCGGATCACCCCGCCAATCAACGCCAGGTATGCAATGAAGCCGATAATCCCCGCCTCCGCCGCTATGTGCAGATAATAGTTGTGCGCATGCCCGCGACTCGCATACCATGCGCCAACCGCAAACTCCGGGTACGCAACCGAGTAGTTGCCAGGACCGACGCCAAACAGCGGTGCAGAGCGGAACATCTCCCACCCTGCCTGCAGGTGCGCCATGCGCTCGACAACTGCGAAGTTCTCCGGGGTCACAGTCACTGCCGCAGCGTCGAACCAAGCCACACTTCGCCAGATGCTCGTCAGACGCGCAACCAGCACCTCGGGCAGCATGCCTGCGATGGCGAGCAATGTCACCACTATGCCGGTCGCTAACAGACCCAGGATGGCTGGTAGCGCGCGCCTGCCCAGGCTCAGCGCCATTCCCGCTACCCCGATGGCTGCTCCAATCCACGCCCCCCGCGAGAACGACGCGAGCAACGCTGCCAGCATTACCCCGGCAATCCCCCACAGAACCGCCGCGAGCAGCCAGTGACTCACGGCAGTCAGGCGATGCTGCGTACCCTTCTGCCAGGCGCTGCTGGTCGTTACGATCGCCAGCGCGAGCGCCAGCGGCCATGCCATGTTCAGGTACCCCGCAAATGAATTCGGTTGACCGATCGTGCCGTATGCCCGCACATACGGCAGGCCAGGCGCGATCCGGAAGGTCGGCGGACCGTCGCCGGTTACAAACTGCACGATGCCGATGCCAGCACATACGGCCGGGGCGATGAGCAGGCACACCAGCAGGTACAGGACATGCCAGCGCCGGGTAACGGCGCTCGCCGCTACCGTCCAGACCACCGCCGCAACAGTCCAGCGCAACGTCTCACGCAGCGCCTCTGTGCGCGAATATGGAGTTATACTGGCAGACAGCACCAGCGCGAAGAGCAATCCCCCCCACAGAAGCAGCATATCGGCGGGAAGCGGGTGATGCTCAATGCGCGCTAGGGTATGGAACACTCCGCTTCCCAGCGTCACCAGCAGCAGAGCCTGTGTGACCGACAGCCCCCCTGGCAGGATGACCAGTTCCTGCACCGGTACCGACAGCACCGCCATTCCAACTGCGAGAACCGGATGCGCCAGCGCCAGAACCAGCGCCAGCGCCGCACCCGCGATCAGCGCTGCCTGATCGAGTGGAGTGATCGCCAGGAGCGCTCCCAGCGTCACGGCGACAACCCAGAGAGCCGCCGGTATCCGAGAGGAAGAAGGTTGCGAGATTGTCAATGACGTCCTCACCTGCACCCCGGATTTCAAGGCAATTCCCCGCGTTTGCGCAGCTCTTCGCGGAACCAGGGGATCGTGAGGCGCAAGCCTTCTTCGAGGCTCACGCGCGGCTCCCAACCGAGAATTCTGCGCGCCTTCGAAATGTCTGGCTGGCGCACCTGCGGATCGTCCTTTGTACGGAGATCTTTGTATACCACGCCAGCCTTGTTGCCGGTCAACCGATTAACCAGTTCAGCGAACGCCTTGATGGTGAACTCGCTCGGATTGCCGATATTGACCGGTTCGACCTCATCAGAGAAGAGCAGGCGATAGACCCCTTCCACCAGATCATCCACGTACTGGAACGATCGCGTTTGCGAACCATCGCCGTAAATGGTCAGCGGTTCGCCGCGCAACGCCTGCTGAATGAAATTGGGCACAACCCGACCGTCACGGAGCCGCATACGCGGACCATACGTATTGAAAATGCGTACGATGCGCGTGTCGACGCCGTGATAGCGATGGTACGCCATCGTCATCGCCTCGGCGAAGCGTTTGGCTTCATCATAGACGCCGCGCGGACCAATCGGATTGACGTGCCCATAGTATGTTTCCGGCTGCGGATGGACTTGCGGATCACCGTACACTTCTGAGGTTGATGCAAGCAGAAACCGCGCTTTTTTGTTCTTTGCCAGCCCCAGCGCCTTGTGGGTGCCCAGAGCGCCGACCTTCAACGTTTGAATGGGCAACTCCAGGTAATCGACCGGTGACGCAGGTGAGGCGAAGTGCAAAATGGCGTCGAGCGGACCCTCGACAAAAATATAGTTCGTCACGTCATGCTTGATGAAACTGAAGCGCGGATGGCCAGCAAGATGGGCGATATTGTCGGTGCTGCCGGTGATCAGGTTGTCCATCGCCACGACGGTATGACCTTCCGCCAGGAATCTGTCACACAAATGAGATCCAAGAAAACCGGCGCCGCCAGTGATCAGTATCCGCATAGGCGCACAACCCCTTTATTCATCGCTAGTATCGTACTCTATGTCAGTGAGGAAACTGTGACTCCGCTCATGATTATAGTGAACGTCCTGTCATGCGTGCTGATAATGCAGAGCATGCATCACAATCACATTATTGCCTTCTCGCATTCCTGCTTCCAAGACCCTTGAGGCCGGAGCACGCACAAACCGGGCAAGGATCGTTCCGCCAGCGAAGTTCCACGACCATCTTCGATCTGCGGCTCTTCTGGGGATGCTTTTCCTAATGAGGAGATTAGTCTGAACCTAAACATGCGCGCTGCGGGCGTGCTCAAGTCAGGCAAGTCCCTCGGAGCCTTCACGCGCTCAGCCCGCAGCGGTCGGTTGCGCAAGATGGCGTCGTTTCGCGTGGTAACCCTGGTTGCACCGGTGCTAGGAGCAGCTTCGGCGCCTCGTTTGTTCCCTGCCTGGTTGATCTCCCTGTTAGCGCGATCATTTGCGTCCTGCTCCATTCCTTCCCCCAGCAATCGGCACGCTTCCCTTGAGCGCACTGCCACGCACCTCTCCCTGCCACCCTGGCGCCGCCAATCTGCGCGTCCAGCATGCAGCATGCATAGACAAGCGGCCTATCCGTCCTTCTGCGCCTTCCCGCATGCGACAATCCATACGCAACGTGCAACAATCCCCCCGCCTTCGACCTCTCTTGCCCCACCTCTTTCGCCTCCCTCAATACGCCCCGCGCCCTGAGATGACCACCGGGATTGTCTGCAACAGAATGCGCAGATCCATGCCGGGAGTCCAGTTTTCGGTGTAGAAGATGTCGAGGCGCACCATCTCGTCGAATGAAATGTCGCTGCGCCCCAACACCTGCGATAAGCCGGTCAACCCGGGCACCACCGTCAATCGGCGATAATGCCAGTCTTCGTACTGTGCAACTTCTTCCGGCGTCGCCGGGCGCGGACCGACCCAGCTCATATCGCCGCGCAGGATATTCCACAATTGAGGAAGTTCGTCCAGACTGTAGCGTCGCAGCACGCGCCCGACCCGTGTCAGCCGCGGATCGTTGCGGATTTTGAAGAGCGGACCATCAGCCTCGTTCAACGCCGCAAGCTCGGCTTTTCGCTGTTCCGCATCAACAACCATGGTGCGAAACTTGTAACAGACGAAAGGACGACCGTCTCGCCCAATCCGGCGCTGACGGAAGATTGCTGGTCCGGGCGAGTCGAGACGCACGATGAGAGCGATCGCCACTCCCAGTGGAATCACCAGCGGCAGCGCAAGCAGTGTCAATGCCAGATCCATCGCTCGTTTGACCACCAGATTCCAGCCGCGCAGCGAGACTTCTTTCAAGCCAATCAGGGGAATGCCGCCCAGGTTGCCAATATCAATCCGGTCGAAACTCAGTTGATAGAGATCGGGAACGACGCGAAACTCAACTCCCGCATAGCGGCAGGTCGCTACCAGATCGGGGAGGCGGTGATGCTCCCAGAACGGCAGCGCCAGAATAACCAGATCGATATCCCCGCTGCGCAAACAGGTTTCAAGGTCGCTAATCCGTCCGATCTGTCGAAAATGGATGGTTCGTCGGTTGGGGATCGTCTCACGATCATCGAGAAAGCCAACGAGCGCATATCCCAGATCGGGTTGCGCTACCAGGCTTTCCATCACCTCTCGCCCCAGGCCCGTATTGCCGACCACCAGCACCCGCTCACGATCGATGCCACGCACCCAGCGCCAGCGGCGTATGCCGATCAGCACAGCGCGCCAACTGACAAGGAGCGCAATGATCGTTCCCCAGGCAAATGCAAAGATCAGGCGCGAGTAGAACTCCGATGGCTTGTACAGAAAGACCACCACGATCAGGATAGCGATGCCGGTCGTTGTCGAGCCGACGATAATACTGGCGTGGTCAATCACGCCCGCCGTGCGCGGCAGGCGGTACAACCCGCGCATGGTGAATTGAACCATCAGCAGCGCTGCCAGCAGAAGCGCGAATGGTGCAAAGGCGCTGAACGGCACAAAGTTTTGCGCCTGTACTTCGCGCACCAGTTGATCGAACGGCGGAGGCCAATCGAGCTCGTAGCGCATCCAGTAGGCAATGGCGAAACCTGCCAGAATCAGGCAGGTGTCGAAGAGGGACAGCAGCGCGCTGGCGACCGTCTTTCGGCGGCGACCGATTGGAAGAGGAGCACACGCGACGGATGCGGCAGTCGTCGCCTCAGTTGTCTCTTTCACCGTCGGCTCCTTCTGAACACCATGGTTCGTTCGATCGCGATCAGTCGTATTGTACTTCATCGAGATCCGGTTTAACTGGCGCTGGGCATACGGTACGTTATTTCGCCATCCTCCCAATCGAACGCTGCCTTTTCGATATGCAGCACATCGCCATTCTTGATGCCAGCTTCCTGCAATGCCGCCTGAATGCCGCTTGCTTCGAGCACGCGCTGAATCCGCATGATCGCGTCCGGTTGAGCAAAATTCGTCATCGAAATCAGGCGTTCGATTTTACGTCCACGCACCCGCCAGCCATCCTCCGTTCGCTCGATGGTGTACAGGCGCTCATCAACCTCTGGCACGGGCCAGGTAAGCGTCTCGTTGCGCGGCGCGCGGTGCGGCGCAGGCATCTCTTTGAGTCGCTCGACGACACGCTGCAACAGCGCATCGACCCCCTCTCGCGTTGCTGCGGAAATGACGAAGACATCCCGCTCGGGCAACGGGATGGCAGCGCGCAACCGCTCCAGGTTCGCCTGCGCTTCGGGCAGATCGGCTTTGTTCAGCGCAACCACCTGTGGCCGCTGCGCCAGTTCAGGTTGGTAAAGGCGCAATTCTTCGTTGATCGCATGGAAATCGTTCACTGGGTCGCGCCCATCAACCCCTGCCGCATCGATGATGTGAATAAGCAGGCGGGTACGCTCAATATGGCGCAGGAAGCTGAACCCAAGCCCGACGCCGCGGTGCGCCCCTTCGATCAAACCGGGAATATCCGCCACCACAAACGAGTATTCGCCAACCTCGACAACCCCCAGATTCGGTTGAAGGGTGGTAAACGGGTACGGGGCAATTTTGGGGCGCGCCGCGCTGATCACCGACAACAACGTGGATTTGCCCGCATTTGGGAAACCGACCAGCCCGACATCGGCAAGGAGTTTGAGTTCCAGCTCGATCTCGCGGCGCTCACCCGGCTCGCCAAGCTCGGCAATGCGCGGAACCTGATAACTCGACGTGGCAAAATGGACGTTGCCCAATCCGCCGCGACCGCCGCGTGCAGCGAGCAGCCGGAGTCCTGGAGCGTCGAGATCGACGCTGTACGTCTTGCCATCAATCACGGTGCGCGCCACCGTACCGACCGGCACCCGAATGAAGACATCGCGCCCATTCCGCCCATGTCTGCGCGACCTTCCGCCATTTCCGCCGCGCTCAGCGATAAAGCGCGTGCGCTCGCGGAACGGCAACAGCGTGTTGAGACCCGGATCGGCGACCAGATAGACATGCCCGCCACGCCCGCCATCACCGCCGTCGGGGCCGCCGCGTGGCACATATTTCTCGCGGCGGAAGGTCGCGGCGCCATCGCCGCCATCGCCGGCCTGCACATAGATTCGGGCATAGTCGTAAAAATCGCCAGCCATAGCTACCAAACACAACGACGCCAGCCACAGAGCGAAACAATCACACTGCGGCTGGCGCCGGCTCGTCTGCGCGCGGGCCGCATCTATCGCGCAGCGCCACGGGTGCGAGACGGGCTATTATGCCTTGGTCTCAGCCTTTTTGTCGGTTGATTCGTTCGTCTCGGCTTTGTTGGCGGGAACCTCGTCGTCCTCACGCACGGCTTTGCGGAACGCCTTGATGCTGCCGCCAAGCGCGCTGGCGACGCTGGTAATGCGCGAAGCGCCGAACAACAACAGGATAATAACCAGGATGATAATCAGTTCGCCAATTCCTATCGCTGGCATGACCCCTCTCCTCACTCCACGCGTTACGCGCACGCGCGATAGTCGCCCAATGTCGCTTCTCCATCTTTAGGTATTATACCGCAGCAGAAGGGGATGTCAAACGAACCACGCAAACGTGCGACTGACAGGACTTGCATTCGAATGAAGATTGGGCGTGAAGGGAACACGGATTGACGCGGATGCGATAGACTTGCACGGATCTGACTGCACCAACAAGCATGCCGCTCGCCAGTCGCTGAAAAGCGCGCTACAATAAGAAAGGAACAATCGCAGTCGAGTCTGTCTATGTTTCTTTCCGATTTCGAGGTTGACACATCACTCTCCGCCTCCGCACCATTGCTGCTGATCGACGATCTGCACTTCGCCTATCCTGATGGGCGCGTGGCGCTCCGCGGCGTCAGTTTGCGCATCGCGCGCGGCGAGAAGGTGGCGCTGGTCGGACCAAACGGCGCTGGCAAGAGTACGCTCTTGCTCCATCTGAACGGCATCCTGCGCGGCAAAGGGCGGATCGAGGTCGCTGGCGTGCCAGTGAAGGAACACACCCTGCCGCAGGTGCGGGCGCGCGTCGGTCTCGTCTTTCAAAATCCCGATGATCAGTTGTTTTCGCCGACTGTCTTTGAGGATGTGGCGTTCGGTCCGCTGCATATGGGGCTTGCGGCGGATGAGGTGCGCGCGCGGGTCGAACGGGCGCTGGCGATGGTTGGCATGAGCGCATACCATGAGCGGCATCCGTACCATCTGAGCGTCGGGGAGAAGAAGCGTATCGCCATTGCGACTGTCCTGGCGATGGAACCGGAGATTCTGGCGCTCGATGAGCCTTCCGCCAGTCTTGATCCGCGAGCGCGACGCGGATTGATCAATCTGCTGCGCGATCTGCCAGTGACAATGCTGGTTTCAACGCACGATATGGCAATGGTGCAGGAACTATTTGATCGAATGGTTATCATGGACGAAGGACGCGTCATTGCTGATGGCAGAGCGGCGACCCTGCTCGATGATCAGGCGCTGCTTGAAGCGCACGGTCTGGAAGCGCCCTGGAAAGAGCGAGGAGTGCGTGACTGAACGACTGATCTATCTCGACCACGCAGCGACAACGCCGGTTGATCCGGCAGTGCTCGAAGCGATGCTACCTTACTTCACCACTCATTTTGGCAATCCTTCGAGCATCTATCGCGTCGGACGCGCTGCGCTGCACGCGATCGATGAGGCGCGCGATCAGGTGGCATCGATCCTAGGCGCCTCGCCACGCGAAATCATTTTTACCGGCAGCGGCTCCGAGAGCGACAATCTGGCGATTCGCGGCGTCGCGCTGGCGCAGCGCCAGGCTGGGCGCGGCGCGCATATCATTACCAGCGCGATTGAGCATCATGCCGTGCTGCACACGGTCGAACACCTGCAGGCGTTCGGGTTCGAGGCGACCATTCTGCCGGTTGATGGCGATGGCCTGGTGCATCCCGACGACCTGCGTGCAGCGCTGCGCCCGGATACGGTGCTGGTCTCGATTATGTACGCGAACAATGAAATTGGCACAATTCAGCCGATTGCTGAACTTGGCGCTATCTGCCGCGAGCACGGCGTTCCTTTCCACACTGATGCCGTTCAGGCGCCGGGAGCGCTGCCGCTCGATGTGCGTGCGCTCAATGTTGATCTCATGACCATTGCCGCACACAAGTTCTACGGTCCCAAGGGCGTCGGCGCGCTGTACGTCCGTCGGGGCACGCCGTTGCTGCCGCAGATCACCGGCGGCGGGCAGGAACGACGGCGGCGAGCAGGAACCGAGAATGTGCCTGGCATTGTCGGGATGGCGACGGCCTTGCGGCTGGCGGAAGAACGCCGCACCAGCGATAGCGCCCATTGTGCGCGCCTGCGCGACCGGTTAGTGCGGGGTATTCTGGAACGAGTTCCCGGTGCGCGTCTCAACGGACACCCGACACGCCGCCTCCCCAATAATGCCAATCTATCGTTTGAGGGGGTGGAGGGCGAGAGTATTCTCTTGCTGCTCGACCAGCATGGCATTGCAGCATCGAGCGGTTCTGCCTGCACCAGCGGTTCGCTGGAGCCATCGCACGTGC
This sequence comes from Roseiflexus sp., assembly GCA_025062325.1. GTDB lineage: Bacteria > Chloroflexota > Chloroflexia > Chloroflexales > Roseiflexaceae > Roseiflexus. The sequence continues at coordinate 32,086 of JANXAL010000012.1, forward strand.
TGCTGGCATTAGCGCGCGCCGCCGGCCTGGACACAGCGCCGGAAGTTGCAGTCGCGCTTCCTGGCGCAGTCCGCTTTACCTTCGGACGCGATAATACCGATGCTGATGTGGACGTTGTGCTCGACGTTCTCCCGGGCATTATTGCACAGTTGCGGGAAATAGCAAGGTAGGAACGAGGAGTGAGGGATCGAGGCGCCGGTTCAGGAGTCCAAAGCTGTCTACATTGGGAAGAGAACAGGAGGAACGCTCCCCTGCTCTCGCGGATGTTCTGCGCATTGCAATGCGCTGTATCCCTTTATCCTCCCCACCCCCCTTCTCTCGCAGGGGGAGAGCTCACCAGGGTAGAGTTTTTGGGAGCGATGGACGTTTTCCGCATCCTAACGCCCTTTTCCCCTCATCCCCTCTGCTCTCTTCTATCACCCCACTTGCTCCTCGCATGCGGAGGGCTGGAGGGAGAAGGAGGAGTGTGCGCATCCGGATGCTCAAAATGGACGATGCAACGGGAGGGCTTGCCGGAAAAAATCTACACCTGTGAGACGGAGGAGAGGGGGGAGTGGGAGCGTCCCGATCCCGATACGGGCAATCCGACGCCAAGGCTCGCTCGGAAACCCCTATCCCCGTGAGGGCTCCTTTCAGCCAGGAGCATCTCCAGCGGATTGAAGGATGACCATAGACACCTCGCGCTTCTATCGGCATGCCTGACGGTATCACCAACCTTTCGCCGCTCGATGCTGAGGATCTGGCATGGTTGATGCGATGTGAGCGACGTATCTGGTTCGACTGGCGCAACAGCCAGGCGCCGGAGATGGCCCCGACTGCCGATGCACGCATGCGCATTGCACTGCGCGTCGCGCACCGCCGCCGCATCCTTGCCTCTCTTGAGAACGTTGCGAATCTCTCGACACTCCCATGGGAGGAGCGGATCGAACAGACGCGCTACGCTATGCAGCGTGGCGCAGCAGCGATTGTCGGCGCTGCGCTCGAAGCGCCTGTCGATGATCGCCTGTTGCGCGGCGCCCCTGATCTTCTGTTGCGTGACCCTTCAGCGCTCCCCGGCACGCGGACATACCAACCAATCGCTATTGCGCTTCACACCCGTCCCGCGCGTTGGGACCGGCTTCTGCTCGACTCATGGCGCTGGCTCGTCCGCCACGCACAGGGAAACGAGGACGACCCTCCGGGCGAACTGTGGCTCGGCGTGAACGGCAATGGTCCAGCATTTATCAAGCGCCAGACTGCATCGCTCGCCACTTTCACGGCGCACGTGCGACGCGCCGCTTCGATTGCCGCCAGGGACGCTCCGGCTATTTGGTTCGATAACGACCACTGTCCATTCTGTCCGTGGCGCGCGGCGTGCGACGCCACAGCGCGCGAAACCCGTGATATCGCACTCCTTCCGGGACTGAGTCGGCGGCAGGGGAGCGCACTACGACAGCGTGGCATTCACCGCCTAGATCAGGTTGTAACGCTTAGTACTGCAACGCTGGCTTCGTTACCGGATCGCGTAACTGCGACAGGCGCGCGTCTCCGACTCCAGGCGCAGGCATTGCTCACCGGTCAACCACTGCCGACCGGCGTTCCCGTCCCGCCGCTTCCCCGGGTCGGGCTTTTTCTCGATATCGAAAGCGACCCAGCGACGCGCGAACCGTGGGCTTTTGGGCTGGCCAGCGCATCCAGAGATCGCCTCGTTATCGTGGTCAAACCATCGCCTGGCAACGGCGCAGCACGGATCGACGGCATTCCTGTCGTGTGGGTGCGGAATGTTCAGGAGGGATGGCGGCGCGTGCTCGATGCCGTGCGTACAATGAGCGGCATGCTGGCGCACTGGGGTGAAGCCGAGCGTCTTATGCTGGAGCAGAGCGCTGATCCGCAAACGCGCCAGGATCTTGTTCCGTTCATGATCGACGCACAGCACGAATTGCACCGGCGCGTCGCCCTGCCTGTTCCCCGGTTGAGCGACCAGCGCGGCGGCGGGTTGAAAGCCATTGCGCGTTGGTTGGGATGGACGTGGCCCCCCGGTGCTGATCACTGGACGCTGGCGTGGGAGGCATACCGGCAATGGTGCGTACAACCATCGCCCGCTGACGCTCCGGATGTGCTCAGGCCCGCCATCGTCTATCTAGCAGTTGATGTCGAGGCGCTAGCAGCGGTCTGGCGCTGGCTCGAAACCTTCGCGGCGTCGGTCAACGCAACCGGCGCGCCTCAAGGTTGGCGTGCAGATCGAGATATCGCAACCAACCACGAATGCTGAGCGGACCTAATTGATTGTGCTGCACCAGCATCGACTCGGCGCGAGGATCGGCAGCGCAGCGCCGCGCCAGTTGCACCGTTTCGTCGCGGGTATTGAGGAACACATCAATCAGTTCGGAAAGATTCAAATCCACCGGCGGTTGATACCCGTCCATCTCATCGTTGACGAATGGCTCACCGAGTGCAACGCGCATCCGGCGCTGCCCCCATCGTTCCAGACCAATAATGTGCCGGAGTTGACGACGATTGGCGGGCGTGTCAGCGCTGGCGGTCATGCGCGTCTTGAGTTTCGCCCCCGACTCAGCGAGCGCCTCCGCCCATTCGGCGATGGAGCGCCGCTTCGCCGGACGTTCCACCACCAGGCGCACAATTACGTCGCGGAGATTTTCGTAGATGGACATTGCATTAATCTTCCCTTATTGAGCCGGTCAGATACAGAATGCCCGCCCACAACGCACGCGCGTGGCGGTAGAACCAAATGGCGAATGCGACCGAGACGAGGGTCAACACCGCAATCAAAGGCCAGACCGGCATATCGGTAACAAACGCCAGCGCCGCTCCGGTAACCGCAACTGACGAAGTGGCAACCGTATTGATCGCCATGCCGCCGCTGAACTCGCCAGCGCCGCGCTCGAACACGATACCGCACACCGGGCAGCGTACATTCATTGTGAAACGTGAGCGGAACATGCGCCCATGCTGGCATGCCGGGCAGATGAGCAGGAGACTGAAAAATAACACGCGCAACACGCGTCCCATGGCTGTGAAAGGTTGTGTGAAGGGTTAGGGATTAAGGGTTAGGTTCTTCGTTTTCATGGATCTCATTCCTCTGATCCCTAACCCCTAACCCTTAAACCCCCAAACAAAAAAGAGAATTGGAACTGAGACGAAACGCTCAATTTCCAATTCTCGTGCCGCACACTGGTGGGCGATACTGGACTCGAACCAGTGACCTCCACGATGTCAACGTGGCGCTCTAACCAACTGAGCTATGCGTCCCCGTAGTCTTTTATAGTAACATCGGCGTTGGACCTTGACCAGAGGCATGCGCGTTCGCCAGCACGTTAATCCCCTCAGCCTGCACCTGATTCAACCGATACAACTTCCAGACTGGTCACTGATTTACGCTCAGGTAGAACAGCCCTTGCATATTGACATCGGCTCGGCCAAGGGGGTGTTTTTACTCAAAATGGCCCAGCAACAACCACAGTGGAATTTTCTCGGTTTAGAAATCCGCCGTCCCTTGGTCGAATATGCCAATCAACAAAAAATGGCCCATGACTTGCCAAATTTGCACTTCATGTTTGCCCAGGTCAATGTTCACCTGGAATCTATCCTAGAGAGTTTACCGGCGGGAGTTTTGCACCGGGTGACCATTCAGTTTCCTGACCCCTGGTTCAAACGCAAACAACAAAAACGTCGGATTGTCAAGCCAGAATTAGTCGCTACGATTGCCCGTTATTTGCAACCAGGGGGAGATGTCTTTTTGCAGTCGGATGTGCAGGAAGTGGCTCTAGAAATGTTTGACTACTTTCGCCAGCATCCTGCTTTTGT
>JANXAL010000040.1 GCA_025062325.1 Roseiflexus sp.
GTCACTCCGCAGGAGAGTCGCGCTATGAACGCCGGTATTCAGCAATGGCTCAACTGCCTGCCCTATGACTCGCCGCTTATGCTCCGTCAGGCGAAACTTTTGCAAACGATGCTGTTCCTTATCATTGGCGGCGCCGTGATAGGGATTGGGCTTAGTCCGATTTCTAACCCGACGACCGAAAGCCTAATCGTTTCTCTTGCGTCGTACAGCCTCGTGCTCCTTGGCACACTGACAGGACTCGCCTTGCTGCGACGCGGCTTCTTGCGCGCAGCGGGAGCAACTATTGTTTCTACACTGGTCATCGTTCTCAACTTAGTGATGGTAGCATATGGACGGCAACACGATGAATATGCCCTGCCGGGTCTGGTAGCGCCAATCGTGCTTGCCGGGTTGATCCTGGGGCGGCGGGCGTTGTGGATAACGTGCGGCGCCGCGATTGTCAGCATAGCACTGAGCGGACTGGGAATTGCCTACCTGCCTCAATGGTTTGGGTTCATCCGTATGCCCAATCCCGGACTGCTGCCATTCATTGCAGGATACGCTCTTATCGTTGTCGTGATCAGCCTGTTCCTCGACCGTTTCGGCGGCGCATTGCACGAGGCGCTCCGCCAGGCGCACGAACGTGAGCGTGAGCTGGAAACATTGCGCGACTCACTTGAGCGGATGGTCGCCGAACGCACTGCATCGCTTCAGCAGACAATTGAGGAGTTGCGTGCGTCTCAGGAAACCGTGCGCGCTCTGAGCGCGCCAGCCCTGCCGGTGCTGCCCGGCGTGCTGGTGTTGCCGCTGATCGGCGCCTTCGACACGCGACGCATGGAGGACCTGAACAGAGTCGCGCTGCACGCCGTCGATCAACGGCGCGCACGGGTCGTTATCTTTGACGTGACCGGCGTTCCGCTGCTCGATACTGCCACCACGCAGGCATTGTTGCACACTGCGGCAGCCGTGCGATTGCTCGGCGCCGAGTCATGGCTGGCTGGTCTGCGCGTTGAAGTCGCACAAACAATTGCAATGCTTGGCGTCGATCTGCGTGCGTTCCGCACATTCGCCAGCCTCGAAGACGCGCTCAGCGTCCTTGTTCAGCATAGTCATCGGCATGCCGCGTCCGCAATCCATAGCGCAGGAACGTTGCTCAACGGCAATGGACGACAAAACTAATAGGGCGCTCAATGAGAAGCCAGACGTTTGCGCTTCGGGCCGATGAACGAACGAATCTGGCGTTCCTGCGCCGAGTCGCGCATTCTCTGCGCCGCAAGCTCAAGCTCTCGTTTAGAACGTCAAACCCCGAGAGGCTTGCACCATCTCAGCGAGGACTTCGACCTGAAGCGTTGCGGTCACGCTCCCACTTTAGCCTGCAGCGTTCGGTTGCACCAGGAAATCGCGTCGTAAGGCCTGCCGCGAGTGCAGCGCAGCGGCGCAAAATGACGCCTGACGCGCAGGCGCCCGAGCGGCGCCAGCGTCTCATGCGTTCAACGCCTGGTTGATCTTTCTGCGAGAAGCCCTCCAGCGTCCCTTACCCAGCATGCGCTCGACCATCGTCTGCTGCGCCTTGAGTTCGAGCGCATCATTGAGCGGCGCAAGGCGTACCACGTTGCCGTAACGCCGTCGAAGCGCCATTGCAATCAGGTGATCAGCGAGTTGCGGGTTCTTCGGCAACAGTGAGCCGTGCAGATAGCATCCAATCGTGTTGCGGTAAACAGCCCCTTCGGTTCCGTCCTCACCGTTGTTGCCGTGCCCGACAAGCACGCGCCCAAGTGGGCGAACGCTCGCACCCAGGTATGTTCGCCCGGAATGGTTCTCAAACCCGACAAGCCGGAATGCTGCGCCAGAGATGTCAGGGTTCACATCTACTACCACATTGCCGATCAGACGTTCCTTCCCGCCGACAGTGTATACGTCAAGCGCACCGATGCCGGGCAGCCGTTGCCCGGCGTGCGTCAGAAAGTAATGCCCTAGCAGTTGATACCCGCCGCAGATTGCCAGCATCACAAGACCGGCATCGATTGCTGCGCGCAGCGCTGGTCCCTGGCGCTCCACGAAATCCTCTGCGATCAGCGCCTGCCCGCTGTCCTGCCCGCCGCCAAAGAATGCGATGTCAATGTCAGACCAGTCAATCGTTGCGCCAGGTCCGACCGGAATGACCTCGCAGGCAATTCCACGCCAGCGACACCGCTGCTGCAGCGCGATAATATTGCCGCGGTCTCCGTAAATATTCATATGATCAGGATAAAGATGAGCGAGGCGGAGCTGCCATGTCATACCGCTACTCACGAATTTACACGCGCTATCCCAAACATATCCCACATTATCCCACATTATCCCACAGGTTTTTCCCACACCGGTGCGCAAACCCATGAATTCGGCGTCATGTGAGTCGTCAGAGTTTTTTGCTGCGAATAGCAATATTTTAGGACATGTGTTCGTATATGCTCGGCAGGGATGCACAGGTTTTGATCAGTTCAACGAGCATCTTGAGGCGTGCCTGACTTCCTGGCGGTATGAGGTCTTTGATTCTCAGTTCTGAGTTCTTGGTTCTTGCAACTCTAACCCTTCCTCCAACCCACGCGCAGACCCTGCCGTTTCAGAAGGAGCAGACGGCTTGGCTGCGGGCGGTTCTGCAAGCTGGTAGAGCGCAACAATTCTGGAATGTGCTAATGCAGCAAAGTCGCGTGTAATCGGCGGACCGCCGGCAATCGGGAAGATCTGAACGTTGCGAAGCGGCAGGAAATCCTCGGGAGTACGCTCCAGCGCCTCAGCCAGGGTCCAGCCCGGACGAACATAATACGTTCCTCGAACGACAAAAGCTGTGGTGAAGAATACAGCCATCAGCGGCGTGACCTCACGCCGCTGCTCCTCGAGCGGATAGTCGGGCGGCGGCGCAGCTTCCGCCAGCGCAGCAACAAGCACTGCCTCTGATCGGTCGCACAGCAACTGCGGCAGACGCTGCGTCGGATGGGCGTGTCCCAGCGGCGCAATCATCGCATCGCGCAGCGTGATATAGCGGCGCTGCTCTCCGTTGATCGCATCGCTTACACGCCGGTAGATCACAAGATCATACGCGCCGACAATCACTAAGCTAGTTGTGTAGATTTCAATGAGGTGGGTGTAAACGGGAGTCAGACGCAACCTCTCTGCGCTTAATCCATATAAGGACACGAAGGTCCGCAAAGAATACTGTCGATGCACTGCGGGCAGAGACGTTGGAACGCAACGTCCCTGCCCGCAGTGCAACGTCTTTACCTGCACTCCCTCTTCGTCTCGTACCTCTCGACTTTTCCCTCACTCACGTATCCGCCCCAGCACATTCCAGAACTCTGGATACGACACCCCTACTGCTTCTGCGCCATGGAGCACGGTTTCGCCCGCTGCCACAAGACCGGCGATCGCCCACGTCATCGCCAGGCGGTGGTCGCCATAGCTATCGAGCGTCGTACCGCGCAAGTTGCCGCCGCCAGCAATGATCATGCCGTCTTCCGTCGCTTCCACGGCGGCGCCGAGTGCGGACAGACCGGCAGCAACGGTTGCAATTCGGTCGGTCTCCTTAACGCGCAATTCCTGAGCGTCACGGATGATCGTTTCGCCCTCGGCACAGGCAGCCGCAAGCGCTAGAATCGGCAGTTCGTCAATCAAGCGCGGAATGAGCGCACCTTCGATGACTGTGCCGCACAACTGTGACGAACGCACTGTCACGTCCCCTACCGGTTCGCCCCCCTCGTCGCGCTGATTCGCCACCTCGATCTGCGCTCCCATTGCGCGGAGTGCGTCGAGCGCGCCAGTACGCGTCGGATTCAGGCAGACGCCCGTCGTGGTCACTTCGGCGTCGGGATGGATCGCGGCCGCCACCCACCAGAATGCCGCCGATGATGGATCACCCGGAACCCGCAACGATAGCGGCTGCAGCGCATCAGGACGATCTAGCGGCATCAGGCGGATGGTTGGTTCATCAACTGTGATTGCTGCTCCCATTGCTGCCAGCATCCGCTCAGTGTGATCACGCCCGTCGGTGCGCCCGGTCAACGTAAGCGGCCCATCGCCAAACAGCGCTGCCAGCAGCAGCGCGCTCTTGACCTGCGCTGAGGCAATGGGCAGGTCGTAGGCGCCGCCATGGAGGTGAGCGCCGCGCACGGCCAGCGGCGCACGATTTCCCTGATCGCGCCCATCCAGCCAAGCGCCAAGCGCACGCAGCGGCGCCACGATCCGGTGCTGCGGTCGTGAGCGGAGCGAGGCGTCACCGGTCAATACGGCAAACATACCGTTCTGCCCAGCCAGCATGCCCGCCAGCAGGCGCAGCGTAGTGCCGGAGTTGCCGCAGTCCAGCACATCAACCGGCTCGCGTAGACTGCGCAATCCCATGCCGTACACGCGGACCATGTCTTCGTGACGCTCAACGCGCACGCCAAGGGCCTGGATGCATGCAATCGTCGAAAGACAATCTGCGCCAACGAGGAAGTTCGTCACTGTGGCTTCGCCGCTCGCCACAGCGTTCAGGAGCACAGCACGGTGCGAAATCGATTTATCGCCGGGAAGAGAGATAGTGCCGCGTAGTCGACGCGGTGCGGTAATGGTAACAATCATGCATCCACACTTTCGAGGATGAACAGCGTGGCATCTCCGCCTGACGACCACCCCGCTATCCGCCTGTCATCCGTGTTCTGGTTGCGTGATCAGCTTGTACCCGAATCCGCGAACGGTCACGACGAAGCGCGGATTGCTGGGATCGGCTTCAATGCGTTGGCGCAGCCGGTAGACAAGGGCATCGATGGCGTTGTAATCGTACACCTCATAGTCCCACACATTTCTGGCAATTTCGTCTTTGCTCAGCACCTGCCCCTTATGGGTATACAGCAACTCAAGCAGTTGAAACTCTTTCACGGTCAGCGGCGGGCTGAGCAGTTTGCCATGGATATAGACCTCTTTGGCGCGGCTATCAACGCGCAGCGCTTCTTCGTGCGCGCGCACACGCTTGAGAATCTCCAGCGGCAACGGTCCTTTTTGAGTTGCTTCGGGATCGTTGAACACAATCTCGGCATCAGCGACCCAGATGCGATCCTGATTATGCAGCGCGTGCACCCCTTCGATCCGCTCGCCATTGACATATGTTCCGTTGGTGCTATCGAGATCACGGATCAGATACCCATTCTCGTCGCGCTCAAAACGCGCATGGCGACGCGATGCGAGCGGATGTTCGATCACAATATCGTTCGTAGGGTCACGACCTACGGTCAGGATCGGACGATCCCACTCGATCTGGATTGCTGCGGCATCCTGACGCCGGACAATCAGAGTCGGCACGGGTCCCGACTGCATGGACGTCCTCCAGGTTTCCTTTGCACTAGCGCCATCTCCGTTGATGCGCACGATGTGGTACAATCGTCGGGTGCTGTAAGGAATTATATCATCTGCTACTATCTGGTGACAAGACGGGCGGATGGCAGGGTGCGGATCGGCGTTGGCGGAATGCAGGAGCAGGAATGACCCGCCTTATTGGTCAACATCTTGGCCGCTATCTGGTGCAGGAAGAGATCGGGCGCGGCGGCATGGCGCGCGTGTACCGCGCATTCGATACCTCGCTTAAGCGCACCGTTGCGCTCAAAGTTATGGCGCCGCACCTGGCGCTCGATCCGGAGTTCGAGCGGCGCTTTGAACGTGAGGCGGTGACAGTCGCAAACCTCCGCCATCCCAATATCGTCACGGTGTACGATATCGGTGAGGCGAACGGTTTACGGTACATCGCCATGGAGTATGTGCGCGGGCGGACGTTGCATGCGATTATTCGTGAACGCGGCGCGCTCGGTCTGGCCATGGCGATCAGCATCATCGCTCCGATCGCCGACGCCCTCGACCACGCCCACGCGCAGGGCGCCGTTCACCGCGATGTCAAGCCGCACAACATTCTGATCGATATCGAAGGGCGCGTTCTGCTGACTGACTTCGGCATCGCACAGGCGCCAGACGGTGAGCGCCTGACCCGTACCGGCATTTTCATGGGAACGCCAGAATATATTTCGCCGGAGCAGGCGTCGGCGCAGCGCGTCGATGGTCGCAGCGATCTCTACTCACTGGCGATCGTCGCCTATGAAATCATCACCGGCGTTGTGCCGTTCTCCGGCGCAACGCCGCAGTTGATCATGGCGCATATCCAATCACCGCCGCCGCCGCCATCGTCGCTGGCGCCGCGTGAACCGCCGGAACTCGACCTGGTGCTGGCGCGCGCGCTCGCCAAACGACCCGACCAGCGCTTCGGCAGCGGCGCCGCCTTCATTGAGGCGCTGCGCATTGTCGCCCGGCGCAACAACATACTCCCTGCGTCTCAGCAAGACCTTGCCGATCTGGCGCTGCCGCGTCTGGCGCCGCAGCAAACAACGATTGCCCCGGCACGTGTCGCGGCGGCTGCTGGACAATTGCTCAGGAAAGATGCGATGTATGCCGCTTCGCCAACACCGGTCGGCGCGCCGCCAATCCGCGCACCCGAGTCATCGCTATCGGCAGTCGCTTCGCCGCCGGCTGCGTCCCGCCGCGCCTCCGGACAGCGCAGCATACGCTGGACGATTGTTGGTCCTGTTGGCGCTGGCATTCTGGTGGCGGCGCTGGTGGCGGCCCTCTTTGGGGCAGGAGTATTTGGCGCCTCCGGTCAAGCGCAACCGGTCCGTCCGGCGGTGACGGTGCTGTTGACGGAAACGCCGCCGCTGCCGCCAACCTGGACGCCTGTGCCATCACCAACGTTCACTCCAACACCGCGACCAACCAGTACGCCAACGCCTGAACCGCCGACTCCGATCCCGACCACGCAGGCGCCGGTGTTTGTTCCGCCTCCGCCGCCCCCACCACCGCCAACAGCGCTGCCGACGGCGACCCCGACCGAAGCGCCGACGGCGACCCCGTCTCAAGCGCCGACAGCAATCCCGACTGAAGCGCCGACGGCGACCCCGTCTCAAGCGCCGACGACGACCCCGTCTCAAGCGCCGACGGCGACTCCCGCCGAAGCGCCAACCGCATCTCCGACGGCGACGCCCGGAACGCCAACCCCAACTGTCACTGCCACGTCGGTTGTCTCACCAACAGTCGTAACAATCACTGCAACTGCCAGCCCCCCAACCGCGACAGCAACCCCTGGAACGGCAACTCCTGCGACGGCAACCCTTGAAACGACGCCGACCGCTACCACCGGCTCGGCGGACGCCGGAACGCCATCGCCAACGACTGCATTCTCCTCTGTTACTCCTGAGCCGACGCTAACTGCGCCTCCGACGCCGTCGGCCACGCCAGGCGTCTCGCCGACACCCACGCCCTAACCTCACTGGTGTATCGTTTTTGGGTGCGATGGATGTGTGCCGCGTCCTGACGCCCTTTTTCCCCTCATCCCCCCTGCCCCCTTCTCCCCTTGTGGTAGAAGGGGGAGTTAGGCGTCCTGATGCCTGAAACAGACAATCAGTCCGGAGGATTGCCAGAAAAATCTACACCTGTGGGTTCTCCCACCCCCCTTCGCTCCCGCGTGCGGGGAGTTGGGGGGAGAAGGGGGAGGGTGCGCGGCCTGACGCCTTTTTCCACTCATCCCCCTGCCCCATTCTCCTACCCCCCTGTGCCCCCCTATCCCCCCGCTTGCGGGGGGCAGGGGGGCGGGGGGTTCTCTCAAGTGTAGGCTTTTTGTCGTGCGCAGCGGATCTGCCACATCCTGACACCCTTTTTCCCCCTCACCCCCCCTGCCCCCTTCTCCCACAAGGGGAGAAGGGGGAGTTAGGGCATCCTGATGCCTGAAACAGACACTCAGCACGGGGAGATTGCCGGAAAAATCTACACTTGTGAGGGCGGGGAGTTGGGGGGAGAAGGGGGAGGGTGCGCGGCCTGACGCTTTTTCACCTCATCCCACTTGCCCCCTTCTCCCACCCCCCAGCGCTCCCCGCATGCAGAGGTTTGGGGGAGAGAAGGGGGAGTTGGGGCGTCCCGTTGCCTGAAACGAGCGATGCAACGGAAGGGCTTACTGGAAAAAATCTACACCCGTGAGCGACCCCCTTCTCCCCCAAGGAGAGAAGGGAGAGTTGGGGGCATCTTGATGCCTCAGGCAGGCGATGCAACACAAGGGCGCGCCGGAAAAATCCGACTTTGTGAGGGTGCAGACCGTTCCGCTAGCGTGATTCTCGTGGAGGCGCCAGGTTATCGGCAAAGACCTCGCGGGTCGGGTAAGCGCCGCCAGCAACCTTCAACCTTTCATCCCCAACACCTTCAAAACGTCGCACAACACCTCGATCCACGCCGGATCGCCATCCGCATTGTGCACCCTCCGGTCAATGCGGACAAACTGCGGACCGATGCGAACGCCTTTAGTGCGGGCAAAACGACGCTCCAGCCGCGCCCGCCGACCATCGACGCCTTCTGGCAGCCGCACGATGAACTCTTCGTCGGTCGTTACCACCGAGGTGACGCCAGCCGCCAGTGCGAGCGCCTTGATACGCAACCAGATGAGCAACTGCTCTGCCGGTTCTGGAAGTTCACCGAACCGATCCCGCAACTCCTGGCGCAGATCGTGTACCGCTTCCGGCGTCTGCGCTTCCGCCATGCGCTGGTACACCGCCAGCCGCACTTGATCGTCGGGAATATAATCGACTGGCAAGTAGGCATCGAGTGGCAAGTCAAGCGTGACCAGCGGCGAGATCAACACCTTCTCATCAACTTTGACCGATGGCGGCCTGGAGGTTGGTGATGGTCGAGACGGCGGAGAGGTCGGTTCTGCCGCAACGGCTGGCGACGACGTGCGCGACGCGGCGGAGTCGGTAATCGTGTTCGTTGCAGCCAACCGTTGCTTCAGCGTGCGCACGGCCTGCTCGAGCAGGCGCGAGTAAAGGTCGAACCCTATTGCTGCAATATGCCCGCTCTGCTCGGCGCCGAGCAGGTTCCCCGCGCCCCGCATTTCGAGATCGCGCATAGCAATGCGGAACCCGGCGCCAAGTTCAGTCGCCTCCTGGATCGCCCGCAATCGCTCCTGCGCCTCTGGCGTCGCGGGACGTTCCGACTTGTAGAAGAGATACGCATAGGCGCGCTGCGTGCTACGCCCCACCCGTCCGCGCAACTGGTACAATTGCGCCAGCCCGAAGCTCGTTGCATCGTCGATAATGATGGTATTGGCGTTCGGTACGTCCAGACCGCTTTCAATGATCGTCGTGCACACTAGCACATCATGCTTGCCGGTGAAGAAATCGAGCATCACCCGCTCTAACTGGCGCTCATCGAGCTGCCCATGCCCGACGGCGATCCTGGCCTCTGGCACTAACTCGCGCAGCCGGTCGGCAACGTAGTAGATGCTCTGCACTCGATTGTGGACGAAATACACCTGTCCGCCACGATCAAGTTCGCGCAGGATGGCTTCGCGGATCAGATTCTCGTCATAGGGAAGCACATACGTTTTGATTGGAATGCGATCCTCCGGCGGCGTGTTAATCACGCTTAGATCACGGATGCCCGCCAGCGCCATGTGAAGCGTGCGCGGAATCGGCGTTGCCGTGAGAGTGATAACATCCACATTAGTGCGCAACTGCTTGATGCGCTCCTTGTGACGAACGCCAAACCGCTGTTCTTCATCAATCACCAGCAAACCGAGATCCTTAAAGGTTACATCCTTTGAAAGCAGACGGTGCGTGCCAATGATAATGTCGATCTCGCCACGCGCCAGACGTCGCACAATTTCGCTCTGTTCCTTCGCCGAGCGAAAGCGCGAAATCATCTCGACTCGCACCGGAAACGCCGCCAGGCGTCGGCTAAAGGTGTCGAAGTGTTGCTGCACCAGCACCGTCGTTGGCGCCAGCACCGCCACCTGCTTGCCGTCTTGCACGGCTTTGAACGCCGCGCGCAGCGCCACTTCCGTCTTACCGAACCCGACATCGCCGCAGATCAGACGATCCATCGGCTGCGGCTGCTCCATGTCGCGCTTGACATCGATAATTGCCTTGAGCTGATCAGGAGTTTCAACATATGGGAAGCTAGCCTCAAGTTCGCGCTGCCACTCGGTATCTGGACTGAACGCATGCCCCTCCGCGAGTTGGCGCTGCGCATAGAGAGTGATCAACTCGTCCGCCAGGTCCTGCACAGCAGCGCGCGCCTTGCGCTTGGCGCGCTCCCAGTCCTGCGTGCCGAGGCGGGTCAGTTGCGGTTCAGCGTCACCGACGCCGATATAGCGCGAAACGCGGTCGATCTGATCAACCGGAACATAGAGGCGATCCCCTTCGGCATACCGCAGATTCAGGTAATCGCGCTCGACGCCGCCGACGCTCCGCCGCACCATTCCCTCATAGACGGCGATGCCGTGCTCAATGTGCACCACATAGTCACCCGGTTTCAGCCCGCGCAGGAACGCTGCGCGATCTTCAGCGCTCCGTTCGCGCCGACGGCGATGCCCAGTTGTGATCCGGCGTTGCCGCCAGCCAAAGATTTCACTGTCGCTGTAGAGCGTCAGGCGCAACGATGGCAAACGGAACCCTGCATCAATCGCGCCGTGGATGGCAGTAAACAGCGCCGGATCGACCGTTGGTTCGATAGTGTGCTGTACTCCTTCGGCGACCAGCTCCTGCAACCGCGCCGCCTGTGGCGTCACAACGACGACCCGCTCGCCAGTGCGCATCCGCTCGATGATATCTTCGACCAGGCGCCGGATCTGACCGCCGAACAGATCAGCGGGCAGAAACAGGTGCTCCGGCAGAAGATGCACGCAGAACCGTTCATCGGGCGGGTCAGCGTTCGGCGCCAGACGGGCGATCGATGGTTCCGCGCCATTGCCCGTCAGGAAGGCGATAGACGATATCGGGGACAACGCCTCCCAGACCGGTCGCTCGTTATTGCTGAAATCCGCCAGGGTCAACTGATCCGCCTGCGCGATCAGTTCGTGCCAGCGCAGATAGGGGCGGGGAAATGCCGCCGGAAGTTCACCAGCGTCAATCTGCTGACGGCGGCGCGTTTCTGCCTGATGATCGAGTTCAGCCGCGTGCTGCGCCAGCAGTAACGCATCATTGAACGCCACGATTGCACCCGGCGGCAGATGGCGCAGCAGAGTAGCGGGAGCGTCCGTCTCATCGCGGAAGAACGGCGCAAAGAACGCACGCCCCTCGAAGCGCTCGCCGCGCCGAATGTGCTCGAACGCCTGCAACCACTCATCAAGCGCCTCGCGTCGCAACGCCGATGTATCGATGTTGCGCATGCGTTCTAGCGCAGCATGACGGCGCCACAGCGGAAATTCATGCGGCGGACCGATAACTGCCGCGCTGATCTGCGCCTCGCTGCGCTGCGTTAGCGGATCGAAGCGGCGCAGGCTGTCGATTTCATCGCCGAAAAACTCAATCCGCAGCGGCATGTCGTCTCCTGGCGGGAATACGTCAATAATGCCGCCGCGCCGGTTGACCTCGCCCGGTTCTTCGACGATCGGCGCATAGCGATACCCAAGATCGATCAATCGTTCCATCAGATCGTCCAGGACGCAGGGAGCGCCGCGCTCCAGACGAATGCTGCCCGTATGGAGTTCGGCCGGCGTCAGCGTTGGTTGCATCAACGCCCTAACCGGCGCAACAATCACCGGCTGCGCTGCGCTGTTCTCGGCAGTGAGCGCTGCTAAGCGACGCAGAACGCGCATACGCGCCGCGAGAATATCGCTGCCGGTAGACATATGCTCATACGGCAGCGCATCGCTAGCCGGAAAGATCAGGACGCGATCATCGCTCAGCCACTGGCGCAGATCGTCATATGCGCGCAACGCCGCATCGGTTGTGCTCATGACATACACGACCGGTACGGCAGCATTGGCAGCAATAGCAGCGACCAGCGGCGTGCGCGCCGCCCCTGGCGCAGGCGCAATGTGCAGGCGCACACCGACGTGGGTGAGCAACGTCGCTATCAATTCCCGAATCGGCGCCAGCGCCGCGATTTCATCGAGAAGAGTCGTTAGCGAAAGAACCGTCGTCGTCGCCATACACCAACACCAAACAGGAGCCAGCCCGCCTGACTGGCTCCTTGAACCCACCTCTCAAGTTTTCCCCTAGTATCAGGGTACCATGAAGCGCAGCCTGACGCAAAGCGCGAAGGCGGCGGCGTTGCGCGCGCGCCCCGGCGTGCTATAATACCTAAGAGTCTCTTTACGTTTCTAGCCCTTTGGAGTGGTGACGGTGAAGGTCACAACCGAAAAAAAACCGCGCAGCATTCTCGAACTGACCGTTGAACTCGATAAAGAACAGATTGAGAAAGCGCTGGACCGCGCGGCGCGCCGGATGTCGCAGAAATACAACATCCCTGGTTTTCGCAAGGGGAAGGCGCCCCGTTTCATCGTGGAAAATTACTTCGGGCGCGCTGCGCTGCTCGAAGAAGCATCCGACGACCTGATCAACAGGGCGTTCCAGGACGCGCTGAAGCAGGAGGGGATCGAGCCGTATGCGCAGGCGCATCTGACTGCCATCAATCTCGAGACGCCACCGTTCACATTCACGGTCGAGGTGCCGATGGCGCCGACCATTGAGCTGCCCGACTATCGTGCCATCCGCGTGCCGTTCGAGCCGAACGAAGTGACGGACGACATGGTCAATCGCGCGATGGAACTACGCCGTGATCGGCATGTCGTGCTGCGGTCGCTCGAAGAGCCGCGCCCGGCGCAACGCGGCGATCAACTGACGGTGCAGATCGAAACGTATGTTGATGGTGAACCGCTTGAACCACGCGCCGAAGGCGAGGAGATCCCCCAATCCACGCTGGTGCTCGATCCTGAGCGCATCGTTCCGGGATTGTATGAGGCCCTGCTTGGCGTCATGCCCAACACCATGGTCGATGTCACTGTCCACATGGCGGACGACCACGAGAATGAGCGGGTGCGCGGCAAAGATGTGCGCTTTGTCGTCAATGTCTTGGACATTCAGGAGCGTCTGCTGCCGGAATGGGACGAACTGCCTGCGCTGGAGAACTTTGAGGGCACACTCGACGAGCTGCGTGAGAAGACGCGCCAGGAGCTCAGCGAGGCAGCGCGCAAGAGCGCTGAGGATCGCGTCTTCATCGAGTATGTGCGCCAGGTGGTCGCTGCCACGACCTTCGATCTGCCCGATGCGCTGATCGAACGGGAAGCGGACAGCATCCTGCGCGAGCGCGAAGCGGAATACGAGCGCTATGGCATTCGCCCCGAACAAATCTACGAAGCGCAGGGCAAAAAGCGCGCAGACTGGATCGAGCAGTTGAAACCGGCAGCCGAGGAGCGCGCCAAACGCGGCCTTGTGCTGCGCGAGATCGCAAAAGCCGAAGGGCTGGCGCCGGATGATGCGGAGATCGCGCAGGAGATCGAAGACATCGTGGCGAGCATGCAGGAGGAGCAGCGTGAAAGCGCCCGCGCAATCCTGGGATCCGAACTGCGCCCGTTCGTCGCTGCCGGGATTGTGGATCGCAAGCTGCGTCGCCGCATCCTTGCCATTGCGACTGGCGACCCGTCGTTTGAGCAGCGCACTGTGCCTGCCGCTGTCGAGGCGATGCAGGAGGCTGCAACTGAAGCGTCATCTGCTGCGGCAGGCGATCAGCCCGTCGGCGACGCCGATGCCATCCCCAGCGCCGCGCCCGCCGTATCAGAGAAAAACGAGAGCGTTCCACCCGCCACAGACGGCGCTGACGTCGAGGTGACCACCGAAACAAGAACGGAGTGAACTATGGGCATCTGGCAATCAAATCACCGCATTGAATGGATAGCGCCGCGCGTTGAGTCGCTCATCCCAATGGTAGTCGAGAGCACCAATCGCGGCGAGCGCGCGTATGATATTTATTCGCGTCTGCTGAAAGAGCGTGTTGTTCTCCTGGGCACCCCAATCGACGATCAGGTGGCTAACCTGATCGTTGCTCAGTTACTGTTCCTTGAGCACGAAGACCCGGATCGCGACATCTGGCTGTATATCAACAGCCCCGGCGGCTCGATCACGGCAGGTCTGGCGATCTACGACACCATGCAGGTTATCCGCCCCGATGTAGCGACCGTCTGCGTCGGCCTGGCGGGCAGCATGGCAACCCCAATTCTGGCTGGCGGTGCAAAAGGCAAGCGCTATAGCCTGCCGCACTCCACCATTCACATGCATCCGGCTGGCGGCGGCGCGCGCGGCTATGCGCCTGATGTCGAGATTATGGCGCGTGAGTTGCTGCGCGAACAGCAAGTGGTGCGTGAACTTTTGGCCAAGGACACCGGTCAACCGCTTGAGCGTATTGCGCGTGACTTCGACCGTGACCTGTTCATGGATCCGCAGCAGGCGAAAGAGTATGGTATCATTGACGAGATCCTGACTCGCGAAGATTTGCCAGCCACCAGCGAGCGCCGCTGAGCGGCCTATAGGAGTGTCTATGTCTCGCACACGCGGCGGTAACCCCAACCCGCCGAACAGTCGCAGCGCGTACCTCTGCTCTTTCTGCGGACGGGGGCAGGAAGAGGTGCAGCGCCTGATCGCCGGTCCCGGAACAGTCTTCATTTGCGATGAGTGTGTGGCGCTGTGCAGCGCTATCATCGCGGAAGAGACAGGCTCACGGCCATCACCCCGACGTTCATCAGTGCATCTGCCGACTCGCCTGCCAACGCCGCGTCGACTGCGCGAATGGCTCGATCAGTACGTTATTGGCCAGGATCGCGCGAAAGTGGTATTATCAGTCGCGGTCTACAATCACTACAAGCGGCTGCGCGCCGGGCAGAACCCTGACGATATCGAGATCGGCAAAAGTAACATTCTGCTGATCGGTCCGACCGGCAGCGGTAAGACGTTGCTGGCGCAAACGCTGGCGCGGGTGCTCGACGTACCCTTCGCCATCGCTGATGCCACTGCATTGACTGAAGCGGGGTACGTCGGCGAGGATGTCGAAAACATTTTGCTGCGCTTGATCCAGGCGGCGGACGGTGACATCGAGCGCGCGCAGACCGGGATTATCTACATTGACGAGATTGACAAGATCGCGCGCAAGAGCGATAACCCCTCGATTACCCGCGATGTGTCGGGCGAGGGTGTGCAGCAGGCGCTGCTCAAGATTCTTGAGGGGTGCGTGGCGCACGTTCCGCCGGTGCCCGGGCGCAAGCATCCGCAACAGGAGTATATTTCGTTCGACACCACCCACGTACTGTTCATTTGCGGCGGCGCGTTCGAGGGCCTCGACAAGATCATCAGTCAACGCATCGGTAGCAAGCGCAGTATTGGCTTCCACGCTGGCGAGCCATCCGATACTCCCTCATCAGTATTGTCACAGGTAACGCCAGATGACCTGCTGCGCTTCGGCTTCATCCCTGAGTTTATCGGACGGTTGCCGGTGGTTGTGGCGCTCGACCCGCTCGACAAGCAGGCAATGATGCGGATATTGACCGAACCGCGCAACGCCATCATCAAGCAGTACCAGAAAATGCTTGCCCTTGACCATGTTGAGCTAGAGGTCACTCCCGACGCGCTTGAAGCGATTGCGGAGCGAGCGCTTAAGTCGAAGACCGGAGCACGCGCGCTGCGCACGATTGTTGAGGAGATCCTGCTCGATGTCATGTACGAGGTGCCGTCGCAGGAGCACATCGGGCGGTGTATTATCAACGCTGAAGTAGTCGAAGGGCGCGGGCACCCGATCCTGGTGCCGCGCTCCGCCGATCGGCAGGAGTATCGCCGCCGTATGGACGAAGCGGTGTAACGTGCTCTGGAGAAACGTATGACCGCACCTCAGCAAACAGAACCGCGCGCAACGATTGGCGTCATTGGCGGGAGCGGCCTGTATGCTATGGAAGGTCTCGCCGACGTTGAGCGCGTAACGTTGCAGACCCCCTTCGGCGCACCGAGCGACGCCTATGTGATTGGCACAATTGAGGGGCGGCGCGTCGCCTTTCTGCCGCGTCACGGCGTTGGTCACCGCCTCTCGCCGAGCGAAGTGCCAAATCGCGCCAATATCTACGGCTTTCGCATGCTCGGCGTGCGCTATCTGATCGCGGTGAGCGCCGTCGGCAGCCTGCGTGAAGAGTACGCTCCCGGGCATATCGTCATCCCCGACCAGTTGTACGACCGCACCAAAGGGCATCGCCCCGACACCTTCTTTGGCGGCGGGATGGTGGTGCATGTGCAGTTCGACCGTCCCTTCGACGCCGGGCTTTCCGACCGGCTGGAACAGGCGGCGCGCGCGGCTGGCGCCACCGTGCATCGCGGCGGCACGCTGGTGGTTATGGAAGGTCCGCAGTTCAGCACCCTCGCGGAGAGCGAAGAAAACCGGCGGCGCGGGCACCATCTGATCGGCATGACGGCGCTCCCTGAAGCCAAGCTGGCGCGCGAAGCGGAGATCGCCTATGCGATGCTGGCGATGGTGACCGACTACGACTGCTGGCATCCAGGGCACGAGGCTGTGACCGTCGAAATGGTCGTGCAGGTGCTCCAGGCGAACGCGCGACTCGCCCAGGATGTCGTGCGGCGCGTTGTTCCGCTCATCGGCGACGGCTTTGACAGCCCGGCGCACCGCGCCCTGGCGAACGCCATCATCACCGATCCCGCCGTCATCCCGCCCGAAAAACTGGCGCAGGTTGAGCTACTGGTAGGGAAGTATCTGCGCAAAGAGGCGTAGAGGCGTCAAATCAATTCCCGAGTGAATAATTGCGTACCAGAGTGGTCATTGCATAAGCAAAGATTTTGGTTCCGATCCAAATGTCTCTGGATATGATAGGACACTCAAGATGCTGACGGACAAAGAGTTTCAGGATATTCTTGACAACGAAACTAAGCGGATAGAAGGCGATATTGCGTGGCAAAATGATGAAGATCATTCACCGTCGGTTGAGTTTCGCGCTGAGGTCATCTCAAATGTGGGTTGGCCGCTGATGGTGCGCGGCAGCTACAATCCGCTCATTCCAGCACTGTCGTACGTGCTCATCCACAAGAGTTTCGGACGTATATATGGGCTTGACATTGGCAAAGACCATCACAATCCGCAGTGCAACCAGGTGGGAGAAAAACACAAACACCGCTGGACTGAGCTTTATCGAGACAAAGAGGCATACGTTCCGCCCGATATTACTGCACCCGCCTCAGATCCGGTCACGGTATGGATGCAGTTTTGCGTAGAGGCGAAATTGAAGCATAATGGCAGATTGATGAACCCTCCGCCGCTACAGAAAAGATTATTTCCATGAGTCGTGATCGTATTTGCCAAAAACTGATCGACAGTCTTCCTCTCCTCTTCACATGTGAGGAGAGAGAAGAGTACGTCCGTATCAGGACGCCCTATCTCTACCCTGATGGTGATATTATTGATCTCTTCTGTCAGGAAGAGGGTGATGTCATTGTCGTCTCGGATTTGGGCGAAACAGGTCGCTGGCTGCGCATGCAAAGCGTCTCTGCAAAGCGCGCACCAAAGCACCAGGCACTCATTAAGGACATTTGCCTGAACCACGGAGTAGAGTTCTACAGAGGGATGTTGATGGCGCGATGTCGTCCAGGAGACGATCTATCCCACGTTGTCACACGCGTGGCTCAGGCAGCGCTGCGCATGTCGGATCTCTGGTTCACGCTTCGCACACAGGCAGTTGAGTCGTTTGCAGATGAAGTGGCAGATTTTCTTACTGAACGAGAATTTCGTTTCGACCGAGATGTACCACATAGGGGAAAATCAGGGCGCATCTGGAAGGTCGATTTTCACGTGCGAGCAGACAAACGAAGTTCGCTCGTATATGTGTTGAGCACTGGCAGTCGATCGGCGGCTTCGCGGGTGGTCAATAGCGTGCACACAGCCTTCTTTGATCTAATGTATCTAAACGCAGGTCCAGAATCGTTGCAGTTTGTTTCTTTATTCAACGATATCATCGATGTCTGGAATGAAGAGGATTTTCGGTTGGCAGAGCAGGTTTCCATTCCCGCGCGCTGGTCGCAGCCGGAAGAGTTTGCATTCATCCTGCAGGAAGCGCCATGGCGCCGGGATTCCTTAATAATGTTCTAACGAACGTTCCTTTACATCCCGCGGCTGATCTGCTACAATATGGAAGCGCCTGGGGATGACTGGTCTCGACAGGGAAGGATGTCTCAGGCTGCAAGCCGAGCCGCCCAGTCTCGTTAAAGGGGCAACGGCATAACTGCCAACACCAACAAAGTCGTCGCCTTCAAGCCGGCGATGGCTCTGGCTGCCTAAGGAAAACAGCAGCCCGCTCCCTTACTCTCACCCCGATGGAGTAAGTTCGAGCGTCAGACAGTCGGGGCGCTCCCGGCGGAGGCCTGCGACGCCGGGCTAAGATCAGCAGGATGGCTCAAAAGTCGCTCTGTCCGCCGTGCGACTGCGAGCGACAGCAAACGACGGACTAAGCTTGTAGACGCCTGAGTCTAACTTTTCTGGACGGGGGTTCGACTCCCCCCATCTCCACCAGCAACCTTCTCCACTTCCTGACGAATGCGCTGTCAGGAAGTGGTGTTTTTTATTTATCCTATACGCCAATCCTTATGCTAGGCAAGCCCCCCGTGAGCCTCTATGCACTCATCGAGGGTTCTAGCGTTAGCCCGCCGCTGCCACAGTCCTGAACCCCGTCAGCCTGGGTAAGCACAATTTGACAGGGAGAACGGCAGACTCACGCAGATACAACAGATCACCCCTTCCCCGACCACGCCAGCGTCCGCTCGATGTGCGCCACATACTCGGCGAGCGGCTCAAGTCCTACCGCAGCCCGCCGTGCATCGACGTTCGCCTCGTCCTCGATGGGTTTCAACGTAACCCTGCCGTCGATGATGAGTACCTGCGTGCCGTACACCTGCGGCTGACCAGTGTTGAACCGCACCCGGTCGGTGAGATAGGCGAGGTCCTGCGGGCGCGCTTCGCCAGCGGCAACCGCTGCTTCCATTAGCGCCAGACACTGCTGCTGGAACTCTATATCGGCATCGGCGTGCTGCACCAGCAGCCAGGCGGCCTGTGCGCCATCGTCGCCGACCAGCGAGATGCCGGGCCAACCATAGTCCCGGACGATTTCCTTCATGCGTGCGATGTGCTCTCGATTAGCAGCTATGAGCGTCTCCTGCATCGATGGATCAATCGACGTCCCGGATTGCCAGTGTTCGATGACGGACCGGCCCAACGCCTGATCGCGGTCCCGCATGGCGAGCAGTTCGCGTCGCAGCGCGGCGTTGAACGGCGAGCGCGGCTGGGTCGCCAGCCAGCGCTCCAGTTCTGCGCGATGCTCCCTGGCGTGATCCAGCGTCAGCACCATCAGCACTTCGAGCAGCGTGCGCTCCCCTTTCCAGGGCAGACCAGGAAACTGGCGCTGCGGGTCGGTGAGGAGCGTTTCGTCGAGCGCCGCGACTTCCTGCGCCAGCCGGTCAGCGGCGAGCCGTGCGAACGCCTGCGCTTCCTCGAACGAAAGCGACGCCGTTTTCGCCTGAATCCAGGCATTCACCGCATCTACATCGTCCGGCGAGACCTCGGGCGGAAGCGCTTCTCCGTACAGGTCGGTTTCGGTTGGAGTGCGCCCCTCGCGGATTGCCGCGACATGCGCCGCAGTGTGGTGCGTCCAGAACGCAATGTGCGCCGCCAGATCGCGCACCGACCACTCGCCGATAACGGCGGGAGCGGTTGCCTGCGCCGGGGTCAATCCGAGCAGCAGATCCTCCCAGCGAGCCATTTCGGCGGCGAGCGCGTCGAGAAATGTCTGACGATCCACAGGATGATCCTTTCTGGTACTGTCCGCAGTGGTTGGCATTGTACCATGCCGGGACAAGGCGCCGCCTTGCCCGTGGACAAGAACTGTTGATCCGTCCACATACGGGCAGAGACGCTGCCTCTTGCAAGGGGAGTGTCTTTTTCGCGTTCCAGCGCCCTTTTGCCCCCTAATCCCCCTAATCCCCCTAACCCCCCTAACCCCCCTAACCCCTTCTCCCACCAGGGGAGAAGGGGGCGGGTGCACGGCCTGACGCCCTTTTGCCCCCTCATCCCCCCTGCCCCCTTCTCCCACCAGGGGAGAAGAGGGCGGGTGCGCGGCCTGACGCCCTTTTGCCCCCTCATCCCCCCTGCCCCCTTCTCCCACCGGGGGAGAAGGGGGCGGGTGCGCGGCCTGACGCCCTTTTGCCCCCTCGTCCCCCCTGCTCCTTTCTCCCACCCTCTCAAGTGTCGAGTTTTTGGGGTGCGAGGGATGCTTGCCGCATTCTGACGCCCTTTTCCCCCTCATCCCCCCTGCCCCCTTCTCCCACCAGGGGAGAAGGGGGCGGGTGCGCGGCCTGACGCCCTTTTGCCCCCTCATCCCCCCTGCCCCCTTCTCCCACCGGGGGAGAAGGGGGAGTTGGGGCAGCCTGTTGCCCCAAACGGACGATGCAACGTGAGGGCTTGCCAGCAAAACTCTACACCTGTGATCAGTGGAGAAGGGAGAGCTGCGGTGTCCTGATGCCTGAAGCGCGCAATGCAGCGTTGGACGGAATTGACGCTGCCCGTTCCCATAAGCCAGATGCCAGTCGCCGCTTGACGGTCACACAGGCATGCTCCCTCATCTAGCGAGACGCGCCCTGTTTCATCCATCTCGGTCAGACGCCGTGCGCTGGCGGGGAGGCATATATAGGCGAGGCAGCCTGCAGTCACCGCCCACCAACGGTTGTAGAGACCCGCATTAGCAGGGGGGGCAAACGCAGGTAATTGTGCGCCGGATGTACGGCGCACACCGTTTGACCAACCGCGCGTCAGACAGCACGCAGGGCAGTCGGTCAACCACCTGCGCGAGCAGGCGCACCGGGATGACAGCAAACAGGTGCTGCGGACTGTGTATCAGGCGGACAAGCGGGTCCAGCGCCTGCCTTGGCGGGCGGGCAAACACCACAGCAGGACAGGTCCACCCGCACTCCTGGCGCACGGGCGGTATCAGTTCAGCGTACCACTGCTCCCGCGTAGCGCAGGTCGGATCTGGCAGATGCATGTGGCGGACGGGGTCGGAACGCTGCGCGTATCAGACCGATTGCTTCAGATCCGCTCTCACGCGGTTCAGGTTCAAGATGATTGGTCAGGCTGCAGAGGACGCGACGCTTAGCACCTTCCGTTGATGAGCGCAGAGACGCGGCTCGGCATAGGGTAATGCAATATGCGCTGCGCTTCCGGTCGATTTGTGACTGCACCCGACTGGCAGCGATACATTGACGCACCCGGCGCTCCCGTGCTACAATGATGGCGCGCCGGCGTAGCTCAGCTGGCAGAGCAACTGTCTTGTAAACAGTAGGTCGCGGGTTCGAATCCCGCCGCCGGCTCCACTGCGCCAGAACCCCTGAAGTTTCAGGGGTTTTTTGTTCCGGTCGCATTGCTTGCGGAAGGGAGGTCCTCTGAATGCCAGGCAGGCAATCGACACGCACCGGAGAACGATCATGCTGATTGCATATATCCAGGCTGCGATGGATCGCGCCCGCTACGAACTGCTCGACGACCAGCCCGATACACCGTACTACGGCGAAATCCCGGAGTGCCCCGGCGTCTGGGCGACTGGCGCCACGCTCGAGGAGTGTCGCGCCGAACTACAGCAGGTTCTGGAAGGATGGCTTATCCTTGGGTTGCAGCACGGGCATGCACTTCCCGTGCTCAATGGTATCGATCTCAACCGGGCGACATTGCCGCTCGAGGCTGCGTGATGCCGCCTGCGCTTCTGAGCTTTGAGTACATGCTCCGCTATCCGCCCACCCGCCCGGCGCCTAAAGTTGCGGGCTACGGGAAGCGAAGCCCGCCTGCGCCGGCTAGACCGGGCGCTGCTAGCTTAACTAAAGCACCATTATCGCCAGAAGCGCGCCACCAGATTGGCGATCACCGTCAACACCAGGCTGAGGAGCAGCATCGTCCCGATCGGGATGAAGATACGCACATTCTCGCGTTCGATGAGAATGTCACCCGGCAATCGCCCTAGCCATGGCACTTTCCCCGCAAACAGCAGCAGCGCGCCGATCACGATCAACACCACGCCCATGCCGATTAAGAGGCGTCCGATGTCGCCCATAGCGAATCCTCCACGTACAGAGAGTCGTTTCTGCACATGATACGAAGTGTTGGGCGCGTTTGTTCTGGATACGGTGCGAGCACGATGCAGTGTGATGAGGACACAGACTCACGCGGATGTGACGGATTCACACGGATCGATTGATGACCGAAAGCGATCAATCCGTGCGAATCCCTCTCGATCCGTGGAAATCCGTGTCCTCCTATGTATAATGACAAGGACACTGATGCCCGCAGACGCGACGGATTGGCGCATATCTGCTGGTGAAGGGAAACTATCGATCCGCGGAAATCCGTGTTCTCTCATTTATCACGCCAACCAGAGCATTCCAATGCCCGACGACATCCATCTCCAGATCCTGCCCGGACCCCAGATCGCGCTGACCAGCCGCGGCGCGCGGGTGGCGTCGGTTCCGGCAACGCCGTTCACGCTGCCGGCGACGCCGCTGGGTGACGCGGCGTCGCTCTGGCAGGCGCTGCCGCCGCCGGTGCAGGCGGCGCTCAGTGCGTTGCACGACCTCCAGCCCGACGAGCCGCTGCCGCTCTGGCTGGATGTGCAACTGCCGGAAGCCGCCGCCTGGCGCTGGGAACTGCTGGTTCCGCCGGGCAAACCGGCGACGCTCGCGTTCAGCATGGCGACGCAGACCCCGCTGGTGCGCTATGTGGCGGCGGGTGCGGCGGCGAAACCGCACCCCGGCGTGCCGCGCCTGCTAGCGGTCGGCGCGTCGCCGCGCCAGCAGGCCCCGCTCGAGGTCGCGGCGCTGCTGGAACGCCTGGCGGCGCGCCATGATCCCCGGCGCCTGCTGGTGACCACTGAACCGCGCTGTGGTCCCGAACGCCTGACGGAGTTGCTGCGTGAAGCGCCAGATATGCTGGTGATCGTCGCTCATGGCGCGCCGGGCGCTGTGCTGCTCGAAGATGAGTACGGCGATGAGGTCCCCTTGATCGCCGCCGAACTGGCGGCGCTGGTCAAAGATACGCCGGTGCGTGCAGTGGTCCTGGCAGGGTGCCACGGTGCGACGCCGCACGGCGACGCGGGCGCGACGGCCGAGACTCTGCTGCGCGCTGGCATGCTCGGCGTGATCGCCATGCGCGGTGCGGTGAGCACCGAGGCGAGCGCGGCGTTTCTCGACGGTCTGCTCGACGCGGTGAGCGACGGGCAGCCGCTGGAGGTTGCGGCTGCCGCCGGACGGCGCGCGATCCTGGCGCGCTGCGGCGAACAGAGCGAATGGTTCGTGCCGGTCTGCTGGCAGCGCGCGCTCCACCGGTCCCTGACGCTTGCGCCGCCGTTGCTGCTCCGGCGTGGCGCGACCCGCCTGGCCGACAAGGC
Organism: Roseiflexus sp.; assembly: GCA_025062325.1. Classification (GTDB taxonomy): domain Bacteria; phylum Chloroflexota; class Chloroflexia; order Chloroflexales; family Roseiflexaceae; genus Roseiflexus. The sequence continues at coordinate 23,255 of JANXAL010000040.1, forward strand.
GCCGTCGTGGGCGGCGCAACTGGCGAGCGGCGGCGCGCTCGGTTTGCTGCTGGCGAGCGCTCTTGCGCCGCTGCTCCCGGCGACCGGGGTCACCACCTCGGCGCTGGTGACGCTGCTCGGCAACCTGGGGCTGAATGTCTTCAGCGGCTACCTCGGCGAGGCGCTGGCGAAAGTCTGGCGGCGCACCGGCGGCGGACCGGAGATCGCGACGCCTGATGAAGTCGCTGCGGCGCTGCAGGAGATCGTGCAGTCGCAGGCGGATGCGGCGACGCACCTGGCAGACCTGGCGCATGCGAGCCGGGCGACTGGCGTGCTGGTGGAGGCGATCAACCGCGGCGTAGCGGGCAACACCGCGTTGCTCGAAGGGTTGCAGCGCGACCTGGCGGCGCACGGCGCGGCGCTTGGCGGGTTGCGCGCCGACCTGCACGCGGGACTGGCGGCGGTGTACCAGGAGCAACTGGGGCTGCGCAGAGTCGCCGAAGAAACGCGCGATCTCTCGCGCGACGCGAATCGCAAGCTCGATCAACTGCTGGGTCAGGCGGAAGCCGCCGAACGTGAGCGACTGCTCGGCTACCTGGAACGGATCGCGCCGGAGTGCAACCGCCTGACCTTCTTCGCCGCCGAGAGCAGCGACACCAGCCGGGCGGCGTTGACCCTCGATGCAATCTATGTGCGGCTGGAAGTCGAGCGTGCGGGGGAAGAAGCGCGCGCTGATCGTGAGGAACAGCGGCGCACGGCGCTGCGGGCGCTGGCGGAACGTCCACGGCTGGTATTGCTCGGCAGCCCCGGCTTGGGCAAATCGACGTTTGTCAATCACGTGGTGCGCTGCCTGGCGCTGGCGTATCTGCACCCCTCGGAAGACTGGCGCGCGCACTTGGGCGACGACTGGACGCATGGCGCGTTGCTGCCGATCCGCGTGCTGCTGCGTGAGCTGGCGGGATATGTGATGGAACGCCAGATTCGCACCGCTGACGCCGCGCTGCTCTGGAGTCACCTCGGCGCAAAGTACGATGCGGAAATCGCCGCCGCACTCCAGCGGCAGGCGCGCGCTGGCAATGCGCTGCTGTTGCTCGATGGCCTCGACGAAGTGCAGGTGAATGACGACGGCTGGCCCCTGAACGTGGTGCGCGACAGCATTACGATGCTGCCCGACGCTCTCGGCAGGGGCAGCCGGATACTGGTGACCTGCCGCGTGCTCGATTATGGCGACTCGCCGCCGCGCCGACTGCCCGGCTGGCCCGATGAACGGCTCGCGCCGCTGTCTGATAAACTACGGCTTACCTTTGTCGAACGCTACTACCGTGCGCTGCTGGCGCTCAACCGGCTCGACGCTGCGCGCGCGGCGGAACTGCAACAGGGTCTCGCGCGGAGCATCCAGACGCGCCGCGAACTCGCGCGCCTGGCAGGCAATCCACTGCTGCTCACGATGATGGCGCAGGTGCATACCAGCGAGGGAGAACTGCCTGGCACGCGGGTGCAGCTCTACGACCTGTGCGTGCGCTGGTTGATGAGCCGCTGGAACCCGCGCCCCGGCGAGCGTCCGCTGGGTGAGCAGCTCGGCATGCGCGAATGGAACGAGAGCAATCTGTATGAACTGATGGAACTGATCGGTCACACGGCGCATCTGCACGGCACGTTTCCCGACAGCGAGAGCGGCGCCGATCTCTCCTACGGCGTCCTGCGCGACGTGGTGAGCAGCTACTTCAACCCCACAGCCGACCCGGCGCGCCAGGCGGAGAGCGACCGTCGCGCGGCGATCTTTGCCGGTTACATCAGCCGCGCCAGCAACGGTTTGTTGCAGGTGCATGCCGAGCCCGGCGCGCGCCAGGCGATCTACCGCTTCCCGCACCGCACCTTCCAGGAATACCTGGCAGGGCGCGCTCTGATCTGCCCCGCCCGGCACGATGGCGAGGAGAGCGCCTACGGGGAAGGCGTCTCTACGACGATCCGCTCACATATGCTCGGACTTCAGACGCCGGGATGCGCACCTGTTGCATAGTATCGCGATCGCGCACCGTAACGGTGCCATCGTCAAGCGACTGAAAATCAACAGTGACGCAGTATGGTGTGCCGATCTCGTCCTGACGGCGGTAGAGTCTGCCAATAGCGCCGGTGTCGTCATAGACAGTGCGGAAGGAACTGCCTCTCTGGATCGACCTGCGAAGATCGCGCGCCATGGCGACCAGTCCTTCGTGGTTGCGTTTGAGCGGGAAAACGGCGACGCGGATCGGCGCGAGATGTGGTTTCAGGTGCAACACCGTGCGAAAGTATTCGTCAATTGGTCCCTGCGCTTGCCCGCGCAATTTTTTCCCCAACTCGATCTGATCGGCGCCAGGCATGGCCAGCAGTGTCTCAATCTGCGGCATGGTTTCGGGCAAACCCGTCAGGATCGCCTGTCCGCGCTCGAGCAGCGCATCGCGTGTTTCGGGGGCTAGTTTATCGCTTCTGCTGACCGATTTGAGGAATGCTTCAAGCGCATCAGTCACTGCGCTGACCCGGTCCGGCGGTGGCGCTTTGACCATTTGCTCATCGTAGGCTTCGGCGAGCACTGCCAGGAAGCAGCGCCCGACGCCAGCCGACGGCTCAATGACAAAGGGCACAATATGCCGCTTGCTCTCCGGATCGTAGTAGGTCAGCCTGGCAGTGCTATCGCGGTTCGGATTCGTACGCGCCGTCAGATTGAGCGTTTCCTGGTCGCGACTGTGCGAGCCGAGGTCATAGTCGGTGCGGCTAGCAATTCCTTCGACCTCCTCATACCCCAGGGTGGGATAGTCGTACATCAGATCGAAGGTGCGTTTTGAGTAGTGCGCCAGTTCATCCGGCGGCACATCATAAATCCTGATCCGGCTGCGAGGGATGCCGATGCTCTCCCACCAGGCGAGCCGGTCTTCCAGCCAGCGCTGATGCCATTCGTCCTCGGTACCAGGCATGACGAAATACTCAATCTCCATCTGCTCGAATTCACGCACACGGAAAAGGAAGTTGCGCGGGTTGATCTCGTTGCGGAACGCTTTGCCCACCTGTGCAACACCGAATGGCAGTTTGCGGCTGGTCGTTGCCAGTACATTTCCAAAATTCACAAAAATACCCTGGGCGGTTTCCGGTCGCAGGTACGCAAAGGAGTCAGCGTCCGCCACCGGACCCACAGCGGTTTTGAACATCATATTGAACGGTCGCGGCTCGGTCAGATTGGTTGATCCGCAGTTCGGGCAGCGCCCTCTGATATGATCGGCGCGCCAGCGACTCTTGCAATCGCGGCAATCAACCAGCGGATCGTTGAAGGTCTCTTCATGCCCGGAATAGCGCCAGGTCAGCCGATTCATCAGAATGGCGGCATCCAGACCTTCCATATCATCGCGTTCATACACATTCGTGCGCCACCATGAAGCGATGATATTATTCTTCAATTCGACGCCAAGCGGTCCCCAGTCGAAGACGCCCTGCAGGCCGCCATAGATCTCAGAACTGGGAAACACAAAGCCGCGTCGCTTACAGAGCGATACCAACTGATCGAGGGTTGTGGCTGGCATACTGCTGTGCTCTTTACTTTTCTTCCGGAACGAGCGCCCGATTGTCAGCAATGCCGTTGACTTCGCTGACGCGCGGTTCAGCGCGCGCGCGCTGCGCTTGCGACTCGGCATGATTGAGATGGATATAGATCTGCGTCGTCGAAATCGACATGTGCCCCAGCAATTCCTGCACAGCGCGCAGATCAAAACCGGCATTGAGCATATGCACTGCAAACGAGTGCCGCAGCATATGGGGCGTCAGATCACTTAACCCCAGTTCCTCGGCATACTGTTTGAGGATCAACCAAAATCCCTGGCGTGTCAGGCGTTTGCCGCGATGATTGAGAAACAACGCCTCGATCGACGACCCGCTGCTGCGGGCAAGCTGACTGCGGCTGATATCGAGGTATTCCTCCAGCGCAGTTGCCGCAGACCCATTGATCGGCAGGACGCGCACCCGTCCATTCTTACCAACGCAACGAACTTCGCCCCGCTCAAGATCAATGTCGTTCACGTTCAATGCCACCAGTTCACCCACTCGCATCCCAGTGGCATACAGCAATTCGAGCATCGCTTTGTCGCGGATGCGCTCCGGCGTTGGCGCGCGCAACGGCAGCTCAAGCAACTCATCGACTTGGTGCGGCGTCAGTGCACGCGGCAGATCGCGATCAACCTTGGGTGAGTCGATACGCTTGGCGGGATCGTGCTGCACAATACCGCGCTTGGTCAGGAAGGTAAAAAACGACTTCACTGCTGCGACTCTGCGCGCCACTGTCGAACTTGCATAGCGGCGCTCACGAAGGTCAATCATAAACGCGAGCACATCATCGTGCGTCACGTCACACCATTGGGATCGTCCTCGTGTGTGCAGGAAGCCGCAGAACTGTTCTAGATCGGTGCGATATGCTGCAATGGTGTTAGCGGACAGATGGCGTTCGTCTGCCAGATGACGCAAAAACGCTTCGATTTGTTCGTTCATGAGGGTCTCCAGCGCATAACATGCCCACTTGCGCTTCTGGACATGCGCCAGATGCACGTTTGACTCGAGAGCGCCTTCAGCAGTGAGCAGCCCGCAACAACGCAGTAGAACGCCCAATGTTAGGGTATGTTACCGCGAAGGTGCGTGCGTGTCAACAGTTACCGCCGCGTCAACATACCGTGCAAAAAATCGGTCCAGATGTTCGCGCGCCTCAGCAACACTGGTCGAATGATGCACAGCGCTGCGCAATACTGCGGCGCCAGGCAGCTCGATGCCGAACTGCCCAATGAGTTGCTTCAGTTTGTTCAGGGCAAGGCGTTCCGGCAGCTCCTCGCAACACATCTCCAGATAGCGCGTCAAAAACTCATATTTATCCGCAGGCGTTACAACCATCGGCTGCATTCCTGCGCGCAATTGGGCAATCTGGCGAAAAATCCACGGATTGTGCATGGCTGCCCGACCGATCATCACTCCGTCGGCGCCGCTCTCGCGCAAACGGCGCAATGCATCAGCAGCATCGCGCACATCGCCCGATCCAACCACAGGAATGCGCACTGCACGCTTGACTTCAGCAACGCGGCGCCAGTCGGCAACGCCACTGTACCCCTGTGCGCGCGTGCGCGGGTGCAGCGCCAGCGCTGCAATGCCTGCCTGCTCCGCCATTTTTGCGGTATCCAGATAATTCAAGCTCTCTTCATCCCATCCGGCGCGAAACTTGAGCGTCACCGGGATCTGGACGGCATTGCACACTGCCTTGAGCAACCGTTCCATTTTTGGCAGGTCGCGCAAGAGCGCCGAGCCATGACCGCTACCGGTCACTTTTGGTGAGGGACAGCCGCAGTTGATATCAAGAATATCGGCGCCTAACTCTTCGACGACGCGCGCAGCCGCTGCAACGATTTCCGGTTCACTGCCACTCAACTGAATCGCGATCGGGCGCTCTTCCGGCAAATAGTCAAGCTGGCGATGGCGGCTGCGTGCGCGTGGGCTGACTGCCGAAGCGTTGGTCATTTCGCTGCACACCAGACCACAACCGCCTAGGCTCAGGATCATCCGGCGGAAAATGCTATCGGTAACGCCAACCATCGGCGCGAGCACGATGTTGGGATGAATAGTAATATGTCGGATCCGATAACTCGTAGGAAGTGCGTCGTCCATGCGCCTGCGACATATCCCTCGCTACAATAGTGAAAATACACTCTCTAGGAATTATACCAGAGTCATGGGCAGCGACAGGTACTGTGTTGGGCGCACAGGACGCGCTCCTGGGTCAGCAACTATACAACCTGTCCTTGTAAGAGATATCCTGCCGGATGGAGGCCGGTGCAGCGCTGCAAGTCGGCATCGCCTTGGCATTCCGGGCAGTCCGGCAAGCGATGAACGGACCAGCGGCGCATGACTCAGACGCCCGCTTGAGAACGCGAGGGAAGTTCTGGAACTGTGCATCGTCGCTCAGCCCCTCACTCGCAACGCTGCAGTGACCTGTGCTCGCCCGGCGCCAGGCTTGCGCTAAATGAGAGCCTTGTCGCAGAGCTGATCCGGCGCGATGACGGCTGGGGTCTGAAGGTGTGTATCCTGAAATACCAGGCGCCTGGACCACGTTTTTGCACCGACTGCATATTGCTTGCAACCCACACCAGGGATGTGTCCTCGGTCATGAATTCAGAGCAATGTGCTGAGAGCGATCATGCAGAAGGGTAAATACAGCGGCAAGACGCCCTTGCTCCGTTAGGTACGCAGCTCTCGCGGCGCCACAGGTTTGCTGGCTATCATGCATAGCTCGTGCTATAATCGACTGCCGTGTCACGCACAACGATCCATACCGCTGGTCGCTTATCGCCGCTGATGCTGACGCGCGTGGCGAGTGCGCTGGCGCTTGCTGCGCTCGCTGCTCTCACTACCGCCCATCTCGTGTTCTTCGCAATACGCGCCTGGCATGTGCTAACGTTCCCCTACCCCCTCGACTACGGCGAGGGACCGCTGCTGGCGCAAGTGAACGCGCTGCGCAGCGGGACATCCCTGCCGCAACTGTACAGCGACCCCGGCGCACCGCCGTACCTGGTCGTCAACTATCCGCCAGTCTTTCTGGTTGTCGCCTGGCTGATCGCCCCGCTGATCGACGTCGCAGTTCCCGGAAGCGACGCAACGCTGCTCGCGGGTCGCCTGGTGACGCTGATGGCGACTCTGGGGAGCGTGTTCCTGATCTGGCGGCTGGCTTTGCCGCCAGATGACCCGCGTCGCACACCAATGCAGCGGATCGCTGCGCTTATTGTCGCGCTCGCATTTCTTGCCCTGCCCATCGTGCGCGAATGGGGCGCATTGATGCGCGTTGATCTGCTGGGAGTCTGCCTGGGGCTGTGGGGACTGTTGCTGACCCGTCGTTTGTCACGCTGGGCAGCCTTCCCGCTAGCGCTGAGCCTGCTGGTGAAACCGTCGCTGATCGCCGCGCCAGCGGCAGCGCTCATCTGGCTCTGGTTTCGCCATCGCCGCCGCGCGTTAGAAGTGGCGCTGATCATGGTTGCCATCGGCGGCGCTGCCGCTGGCGCGCTGCAACTGGCATCCGGCGGCTGGTTCTGGCTGCACGTCATTGTCGCCAACGCCAACCCCTGGTCGGCAGCGCTCGCCGAAGGGTTCTGGCAGGATCAGGCGACGATTCTGTGGCCCCTCTGGATCGGCGCGGCATGCGCCGCTGCGTTTCTGATGGCGCGCGCCGCGCCGGATGCCTTGAACCAATGTCGCTCCGCGCTGCCGTCAGGCTCAACGCTGGCGCACAGTCTGCTGCCGGTTGCCTACACTTGCTTTGGCGCATACGTGGCATTTGGCGTCGGTAAAGTCGGCGCCTATGCCAACTATTTCCTTGAGTTCTACGCTGGCGCGGTGTGGCTCATCGCTACTACCATTGCACATTTGCTTGCAACCGATCGGTTATCTGACGGGCAGCGCTTTCCTTCGACCCGACGCTCAGGTTCACTCGCGCAGACGCCCAGCATGAAGGAGCAAACGCCCTCATTGAGTTCCCGCATTTCGATGCTGACCTCATGGTTCCTCACGGTCAACGCACACGCACAAGCCCCCACTACTCGCACCAAGCACCCTGATTCCTCGTTCTCAGTCCTCGGTTCTTCGGCGTTACTGTTGTGCCTCGCTGCTGCACTCCTCCGCTATCACCCGCTCTGGAGTGAAAATTATGTCAAGCCATATGGGTTAATTGAGGGCGACAACCCGCCGCGGATGGCCTTCGGAACCTATGGCGTCTGGCGCGATCTCCAGCGCGAACAGGAGATCCTCGCCACATTGCGCCGAGTGAACGCTGCACTCGTCGGAGACGTGCAGACGGCTGGCGCGCCGATCGTTACTGACATACCTGGCATCGCGGCGCAGGCTGGTGCGCTTTCACGGCTCCAGGCGTTCGAGCATCGTCAACTGTACGATGCCGGGCTGCTGGACCAGCGTCCCCTCCTGCGCGACATGGCGAACGGGCGCGTGCCGCTGGTCGTGCTCGATTATCTAGGGAACTGGCTCACGCCAGAAATGGTTGCGCTGATCACCCATCGCTACGCCCAAATCGGCTCACGCGGCACGTTCGACCTGTACCAACCGGTTGATCCGGGGCGCCGCAGCGATATTACGCTTGATATCGGCGCAGGCATTCGCGTGACCGGCGTTTTCCTGGCATCTCCCGGCGATGCAATGTATGCACCAGGGGAGCGCGTCGTCCTCACTCTGGAGCTTGGACGACATCGTGATGCTGCTGCCAGCCCGTGCGACGCCGCTCTCTGCCAGGTTCGTGTGAATCTGGCAACAAACGATGGCGCAACCATCACCGCGTGGGAACGTCCGCTGATTTACGGCGCACTCCGCCCTGCCGATTGGAATAGTGCCACGATCCAGCACATGCACCCGATTGATCTTCCTGCTAAGCTGTCGCCGGGGATCTACCGGTTGGCGGTCGCGCTGCGCAGCGACGTGGAACCCCTTACTTCTCCGCAGCACATTGCGCAGATTGAGGTTGGCGGACAGAGCGGACGGTTGCTCGGCGAACGCGGCTACTTCGTGCCAGCACCAATCTTCAAGTTCTGGATGGACGCTGGCGGGTACGAAGGACCAGGTGATCCGCTGATGCCCGCCGTGCCGTTCGTCGATGGCGTGTTACAGTGTTTTTTGCGGGCATGCGTTCGCTACGCTGACGGTGACATCACCCGCCTTCCGCTCGGCGAACTAGTGTTGATCGGCGAAAGCGGCTTGCGTCCCACGCAACCAGAAACCGGCGCATCACAGTTCTTTCCAGAGACCGGTTACACTCTGCGCGGCGCATTTCTGGAAGCCTGGGAAGCCAACGGCGGCGAAGAAGTCCTGGGACCGCCGATCAGCGACGAGATGCAACGCGGCGCAACGCGCGTCCAGTACACCCGCTACGCTCGGCTCGAGCGTCCTGAAGAGGAAGATGTTGTCCTGCTGGCGAACCTGGGGGAGGAATATCTGCGGTTGCCGGGCATTCCGTATCGGTGGAGGTGAATTAGGGGTTAGGGGTTAGAGCGTTCCACCTAACTTGAAATTTGAACCACGGAGACACAGAGAGCATCGAAGAGTCGCACTCCCATTCCCCACTCGCCTGCGCAACGTCCCACGTCCCTTGGCGTACAACACGCAACCCTGTCTCACACGGAAGAATGTCCTTTTGCAATCAGGAGGCGTTGTGGTGCAACATCTCTACCTATTCACACGCTGCTCACCTCTCCTCATACCTCTCGCCTCTTGCCTTTCGCCTTGCTTCACCTGCAACCTGTCACCTAACCTATCCACGTGGAGACGTTGCATTGCAACGTCTCCACGTGTCACTCTCAACCGCTGAACAGAGTCTCAACCGGTATCGAGAAGCCTGGCAGCACGTCTCCGCCTTCGAGCAGATCGCCGGGTCGCAGCACCTGCACCTGGCGCAGCGAGCGATACACCGTCACCGTGCGCGTGCGCGGGCGCACAATCCAGACCATTTTCGCGCCCGCTTCCAGATAATCGAGCACCTTCGCCTCAACCTCCTCGGCTGTATCGGTAGGGGACACCACCTCCACCGCCAGGTCGGGCGGACCCTCGAAGAACCCGGGGCGGCCCCGCTGCTGCGCGGCCCGTTCCGCCGCGACGAACGCCACGTCCGGTGCGCGCACCGTGTCTGGATTGCGTGCAAGAACGAACCCGGTTTCGGCAGCATAGACAACGCCCAGCCGATGCTCGCGCACGAAAGTGTAGATCAGCGCTCCAAGCGTCATTGCCATTTCGCCATGCTCCGCACCGGCTGGCGCCATTGTGACGACCTCCCCGCGCACAAGCTCGACCCGTTGCTCCCCAAACGACATCTGCGCCAGGTCTTCGGCGGTGATGCCGGCTGTCGCCACGCTCATCAGAACCTCCACTATCGGGTATCGACCGGTCTGCGTATGCTTTCCTCGGCAGCTGTCGCCAGCGGCGCATCAAGACCGGCGTACCTGCCGCGCAACGCATACCAGCGCACCTTCAGCACATCGCGCAAATTACGCCACGAATCGCGCAGCAGATTGACCTTCGTCTCTTCGCCATACTGCCAGACCACCGGCACTTCCATAATGCGATAGCCTCGCCGTACTGCCAGGTAGAGCAGTTCAACATCGTAGGCAGTAACCGCAGCCCCTTCGACCTGCGGCGCGTCATCGCCATAGATGCGAACCCGTCGAAAGAGATCGTGCGCCACAGCGCGCCGCAACGCCTTGAAGCCGCACTGGGTATCCTGAATGCCCCCAACTGCCACCAAGCGCACAATCGTGTTGAAGATACGCCCCATCACATGGCGATACCATGGCTCGCCAATCCGTCGCGCTCCCAACCCCTCGCGCGACCCGATCACCACGTCGTATCCGCTTTCAAGATACCGTCGCAGACGTTCCCACTCCTCAATCGGCACCGCCAGATCAGCATCGCAGAGGAGAATATAGTCGCCGCGCGCCATCAGAGCGCCTGCCCGCACAGCATACCCTTTCCCCCGATGATCCAGCCGCAGTAAAAAGAGATTGCGATGCGTATCGAGCAGCCGGTCGACATACGCTGCAGTGCCATCAGAACTGCCATCATCAGCGACGATCACTTCCGAGGCGTAGGGTTGCTGCGCCAGATACTCCAGAACGCGCTTCAGCGTTGCTGGCAGGCGACGTTCTTCGTTGTACGCCGGGATGACCACCGAAAGGTAGGGAGGAGATTCAAGGGAGGTCACTGTTCCTCCTTGTCAATAACGTGTTTCAACCGCAAGGTGTCGGGCGCAGTTACCTGTTGCACGGCGCCGCTTTCGCACGAAGCGCGGCAAGACGCGCAACCCATCGAACTGCCCGCGCAGACGGGCGCGCGCCGCAGGTTCGCGAATATGCCAGAGCGAATGCAACGCAAACCCAATTTGCGACCAAATCAGCAGGGGCCAGTAGCGCTGCGCCTGTGATGTCGGCATATTCTTTGCCCAGACAAGCAGAAAGTTTCGCCCGCAGTAGTAACTCGCCAGTGCGCCGCCTCCTGTCGCGCTCAGCCGATGATACACCACAGCGCGCGGCACATACACCGTGCGCATGCCGCGCAGCCTGGCGCGCACATTCAAATCGACATCCTCACAGTACATCACCAAGTCTTCATCGAAAACCCGACCATCCTCCGCCAGTTCTTCCAGCGCCGTCCGCCGATATGCCGCCGCACCCGCGCAGGGACCAAACACCTCTTCCATAACGTCAAACTGCCCCACGTCGCGTTGCCAAACGCCTCGACTGCCGGGGACGCCATCGAGACGATAGTAATCGCCAGCCGAGTGGAAGTGGTCCCGTCGGTCAAAGAGCATAATTTTGCTGGCGGCAAACGCATACGCCGGATAGCGATCCAGCGCGCCAATCAGATGCTCCAGCCAGCGCGGATGCGCCTCGGTGTCATTGTTGAGCAGCACCACATACTCGCCGCCGGTCGCTTCGATGCCGACATTAACCGCTGCTGCCAGCCCACGGTTGCGCGGCAGCGCGATGACTTGCACTTCAGGGTACCGCCGCCGCACCAGAGCAACCGATTCATCGGTGCTGCCGTCATCCACAACGACCACACAGAAATCACGCCGCGTCTGGGCTCGGAGCGAGTCGAGGCATGTCGGCAGAAAGGAGGCGCCGTTGTAGTTAGGAATGATGATGTCGATCATGACGTATAGCGTTCAGTCTTCAACCTTCCCACATACTCTGCCAGCGCCTCTTCCCACGGTCGCAGGCGGATGCCTAGTTCAGCGGCGGCGACATTGCGCAGCGGCGTATACGGCGGCACGCGGCTGGCGCGCTGATACTCCGCCAGCGTAATTGGGCGGAGCGCCATATCGGTGCGCTCCGCCAGACGCAGCGTTGCCGCCGCAAACTCGTAGCGCGAACAGGACCCCTCATTGACCAGATGGTAGGTCCCGTAGTACGGCGTTTCGATCAGGCGCGCAATGGCCGCAGCGGCGTCCGGGGCATAAGTCGGGCTACCGACCTCGTCAGTAACCATAGCGATCTCAGAGCGTTCACCTGCAAGGCGCAATACCGTGCGCACGAAGTTGCGCTCGCCGCCAAACAGCCAGGCAACCCGCACAATATAAAATCGACGCAGCAGTTCTCGCACTGCCTGTTCGCCAGCCCACTTCGAGAAGCCGTAGGGATTGATCGGTGCAGGACGGTCATACTCCAGGTAGGGTGATGTCGCCGCACCATCAAAGACCTCATTCGTGCTAACGTATACCAGCGGTGCATCGAGCGCCTGGCACGCCAGCGCCACGTAGCGCGTACCCAGCGCATTTACGCGATAGGCGCGATCGGGATCGCGGGCGCACCCATCGACATTCGTGTACGCCGCCGGATGAACGACGCACTGGGCGCCGGTCGCAATCAGCGTCTGCACGCAATCGGCTCGCTCCAAGTCCAGATCCGCATGGGTCAGCGGAATGATCTCGTGGGCGTCTGCCAGAACGCGCTGCAACGCCTTCCCCAACTGTCCGCTGGCACCGGTTACTGCAATCCGCATATCGCCTCCCCGCTACACCCCGGCATCACGGTATGATAGAAGATTGTCGGGAGAGCGTCAAGGATCGCAATTTTCGCCTTTGATCCTTATCACTTGCTGCCCTTTTCGCCGCCCCATTTGCTCATTCGCGTATTCGCTGACCCTATTCGCTCTCATTCGCATATTTGTTTCCCCATTCGCTGCCCTCATTCGCTCATTCGCTCAGCGGCAGGAAGACGAGAGCGCTGATGCATATGCGCCGGATAGGACTTACGCTTGTCGCTCTTCCAGCAACGACGCTTGTGAGTGGCATCGTGAGCGTCGGCGCCAGGCAACGTCCTGCTATCCCGCACTGTATACTACAATTAGGATCACTCTAGCTTTGCGCTTTCATGACGTATACGCCGAATTGCTGGATACCTGGCAACTAACCAGACAATGCATTTTATCCGTCCAACTCGTATGGCTGCTGAACCAATCTCATTGCGGCAACGTCACCTTCGAGGAAGCGCGCCGACTCGCCGTCTTTCGCCTTAACCCCCTAACCCCTAACCCTTAACCCTTAACCATGCCCATCCCCCGCACCACACCCGCCATCCTGTTCCTCGCCCTTATTCTCACCACTGCCGCTCCGCCGCCGCCGCAACCGCCGCCGACCCCTGCCTGCCCGCGCGTTCACCACGTCGGACCGCACTCACTCATCACAATGCTCTACGCATCGGGGTACGACTGCACCGAAGAGATCGCGCGCGCCCTTGCCGTGGTCGCCGATGACGCGATTCTGGAACGCCTGATCGCCCTGACCGCTCCCGACTTCCATAGCCTGACCCGCCGCAACGCACTGCGCGCCATCGGACGCATGGCGGAGCGTCCGCCGAGCGAACCGGCGCATCGGATTGTGGTGCGCGCCGCGCCAATGCTACGCACTCATCTACTCACGCTGCTCCAGACCGATCCGCACGATGATGTGCGCGCCGACGCGATCTGGATTCTCGATACCTTCTTCTTCCCGGCGTATGACGCACAACCGGCATTCACCGCCATTGCGCTAACGCCGGGCAGTGGATCAAACCTGCGCACCCGTGCGGCATACGCTGTTGCGCGCCTGATCGCCACCCGTGTTGGACCGCTCAGCGACGACGACCTGGCGTTTCTCCTGGCTGGATTGCAATCCGACGAGCCTGGCGTGCGCGCGCGCGCCGCCGACGCCATTGCGCGCCTGCGCGACGATCAACTCGACGCGGCGGCGCGCGCGCGCGTCACCACAGCACTGGAAGACGCCTGGAACATAGCCGCGCGCCTGGCGCCTGCCGATGCACTGCCCCTCGCACCTCCCGCCATCCACGCCGGACGCTTCATCTCCGGCATTCCCGAAACCTCGCCAGGACCCTTTGCCGCTCGCGCAGCGCTTGCCCGCGCTCTCGACCGCTTCGGCGGCGAGCGGTTCGCCGCGCTGCGCGCAGAGTTTGAAGCGATCCACCTCCCATCGTGCCTCGATCAGCCGATGGTGCGGATTTGCGCCGGGTCACCCGCTGCGGATCTTCCCGCCATCGCTGCAAAGCTCGAACGCCTGCGCAACGGATTCTTCGACCTGACCGGCATCACCGACCCTGTGCCTGGCGATCCACACGACACACTGGTTATCAAACTCTTCGCCAGTCGTAACGTCTTTCGTGAATACATGCTGGCATTCGTCGGCTTTGGCGCCGATGTCGACGGCATCTACGTCGAGCGTGACGGCGTTCTCTACACCTACGAGCGCGATGCCGCCGAAAGCGTCAACACCACCGACGAAACCATCGCCCACGAGTTCGGTCACTACCTGACCGGACTTTATCTCTTCCCCGACGGCTGGCACGATCCCGGCTACCACGCCGAACCGAAGGGATGGATCGACGAAGGCATCGCCGAATACCTTGCCAGCCTCGATAACTCTGGTCCAGGAGCGCGCAACGCGCTCGACCGCCTCTGCGCCCGCTCCGTCCCGCCCGACCTGGCGCGCCTGCTGGCGCAGCGCGAAGGGTATGACCAATATGGCACATTCGCGTATGACGAAGCGTGGGCATTTGTGACATTCTTAAGCCAGGAGCGACCAGCCGCCATGCGCGCGATTGCAGCAGCCTTCCGCGCCAACGCCTACCGGCAGAGCGACGTGCCGACCCTCGCCGGTGCGCTGTCGCTCGCCGCGCTCCAGGCGGAATGGCACGCCGCGCTGGCGCGATGGTGTAGCCGGAGGTGAGAGAGGTGGATGTTGAATGTTAAGCGTTGCACACTGAACGCGGGTAAGGTTGCAGGTTGAAGGTGAGAAAATCGTTACACGTTGAACACGTAAAAGCGGGAGATGCACCCGACTCTTGAGGTCTGTGCGCGGATCGATGGCTAGCGCGGAGATATCAATAAGATACTCTCCCTTCTATTTACATCTTCGAAGATATCCCCTTGGATTATAGGTTATTAGATACTTTTCGCGTTCTAAATCGATACTAAAATGCGGATTGATTCGTACAAACTCTTCAACTGCTGCGAGCGGGCCAGAACATTTCTCCCACATCATCTCATGCGGCCTGAACAGATCCACTATCCCATCTTCGACAACAAAGTAGCTTCCTACACTGACCAACGGGCTATATAGAGAAAGATCTTTGAGAACTTGCTCCTTACGATGATCACCGTCGTGGATGACCATCACAGTTTTGTCCCGGCAAAGTTTCGCCACCTGATTGACAACATGTGGTGACGATGAGTCTCCAGTAATCTCGATGATCCTCGGATGTTGAACGTGATAATTGCTTCGATCAATATCGATTGAAATTACCTGTCCTTTACCGATAATATCAAGCAGGTGGGCCAAGAAAAGTGTACTACCGCCTGAAGCACTACCAATCTCAATTACGATATCAGGTTGAACTTCATACAACAACTCCTGATATATCCAGGCATCGAGCGGATTTTTTATCATTTTGACGCCCATCCACGTGGATCTGGAAAAGATAACTCGATGCTGGTAGTATAGGAGCCATTGACGCAATGAGAGAGCAAATCGTCGACGGTAAATCTCACGCGTCGTGCCAGAAGCGTCGTCAGGGGTAACGCATATATGATTGCGCCACAGCACCCATTCCGATATCATTACCCGACGAACGGATGAGAAATGCTGCCCGATCGCCGCTAATACACGAATGAGTAGCCGTGCCAAAATGACCTTCATAGATCCAGGAAGCCTTGTTCATTGCAGAAACGGAACATCCTCTTTCTGGATTATAGCAAAGTATTTCTCCTCTGCGTCTTCACGCTTTTACGTCAGCCTCTGAGAAACCCTCATAGTTCCCGGTTTACGGTTCGCATTGACCAGCGCCCGCCAGACACACGACCCGCTCTTCCATTGACTCCTGGTTCCCTCAACCCTGAACCCCTACCTCCAGATCCGCCAGCCGCTCCAGCAACAGGCAGTACCCCTCCTGCCCGCGCTGGAAACTGCTCAGGCGGAAGAATTCGTTCGGCGAGTGCTGACGCTCATCTTCCAGCGCAAAAGCGAAATTGACCGTGTAAACCCCCAATTCATCCAGCAAAATGGTGCAGATCGGAATGCTGCCGCCGCTGCGCACTTCATACGGTTCACGCCCGTACATGTGCACCAAAACGTCACGCGCAGCGCGGTTCCCCGGATGATCGAACGGCATCAGGTATGGCTTCGCCAGAAACTTCAGCGGCGTGACCGTCACGGTGACTCCCGGCGGCGTATGCTTGTGCACGTGCGCTTTGAGCAACTCAACGATTGTCGCCGGATCCTGATCGGCGACCAGCCGGCAGGTGATCTTGGCGTGCGCCTCGGCTGGCAGCACCGTCTTCACTCCCTCGCCCTGGAAACCGCCCCAGACGCCGTTGATCTCCAGCGTCGGACGCGCCCACGTGCGCTCGTAGACGGTGTATCCGGCTTCTCCCCACAGTGCCGTCACCCCCAGGTCCGCCATATACGCGGCTTCATCGAAGGGAACGGACGCAAACCGCCGCCGCTCATCGTCGGTCAATGGCCGCACCGCATCGTAGAATCCCTCAACCAGAATGCGCCCATCAGCGCCGCGCATCGATGCAAGAATGGCCGCCAGCGCGTGGATCGGATTCTGCACGGCGCCGCCGTAGATGCCGGAATGGAGGTCGCGGTTCGGTCCGCGCACATCGATCTGGACGCCACATCCACCGCGCAGACCGGTGAGAATGACCGGCTCGGTCTCGCTCCACTGTCCGCCGTCGCTGCTCACTACGAGGTCACACGCCAGCATCTCGCGGTGTGCCGCCACGAACGCCGGGATCTGCGGACTGCCGATCTCTTCCTGTCCCTCAAACAAAAATTTGACATTCACCGGCAACGCGCCTGTTGTGCGCAGCAACGCCTCTACTGCCAGGATCGGCGGCAGCATGTTCCCTTTATCGTCCGAGGCGCCGCGCGCATACACTCGTCCATCGCGCACCACTGGCTCGAACGGCGGATGGTCCCACAACTCCAGCGGATCGGCAGGCTGCGTGTCGAAGTGCCCGTAGATCAGCACGGTCGGCTTTCCGGGCGCATGCAGCCAGTCGCCATACACAACCGGATGCCCGCCGGTTGGCAGGATCTGCACCGACTCGATCCCGGCTGCGCGCATCCGCTCCGCTACCCATTCTGCGGCGCGCTGCACATCGCCCGCATGCTCCGGCAGCGCCGACACGCTCGGAATGTGCAGAAAGTCGAGCAACTCAGCAAGAAACCGGTCTTGCTGTTCATTCAGGTATGTCTGCCAGGTCATGGGAAGCCTCCTGTGGCTGGCAAGAGAAAAAAAGAAGTTTGGTGAAAATCAGCGGTTCCAGGACTGTAACATCGGATTATCGACACAGAACACCCGACTGTCAAGCCGCGAACTGTACGCCCTTCTCCTGGCGACTCCTGATCAGCCACAGAGGGCGCGGAGCTATTCTCTCAAGTGAAGGCTTTTTATGTAAAGCGGGTTCGCCGCGTCCTGGCACCCTTTCCCTCCTCAGCCCCCCTGCTCCCTTCTCCCACCCCCCCCGCGCCTCCCTCACACGTGGAGCGTTTTTGGAGTGCGATGGAAGTTTTCCGCATCCTGACGCCCCGTTTCCCCTCCTCCCCCTACCCCCTTCTCCCACAAGGGGAGGAAGAGGGCGTTGGGGCATCCTACTGCCTGAAACGGGCGATGCAACACGAGGGGATGCCGGAAAAATCGACACGTGTGAGCTGCGCCCTCCGCACGCAGTAGGGTTGTTATGGCAGGAATGCGTTACACGTCGTCTATGACTGTGAGCTGCGCCCTCCGCATGCGGTAGGGTTGGGCATCAATACTGCCGACGATAATGCTGCGCATACCTGCGTCCTCCGCATGCGGGGGTTGGGAGGAAGGGCTGCGCGAAAGAATACGCCTCTACACTGCGCCCCCGCATCCGGGGCTCACAAGTGGAGAGTTTTTAGGGAGTAGGGGATGTTTACCGCGTCCTGACGCCTGTTTTCCCCCTCATCCCCCCGGTGCCCTTCTCCCACGAGGGGAGAAGGGGGAGGACGCGCATCCTCGCGCCCAAAACGGGCAGTGCAACGCAAGGGCTTGCCAAAAATCGACGCCTTGTGAGCGCATGCAGGGGGTTAGGGGGAGAAGGGGGACTTATGGCGTTCTGGCGCCTGAAACGGACAGTCAGCACGGGGGGATTGCCAGAAAAATCTACATTTGTGAGACGGAGCCATTCCCGCGCGGGCACGTCACCGCAGGGGCGCGTCACCGACAGGGGCACGCCACCGGCGCGGGCGCGCCATCACCGACGCGGGCACGCCATCGATGGGGGCGCGCCATCGGCGTGCCCCTACCTCCAACATTTCCACCTCGCACCTGTAACCTGCGATGTGCTACCATACACATAGCAGATTCCAGGGAGGAGTCGTGATCCATGCACACGTCACTCATTAATCGAGTCACACCAATTGCACTTGTGTTGCTGATGCTCACCCTCGCCGGGTGCGGCAATCTTGGCGGATTGCTCGGCAATCAGCCTACCCCTGCGCCGATCATTATCATCGCCACGGCCACACCCGTCCCGCCGGGGCAGGCGACCCCTCTATCAGACGCCGTTGCCTCGCCGACCATTCCATCGTCGGACACCGCAACTGCAACCTCCGCCCTACCGACCGCCGCGCCTTCCACGCCCACACCCGCGCCGCAAAAAATCCTGGCGCGCGTCAAGGAGCGCGGCTACCTGATCTGCGGCACAAACGCCGACCTGCCCGGCTTCGGCTTCTATGACAGCATACGTCAGACCTGGAGCGGCTTTGATGTCGATTTCTGTCGCGCCGTTGCCGCCGCTATCTTTGGTGATGCCACAAAAGTGCAATTCGTCGCCCTCAGCGCTGCGCCAGGACCGAACAATCGGTTCGACGCTGTGCGCCAAGGGCGGGTCGATGTCCTGTTCCGCAACACGACGTGGACGCTGGGACGCAATATCAGTGGACTGGCGTTCGGTCCCACTACATTTCATGATGGCCAGACTTTCATGGTGCGGGCTAAAGACCGGATCACTAAGCTGGAGGACCTGGAAGGCAAGATCATCTGCGTCGCCAGGGGCACTACCAGTGAGCAGAATCTGAACGAAGACTTTGCCGCGCGCGGCATTAAGTTCACCGCTCGCGTGCTCGACGGCGAGGACGAACTGTACCCGGCTTACGATGAAGGGGAGTGCGATGCAGTCACCAGCGACAGTTCCCAGCTAGCCGCCAAGCGCCTGCAACTCAAGAATCCTGCCGAGCACATTATCCTCGGTGATCGCATCTCGCGCGAACCGCTCGGTCCGGTCATCGCCCGCGACGATAATCAATGGCTCGACGTGATTAGCTGGACGGTCTTCGCCACGATTTATGCCGAAGAATTGCGCGTCGATCAGCGCAACGTCGATCGCTTGCGCGCCAGCACAACTGATCCGCGCATCAGACGGTTGCTGGGGCTGGAAGGAAACTTTGGCGAGGGATTGGGGCTGCCGAACGACTTCGCCTATCAAATCATCAAGCAGGTTGGCAACTACGGCGATATTTACAATCGCAACTTGGGACCGAACACACCCATCAACCTTGATCGCGGACCGAACAAGGTCTGGAACCTGGGCGCCGGCGGTGTTCTCTCCGCACCACCGTTCCGTTGATCAGCAGCGCGCTGCATGGCAAAAACCGGAGCATCGACGCTCCGGTTTACATTCCCAACTGTCGCCTTATGGTGGAGCGACGGGGATTCGAACCCCGGACCTGCTGCGTGCAAAGCAGCCGCTCTCCCAACTGAGCTACCGCCCCGAAATAAAGCGAGAATTGAGCATACCTCAATTCTCCGCTTCTCTGGTGGGCGTAGGTGGACTCGAACCACCGACCTCGATCTTATCAGGATCGCGCTCTAACCTGCTGAGCTATACGCCCTCAGCCTGTATTGTACCACACCTGCGCGAAACGCGCTACTCTCCGCTCACGGGTGAATAAGATACCACGCTGCGGTGCGGCTGTCAAGCGCAAAAAGCGATTCAGTGCGTTCAAAACCTAACAATTCCCGCATCGCCTCTTAACAATCTCTGAAGAAGGTCTTGCTACGATAGAAGCATCGTTTTTGCAACCGCATCATCTGGCATTCGACGCGGCGGTGTTCCTGATCGGTCTGCATGTGGCGCTCCGCCGGCGCTGGATCGTCAACGCAGGGCGCCGTCCGGCATCCCGAACCTTCCGGCAGGCGCGATCACTTGCGCGCGCCAGCGCCGACGAAGGAGGCGGAGCGATGAACACCGTCTGGCGGATCCTCGCCATCCTGGCAGTGGCGCTCATTGTCGCTGGCGCACTGGTTGCCCTGCGGCAGACGGGGATTCTGGCGACGTTGCTACCGGGACCGGATCGCACACAGTTCGAGGCAGGGATTGAACGCGGTCGGTTCGCCCCTGATGGCTTCGAGCGCCGTGAGCGCGGTTGGTTCGCGCCCGACAGCTTCGAGCACAACCATCGCGCTGAGCGCGAACCGAACGCCCGTGGTATGATCGAAGCGATCAACAATCCGCTGATTATTGGCGTATGAGTGCGCTGGCAGCGGGCGCGTCGCTGATTGCGCGCCGTCTTCTGCGGCAACGCGCTCTGCCGTGCGCTGAAGCGGAACCTCCGACATGAGCACGATTCTGATCGTTGATGACGAGCCGGCGCTGCGCGCGATGCTTCGGCTCTACCTCGAACAGGAAGGATTCCACGTCGTCGAAGCGGGCGATGGACGGCGCGCGCTCTATGTGGCGCGCGTCGAAAAGCCCGATCTCGTGATCCTTGATCTGATGATGCCGGAAATGGGCGGGTATGAGTTCTTGCGCGCCTTTACGAAAGAGTCGCGCACGCCGGTTATCGTCCTGACAGCGAAGATCGAGGATACTGACAAAATCCTGGGGCTGGAACTGGGCGCTGATGATTACGTCACCAAACCGTTCAATGTGCGCGAGTTGATCGCCCGCATCCGCGCCGTGCTGCGCCGCACCCAACAGGCGCCGCTCGAGCCGGAGATTCTCCGCGCTGCCGACATCGTGCTCGACCGCACCGGACGGACGGTGCGCGTTGGTGGGCGCTATGTCGATCTGACGCCATCGGAGTTCGCTATTCTGGCGACCCTCATGGCAGCGCCAGGGCAGGTTTTCTCGCGGCTCGACCTGCTTGACCGCGTTTCCGGCGACGCCTATGAAGGTTCGGAGCGCACAATTGACGTGCACATCCGCAACCTTCGCGCTAAGATTGAAGACGATCCGCGCAATCCCCGGTATATCGAAACGGTGTATGGCATGGGATACCGGTTTGCGCTGCCGCGTGCGACGGATCAGCCCAAAGCAGGCGCGTGACCATGCGATCGCTGACGCTCAAACTGACGCTGGCGTTTCTACTGGTCGGGCTAATCGGCTCGCTCCTGGTGGCGCTGATCGTCGGATTTCGCACCCGATCCGAAGTCGATCTCTTCCTCTCAATGCGGGATCGGACCATTCTGCTCAACGCCCTGCGTTCGTACTACCGGGCGAACGGCGACTGGCGGGGGGTCGAACAACTATTGGAACGGACAGCGCCTCTCGACTTTTACAGCCGGAACCTGATTCTGGCAGATGCAAACGGCGTGGTCGTCTATAGTCAGCGCCGACCATTCTTTCCCGGTCGGCAGTTGAGCCGTGGCGCGATTGCGCGCGCCGAGCCGCTGCGGGTCGACGGAGAAATCATTGGCTACTTCTTCTTTGTCGGCCCTCCTCCCCTCCTTATTCGCAACGATCCGCGCTGGGCAGCCGAAGCGGAACTGCTCCAGCGCCTGGCGGTGGCGACCGTTCTGAGTGCGATTGGCGCGACTGTTGTAGCGCTGGTGGTTGGCGTGGTGCTGGCGCACACGCTGACCCGCCCTATCCGAGAGCTAACGGCGGCAACGCGCGCCATGGCGCAGGGACGGCTCGATCAGCGCGTCACGGTGCGTTCGCGCGACGAGATCGGCGAACTGGCGCGGGCATTCAACCAGATGAGCGCCGATCTGGGGCGGGCGATCCAGGCGCGCCGCCAGATGACGGCTGATCTAGCGCATGATCTGCGCACACCGCTGAGCATTCTGCGCGGTTACACTGAGGGGCTGCAGGAAGGGCGCATCAGCGGAACCCCGGCAATCTACCAGATCATGCACGGCGAAGTCGAGCATCTGCAACGCCTGATCGACGACCTGCGCCTGCTGTCGCTGGCGGATGCCGGCGCGCTGTCGCTCAACCGGCGCGCTGTCGATCCGCGCGCGCTCCTCGAACGCGCCGCACTGGCGCATATGGTGCAGGCGGAACAGCAAGGGCTGACCATTCGCGTCGACGCGTCCGACTCCCTGCCTGCAGTGTCGGTAGACACCGACCGTATGGCGCAGGTGCTGAACAACCTGGTAGCGAACGCTTTGCGGCACACAAAGGAGGGCGAAATCGTCCTGAGCGCGCGCGAAGCGGATCACAAGCGTATCATTGTCGAAGTGCGCGACACAGGCAGCGGCATTGCACAAGAAGACCTGCCGTACATCTTTGATCGCTTCTACCGCGCCGACCCGGCACGCACCCGCGAAAGCGAGCAAGGCGCCGGTCTAGGTCTAGCGATCGCCAAAGCAATCGTCGAAGCGCACGGCGGGTCGATCAGCGTTGCTTCGACCGTTGGCGTCGGGACGACCTTTACCATCACGCTGCCGGTGGCAACGTCCGCAGACAGCGCCGCTGCCCCGCAGACGACATCGGCGACGACGCGGCGCATAGCGTAAGGGTCAGGTCTGAGACCTGCCCCCTACGCCAGGCAGACCGTCCAGTAGTGAAGATGACGGTCACATCCCTACCGCTGATCGACCGGCACATAGTCGCGCCGCGCAGGACCCAGATAAATCTGGCGCGGTCGCGTGATCTTCTGCTCCGGGTCGTCAAGCATTTCGAGCCACTGCGCCAGCCACCCCGAAGCGCGCGGAATGGCGAACAGGAACGGGAAGTACTCGATCGGGAAGCGCAGCGCCTGGTAGATCAACCCGCTGTAGAAGTCCACATTCGGGTACAGTTTGCGCGAGATGAAATACTCATCCTCCAGCGCCACCCGTTCAAGCTCTATAGCGACATCGAGGAGCGGATTCGGCGCCGTTGCATTGAACACCTCGTGCGCAATCTTGCGAATGATCTTGGCGCGCGGGTCGTAGTTCTTGTACACCCGATGCCCGAACCCCATCAGGCGCGTCTCGCCCTTCTTCACCCGCTCAATAAACGCTGGCACATTCTTCGGATGCCCGATCTGCTGCAACATCCGCAGCACCGCCTCGTTTGCGCCGCCATGCAGCGGACCGTACAGCGCCGCCGCAGCCGCCGATAGAGCGCTATATGGATCGGCATGGCTCGAACCGACGCTGCGCATCACCGAGGTCGAGCAGTTCTGTTCGTGATCGGCGTGCAAAATGAAGAGCACATCCAGTGCCTTCGCCAGCACGGGATTGACTTCATAATCCCGCTGGTTCATGTAGTCCATCATGTAGAGCAGGTTGGCAGTGTAGCTCAGTGAGCTGTCGGGCAGGTTGAACGGTCGCCCAATGCGATGGCGATACGCGAAAGCGGCGATGGTCGGGATCTGACCAATAATGCGCCAGATCTGCTTCTCGCGCACTGCCGGATCGTGAATGTTCTTCGCCTCCGGGTAGAGCGTAGACATCGCCGCGACCGAGCTGATCAGAATGCCCATCGGGTGTGCGTCGTAGCGGAACGCTTGGATTAGCTCGACCAGGCTGTTGTGGAGGAAGAGGTGACGGCTGATGCGGTACTGCCACCACTCCAGGCGCTCTTTCGAGGGCAACTCGCCGTACAGCAACAGGTATGCGACTTCCAGATAGGTGCTCTTCTCGGCTAGTTGCTCGATCGGATACCCGCGGTACTCCAGAATGCCCCTCTCGCCGTCGATGTACGTAATCCGGCTGATGCACGCTGCCGTGTTCATGTACGCCGGATCGTAGGACATCAGGCCGAAATCGTCCTCGGACACCTTGATCTGACGGAGATCGGTGGCGCGGATAGTGTTGTGCTCGATGGGGATCTCGTAGGTCTTCCCGGTCCGATTGTCGATGATGGTCAGGGTGTTCTTTGTCATGGCAGTGCTCTCTCCTCGTTGATTCGACCGGCGCGCTTACCGCTTGAGCCGGAGCCGGTCGTGAGCCGAACGGCAAGGCTCAGTTCCTTGCCGACAACCCCGCACGCCTCAACGTTGAGGCGGGTTGCGCGCTATCTGATTAGTTGGTATTGTACCAGAAGTTGTTACATCTGGCACAGATTTGCTGGCGGATCACGCGACCACTGGCCCTGTGGTATCATATGAGAACACGAGTGAACACGAGTGTCAGGGCGGGCTGCCGCGCCGCCCCAACCAGAGTAACGCCGATGAAACCCGTTCGCACCGCCTGCACACTTCAACCAAACGCCCTCACCATCCGGGTGAGCGATCAGATTGAACAACTTGACGAGTTGATCCACGCCGAGGGCGATGGCGTCGCCTTCTTCGAGCGCACCTACATGACCCAGGGCATGCAGGACCTGGTTAGCGAAGGATTGGCGCGCCTCGCCGGTCATTCGTCGCAGGCGATCTTCCACCTGAAACAGGCGATGGGCGGCGGCAAAACCCACCTGCTCGTCGGCCTCGGCCTGCTGGCGAAGCATCCGTCGCTCCGCGCACGCTACTGCCCTGGCGTCACGTATGCCAGTGCGTTCGATACCGCAGCCATCGCCGCCTTCAACGGGCGCAACAATCCGGTCCACTTCTTCTGGGGTGAAATTGCCGCTCAACTCGGCAAAGCCGACCTCTTCCGCCCGTTCTGGGCGGAAGGACCACGGGCGCCCGGCGAAACCGACTGGCTGCGCCTCTTCGAGGGCGACCGCCCCGTGCTCATCTTGCTCGACGAGATGCCACCCTACTTCCACTACTACGCGACCCAGGCAGTGGGCAGCGGCACGGTCGCCGATATTGCCGTGCGCGCCTTCGCCAACAATGGTGCATTGTCTTCAGCCAGTACTACGACACTGCACAGGCAGTGGCGACAAACCTGACAATCCGCCTGCCTGATGAACCGATTGCGATCTACGCCGGGGCGGGACGGAGCGGCATATATCGCCGGGGCGAATTCGCATCCATCGAGCGCGAAGCGATCAAAGCGGCGGTGCGGAACCGTGAGGTGCGGCTCATCATCGCCACCGACGCCGCGTGCGAGGGGTTGAACCTGCAAACCCTCGGCACGCTGATCAATGTGGACCTGCCGTGGAACCCGTCGCGTCTGGAACAGCGCCTGGGGCGGATCAAACGCTTTGGCCAGCGGCGGGCGAACGTTGATATGCTTAACCTCGTCTACCACGGTACGCACGATGAGCGCATCTACCAGGCGCTTTCGCGTCGCATGAAAGATCGCTACGATCTCTTCGGCAGCCTGCCCGACACCATCGACGACGAATGGATCGAAAGCATTGAGGTGCTGGAAGCGATGATGGACAAATACCTGCACCTGCGCCAGCAGGCGCGCAACGCCTTTGAGATCCGCTACGAACAGACTATCGACCCCGACCGCGACCGCTGGGAGCGGTGCGCGCGCGTTCTGGCGCGGCGCGACATTATCGATCGCCTTTCGCGCCCGTGGTAACATCGACGTATGCCGCCCGATGCAACTCGCCAATCCAGAGCCGTTCTCGCTCGCTTGTTCGCCGCATGCGACGCGCTTGCCGACGGTTTCGACTCGCTGCCCAATGGTGAACGGCGTTCCGCCGCCGCGCTCACGCTGGCGCGGTTGATGTTTCTCTCGTTCCTCCACGTCCGCGGTTGGCTCGATGTCCACGATGTTGTGCGATCTCTGGAACGCGAAGATTGCCCCGGCGATGCCATTCTGAAACGCATCCCGCCCGGCATCGTCGCCGTGCGTTCTCTTCCTTGCCTGCATAACGCGGCGCTGCGCCAGGCGCTGACGTTGCTCCAGGACGCCGCCTGGCGCCTCGATGACAACGCTCCCAACTGCCTGACGCCGGCCATGATGGGTGTTGTCGTTGAACGGTATGTTGAACGGAAACGCAGCGGCATCTACTACACCGGCGATGATGTCACCGCATACATCACGAGTCGCACCATCATCCCGCGCCTGATCGATGCGCTGTCGCCGGAAGCGATACGGCTCATCAGCGATCTCCTCCGGCGCGACCCGCTGCGCTACATTCCTGCTGCGCTTCAGCACGGCATGAATCAGGAACTGCCGGTCGCCGTCGCCGCTGGCATTTCAGACGTCGCTCAACGTCACACGTGGGACGCCGCTGCGCCTGCCAGCCACGCGCTCCCCGGCGAAACCTGGCGTGAGGTGATCGCCCGCCGTCATCGCGTGCAGGAAGTGCGCGCGGCGCTGCGCGCAGGCATTGTCAATCCGGCGGATCTGGTGACCTATAACCTTGACCTGACGCGCCTGATGCGCGACCTGTGCGCGGTCTGGCCTCAATCGCGCCTGAATGACCTTGATATGGCGCTCATGCGACTGACTGTGCTCGACCCAACCTGCGGTTCGGGCGCGTTCCTCTGCACCGCATTCGACCTGCTGGCAGACCTGGCGTCTATCATCGCCCAACGCCGCGCTCTGGAAGGGGATGGCGCCGTCGATCTCGCTGGGAGACTGCGCGCCATTATCGAACACAATCTGTGTGGCGTGGATGTGATGCCGGAGGCGGTAGAGATCTGTCGAATGCGGCTCTGGCTGCGCCTCGCCGCGCGTGTCGCTCACCCCGATCACCTGCGCGATCTGCGGTTCAACGTTCACGCTGGCGATGCGCTGACCGGTTCGCTCGATCAGGCGAGCAACATCAGCCAGGACGATGGCGCTGAACAGCGGCGACCGCTGCGCTGGCGCGCACTATTTCCTGACATTATGGCAGCGGGAGGGTTCGATGTTGTGATCGGCAACCCGCCGTATGTCGTGCGCAGCGGGTTGAAGGACGATCCGCTTCTGCGCGGTTATCAGACCGCGACGACCGGCAATCTGTATGCGCTGGTGATCGAGCGCGCCCTGAACCTGCTCCGACCAGGTGGATGGCTTGGCGTTATCGTTCCGATTGCATCAGTCGCCACCGACGGCATGGCGCCGTTGCAGCGCCTCTACGCGCCGCTGCGCCAGTGGCACAGTCACTATGCCGTGCGACCGGGGAAACTCTTCCCCGATGTCGATATGAACCTGACAATCACCCTGCTGCACAAGGCGCCAGCCGCCGGTGAACGCTACGTGAGCGGCTACCGGCGGTTTCGTTCCGGTGAGCGCGCGCACATGTTCGACACCCTGAGCTACACGCGCCTGCCAGCCTCAGACGCCATCAACGGCGCGCTGCCCAAACTCGGTTCGACGCTCGAAGTCCGGCTGCTTCTGCGCATGCTGGCGCACGGTCGCCGCCTGCGCGATTATGTTACGCGGGATGGCGCTGTCATCTACTACCACTCCGGCGGTCGCTACTGGCGCAAAGCGCTGCCGGAGAAACTGTCGTCGCACTATAAGCCATTGCGC
Source organism: Roseiflexus sp. (assembly GCA_025062325.1). GTDB lineage: Bacteria > Chloroflexota > Chloroflexia > Chloroflexales > Roseiflexaceae > Roseiflexus. The sequence goes on from JANXAL010000040.1 coordinate 50,821, forward strand.
GTCGAACCGACCGTTGCGCCGATCGTGCTGGCGCTGCTCAACAGTCAGCTCTTCTACTGGTACTGGATTGCCTTCTCAAACTGCATGGACGTGGTTGCGCGCGAAGTGCTGGAGTTTCCGGTGTTCCGCCTGGAAAACGTTGATCCCGCGCCATTCGCCAATGCCGTGGATCGCCTGATCGCACTCTACCACGAAGGCGCCACGACGCGCGCGCGCCGTGGCGCCCGCATCAAGATCAGCGAAACGAACATCGACGCGGCGCGCGCACGCGAGGTTATCGACGGCATCGACCGCCTGCTGGCGCAGCATTACGGCTTCGATGCCGAAGAACTCGACTTTGTGCTCAGTTACGACCTGAAGTACCGGCTGGGAACCCGACGGACGCCTTACTGCTGACCGTTCGCCAGGTGACGCAACACGCCGCGGGTATCGACGACCCGCCGCGCCTGGCGCGCAATCCGCCGCCAGTCATACGCCGAGTGGTCGGTGACGATGATGACGCAATCCGCCATCCGCAGCGCGTCGTCCAGGTCCGGCTCACAGCGCAGTCGGCGGCCTTCAACCTGCACTTCGGGCACGTGCGGATCGTGGTACGACACCAGCGCCCCTTTCTCATACAGCAGGTGAATAATGTCGAGCGCTGGCGACTCGCGCACATCATCGACGTCGCGCTTGTAGGCGACCCCCAGCACCAGCACGCGGCTGCCTCGAACCGCCCGCCCGGCGTCGTTCAGCGCGTCCTGCACCTTTTGCACCCAGTAGCGCGGCATCTCGGTGTTGACCTCGCTCGCCAGGTCGATGAAGCGCGCCGTGTAGTTCAGCATTTTCAGTTTCCACGACAGGTAGAGCGGATCGATTGGAATACAATGCCCGCCCAAACCCGGTCCCGGCGTGAATTTCATGAATCCGAACGGCTTGGTTGCGGCGGCGTCGATCACTTCCCACACATCCAGACCGAGTTTGTCGCACATAAGGAGCACTTCATTGACCAGCCCGATATTGACGGCGCGGAAGGTGTTTTCGAGCAACTTCACCATTTCTGCAACCTCCGGGCTGCTCACCGGCACGACCCGCTCAATCGCCGTTTCGTACAGCGTACGCGCCACTTCCAGGCAGGCAGGCGTGACACCACCCATCACCTTCGGCGTATTGCGCGTCGTCCAATCCGTGCGACCGGGATCGACCCGTTCAGGCGAGAACGCCAGGAAGTAATCTGTGCCGACCCTTAGGCCGCTCGCTTCGAGACGCGGCAGGATCACCTCGCGGGTAGTGCCGGGGTATGTTGTGCTTTCCAGAACAATCACCTGACCGGGACGCAGGCGCTGCGCGATTTGCTCGGTCACTGCCACGATTGCCGAAATGTCGGGATCGCGCGTTTTGCGCAGCGGCGTTGGCACGCAGATGCTGATCGCATCCAGTTCTGCGAGCACTCTAAAATCCGTCGTAGCCTCGAGCAAGCCCTCAGCGCGGAGGTGCGCCACCACGTCGGTCGGCACATCGTTGATGTAACTGCGTCCAGCGTTGATGGCGGCAACCCGCTCAGCGCTGGCGTCAATGGCTGTCACTCGCAACCCGGCGGCGCCAAACACAGCAGCTAGCGGCAACCCGACGTACCCGACCCCAACAACGCCGACACGCGCCGAACGATCAGCGATGCGCTGCAATAACCGGTCTCTGGATGATGCTGCAGTCATGAACGTGCCCTCCTGTGACGAAACCATACGAGCGTCGTAGGCGCGCCCGCGGCAGGCGCCTGCCGCGGGCAGGCGCAGGGGCCAGTCCCTTCCTCTCAAGTGGAGGCTTTTTGGCGTGCGCAGCAGATTGGCCGCGTCCCGACGCCCTTGTTCCCCTCATCCCCCCTGCCCCCTTCTCCCACAAGGGGAGAAGGGGGAGTTTGGGCTTCCTGACGCTCCAAACAGGCAATGCGACGGAAGGACTTGCCAAAAACGTGTGAGCCACCCTACCCCGGCAGGGGCATTGGGAGGAGCGCCCCCGGCAGGCGCCCAAAGGCGCCCGGGTCACGAACGTGCTCCCTCGTGGCAAAACCATGCGAGCGTCCGCGCCAGACCTTCGGCAAGCGAGACGCGCGGCACATACCCCAGCGTCTCGCGGATCGCGTCAATGCTTGCCTGCGAATGCCGCACATCGCCAGGGCGCGGCGGGTGATGCTCCGGCGCAAGATTGCTGCCCAGCAACTGGTTGATCTGCGCCGCTAGTTCAAGCAGCGACGTGCGCGATCCAGCGCCGACGTTGAACACGGCTGAGCAGTCGGCGGGCGCATCCGCCGCCGCCAGATTAGCATCCACCACATTCTCGATGTAGGTAAAATCGCGCGACTGCAAGCCATCACCGTAGATGATCGGCGGAACGCCGCGCACCATCCGATCAATGAAGCGTGGAATCACGGCGGCATACTCGGAATGCGGGTCCTGCCGGGGACCGAATACATTAAAATAGCGCAGCGCAATCGCGGGAAGACCGTAGACAACGCTAAACGCCATACAGTACTGCTCACCCGCCAGTTTCGAGACCGCGTAGGGTGAGAGCGGGTGCGGCGCCTGCGTCTCGATTTTCGGCAGAGTCGGCGTATCGCCATAGACCGACGACGACGACGCGAAGACCACCCGGCGCACGCCCGCGTCGCGCGCCGCCATCAGCACATGCAGTGTTCCGGTCACGTTTACCGCATTCGTGGTGATAGGGTCATCGACCGAGCGCTGCACCGATGCCAGCGCCGCCTGGTGAAACACGATCTCGACGCCGGCAACGGCGCGGCGAACCGCGTCCACATCGCGCAGGTCACCTTCGATGATTTCAACATCATCGCGCACGTGTGCAAGATTCTCGTGCCGACCGGTGGAAAAATTGTCGAAGACCCGCACTCGATCACCGCGCCGCAACAGCGCATCGACCAGGTGCGAGCCGATGAAACCAGCGCCGCCAGTCACCAGAACGTGAGCCATATGCCATCCTTTGTCTCAAGGCACGAAGCGATACTCCAGCCGCGGCGCATGCGGAGGCACGATAGAGCGCAATCCGAGCGGATCGGCAGGTTGCAGGTTGCGCTCCAGGTTCGCCTGCAACAACTCGCGCAGCGTGTTGGACGAGCGATACCGCACAATCAGCGCGTCGGTCAGCCCCGCCAACTCCTTTGCGCCTTCGATGGCATCTTCAAGATTGCCCAGTTCGTCGATCAGCCCCAGCGCTTTTGCCTGTCGCCCGGTGTAGATCCGTCCGTCGGCAAGCCGAATCACCTCAGAGCGCTCCATCCCGCGCCCTTCGACGATCACATCGACAAACCCCTGGTACGCCTCATCAACCAGCGCTTTCCAGATCGCCTCTTCCTCCGGTCGCGGCGGACGCAGCGGCGAACCAATGTCCTTGAAATCACCGCTCTTGTACACGTACTCGCGCAGACCGAGCCGCTCAAAAGCTTCATCATAGTTCAACAGCGATACAATGACTCCCAGGCTGCCGGTCAGCGTATCCGGGTTGGCATAGATCCGTTCGCCCGCCATTGAGATGTAGTATCCGCCGCTGGCAGCAATCGGACCCATCGAGATGACCAGACGTTTGCCCTTTTCCCGCAGTTTCTTGAGTTCAACATACAACTCATTGCTGGCGACGACGCTGCCGCCGGGGCTATCTACCCGCAGCACAACCGCCTTCACCCGCGAGTCTTCGGCAGCGGTGCGGATCTGCGACAGCAACTGCTCGTGACTCAACCCTGCGCTGAACAGACCATCGTCTGCGCCGGCGCCGATTGTGCCGCTGACGGTGATAATAACGATACGATCAGTTCCGCGACCGGAGATGACTTCCTCTCGCCATTTGCTGCCGGGAACCGCCGCCGCGTCGCCGCCGCCAAACGCCAGCAGCAGCGCCACGCCGCCAAGCGGCAGGATCGCGCACGCCAGCACAATGCCCAGGATAATCGAAATCACGATGATCCACGTCCGGTCCTTGCGTGGCGCCGGCTTCGCCGGAGAGGTCGACGAAGGAGTGAGTGCTTCGTTACTCATCTATCTCCCTTCCTCGTAGTACTCCATGAGATGCGTATTTGAGCATCCCACTGTCGAGGCGAGTCTGTGATCTGCCTCGACAACGCCTGAGTATGATACCACACGCCCGCTTCAGGGACCATCACACCGCGTTCCGAGTCATTCTCAGTAGCTGTCGTTAGCGAATGCGGAATTTGATAAACAAACAACCGTGCCACGAATGCGCAGAACCGCCCCACGTCTCGCCCCCTAGCGCCCTTCGCCGCACGCCGCGCGTCCCTCATCTCTCGTACCGGTGAGGCTTTTCTGGCGAGCCCACGCCTTATATCGCCCCTTTCAGGCATTGGGACCCCCAACTCCCCCTTCTCCCCCCAACTCCCCGCACGCGGGGGGCGCAGGGAGGTGGGCAAAGGGGGCAGGGGGGAGGAGGGAAAACAGGCGTCGGAATGTGCAAAACATAGCCGATGATAACGATATTTGCCACTGGTATCGAATTCGCACTGGAGATGTGGTATGATTATGGGCGTGACGCATTCAGCAGAAAATCCTTCCCGATGGCGTATTCTCCTGATCCTGCTCCTGGTTGCGGCATGCCTTCCGTCGTGCGCGGCGCCCGCCAGTTCAGCTCCCGCGGTGCCGGTGCGTGTCCAGGAAGCTTACTTCTACAAGCCGCCGCGCGACGGAACCACGGCAAAAGCCCTGGCGACGCGCGCCGACCTGATCATCCTGACGCGCACCGATGAACCCTTTCGGGATGCAGTGCGCGCTGCGGGATACCCTGGCCTTATTCTCCAGTACATGCTTGCTGCCGAAGTGAGTGGTCCTGCCAATGCTACGGACGCTGGGGCGCCCTGTGCTTCTGATCATCGTCCGTGGCGCAACCAGGCGGCTTTTCGCGTTGGTGAGTTTTGCCGCCTGATCCATCCAAATGACGACTGGTTTCTTCACAACAGCAAGGGCGAGCGCCTCTACACCAACTGGCCCGGTCACACCGGGTATTTCTACCACATGAATCCTGCCAGCCCGGGATGGCGCGCGTTTCTGGTTGCTCGCCTCCGCCAGGCGCTCGAAGGCGACGATCAGGAACCCGCGCTAGGATATGACGGCATTTTCCTGGATAACGTTGCGCTCTCGCTCTGGAAACTGCGCCGACAGGTCAGCAACAGTGATGGCGGAGTACGTGAGTTCGCCTCTGATGAAGCGTACCGCGCCGCGTGGATTGAGCTGCTCACCGAGATCTCCAATGCGTTACGACCCACGTGGCCCATCTGGGCCAACCTGATCGTTGACCCAGGTCGCGGTTGGAATGATTATCTGCCTTATCTAGACGGCGTTATGGTCGAAGCATTCGCTACCGGATGGCGGAACGACATATCGCCCGATGCCTGGGAACGCGGGCTACAGCAGGCCGAGGAGGTACTGCGCCAGGAAAAGGGGTATCTGGCGGTTGTTCAGGCGAAGGACGCCTCGCTCCTGCCATTCACGCTGGCGTCCTATTTCCTGATCGCCGATGGTCGTCATACGTTCTTCCGCTATGCCGAACGTAGAGACTACGCGATCTTTCCGCACTACCCGCTTCTCGATATCTCCCTAGGTGTTCCAAAGGGACCGCGCTATCGACAGAATGATGGAACCTGGCGGCGCGATTTTGCCTACGGATACGTTGTTGCCGATCCGGTCACCCGGAACGCACAGATCGTGGTCGAAGCGAGCAGAGGCGCTGATTAGCCGAAAAATGCTCACGCGCTCTCAATCGCGGCAGCCACGCCGAGCGTCTCGAGCATCTGCCTGATCTCGTCGATATAGATTGCGTTCATGACAATCACCACATCAGGCTGATACAGACGCAGAAATGCTGGCTCAACGACTTGTTGCCCGCTGCCCGCCACATATTTCCCCTGCTTGCGCGGATTGATGTCAACCACATACTCAATAGCGCCCTGATCCCGAAAAATGTTGAGAAACGTTACCCCTTTCGACCCGGCGCCCCAGACGACCACGCGCCTGCGCTGTTTCGCTAGATCGCCGAGCCGCGCGCGCCAGTATGCCACCTTCGCGCAGTAGTTGTCGCCAAATGCCATGACATCGCGCATCATGCGGTCAAAATCGAGGCGCGTGCGCGCCGACTGCAGCGCGTCGCTCGATGTCGGTCGCGCCTCAATAGCCAGAAACTGACTGCCGAACTCCTCGCGCACATCGAGCGTCTCGAAGCCGGAGGTTTCAAACAGATACACCAGCGACGCCGGGCTGAAGTACGAACAGTGCTCGTAGATGATATCCCAGATGCCCAGGTCGCGCAGCGTCCAGAGCGCATTTGGAACCTCAAAATACGTCACCGGGCTTCGCTGATCGCCGATCACGCGGCGCAGCTCTGCAATGAATGCGCGGGGATCCTCGATATGTTCAAGCACATGCCGACAAACAATCAGATCGGCAGGTTCATCAGCATACGCGGGACCGAAGAAATCGACAACGAAGCGTACATTCGGATCCGCGCCGTCACGTGCCGGATCCGGCACAAAACTCTTATCGAATCCGATGCCGCGATTACCGCCAATTTGACAGATCTGGCGCAGGAAATCACCCTTGCCGCATCCAATTTCGATAATATCCCTGCCACGCAGATCGTAACGCTCGATTAATCGTTCTGCCAGATCAACCGCATACTGCTGAAAGCGCGTTGAAAAGTGCAGCGAATTTTCGTAATCTTGGGAGTAGTTCATCAGAGACGGATCAAAGGCATAGTTATACACATGACTGCACACTGGGCAATAGCCAAGCGCAATATCGCCGCAGGGCGCCGCTAGGGCGGCTTCGCGCGTCGCCCACAGCACATTGCAATAGACCGGCGCCTGTCTGATCTCGACAAACAGGTGCACAGCGCCAGAGCCGCAGATCGGGCAGGAATATGCGCCTGCCATCGATTGCCCGCAAAATGGGCGTGTGGCTGAATCGCTCATCGTTCACCTCGCGGCGCGTGACTCAGATGCAGAGCGGTATGCTGAGTTCCAGGCAACCGCCTCGTTCATGACCGAAATCAGCGTATGCGCGTGATGTGTCGGATTGAACCGGTAGAGAACATCACGATACGCACGTTCAATTATACGCTCAACATCTGACTTGTTGTCGGGATCGAGCGCCCAGCGCAACGCTTCGACGTAACTCTCAGGCGTGCCGCGCACCACTAACCCATTTTCCCCGTGGCGCACATAATCGCGCACCCCCAGCGCATCATTGACAATCACCAACTTCTTGAGCGCCATTGCATTCAGGTAGGTCTGCTGACCGCTAGCACGGTATGTTCCCATACGCAGCGGCACCACAACCAGCGCTGCGCCGCGCAATAATCGAACATATTCATCGGTTGGAACCTGCCCTGCGCGCACATTGGGCGGAAGGTTCGGGTAGCCGTTCAGTTTGCGCGTGGCCAACACAAACGCATGTTCGGGCATCATCCGCGCCGCTTCTACCAGCGGCGCGTAGTCACGGAACGAATTGCCGCCAGCGAAAATGTATGTTCCCGTCTCGACGCACCCCTGCAATTCCTCTTCGGTCAGCGTATACATATAAGGGGTAAAGCGCACCTTGGACGGATCAATACCCCAGACGAGTGGAAAGAGGCGCTGTTCATCGTTGGAAAGCAATGCGTAGCGACTGATCGCCCGATCAGCAAAGCGCACAATAATGCGGTCGAGCGCAGCGCGCCATCCGGTGTTCGGCTCCCATGCCTCGCCGTTCAAAACAATGGTTGGACGCCAGCGACGCGGCAGAAAACTCAAGAAGAACACTGCCAGCACTTCGGGTTTGAACCGTCCGCGCCCAGTGTACAAGAGCAATCCCTCGTACCTCATTGCAGCCTGCAACACGCCCCTCAGCAGTGCAATCTCGCTCCACAGATCATAGCCGGTTGCATACGTCCACGGAGGCATGCGCACTTGCTCAAAGGCTGCCGCAAACTCTGGAACACCCATCAGGTAGTCTAGGGTGGTCGCCCAGCCAGATCGCCGCCGGATACGGATAGCCATTGCATCCTCCTAACTGTCAAGAAACGATAGCCCTGGTCGGCGCAAATACGAGGAAAAGGCGTCGGAACGATCATCGTCCCCCTTCTCCTCTTCGGCTCCTCCTCGGCTTATGGACTCATCACTAGCGGCAACCAGACAGCCGTTTGGGATGCGCTAGCGTCCGGCATCACAGTCGGCGTCGCCGCGGGGGTGGCCGTCGCCGTGGCGCTTGGCGTTGCCGTGGCGCTCGGCGTCGCCGTGGCGCTCGGCGTCGCCGTGGGGGTGGCCGTTGCCGTGGCACTTGGCGTCGCTGTGGCGCTCGGCGTCGCCGTGGGGGTGGCCGTTGCCGCGGCACTTGGCGTCGCTGTGGGGGTAGCCGTTGCCGTGGCGCTTGGCGTCGCCGTAGCGCTCGGTGTCGCCGTGGGGGTAGGAGGTGGTTCTTCAGCGTTGACCGGTCGCACGGTAATATTGCCAAAACTGGCATCGACGTGGTGCGCCACCAGCAGCAGCGACCCCGCCTCCAGCGGTTGCTCCCGCGCGGGCGCCACCCCCTCCACCGTCCATCTCCCAGGCTCCGCCTCCCCCGCGCGCCA
>JANXAL010000046.1 GCA_025062325.1 Roseiflexus sp.
GCGCGCATGCATGCGCGGCTGCAACGGCTGTGGGAAGAGGGGATCGGCGGCGCCGACTTCTTCATCGCCGCGATCGGCGCGGGCATCGAGGTCTTCGGGCAGTACGAGCGGGTGATCGACCTGGAGGGGAACGTGGCGCGCGGCGACCGGCTGCTGGACGAGGTGCGCACGCTGGCGACCGATTATGCGGTGCGGCAGATTCTGCAGAACGGCTTCGCCGGCGAGGTGAGCGACCGCACCCGCTTCTATGTGCTCTGGCGCTGGAACTATGGCGAGGCGCGCGTGCCGTTCGACGAGGCGCGCAAACTGGCGCAGTCGTGCGGTCTCGACCTGGCGCAGGAGTGGGCGCGGCGGGGCGGGTTGGTGCGCAAGGAGCAGGAGTTCGTGCGCGTGGTCGGGCCGCATCAGCGCGACATGGACGACCTGGCGGCGGGGCGCGACCTGATCGACGTGCTGCACCATGCGCTGCGGTTGTGGGAGCGGGGCGACCGCGACGGGCTGGTGGAACGCCTGGCTGCAAGCGGCTTTGGCGCGTCGGAGGCGTTCTATCGCGTGGCGCAGGCCGTCTCCGAAAGCCTGCCGCTGGAGAGCAAGGAGAAAAAACTGCTCGACGGGCTGCTCACCGGGCGCGAGCGCCTGCGGCAGGACGTGGCGCAGGCAGCGGTGCAAGGGCGATTGTGGGGTGAGAGTGAATAGGACACGGATACACGCGGATACGACGGATTAGGACGGATCATTTTTCCGTGCAAATCCGTCCCATCCGTGTTTATCCGTGTCCTATTCGAATAGCACACGGATTGACACGGATGCGACGGATTTGCACGGATGAATCAATAAAAGCACCCGTGCCAATCCGTGTCCTATACAAAAACAAGGGAGTCAACAATGCTGCACGAGGAGATAACCTCCGGGATCATCCAGGCGTTTTATAAGGTGTACAACACGCTTGGCTACGGGTTCCTGGAGAAGGTGTACGAGAACGCACTGGCGCACGAACTGACCAGCCAGGGGTTCAGCGTCCAGCAACAGGCGCCGATCAAGGTATACTACGATGGTCGGCTGGTTGGCGAATATTTTGCCGATCTGATTGTGGCAGGGTGCGTGATTGTCGAACTGAAGGCGGTTGAGTCATTGCATCCCGAACACGATGCGCAATTGCTCAACTACCTGAAAGCGACTGAGATGGAAGTCGGACTGCTGCTCAACTTCGGACCACAGCCGGTGTTCGTGCGCAAAATCTTCACAAACGACCGCAAGCGGAGAAAACAGATCCGTGAAGACTCGTCTCCTTTCGAATAGGACACGGATACACACGGATACGACGGATCGGTACGGATAAATCAAAAATAATCCGTGTGAATCCGTCGTATCCGCGTCAATCCGAGTCCTATTCCCAATAGCACACGGATACACACGGATACGACGGATCGGCACGGATTAATCAATAAGGATCTCCCATGACCAGAGCCTTTCACACCATCGCCATTCCGCATGACGACATCCTCGAAGGCCGGTTGACGCTCGACGTCTTCGCCGCCGATCTGTGGGAGGTCTACCACGGTCGGGGACCGGAGGAGTACCGCGACCCGAACCTGTTCTTCCAGAAGACATACCTCACCGACGGGCTGCGCCACCTGTTCGAGGTGGTGGAGCAACGGCTGCGCGGGCAGGGCGGCGATCCGGTCATTCAGATGCAAACGCCGTTTGGCGGCGGCAAGACCCATGCCCTGATCGCGCTCTACCACAAAGCGCGCGAGTGGGGCGCGCGCACGGTGGTCATCTCCGGCACGCCGCTGGCGGGCGACGCGACGCTCTGGGGGCTGATGGCAGAGCAGTTGACCGGCTTCCGCTCCGGGTTTGCCGGGCAGACCGCGCCGGGCCGTGATGCGCTGCGCGCGCTGCTCGAACCGCATCAACCGGTGCTGATCCTGATCGACGAGGCGCTGGAGTACATGGTCAAAGCAGCGGGCGTCTCCGTGGGCGCCACGACGCTGGCAGCGCAGACCCTGGCGTTTATGCAGGAACTGACCGAAGCCGCAAGCGCGCTGGAACGGACGGTCCTGGTGATTACGCTGCCATCCAGCACGCTGGAGCATTACGACGAGCATGCCACCCGACTCTTCGAGCAGTTGAAGAAGATCAGCGGGCGCGTCGAGAAAATCTTCACCCCGGTGCAGGACGACGAAGTGGGCGCGGTGATTCGCCGTCGCCTGTTTGCCAGCGTCAAGGAGCAGGAAGCGACGCAGATTATCAACGCCTTTGTGGATCGCGCCGTCCAGGAGTCGGTCATCGCCTTCGGCGAGGAGAGCGCCGCCTACCGCGAGCGTTTCCGGCAGACCTACCCGTTCCTGCCCGAAGTGGTGGACGTGCTCTACCACCGCTGGGGCAGCTTCCCGACGTTTCAGCGCACGCGCGGCACGCTGCGCCTGCTGGCGCTGGTGGTGCATGCCTTGAAGCAGCAGAGCCTGCCGTATATCTCGTTGGGATACTTCGACCTGGGCAACCAGGAGATTCGCCGCGAGTTGCTGAAGCACATCGGCAACGAGTACGACAGCGTTGTGGCCGCCGACATCACCGGCGCCGAGGCGGGCGCGGCGAAAGTCAACCGCGAGATCGGCAAATCGTACCAGGGATTGCGGCTGGGCGAGCGCGTGGCCACGACGATCTTCCTGTACTCGCATGTGGGCGGGGGCGGCGAGTCTGGCGCGACGCTGAACGAGATCAAGCGCCAGAACCTGGCAGGCGACGCGCCAGCCAGCGTGGTGGCGGAAGTGGTGCAGAAACTGAGCAGCCGTCTGCTCTTCTACCTGCACGAACAGGGCGGGCGGTACGCTTTTTCCACCACCCCGAACCTCAACCGCGCCATCACCGTGCGCATGGAGAACCTGACGCCGGAGCAACTGGAGCGGGCTGAACGGGAGGCGCTGCAGCAACAGGCGGGCGGGCGGAGGATGAAGACCTTCCTCTGGCCCTCCAACCCTGCTGACATTCCCGACGACGAGTCGCCGAAACTGCTGATCGTCCGGGAAGCCGACCAGCAACGGATGCTGGAGTTCGTCCGCACCAAAGGTCAGACGCCGCGCGTGCACCGGAACACGCTCTTCTTCCTCGCGCCGCTGCCTGCCGAGCGCATCGCGTTTGAACGCCTGCTGCGCCGCCACCTGGCGATCACGGAGCTGAGGAACCAGAAGACGCTGGCGCTAACCCCCGAACAGCGCCAGACGCTGGAGCGTGATGCGAAACAGACCGGGCGCGAGGTGCAGGAGCAGATCGGGCATCTCTACCGCCAGCTCTACCTGCCGACCGCCGACGGGTTGACGAACATCGATCTGGGCATCCCTACCTACGGCGCGGCGCAGGAGCTCGATGCGCGCGTGTACGAACGGCTGCGCAGCGAAAACCGGCTGATCGAACGGCTGGCGCCGCTGGTCATCAAAGAACGCTACCTCGCCAACCGTGCGTTCGTCGAGACGCAGCAACTGGCGGAGAGCGGCTCGCGCACGCCGGGCGAGGCGCTGGCCATCAACCGGCGCGTATGGGAAACCAGCATTGCCGAAGGGGTGCGGCAAGGATTGTTCGGTCTGGGAGAACTGGACGAGCACGGACAACCGCGCTGTCTCTTCTTCAAGGAGGAGCCATCGGTCAGCCTGACGGGCCGGGAGGCGCTCATCCGCGCCGACATCTGCCAGGCGCAGCGCAGCGTTCCGGCGCAACCGCAGGGCTACCCGGCGCCGTCCTCGCCGTCTCGCGCCATCAACGACCGCGGCATATCGCCGGAGCGTTCTGACTCCCCTGCCCCTCAGCCGACCGGAGCGCCGCCTGTGGCGCACCCGCGGCTGCGCCTGCAGTTCACCGTGCCGAAGGGCAAGGTCTCCAGCCTGATGGGGGTGCTCAACTACCTGCAAACCAGGTATGGCCGCATCGAAATCACGCTGGAGTTGAGCGAGGGTTCAATCACCGATCAGGAGCTGGAAGACCGGGTGCGCGAAGCCTTCCGGCAGATGGGGGTTCATGTGCAGATTACTTATTAATAGGACACGGATTGATACGGATACGACGGATCACCACGGATTAAATATCCGTGCGAATCCGTCTCATCGCGTAAATCCGTGTCCCATTGATAGCACACGGACTGCCACGGATACGACGGATCAGCACGGATAAAAAATGATCCGTAAAAATCCGTCTCATCCGTGCCAATCCGTGTCCCATTCACTACCGCAGCCGGGCAACCGCCGTAATGATCAACAGCGCTACCCACAACCCGATAAGCAACAGTGAAAGGAAGCTACCGCTCAGAAGAGCAATAACGCCGAAGCCAATGAGCGGCAGCGCGCCAAGCCCCAACCCAATGCCAACCGCCGCCTGCATTGCCCTGCCGCGCTTGCGGGTCAACTGCTCGACAATCCGCGTCGTCAGCGCGCCGGTGAGCGGTCCCGCCAGCATTGCCAGGAACAGCCCGAAAAACGGCACGCCGCCAAGCACAACGACCAGCACCGACCCGATCAGCGCCGCAAAGAACCCGGTGACGCCGCCGATCAGCATGTGCGACAGGTCCGCCTGGTAGTGCGGCGGACGGCGCGCCTTGCGGCACTCCGGGCACAGTTGCCCGACCGGGGTCATTTGCGCGCACGAACCACAGATCGGGCGACTGCACTGCACGCAGCGCAACCCGGTTTCGCGGTCGGGGTGGACATAGCAGTACGCGACTTCAACGGCTGGCTTGGGCGGCTCCGGGGCGGAGAGCAACGGCGAGGCGTCGCCGCTTGCCTGCCGTTCCTGGCGCCGATGCGACGGCGCGATCTGCAATCCTTCAGCCAGCAACTTTTCGACATACGCCAGGCTGGCCATTGCCTCGGCGTTGGTCGGGTCGATTGCCAGCGCACGTCGCAGGTAATCGCGCTTCTCAGCGAGGATCGGCACGACGCTGCTCAGGCCGATCCACGCCTCGACATTCCCGCTGTCGAGTTCGGTAGCGCGGCGAAACCGCGCGCGCGCCGTGAACGTGTCGCCGGCCAGCGCCGCAGCGCGCCCTTCAGCGATCAGTTGCTGCACCTCAGCGGCAGTCGATTCGGTCATGAGTTCCCCGGTCGCCTGCATGGGTTTCTCTTTCTGTAAGAATTATACTCTGGAAGCCCGCGTTTTATGTATGGTACGTTCGTTTCGTCCGGCGCGATGCATCGTTGACCTGAGGATTTGGTGAGGAAACGACTTCAGAACGGGACACGGATGCATTATGGGACACGGATTGGCACGGGTGCGACGGATCAGCACGGATCTTTTTCTTTACAAATCCGTGCCAATCCGTAACATCCGTGCCAATCCGTGTGCTATTACAAGAAGCCTACGAGCCCTTCCCGTGGATAACCTCCAGCATTTCGGGGACGGTCGTCACCTTGACGCGAGGGCGCCCCTGTGCGGCGCCGCGCGCGGTTTCGTAGGCATCGAGGCGCTTCCAGTCCTCGTAAGTGACAAAATCGGGCTTGCGTTCACGCAGGAGCGCCACGATGCGCTCTGGATCGCGGTTTTCATCCGGAATGCCAGGCAGCTTGGGCAGGTCTTCGATCATGGCAGCCACCGTCGCCGCCGCGTCGGGTTTATTGGTGCCAATGACGCCGGACGGACCGCGCTTCGCCCAGCCGACCACATACTCGCCGAGGACGACTTCATCGTCGCGCGGGCGAATAACGCGCCCATTGACGTTCGGAATGATGAAGGAACCTTCCTGGAACGGCACGCCCGGCAGCGGTATGCCGCGGTAGCCGACCGAGCGCAGCACCAGCCCGGCGTCGATAAAATCATAGACGCCGATCCCTTTCGCGCGCAACCCGCCCTGCTTATCCAGCACCAACTCGTTGCGCTCCACCTTCACCCGCACCACACGACCATTCTCGCCAATCAGTTCGACCGGCGATGTCAGGAAGCGCATGATGATGCGCCGGGGAGCGTTGCGTTCCTTGCGCTGCGCGAAGGAGCGCAGGATCTCGACATTGCGCGCCGCCGACTTGTCTTCTTTGATGTGCTCGGCGCTCAACGGGTCGAGTTCCAGGTCGGCGGGATCGACAATCACATCAACGCCTTCCAGTTCGCCAAGTTCCTTGATTTCCGCATTCGTGAATGCCGCCTGCGCCGGACCGCGACGCCCGAGCATGACAACCTCGCGGATCTTGCTCTGGCGCAATGCTTCGAGCGCATAATCGGCAATATCGGTCTTCGCCAATTTGTCGGGGTTAGTCACCAGAATGCGCGTTACATCAACCGCCACATTGCCATTGCCGACCACCACCGCGCGTTCATGTGACAGATCGAACGTCATATTGACGTAATCGGGGTGGCCGTTATACCAGCCGACGAATGCGGTCGCCGGGTAACTGCCAATCAGGTCTTCGCCGGGAATGTTCATGCGCCGGTCGGCTGGCGCGCCGACCGCATACACAATTTGGTCGTAGAGTTGCTTCAAATCTTCGTGGGTAATATCCACGCCGAAGGTGACATTGCCAAAGTAGCGCACTCGCGGATCGGCGGCGATCCGATCATAGATGCGCGTGACCGACTTGATCGACTGGTGATCGGGCGCGACGCCTTCGCGCACCAGCCCATACGGAGTCGGAAGGCGATTGAACATGTCGATCAAACAGACGAGATTGGGCTGCTTGAGCAGCGCTTCAGCAGTATAAAACCCGGCCGGGCCAGCGCCGATAATGGCAATGCGCACAGGGCGCCCCTCTGTTCCCAATTGTGCGTCCACGCTACGTTCTCCCCTTTCTTCCAGAATTCAGCGATACAGGCACAGGCGCGGCTCAACACCCACCGGCGGCCGCGTCGTCGACGGTCGCGCGTCGTGATTGTGAGGGAAGGAACAGGTAGAGATGATTATACCACGGATGCGGGGGACGCTTGATCGTTCCTTCGGAGGGGAACGGAGCGACCTCTCCTAGACGGGAGGCCAGGGAATGCTGCGCGCAGCGCCGGGATCGGGGTAGCAGCCGGTTTCGATCAGGCGGTCGAGGCGGCGGCGGAAGGCGCGCACCTCCTCGGGAGCGAGCAACCCTTCGAGCGCGCGAATAAAGTGCCCGCCATTGCGAATATCTTCGCGCAACGCGCGCAGATCCGCCATGATCTCTTCGCAGATCGGCTCACCTGCAAAGTCCCACAGCACTGTCCGCAGTTTTGGCTCGGCATGGAAACAGATGCCATGGTCGATCGCCCAGAGTCGGCCGTCTTTGCCCTTCAGACAGTGGCCACTCTTGCGGTCGGCATTATTCGAGAGAATATCGAAGGCGGCCAGGCGCGCGAGTTGATCCTCATAGCCGCCTTCTTTCTGCATGGTGAACAGATGCGCATCCTGGTCGCAATCAATGTACAACTGCACCGAGCCGTATCCGTAAGGACCGTCGCGCAGGACGGTCGGCGGAACAAGCGACCAGCCGAGCGCCTCGCTGAGCAGAAACGCGGCAAACTCGCGCTGGCACAGCGTCCCGCGCGGAAAATCCCACAGCGGTCGTTCGCCGCGCCGCGGCTTATACACGGCGAGTCCTTCCAGGTCGCCGTCGCGCACGGTGACCAGCAGGGTGTAGTTCGTGCTCCAGGGCATCATCCCCTGGACCTCCATCTCACCCTTCGCAAGCAGCGCCAGCACTTCACCGACACTCAACTCTTTGCTCATATCAGTTCATCTGGGGGCAGAAATGACCGCCAGGATCAATGGGACGACCGCAGTTGCCGCAGATCTTGCGCCCACGTGCAACCACCTTCGCCGCATGCTCGCTTAGCGCACGCATCTGCTGGCGGGAAGCGCTGAAACGCGCGGTTGGCGGCTCCTCATCACTCTCATCATTCCGATACCCCTGCACCACCAGGACAACCTTGTCACGCTCAGCATCGTACCCTATCCCCATCTGAGCGATACGAAACTGCGGCTCGATTGGTTCTTCGAGCTCCATATCGCTCGCCAGCAACAGATCGTCGGATGTGGAGAGCAACGGATTTTTCTCGGCCAGTTCTTCGAGCAGGCGGTCAATTGCTTGCGCAAGCGCACGAACCTGTTCTTTTTCCGCAATCAGCGACACCAACTCGCGTCCGCGGCGCGCCTGAATATAGAAGACGCGCTGTCCCGGCGGACCGACTGCGCTCGCCGTAATGCGCGTCACCGGGTCAAGATCGTAGGTAAACTTTGCCATAGCGGTCCACCAACTAACGTTGCGACGTTACGCTGGTGATGTCGTACCGGTCGCCTCTGCTGATGGCGCAACGACGCCGTTACCGGACGCAGTTTCCAGCGCTTGATTAGACGCAGGCGCAACTTCAGAAGCTGCGGGTTGAACATCTTCCGGTTTCGGCTTCAGATGCTCCAGCGAACCAGTATCGTTGTATGCCAGCAACCGCGGTCCCATCCGAGTGAACCTGATTGCTGTCACTGAGCATGTGGCGATTTCCAGGCGCTGAAACAAGTCAATGTGAATGCCGATGTAATACGCTGTCGCAAGACGGATCACATCAGCGTGCGAAACAACGGCGATCATCCCTTTCGGGTGACGCGCGCGCAGCGCATCAAGCGCAGCGACGATGCGCATTTGAGTTTCTCCCAGCGTTTCGCCGTTCGGAAAACGGGTGCCGCTGGGATAGTATTGGACGCCGGGCCACAACTCGTGTTTGTAGAGTTCCTTGAGTTCAGCGCCTTGCCATTCGCCGTAGTCAACCTCTTGCAGCGCCTCGACCAGGCGAATCGGCAGACCATGCGGCGCAGCGATGGCTTCCGCCGTTTCGACCGTCCGATCCAGCGGGCTGGAGTACACTGCCTCGATCGGCAGGTCCGCCAGGCGCGCCGCCAGGTTAGCCGCCTGACGCCGCCCCTCCTCATTCAACCGCACCCCAGGGAGACGACCGGCGAGCCGACCATGCACCATGTCGTTCGCGCCGTGACGAATCAGCAGCAGTACTGTCACGCTCTTGTTCCTTCAAATATTTTCTTTAGTACTATACCATAATTCAACGCCGCTTCAAAGAGCATCGCTGCGGAACCTGTTTTCAACATCGCTGACGCTTCAGCATTGGACATCGACGTTGAAGACGCGCGCCCTTTTTCCCGCACGCTATGGTACCATGACCGGCAGATCAAAGCGATTGAGCAAAGAGGTGAACAGCTCACGCTGCTGCTGATCGAAACACATGCTCTACATGTCCCCATGCGCATTCTGATTGTAGAAGATGAAATTGATCTTGCGCGCGCTGGCGCGGGGATTGCGCCAGCAGGGTTATGCCGTAGACATCGCCGCAGATGGCGAAGCAGGATGGGAAGCGGGAGAGGTTCACGAGTACGATCTGGTGATCCTGGACCTCAACCTGCCGGCAATGGATGGACTGGAGGTGTGTCGCCGCCTGCGCGCCTGTAAGCCGGAGCTACTCATTTTGATCCTGACGGCTCGCGGTCGGCTCGAAGACAGGGTGACCGGATTGGATCTTGGCGCGGATGATTATCTGGTCAAGCCGTTTCATTGGTATATTGAGACAATCGCCGGGGTCGGATACCGATCGATCCCGAACGAGAGCAATGAAACAGCGCATTCCGCACGATGTGCAGGCGACTCCCCTTCAATCTCTTCCCTTGCGCTGGCGATTAACACTGTGGGTGGCCAGACTGGTTCTGGTTTTGGGAGTCGGACTGGCGATTTTCATCTTCGTGCGGGTGAAGAGGCTTCCAGAGCGTCTGAGCCTCTCTGCTCGACAGGCGAGATCCGTGCAATCAATGGCGTCGCGCTCGAATCCAGCTACCTGATCGCCAAATTCTATGATGATACGAACTATAGAACGCTCCTGGTCGAGTACTATGGCGCTTCTGCCTGCTCATCTACGGTCAGTTATGGTGTGACGTCTCTTCCCGCGAACCTCGACAATCGATTTGCATCCGGTGAGACCTTCTCTAACTGTAACCTTCTTTCGGTCTATGACTTCGCCAACTACGGAGGCCCCTCGTATTCCTGCGGGCCGCGCTGCTCAACCTTCTACGCCTTGAATGAGCATGTAAGTTCATGGCGCACCAGCCAGTAGGATGTCTCAGGGCAAAACGGAACGTTCAGCGCCCGACCCGCAGTCGCGGGTTGGGCATTTATCCATACCTGTAGCAGCACATCCGTGTAAATCCGTCGCATCCGCGTGTATCCGTGTCCCACATCCATCCTCCTGACACTGACGTACCCCTTTCAGACGGCAGCATTCACCCTGCACGACGCAGATGAACGACTCACCGATTACCGTCTGGATTTTGGGCGATCAGTTGCTCCGCGCGCACCCGGCTATCGAGGCGGTCGAGGCGCGGGTGGGGCGGCAGGGTATGCGCATTGTGCTGGTGGAGAGTGATGCGCGGATCGCGCAGATGCCCTACCAGCGCAAGAAGATCGTCCTGATTCTCAGCGCCATGCGCCACTATGCGGCGGCGCTGCGCGAGCAGGGGTATCTGGTTGACGAGGTGCGCGCGCCGTCGTTCGTCGAGGGGTTGCAGCGCCACGTCGCGCAGCACCGGTCGCAGCGCCTGGTGACCATGGCCGCCGCCGAGTATGAGACGCGCCGTTTCCAGCACGATCAGCTCAGCCAGGCGCTCGGCATTCCGGTTGAGGTGCTGCCCAATACCCAGTTTCTCACCGGTCGGCGCAATCCATTCCCCGATGTCGAACCGTCGCAGCGCGTGATCATGGAGCGCTTCTACCGCGCGATGCGCCGCCATTTTGACGTGCTGCTCGCACCGGATGGCTCACCAATTGGCGGCGAGTGGAACTTCGACCGGCTGAACCGCCGTCCGCTGCCGCGCTCGGTGGCGCCGCCTCCGCCGCTGCGTTTCGAGCCGGATGCAATCACACGCCAGGTGATGTCCGAAGTCGAGGCGCGCGGCGGCGGTGTCGGCACGACTGCCGGGTTTGCGCTCGCCGTCACCCACGCGCAGGCGGAAGCGGCGCTCGCCGATTTTATCACCCATCGCCTGGCAGCGTTCGGACCCTACGAAGACGCGATGAGCGCCGAGCATGATGTGCTGTTTCACTCGATGCTCTCTCCGTACATCAACATCGGTCTGCTCGAACCGTTGCAGATGGTGCGCGCCGCTGAGGAAGCGTACCGCGCCGGCGCCGCTCCGATCCAGTCGGTTGAAGGCTTCGTGCGCCAGATCATTGGCTGGCGCGAGTACATCTACTGGCAATACTGGCGATTAATGCCCGGCTTGCGCGACGCCAACGCCTGGAACGCCACGCGCCCGCTGCCGCGCTTCTTCTGGGACGGCGAAACTGACATGCGCTGCCTGCGCCACGTCATCAAACGCGCGATTGCAACTGGCTACACCCACCACATCGAACGCCTGATGGTCGTCTGCAACTTCTGCCTGCTGGCAGGAATCCGTCCTTCAGAGGTGAACGATTGGTTTCTGGCGCACTACATCGACGCCTATGACTGGGTGATGCCGCCAAATGTGATTGGCATGGGGCTGAACGCCGACGGCGGGTTGACAGCGACCAAACCGTATATCGCCTCGGCTGCGTACATCAACAAGATGAGCGATTACTGCAGCACGTGTCGGTACAACCCGAAGCAGCGCGTTGGACCGGACGCCTGCCCATTCAATACGCTGTACTGGAATTTTCTGATTCATCACGAAGCGACGCTACGCGCCCACCCACGGCTTGGTCCGGCAGTGCTGGGGCTAGCGCGGCTCAGCGAATCCGAGCGTGCGGCAGTAACACGGCAGGCTGAGGCGCTGTTAGAGGGGTTAGGGATTGGGGGTTAGCATGTCTTCAAACATGCGCCGTGATTTCGCCAGCCGCGATGAGTTAATCGACTATCTGCGCCGTGAGTTTCCGCAGGCAGCAGCGCGCAGCGGTGAGGTGAGCGCGACTCGCGGCGGGCGACGGGAAGCGGAGGCGCGTCTCCAGCGCATCGATCCGCAGCGTTACGCCGCTACACGGAATTACCTGGACGGAGCAGTCACGCATCTGTCACCCTACATCCGCCACGGCGTCCTCAGCCTGGCGGAGGTGCGCGACGCGGCGCTCAGCCGGGTGCGTCGCCCTGCCGACGCCGCCAAACTGGTGAGCGAACTCGGCTGGCGCGACTACTGGCAGCGTCTCTACGAACGTCTTGGCGATGAAATCTGGCGCGACCAGGAGCCGTATAAGACCGGTTACCGCGCCAGTGACTACGCCTCTGAGCTGCCAGACGACATCATTGAAGGGCGCACCGGGCTGGCATGCATTGACGCATTCAGCCGCGACCTGCGCGCTACCGGCTACCTGCACAACCACGCGCGCATGTGGCTGGCAGCCTATGTGGTACACTGGCGTCGCGTGGCGTGGCAGGCAGGCGCGCGCTGGTTTCTCGAACACCTGCTCGACGGCGACCCGGCGAGCAACAATCTGTCGTGGCAGTGGGTGGCGAGCACGTTCAGCCACAAGCCATACATCTTCAACCGCGAAAATCTGGAGCGTTTCACCAACGGCATCTACTGCCGCACGTGCCCGCTCTACGGGCGCTGCGATTTTGAAGGGACCTACGAAGAGTTGCACCGGCGACTCTTTCCGAACGCAACCGGCAATGCCGGGTAAGACGATGGGTTTTTATACCTTGCGCACGGAGCGTAACGCCGAACAGCTTGATGCTGTGACCCGCCTGAATGTTGCGGACCTGATCGCCGCGCTTAAGCTCGATCACATTCGGCGCGGTCGTCGTCTGCTGGAACTGATCTGCTGGCTCCCGGCGCGCCGCTTTGCCCACCAGGTCCTGGCCTACGAACAGATGGTCGGCTCGTGCGGTCTACACGTCGGTGCTTCGTGGATCGTGCACACCTTCGCCCGTCGACTTGAAATCTATCGAGCGGAATACGTGCCGCGGCGCGGTTCGCTCCTGGTGCTCTCGAACCATCCGGGGATGTCGGATGCGATGGCGTTATTCGTTGCGCTCTCGCGTCCCGATCTGAAAGTGATCGCCGCTGAACGCAAACTGCTGCGCCTGCTGCCGAATATCAGCAGCCACCTGGTGTTCATCCCGGAAGGCGAGGGCGAAAGCCGCGGGCGGATGAGCGGCATGCGCACCATTGCAGCGCATCTGCGGCGCGGCGGCGCGGCGCTGATCTATCCCGCTGGCAGGATCGAACCCGACCCGCTGGTCATGCCCGACGCCATCGACGCACTGGCGCACTGGTCGGAAAGTGTGGCCCTCTTTGCACGGTTGGCGCCGGAGGCGCTGATATTGCCGGTGGCAGTCGGCGGCACGATCTCGGCTGCCGCGCTGCGCAACCCGATACTCCGTCTGTACCGTCAACGCCGCGACCGCGAATGGGCAGCAGCGACGTTACAGGTGCTGATCCCTGCCTATCGACCGCCGGTCGTGCGCGTCGTGTTCGCCGAGCCATTCCGGGCTGCCAGCCTTGCAGAACTGGGCGATCCTCCCAATATTATGCGCGCCATCACCAGGCGCGTCGCCGACGCGATGCGGTTCATGCAGGCGCCGGATCGGACGACTGTCACCCGGAAAGGAGCAGCAGCCATCAATGGCGCCATTGGCGCCTCCGAGAGTAGCACGCTCGCCAGTCGCTGACCGGGAGCAAACGTCATCTCCAAGACACTGCACCCGTGAAGGCACACGGATTTTCGCGGATCGAGACAGATTGACACGGATTGATCGCTTTCCAAACCGAATCCGTGGAAATCCGTCGCATCTGTGTGAATCCACGTCCCTTTCAGGCGTGAAAACACGAAATCTTTGTGCCTTTGCACCTTTGTGTGCGCTTATTTGAACAATATCGGCTGCGAGCATCATTTGGAGAAACCATGACACCCAACCAATTCACCCGCCCCATTGTCTGGATACACGGCGATTGCCTGAATCCCTACGGACCGGCGCTTCAGGCGTATCCTGGCGCGCCGGCAATCTGGGTCTGGGACGATGCCTTGCTCGAAGAATGGCGGATCTCGCTCAAGCGGATCGTCTTTATGTACGAATGTCTACTGGAACTGCCGGTCGTCATCCGGCGCGGCGATGTAGCAACCGAAGTGCTGGCGTTCGCCCGCGAGCACGCTGCCGACGGGATCGCTACAGCGTCCAGCCCCAGTCCGCGCTTCCGCGCAATCTGCGACCGTCTGCGCAATGAGCTGCCTGTCGCCGTGTTGCCCGTTGAACCATTCCTGGCATACACCGGACGCCTGGACCTTCGTCGTTTTTCGCGCTACTGGGCGACGGCGGAGAAGTACGCCTTCGGGCAGAAGCCGCTCTTCGACGACCAGTGAAAGACGCCCCGACCTCCCTTCTCCCACTTCTCAAGTGGAGGCTTTTTGGGGTGCGAAATGAGTTTGCCGCATCCCGACGCCCTTTTGCCCCTCATCCCCCCTGCCCCCTTCTCCCACCAGGGGAGAAGGGGGAGTCGGGGCGTCCCGACGCGCCCAATGGATGAGGCAACGGAAGGGCTGGCTGAAAAACCTACACGTGTGAGTATTCCCCCGGTCCTCTTCTCTCACCTCACAAGTGTAGAGTCTTTGGGGCGCGAATCAGGCCCGCCGCATCGTGACGCCCGACCTCCCCATTTTCCCCGCGGTGTGGGAGAAGGATGAAAAAGGCGTCAGGACGCGGAACAACCCGCATCGCATCTCGCAAAACCCACATCTGTGAGCACCAGCGCATCCCGCGCGCCTGTATCGCACACGTCTCCGCCTGTTCCCCCTTTACGGTGTCACCGTTTACGAGTTCCGCGGTTTCAGCGTCTTCGCTTTCCTCAGCATCTTCGCTAGAATCCCCCTTTATGGCGTCACCGTCTGCCAGTCCCGCGCGCTGTTCACCAGCCAGACCAGCACGCCAATCAGCGCGATTGCGCCAGCCGCGCTAACGAAGGCGGTAAACAGATTGACCAGCGCTTGCAACAGCGCTTCAAGCAGCCAGCGCGCCGCACTCAACAGAACGATCGCCAGAACGATAGTCAGGATCAGGTCGAGCATCATGGTTCCCCTCCTTCTCCTTTCGCGTCTTCTCCTACCGTTCAACGCCAGAATACCCAAACCGTGGTCCTGGAACCTTCGAGATGGCTGTGCGGTCTCTCGCGCACTGGCGCTGTGCGCCTCGCATGAACCTTGCGCCTGCCTCTTCGCAGGCTCTCCCGAACCGCCGCCGGGAGCGTCGCGCTGGCAGAACGTGGTGCAGCGATGGAACTGGATGTCTGGCGGGGGGTGGTTCTACACAGATCTACGCAACGCCAGCCGGTTTCGTCGCGGGATGAGCGTTGTCTCTTTTGAACGCGGAGCATGTAGACAATCGCCGGAAATGATGTATAGTAGACATATGCGCATGGGGAAGGCTGCAGACCTACCTACGAGGGAATCTTGCGCAAACAGGTTTTTCCGGCGTAATTCCGCGTCGTGTCGCCCGTTTCGGGCCGCGCGCGCTCGGCCAGGGCGACGACGGCGCGATGCCCGGCGTAATTCCGCGTCGTGTCGCCCGTTTCGGGCATTAGAAATGCACATGCTCCCTTTTACCCTCGTGAGAGCGGAGCGTAGAAGGGAGCAGGAGCAAATCAGTGCGCAGCGTGGTTTTGGTGCATAAGAAGCCGGAGTTGGCGGAGCCGAGAGCTTATGGTTGTTGAGCAATCAATCCGGTATTGTCCGAATCGAGCCCGCGCAGGCGGACTTCGCTTTCCGTAGCCCGCGGCTTGTGAGGGTTCAGAAATACATCTGGTAGACCTGTGCCGCCAGGCCGCACGCGCTCTGTGCTGCGGGCTCAAGCCCTCGCTCAGAACATCGAAGCCCCAAAGGGGCTTTCATAACCTCAGCCAGGGCGTCAGCCCGCCGCGCCCAGGGAGACCGGACCATTTAGCCCGCGGCGCCGAGGAAACAAAGGCATTCAGGGAGGATCGTATGAACGCCACGAACCCGTCTGTCGCAAAAACGCCGCTTATCCTGTGCGCAGCGGACATTGCGCAACATGCTGGATCCGCAATTGAGACGAATTGTTTCTCGTCAGCGGAGACCGACTGCTTTATCTCGCCGGAGACCGACTGCGCCTGCCCGGTAGAACGCCCCACGTTCCCCTCTGACAGCGCTGTGGAGGAGTCAGTTGCGTACCATATGCCTGCACTGCATACTGACACGCTTCCTGGAGACTATGTTCTGGCGTTCAATCCGCTTGGCAGCGCAGGCGTCGTAGTGCTCGACAGAGCGGCATGGGCGTTGCTCAACCGGTTTCGTCAGCCCCGACGGCTGACGGATGCTGCGGGAGAAGATGCTGATCTGCATCGGGCGGCGCGGCGCCTCGCCGAACTGGAGTTGATCCGACGCATTGACCGACCGGCTGGCGCGCGGCGCGCGGCGCCGCAGACCCTCACCGCCTGGCTGCACGTGACCAATGAGTGCAACCTGCGCTGCGACTACTGTTACGTCAGTAAAACGCCTGATGCAATGGACATGGCGCGCAGCAGGCAGGCGGTTGATGCAGTGGTTCGCTCCGCCCTGGCGCACGGATTCCGGCGCATCAAACTGAAGTATGCTGGCGGCGAGGCGACACTGAACGCTCCGCTTCTCTTTGCAACACACCAGTATGCGCGCGAATGCGCGGCAAAATATGGACTAGCGCTCGACGGCGTGCTGCTCAGCAACGGCGTGGCGCTCGGCAGCCGCCTGATCCGCCAGATCCGCGACAGCGGGTTGCGCCTGATGATCTCGCTCGACGGCATCGGCGATGTGCACGATGCCCATCGTCGCTTCGTTAACGGGCAGGGCTCGTTCACCCACGTCGCGCGCACGCTCGACCGGCTGGCAGAGCACGGCGTCACCCCTTCAATTTCGATCACGCTGTCGCGCCGGAACCTTGCCGGGTTGGCTGCGACTGTTGAGTACGTACTGGATCGCGGGTTGCCGTTCGCGCTCAACTTCTACCGCGAGAATGACTGTTCCGCTGGCGCCGCCGATCTCGCCTTCCAGGACGACCAGATCATCGCAGCGATGCGGGAAGCGTTCGCCGTTATTGCCCGGCGCCTTCCACCCTACAGTTTGCTTGGCGCGCTCATCGACCTGGCGCGGCTCGACACCCCGCACGACCGCCCCTGCGGCGTCGGGCACTCGTACATGGTCATTGACCATCGCGGCGGGGTGGCGAAGTGCCATATGGAGATTGAGCGCACCGTTACCGATGTGGCCGCGCCCAATCCGCTGCGCCTGATCCGCGCGGATGCCATTGGCATTCAGAACGTACCGGTCGACGAGAAGGAAGGGTGCCGGACGTGTACGTGGCGCTACTGGTGTGCGGGGGGATGCCCGGCGCTGACGTACCGCGTCACCGGACGGTACGACGTGAAATCGCCGAACTGCCGCATCTACCAGGCGCTCTTCCCCGAAGCGCTGCGTCTGGAGGGGATGCGGGCGCTGCGCTATGGCTCTACAAACTCCTCAAGCAACAGGGTGCGACGTTCGAGAAGCTCTCGCATCACTGATCGGTGGATTGGATAATCCCTTTCAATCCTGTTAATTGCATTCGCAATAATCTTCAGTTTTTCCGCACTCAGGTCTTTCAGTCGAGAATAGACCCTGTTCTGCGCCCAGACGCCACGCGGATCGTTCGGCGTGTACAACCGGTCATACTCGAATGCCAGCGCGTAGTGATAGACCGCGCGATCCAGGGCATCGTCGGCCCTTTTCAGGGGAACAGGGGGCTCGTCAATAAAAAGCGCAGCGAGGCTGGCGTATTCCTGTGATGCTGCATTTAGACATTCAGCGGATGCTGACTGCGCCAACTGCTGGAAATGCTCAAACATGCGGTTGCCGATCAGCATGTGAATGCGCGCGATTTGCGTGAAAAGCTGGCGATTGCGAATATTCGGGTTTGTCTGCGGATCTGGCAAAAGGGTGCGTTTGATAAAATAATCATCGGGAATGGCGTTGCGTGCCGCGGTCAGACCGTTTTGAATAAGATCCGCGCGCTTTACATTGACGCCAACCGACGCGATGTTCACGTATGCATCCACCAGGCGGTAGGTATTACCGGTTTCCTGCGCTATCGAAGCAGCCTGCTCCTGCTTCTGAACACTCTCCTCAACCAAGTGCTCAAGGTTATCTTCCGATGAGGGATGATCGTAGCGTAAGCCGCAGAGATCGCGCAGGGCGCATCCTTCTTCAATCAACGCCTCAATCTGACGAGGTCGATCGCCTATCTCCTTGAAAAGGAGGTAGGCGCTGTTTGCCCATTCACGCGCTTCGTGCAACGCTCTGGCTTGTTTTTCGGGATCATCATCACGCCTGACCGAGCGGCGCAGCGCTTCGGCGAGGTTGCGCATCGCCAGCCCCATGCCCAGGCGGTACTCGACCGCCTGAAACAGACGCAACGCGCGCTCAGCGTTCTCAATCGCCGATTGGTACTCTCCAGAAAGGGTCAGCACACGCGAAAGGGTTGAGAAACTCAGTCCGATCAGTGCGCGGGCGCCTAACTGTTGGCGGATCTCCAGCGCCTCTTTGATCAGCGCCAGTCCATCGACGCTGTTCCCTTCTTCAACTTCGACAAACCCAAGGTTGTTCAGCGTCCACGCCAGGCAGATGGGGATCTTGACCTGCCGCCAGAGTGCGGCGGCGCGGCGATACGCCTCGATTGCCGGGCGGGTCTGACCACGAGCGCGCAGGCTGAACCCGCGTGCGTGGTACATCAGCGCCAGCAGGCTTTGGGCGCGCCACCGGCGCGCCTCGGAGACATCGGGCGCCGCAGAGCGAGCGACGGGAGTCAGGATGTCTCTGGCAGCATCGAGCAACCGGTCGGTTTCGGCGCTATCCTCTTCCTTCGCTCTGCCGGTCCGCGCGAGCGCCTCCCAAACATCGAGCGCCGCTTCGGTCGTGCGCCCTGCCGTTGCCAGGATATCGGGACGTTCCTGGCGCAACCGTTGCGCTTCGCGCACGACGCCGTCGTAGTCGTTTTCAGTATAGAGGCGAATAATCGGGCGAAGAGCGGTGACACCCAGCACTACCTCGCGCTCCAAACTGTCAATGTACGTCTGTTCTCCCAGAGGATCGCGCTCGTCGAGAAACGCCAGAATCTCCGCCTGCAACTGAATGTCGAGCATGGTATTGCCGGTAAACACGGCATAGAAGGTATCGCGGACGTACTCACGGAACCCCTCGAGCGGATTAAGGCGCAGATGATAGGAAAGCTGGTCGATCAGCAGTTGCTGGATCTCCTGCTGAACAGTTGCGATACGATCATAATCAATGTGTGGCGCAACACCGACAGCGCGACGAGGTTGTTCAATCGGCGCGTACAGGTCATCGAGGGATGTGTGACACTTATTGATCTGCCGAGCATACCACTGAATAATGGCCGCGTTGACACGCTCCGCTTCGGGGGCGTCGTCTGGCGCGCTGTAGATCTGCCGCTGCAGGATGGCGTACATTTCGTCGTGGAGGAAGAAACGTTCGCCGCGCACCTTGACGAACGACAGCCGTTTGATTGCGTCGAGGCGGTCGTGCGCCTCATCGAGAGAAATGCCGAGGAGGTGCGCCAGTAATCCGGCATCCGCGCCTTTCGGCGCGCGCCCCAGGATCTGGAGGGTGTCCTTGATCGGTCCTGCCTCCATCATGCGCGCAATGAGTTGTTCTTCAAGCACTGCGCGCGCATCCGCCAGATCGGCGCCAGTCTCGAAAATCTCAGGCAACTTGCCAAACCCGGCGATGCTGATGTAATCCGCCAGCAGCGCCAGCAGGATCGGCAACCCGCCCGAATACTCATGCACCTGATGCCTGCGCTGCGGCGTCAGTCTGCGTAGTGTGTCAGCAACTTCCCGCTCGTTGGCGACTTCGGCTGCTTTCGCCGCTGCCTCGAGATAGGCGTTTGTTTCATCCTCAGTGAACGGCGTGATCGCGACAGGCGTCAGTCGGGTCCGCCCCGCAAGCGCGGGAAAAAGATGCCTGATCTGATTGCGTCCGGCGATCAGGAGCGTGACATTGCCCCAGGCGGGCAGCGATTCGATCAGCCACTCCCACGCTGGCGCCACCTGGAAGGGCGGACGCTGTTCGCTGGCGCCGTAGGCGACGCGTTCGAGCGTATCGAGCGCGATCACAACGCGATGCTTCTGCGAGAAGCGTTCGAGATCGGCGACGAAAGCCTGCAGCGCCTCCCTGGTGAGCGCCGCAATCTGCCTGACATCGCCGGAAGCCTGCGCTTTGCGCTGCTGATCGCGCGCTTTCTCGAAGGTGCGGAAATCTCCGTCTTTTGCGACATCGAGCGATTCGTAGATCGCAGCGGCAAGATCAAGACTGCTGTGGTAGCGAATGTCGTACAGGTCGATCAGGCGCTTTGCAGGATAGATGGCGCCGGTATACTGCCGGGTTAGCGCATCGCTCAGAATGCGTGTCTTGCCGATGCCGCCCGGCCCATGCAGCGCCACAACCGATGGACCGGGAGCGTCGCGGATCGCTGCATCGATCTGTTGGAGGATCGCCTCGCGCCCGATCAGGTCGGGCGTGGCCCACGCGCCGGTGTAGCGTTCAACCGCAGGCATGGGAACCTCCCTTTCATTCCTTCATGTCAACGGTTTGACCGGTTTCTTTCTGCAATGTTGCAACATGAAACGCAGCCCGATCACGATAATGTGCGCTGCTGTACTTATTTCCCCACTCCTGATACAGATCTGCTGCACTTTGGTGGAGACGTTTCCACACATCGGGGTGGGCCAGTTTCAGATACGCTTCGAGCACCGCGCGCACCGCTTCGTCCAGTACGTAGCGCTTGCCCTGCCAGCGCACCAGGTTTGTCTCGAGCAAACGATCCCGCAGTTTGCGCATCTCGGGCAAGGCGTATTCCGATCCTTCTGGCTTCCCATTGCGACGCGCCGCCAGGAGATAGGGCATTTCATTCTCGCGGAATCCGTCTTTGAGCACGCATAGCGCCTCGAATGCCTCGCGCAGGGTGTGGCGATCGTCCGCCGGAACGACGTCGAGCAGGCGGTCAGCAACCTGTTCAAGAATCTCAACATTGATCGGCGTCTGATCGAGGACCTCCGCCAGGCGTTCTGGATTGTTACGCTGGTCGTCCGGCAGCGTATCGAATGCCCGGCGCACGAGCGCCACGGCAAGCAGATGATTGGTCAGCGGATATCCGCCGCCCGTCTCGATCACTCGCTGCGCTAACCGTGTGAACGCGGCGTCAGCGAGCTGATTGACCGCTTCTGGAAGATCGGATGTTTCTTGAAACGCGAGGCGGATCTGGTTGGCGACCTGTTTGACATCAAAAGGTTGAAGCAATTGTTCTTCGCGCTCGGCGCGCAGGTAGGGCGACTTCCAGAGATACGGTCGTCCGCGCCCGGTCATGACAATCAGCACGCGCGGCAGCGCCGCCAGCGCCGCCAGTATATGCCGTTCCAGAACATCGAGAAACGCATGGTTCGTTTCAAAGACTGAGTCGAGAATCAGACAGATCACGAGGTTTGGTTCTTTGTCCAGTTTTTGCCTGACATCTATTGCCAGCCAGGCGGAGAGATCGCGCACGGGGGCAAATGGGGCGCGGACAACATCCAGTTGTTCCGCCAGCCAGTTCAGCAGGCGCTGGAGAACCGGCTCGAATGCCTGCTCTTCCCTGCTAGCGATGAGCGGGGCTTCTTCGCTGGTGATATGCCACTCTCCTGCCAGCGCGGTTTCTCCAGTAACGCGGTTTACCGGCGAGGTCAGATTGATCAGAAACGAAACAATACGGTGCTGCGGCAGCAGGCGCGGCGCTTCCTCTCGCAGCACGCGCCGGTGCAGGTGGAGCGCCAGCCAGCTTTTGCCCAGACCACATTCGCCACGAAACACGATCGTTCTCGCCTGTTCGGTTTTGCCATTTGCAATTCCCTGGAGGGCATCTATTACCAGCTTAATCTCGGTTTCACGATTGACAAACAGCCCCGGACGGTATGCCAGGGGTTCAGGCAGAGTCATACAATCCTCCCTTCCCTCAGTCGGATGCAGCGGTCGCCAGAAGAAACGACTGACGCTTGCTTCCGAACGGGACTGAATGCGACGACCCTTAAGCACGCGGCGCGGACCCTTGCAGGCGCGACGCCGCATGGAGGTGATACCAGTTGATCGCGTGGCGTATATCGTTTTCATCGAGCTGTCCCTCGCCTGTGTGCGCTGCGTAGTGTAGAAGCGCCCGCCGCGTTACCTGAAGCGCGACGCGCGGCAGCGGAGCGATCTCGTCGACAATCTGCCGCTCTACATCGGTAAGCGCTGGCGTGCTGATGGCATCGAGCGACTCGAACCGCCCGTCGGAGGCGGCAAATATGCGCTTGCGCAATAGTTCAACCAGAAGATCGGCATTCCAGACAATACGGGCGATACGGTCAGTAATTATGTGGGTGGAAAGATAATCCGTAATATGCGGTTCTATCATATCAGGAGCGAACAATTTGATGAAAACATTCCAATCTGCCCACGTTTTTGAATAATCAAAAAGACCGGCGACCCACTGCAACGCTAGTCGGTTTTCCGCCTGATTCTCGTAGATAGCGTCAATACCATCAATGAGAATAAGGATATGGCTGAACCCAAGCGCACCGGTGACCAGATCGACGAATCGTTTGAACAGTTCTTCCGGTTGCCCGCGCGCGGAATCAGCGTTGATCGTTGCTAAAACATCACAGAAATGGCGGAGTGCATCCTGCGGCGGCGGCGCAGTGAGCGCATAGGTTCGCTCCAGGATCGGGGTCAACCCGGCTGGCGTGCCGGTTTCGCGCAGCACGTCCAGGTAATAGTCAAGCGGACCGGGCAACCCGGCGCGCAACATGCCGACGATAGCGCGAATCTCGGCGGGAGACGCCCGCAACAACCGCTCCGGTCGAAACGCCAGACCAGTCAGGAGCGCACAGGTTCCGGCTTCGAGCAGCAGGTGCAGATGCTGATCTGCAGTCGGCGGTTTGCCTGTCAACGGCGCCGCGCCCAGGTTATACGGCAGCGGAAAGGGATACGTGCCGCCGATGTCGTACCAGCACGTGCGGGTGACGGCGACGCGCGTCGCTGTTTTGCCGCCTCCCGGCGGCGCAAAAATGATTGCTGGCGCGGCGTCCCAGGCAGTGCGGAAGATGTCGAGATTAACCGTATACTCAGAGAGGTGCGGATCGCCTGAGGCTTCCAGATGAACGTAGGGATCGAACCGTAGACCGAGACGCTGAAACCAGTCGGTGCGCAGGGTTAGTTCTTCGGGAAGATTGTCTGTCAGAGAAACCATAACCAATCCAAAGGTGTAAAGAATTTTTACAAATCAAAGCGGTCATGCGAGTGACCGGGGATAGACCTTATCTGATAACAATGTTTTTCTTGTTATCGCATCAGAACGCGGCAGAACGAGCGTTCGCCGTCTGGCGTATGGCGTGTAAACCTTCCACAGTATAGCGCGCCTGTCTTGGCGCATTGCCGTCAACTGCGTCATACCATCCTCACCGTAACCTCACCAGGCTTACACATCAGGAACTCAGAGAAACGTAAGGGAGACGCCGGAGCGAACAAACGTTTTACAGTGAGGGCGAAAGGTTATGTCCAGCCTGTCCTGCGCATCCCGATGGAACCCTCATCTTCACAGCGCATTCTCCAGCTTCACGCCCCAGCCGCGGTCAGTCAGAATGTAGACCGGGTGGTGCGGATCGGGTTCGATGATCTTGCGCAGGCGCAGCAGCGCGTTATCGAGCACATTATTCCAGTCGGCAGGGTCTTCCCAGCCGCGATCGTTGTGAGCGCGCGGTTCTTCGGCAAGCCCCTGATAGGCGCGATAGTAGAGTTCGCTGCGCGGCACGCGCCGCGTGCGGTTCTCGTACAGGTAGCGGAGCAGACGGTAGGGGCGCGGTTGCAGCCCGCTGATCTCGGCATCACCGATGAAGACGCGGTCCGTAGCAAGATCGATGAACAGACGTGGAGGATGGGTGCGTTGCACCATGCGCCAGGCATCGTGCGAAAGGGGTTGAGACGCGCCGGATGTTAGGAAAGCATCGACGAGCGGACGGATGAGTTTGAGCCAGCCGCGCGGTGTGCCGCCGCCGTAGCGCTGCAACCATGTGCGCACCTCGTCGTCTGCTACGCACAGATCACGGAGCGTCGCTTGCGGTTTGCCAATCTTTGCCGCAATGTGACGTTCGGTAATCAAGGTCAACTGATCTGGCGTCCACGAGAGGGTGTAGAGATCGACACGCCCTTTGATCGCGCCCCAGCTCCTGGCAATAACTGGTTCCAACGAGCGCGGCGCAAACATCTTAATCGCAAAGCCGTTCAGATCGAAGAGTTCGAGCGTCGAGAGGATGGCAAGCAGCAGATCGGACAGGGCAGACTCAGCGCTGCGCAGCCACGGCTCGAACCCATCGACCATCACCCACACGCCGCGCATACCCATCCGCTGGAGCGTCGTCGTCAGAAGAGCGATGATGCGTTGTTCGGCAACCCCAGCGTGCAGCACCGGCGACGCAGGATCGGTGATCAGGCGATGGGAGAGGGAGACGCCCTCTGCAGACCCGATCTCCTCCTCGATGACGGCCAGCAGATGGCGCCGGTCTTGACTTGCAAAGGTCTGGACGAACCAGTGCGCTGCCATCTGTGCAGTCGGCGGCGCATGGTGAAACAGGTGCGGATGGCGGGCAAAGATTGTGAGCAGCGTTGCGGCGCAGGCCTCCAGCGCCTGGCGCACGAAGAGGCGCACGGCAGGACTGCCCTTGTTCTCCTCGAGCGGTTCAGGTTGCCAGTGAACGACCAGGCAGGTCGGCAGCGCGTGCTCCGGCATCGCATGGCGTGTTAGCGCCAACCGCAGCGCTGTCTTGCCTGAGCCTCCATCGCCGAATACCACAAACGAGCGCATACTGGCATACGCTGCATACTGCGGCGGCTCGACGAACGCCACCGGTTGCAGGTGCGGTTCGCGCTCCGCAGACAGCGCATCGAACGCTTCCGCAGATATGCTGTGGTAACCCGGTTCCATGCCTCATGCACCCGTCAGGGCGGCTTTGAAATCGTGCTCGTTCAGAAAGGGATAGCCCGGATCGTTCGGATCGGAGACGCTGTCGAGATGATGAGCAAGCGCGCGCTGACAGATCGCCAGTGCGCGTTCGAATGAACCATGCGCATGCTTCAGGGTATCGCGCAGAAACTCCTCTTCGTTCAAGGCAGGATCTTCCATTTCGACCAGATCGATCAGATTTTGCGCGGGTCCGCCTGCGCTGGCCACTGCAACAGCGACATTCAGCAAACCGAGCAATTCCTGTTCAGACCATCGCAGCGCGATGACCTGCGCTGGAGTGAACGTCTGCTCCTGCGTCGGTGAAGTAAAAATTGTCCACCTGACTCCGACCTCCCGCACTTCAGAGAGTACGTTCACAATCGGCCCGGCGCATTTGTCTCCGGTCCCATCAATGACGATCAGGCGCATGTGCTCGACTCCTGGCGGACGGATCGCCAGCCAGTTGAGGAACATGCCGGGATGCAACGCTGATTTATCAATCCCGGTCAGCAGGTCGTCGAGGCGTCGCAGGACAATCTGCTCCTGAAAACCCCTCTGCATCCCGGCGCGCCGGAGTCGCTGCCGCAACGCCTGCGGCGAACCGCTGATCCATACCAGCCATTCTACCAGCAGCGCCTGTTCATCGTCCGGCAGCCACAGCAACACTTCTGGCTGACTGGCGATCAAACGGAGCCATGTCGTTCCTGCCGCCTGGACTACACTTTGCACTACCCTGGTGCGATCGGTCGTGTTCTGGTCGGAAAGCTCAACCATCACCGGCATTAGTCGTGCGGCTGGCTGTCGCAGTGCGTTGTAGAGCGCAACCGCAGCAACGCGGCGATCAAACTGTTGCTCGACAGTGACGAGCGGCTGCATCTGTATTATAGTCTCTCGCTGTGATCGTTGCAGCTCGATCCCTTTCAGAAACTCTTGACAGCTTAGCAACTCGCACGTGTCGAAAGGGTGCATCTTCAACCCGTTGGCTTCCAACCAGGGGATGATCGCTCCTGTTCGGGCGACTGTCCCAGGAGCGGGCAAGATCGGCGGCCATTCAATCGCCCACGGGAAATGATCCGTCAAGCGTCCCCGTATCCGCGGGTCGTTGGTCGCCAGGGTGCTGAGTTCGGCAGCGCCGGATTCACGGCCCGGCGAACGAATGAATTCCAGCAGGCGCTCCTTCGCGGTGTGGCGATCGGTTTGAGATGCCATCACGTCGAGCGCAGCCGCTGCAAGTTCATACGCTTCTGTCGGAAAGCAGCGGAGCAAGCCTCCACAGACGTTCAGAACGGTTTCAGCCTGCTGCCGGTCTGCCGTGCGCGCGTCCGGCAACTGGCGCGGAAGACTCCTGAGTTCGGCATAGTTCGAAGCATATGCTCGAATAACGAGGTCGAGCACGGTATTACAGCGCTGGATGTCACCGTTGCGATAGTACTCCGCCGCATCATGTAGCAGTCGTTTCACGCGCTCCTGCGTTGCCCTGTTGGTCAGTTGCTGCTCTTGCTTGTCGAGCGTCCCGCGCAATTCGTAACGCACTTGCTCCTCCCAGCCCTTCTTCGCTTCCTGTTCCAGCGCCCGGGACGCCAGCGCCCATTCCATCAGATCGCGATCAAAGAGATCGTGTAGTTCGCGAATGCGCTCGCGTTGCTGCTCTACGCGCGTCTGTCGCCCTTCGTTGAGCAGTTGCCAGCCGATGCCGAGCACGGCTGACGCCACTGCCAGCGCCAGCCCGGCGTCGCCGAAGAAACGGCTCCTGAATACGCGCCAGTAGAACGCCGTCTGCGTTTCACGCGCAATGGTGAACCTCAAAGGCTCTTTCAGCAACACCTGCCCGGCGGTATCACGGACAATCACATCAACGATCAGACGCTCGCTCCTGTTCGACGCCAACGGCTGAATGCGCATCAACTGCGGCGACGATCCGCCGTCGCCGCTCAGCGTGAGTTGCGGCGCAATCGGCATTCCGGCGGCATCGACGAACAGGAGGGCGCTGCTGCTCAGTTCAACGGTGAAGGTCAACGGTATGGCGCCAGCATTCCGTTCGAGCCAGATGGTCAGCGTCAGCGGGTCGGTCTCTGGGGTGTTGAAACCAAGCGTGTGCGGGTAACGGACGAAGAGATGATGTCCGGCGATTGACGCCGAGGCGGTAGCAGACGCCTGACGTTCGGCGATGTCCTCCTCGAACCCGGCAAGGGTGGCGTAGAACACCAGAGAAACGGAGATCTCCATAAACACTATGGGCCACAACCGATCCTTCCAGCGCTGCGCGGTTGCAGCGCCAGCGTAAGTCCGGACGTGCAGCCAGATGACGATGCTGGTGATAACGATGAGGATCGGTGGCAATACCCAGAGCGCTGGCGGCATGATCGTTTCCCCTTCTGCGGGTTAGATGCGCCCTCAAATATGTATGTTAGCATACTGGCAAAGAGGGGGTATGTTAATTCCCCAGCAGGCGCGCGCGCAGAACCTCAACGGCGCCTGGCAGCGCATACTGCGCGTAGGGGTCGCCTGGCGCGCCGACGCTGACGTAGCTGGCGTCGAGGGTGTAGCGTTCGATCTGATCGGGGGTGAAGTCGCGGAATGCCCATGCCAGGCCGAGGAGTTGCGTTTCCGGGATGTCGGTGACAACGTAGCCGCGCAACGCGGTCATCAATGCGGCGACGCTTTCCAGTCGCCCGACGATGTTGCGCTCACGCACCTGCGCAAGCGCCGC
The DNA here is from genome assembly GCA_025062325.1 of Roseiflexus sp. GTDB lineage: Bacteria > Chloroflexota > Chloroflexia > Chloroflexales > Roseiflexaceae > Roseiflexus. The sequence goes on from JANXAL010000046.1 coordinate 27,659, forward strand.
GACGATGACCGCCTGCTGGCGCTTCATCCGTTCCCAATCGCTGTCCATGTGCCGGATGCGGGCGTACATCAATGCACGCGCGCCGTCCATGTGTTGAACGCCAGGGCGGAAATGCGCAACCGTATATCCGTAGTCCATGGTCGGATAGAGCGGATCGTAGAGTTCAACCGGCACATCGATCGTTACGCCGCCGATGGCGTCGATGGCGCCAATGAAGCCGTTGAAATCGATGGTGACGGTGTAATCGATCGGGATGGAGAGAAACTCGCTGATCATGCGCCGCGTGAGTGCGACCCCTCCGCCTAGCGCCGGGTTCAGTTCACCGTAGACCATCGCCGCATTGATCCGCGACCAACCCCATCCGGGAATTGGCGCCACCAGGTCGCGCGGCAGCGAGAGAAGCGCAACCCGGCGGCGCTCCGGTTCGATGCGCGCCACGATGATCGCATCGGCGCGCGCCGGGAACGTTTCGCCCGGTCGTCGGTCGATGCCCAGCAGCAGCACATTGATCGCCGTACCCGGCGGCGGCGCGCGCTGAGGCGCGTTTGCGAGCGTTGGGAGCGGGACGAGCGGCGGGGTTGGCGCCCCTGGTCGGTAATCGGGACGCAGCGGGATGGGCGTGATAGTCGGCAGGACCGGCGACGGCGCGATAGCCGTCGGCGATGGCGCCGCTGTGGCGAATGGCGCGAGCGATTCGTCCGCCGCCGTAGCAGTCGGGCGCGCTGGCTCCGTGGGTTCGGTAATGTGCGTCGGCGTCGCAGGTTCTGGAGAAGATACCCTTGCTGTAGCATAGGCGTATGCCCACGCTGGCGGCGGCACGGTCGGCGGGATGAGGGTTGCCAGTTCTGGCGGGATCGTCGCAGGCGGCGCAACCCGCGCCTGATCGGCGTTTCCTGCGATTGCGCCGATGCTCCCCGCGATGGAGGCGAAGGCAATCGTCAGACGTCCGATGAAGATGATCCCCAGGACAGCAGCAATGCCAGCCAGCGTCAGACTCACGTTGCGGATCACACGCGCTGTTTGCCGAGACCTCCGGGAAAGTTGCGCTGGTGAGGGCGCGGGCGCATCGAGCGGTGTTTCCAGAAGTGCAGTGAGCAATACGTCACTGCTCCGCATACGGTACGCCCGACACGCGGCGCAGCCGGCAAGATGGAATCCTAGGGCGCGACGGTCGGGACGGGTGGACCCCGGAGCGACGCCGTGATCGATCAATCGTTGCGCTTCACGGCAGTCCAGCGTCAATTGAGCCATACCACCATAACATCATCGTTCAATCAGCCGACTGCGCTTTACAATTATGGCATGCTCGGCTAAAATCGCGCTGCACAATTGATGACACATTCGTAACACATATGAAGCTGATTGTCCAGATCCCCGTGCTCAACGAGGCTGAGTCGATCGCGCGCGTCCTCGCCGATATTCCGCGCGACATCCCCGGCATCGATAGCGTCGAAGTGCTGATCATCGACGATGGCTGCACCGATGATACTATTGCCGTCGCCCTGGCGCATGGCGCCGACCACGTGGTGCGCCATACCAGTCGCAAAGGGCTGGCGACCGCCTATCAGACCGGTATTGACGCAGCGCTGCGCCTCGGCGCCGATATTATCGTCAACACCGATGGAGACAATCAGTATCCAGGGCGTGAGATTCCGCGCCTGATCGCGCCGATCCTGGCGGGGCAGGCGGACATGGTGATCGGCGACCGCCAGATCGAGAGCAATGCGCACTTCTCGCCAATGAAGAAGGTGTTGCAGGTGGTTGGCAGCAGCGTAGTGCGCTGGGCTTCCGGCACCAATGTGCCTGATACCGTAAGCGGATTTCGTGCGCTCTCGCGCGAAGCGGCGCTGCGCACGTTTGTGACGAGCGACTTTTCGTATACGGTGGAGAACCTGATCCAGGCGGGCAAGCGTCGCCTGACGATCCAGACGGTGCCGATTTCGACCAATCCGGTGCGCCGCGCGTCACGGTTGCACAAAGGAAACTGGAATTTCATCAAACGGCAGGCGTCAACGATTGTGCGCACCTACACGGCGTATGAGCCGCTTAAGACGTTCACCTACATTGCGCTTCCTTTCCTGATTGCTGGCGTTCTGTTTCTGGGGCGCGCACTGTATGTCTACCTGATGCGCCGATTGGTTGATAACTTCCCGCAGGATAACGCACAATCGCTCGCAGTCGGCAGCACGGCGCTCATTCTTGGCTTTATCATTTTCCTCATTGGCCTCCTGGCGGACCGGATCGGCGGAACACGGCGCTTGATTGAGGAAGTGCTCTACCGCGTCCGCTCGCAGGAGATTGACGACCTAGCGTGGCGGCGTGAGATGCAGGCGCGCCTGGATCGGCTTGAACAGCGCCTGGCGGAGAGCCGGGAGGTGAGGGCGGGGGAGGATGAGAGGTTAGGGGTTAAGGGTTAGCGGTGCAACGTCTCTACCCGAACCTGCAGCTTTTGCACCTGCAACCCCTTGCCCCTTGCCGCTTGCCTCCCGCATCTTGCCTCTCGCTTCTCGCCTCTTGCCTCGTGCCTTGCGCCCCTTGCCGCTTGCCTCGCGCCTCGCGCGGTCACGAATGGGGAAACGAATAAGCGAATGCTAGCGAGGGACCGAACGGCAGCCTCGCCGCGCGCCTCGTGCTTCCCGCCGCGCGCCTCTCATCTCACGCCTCTTATCCAAAGAATATCGACCGTCGCGCAGCGGTGCGTTCATCGAGCAGCGACTGAATCCGGCGCTGTACCAGATCGTTGATCTGTGCAAGCGTTACCGGATCGTCGGCAGCCGCGGGTCCGTAGGCGGATGGATCAATAGGCGTGTCGAAGATAATCGACCATTTGCTCGGCAGCGGCGTGATGCCCAGCAGACCGAACCACGGGAAGAGCGGCGTCAGCGGAAAGTACGGCAGGTTCAGCAGTTGGGCGAGGGGGCGGACATCGATCAGCACAGGATAAATCTCCTCTGCGCCAATGACCGCGACGGGAATGATCGGCGCGCCAGCGCGCAGCGCAACCCGAATATACTCGCGCGCATCGAACCCGGTCAACCGATAGCGGTTCCAGAAGAGTTTCCCGGCGCCCTGCACACCTTCTGGAAATGCGCAGACGAGTTGTCCGTCGCTCAGCAACCGCGCGGCATTCTCCGGCAGCGCTGGCGCCTGACCGAACGCGGCAAGGGCTGGCGCCAGACCGGGCACGCTCGTCATCCAAAGGTCGTGGAGCGAACGCACCAGTCGCTGCGATGGGTGATCTTCCAGCACGGCGGTTGCAATCATCGCGCTATCCCATGGCAACACGCCGGAATGATTGGCCAGCAGCAGCGCCGGTCCCTCAGCGGGGACGCCATCGAGTCCTTCACTCGTGACGCGCCACCAGGAACGGTAGAGGAAACTAGCGACCGGGCGCACCAGTTCGATAAGCTCGGAGTCCATGCCGTAGGCGTCAACTGCGAACTCACCGCGCAGCCGCCGCTGGATCAGCGCCGTCAGCTCGTTGACCTGATATTGAAGCACCATAGCGATGCCGCGCCAGAAATCCGGGTCGAGATAGTCGCTGTTGAACACATTCTGGCGTAGCGCCGTCACGACGCTGTCAAGCGCTGGCGGGCGCAGGCGTTCCAGGTTCTCGCGGATCAGGCGCAGCAGGTCTGCCGCCAGGTTGCGAGTTTCCGCCGATCCTGCCGTCTGATTGCGGATCTCGACTTCCAGTTCCTGCACAGCCGTCGCAGTCTCGGTGCGCAGGGTTTCGACGGAGGGCGAGGCGCGTTCACCGGCATACGCCACGCCAATCTCCTCCTCTGGCGCTGGCGGCGCCTCTTCCGGCTGAGATTCGGCGGCTTCGGCAGGCGCAGCGGCTTCTGCCGCCGCAGGAACAGCATCGACAACCGGCGTGCGCTCTTCCGACTCGACGGCAGACGCCGTCTCCTGAATTCTCTCGACGTTCGATCCATCTATCGCTACCGGCTGACCGGGCGTGTTCGTTTCTGGAGCGTCCGACATGTCCACCTCCTCTGGGACACGTGATGCGAGCAGTTGCGAGCGTTCATCTGTTGCAGCGCGCTTGTTGGCGGAAGCAGCGCGTTTCTCGCTCCTCAAGCGTTTCGGACCGGCAGACGACGTCGCTTTGCGCTTGCGCGCACGCGCCGCTGGTGATGCAGCGTCGTCTTCACCATTATTGTTCGAATGAGACATACGCGCACTCCAGCAGGGCGCAAAAGGCGAAGCGTCGGCGGATTATGTTTGAACCGCAGCGAGTTCACGCAACGTCTCATCAGGCCGGCGCTGCGGTTCCCAGTGTAGCTCGCACGCTGCGCGGCGGATGTCGCCCACGCAGGCATACTGCAGATATTCTAGCGGGAATGGCAGCGCGCCGACCAGCGAACGACCCGGCGCCAGGAGCGATGCCGCCTGGAACACAAGCGCGGGCAGCGGTAATGGCTGCCCGCCAGAGAGCAGAATCGCCTGCGACAGGAGCAAGGGAGGATGCGCTGCGATATTGAATGCGCCATCGACCCGATCGTTCAGCGTTGCCAGCGCTAGCGCAACTGCTGCATCGTGGATGTGCAGCACCTGCACCCGCGGATCGAACCCTGCTAACACCGGCGCCGGGCGACGACTGAAAAACTGGACGACGGGCGAGCGGACGCCATTGCCAGCAACCGGCGCGCAGCGCACCATCGTGATCCGTATGTCGGGATGGCGCGCCTTGAAATCAGCCGCCAGACGCTCGATCTCGATATAATCCTGCAGCAATCCGGCAGGGGCGCTGATTGCGAGCGGCGCGGTTTCCGGGAGGAAGGCTGGTGCATCGGGACGAGCGCCGTAGACCAGAGTGCTGCTCCGTATGACAATGCGCTGCACGCCAGCGGCATGGCACGCGCCAAGCACCTCGATCGCGCGATACACATTGCCACGTCCGGGAATCTCATAAGGGAGCGCTGCTTCTTCGCCTGAAATATCAAGGTGAACAACCGCATCCACACGCGAGGAGCGCATCATGGTCAGCAGCGCTTCGCCGCTCATATCGCATACGCGCACCTCGACATTGGCAGGCGTCTGCTCAGGAGCGACCCTCCCGACCCCGACTACGCGCATGTTCGGTTGTGTCGCCAGGATGCCAGCAACGAAACTCCCCAGCACGCTGCCAACCCCGGTGACCAGCACTGTTGTCATGCTCACCTCTATCAGGCTACGCCGAATGACGCCAGGCGCTGACGCAGCCAGTGCTCGACTCCGCTGCGATCCAAGTCGGAATTCGAAATGGAGCGCACCAGCCAGAGCAGTTCCGCCTCTGCCACGTCGTTGCACAGCGCTGCTTCATTGAGGTCGAGGAAACGCAGCATGCAGAGCAGCGCTGTTGATTCATTGGCGCTGACAAAGGGACGGCTCTTGATCATCAGAAACATCAGCGCCGCAGCCTTGCTCGGCACATCCGGGTATAACTCAGCCTCGAAAAGCACCTGACGCGGCGCCGTCACCACCGACATCAACCGGTCGTGACTGGCGATCCCCAGGCGCCCGCCGTATCGAAGGACCGCATACGTGTGCAGATCCAGTACGTCATCCGTCGTCAGATACCGAACCATGCCATAAGCAATTCGTGAAAAGATTGACCCGATGACGCCAAGGCGCAAGGTCTTGCCGTCAGCAGCGCCGCCTTTGCATCATTGCGCCTTTGCATCGCCTCTTCTGAGCAGTCCCCCAAGCTGTCTGCAAGGACCTGAGACGAGGAGGTGCAAGACCTGTCCCTCTGCCGTCTGGCGCTTGATTCTCAGTTCTTGGTTCTCTCAGATTCCCGCCAATTCCCGAAACATCTTATCATACCGGTCGCTCACACTACGCGCCCATTCGCGCAACTGCGGACTCATCGGGCGACGCAGCAGCACCTCGTTTTCGGTAAAGATCAATTCGACCAGTTCCTCGTCGCCAAGCCCGACGGCGCGCAACCAGCCCTGCACCGTTTCAGGCAAGTTCTCCCGCTCGATAGTAAACGATCGTGGCAATGCTTCCTCCCCCATGGCATGTGACCGATGATGCTTCTCTCATCTCACCTGGTAACACACATCTTCCTCACTCCCGCGGTCGAAGGTGCGGGAAGAGAATGACGTCGCGAATGTTCGGCTGATCGGTAAACAACATCACTGTCCGGTCGATGCCGATGCCCAGCCCGCCGGTCGGCGGCATGCCGTACATCAGCGCATTGAGAAAATCGACATCCATCCGTTGCGCTTCATCGTCGCCAGCGTCGTAGGCGCGTCCCTGCTCGATAAAGCGCTGCTCCTGATCAAGCGGATCGTTCAACTCAGTAAAGGCGTTCCCGATCTCCATCCCCGCCACCACCGGTTCAAAGCGTTCGACCAGCAGCGGTTGATCGGGGCGCCGCTTTGCCAGGGGCGACAGCGCCACCGGATAATCGAGCACAAATGTTGGCTGGATTAGCTCCGGCTGCACATAAACGCTGAACAGTTCATCAACCTGCTTGCCCCAGCTTGGTTTGAGATCAACCTTCAGTCCGGCAGCGCGGATTGCCTCCTGGAGCGGCTCGAGGTCAGTCAGCTTAAGAATGTCGATACCGGTGCGTGCGGCAATTGCCTCAGGGATCGACACACGCTGCCATGCCGGACCAAAATCGATCGTTCGCCCCTGAAACACGATTGTCGTGCTCCCTACGACTTCCAGCGCGAGGGTGCGAAACAACTCTTCCACCAGGCGCATCATGTCATTGTAGTCGGCATACGCCTGGTAGCATTCCATCATGGTAAACTCCGGGTTATGCGTCCGGTCGACCCCTTCGTTACGAAAAACCTTGCTGATTTCGTAGACGCGCTCGAAGCCGCCGACAATCAGGCGTTTCAGGTAAAGTTCAACCGCAATGCGCAGGTAGAGATCCTGCTTCAGTTGATTGTGATGGGTAATGAACGGACGGGCGGATGCACCGCCATAGATCGGCTGCAACGTTGGCGTTTCAACCTCAAGAAAGCCGCGCTCATCGAGGAAACGCCGGATTGTGCTGACAATCTTCGCGCGGGTGCGGAATACGTCGCGCACCTCGGGATTGACGATCAGGTCGAGATACCGCTGACGATGGCGTTCTTCGATATCGGAGAGACCGTGCCATTTTTCAGGCGGCGGATTGAGCGACTTTGCCAGCACCCCTAGGCGTGTGACGAACACCGAAGGCTCGCCGCGCTGCGTGCGACGTACTGTGCCGCTGGCTTCCACAATGTCGAACGTGTCCAGATCATCGCAAAACCGGTCGAACCACTCGTCGCCAAGGTCGCCGCGACTGAGCCAGAGCTGAATCCGCCCCGACTCATCTTCGATATGGGCAAACGCCAGTTTGCCGAGCACCCGACGCGCACCAATAATCCGCCCAGCGACCGTGACCGTTTCGCCGCGTTCCATCAACCGGTCAAAATTGGCGAGAACAGACCCGATAGCGTGAGTGCGCTGCGTGCGCGGCGGGTAGGGGTCGATGCCAGCGGCGCGCAGCCGTTCCAGTTTCGCGAGGCGTTGTTGCTGGAGTTCGCTGAGTTCCATACTGCCTATGATACGCCATTATGGTTAAAACGCAAATTCGACTATGGGCTTTCATCAAAACGCGCGTGAACATCACCCGCTTAGGTGATATCCACGCGCGTTCTTTCCTGGAACCGCCGACTGGCAATATGCTTACCGAATATCGACGATGGTCAGTCTCATAGGGCCGGAAGGCGTCTCTACTGTGACCTGCTGGCGCGGTCGTTTGCCCAGCAGCGCTGCGCCCATTGGCGACTCATTCGATATTTTGCCTTCGCTCGGCTTCGCTTCCGCGCTGCCGACAATCGTCCAGGTCTCTTCCTGCTCCTCACCCTCGATACGCACGGTTACGCGCGAGCCGAGGCGAACTTCGTGGTTGTCGCCATTCTCTTCGTCAATGATCTGAGCACGGGCAAGAATGCTCTTGATCTCGCGAATGCGACCTTCGAGATGAGCCTGTTGGTTTTTGGCATCCTCGTATTCGCCGCTTTCCGAGATGTCACCCAACTCCTTTGCAGCGTTGATGCGCTCTGCGATCTCTTTGCGGCCTTTGGTGATAAGCTCTTCCAACTCGGCTTCGAGCCTGGCGCGCCCATCACGAGTGAGGTATGCTGGTTTGTCGCTCATCGTTCTTGCCCTCTTCCGATATTCCTGACTCTATCCGCCTGCTTAGCGGTTATCGCCGCCTTCCTGGAGCGGCGTTCCGTTGTTGCGGGGCGTTCCCGTATGCACACTCTATACTGCGACGAAAGAATAGCTATGCTTCCTGACTCCCACATGCGTCCCATCGCACCGCAGTCCGCTTTCCCGACGGGACAACATTAGGCATCATGCGCGGAAATGAAATGACTGAGAGCACGCTCTCAGCCTCTTGGTCGAGTCGCCCCGCTCAACGTTATGTATTGCATAACGTTGACGATTGTCATTATATGCGATTGCACACCATTTGTAAAGCCTGTTCCCATGCTATAATGCGGGGCAGGATCTGGAGAGCCCGCCCTGCCCGATGGCACACCTGACTAATCACGATATAGCTGAAGTCTTCAGCGCTATCGCCGATCTGATGGAGATCCTGGACGAGGATCGGTTCCGCGTGCAGGCGTACCGTCGCGCCAGCGACGCGATTCGCGATCTGCCAGCGCCGCTGGCGACCTATCGCGCCCGCGGCGAGCTGGAGCAGATCCCTGGCGTTGGCAAAGCCATCGCCGAAAAGATCGGCGAACTTCTCGACACTGGCGAGTTGCAGTACTACAACCGACTCCAGGAAAGGGTTCCGCCTAGCGTGCGCGCGTTGTTGCGCGTTCCCGGCGTCGGTCCGCGCACTGCCGGTCGGCTCTATCGCGAACTCGGGATTACTAGCCTGGCAGAGTTGAAGATTGCTGCTGAAAGCGGGCGCCTGGCGACGCTCAAGGGGTTTGGCGCCAAAACGATTGAGGGCATTCTGCAAGGCATCAGGGCAGCGGAACGGCAGGAGCGCCGCGTGCTGCTGGCGCACGCGCTCGAAATCGCTGAAGCGCTGCTCGATGCGCTGCGTGGCGCTGCGCCCGCGCTGCGCCAGGCGACGTATGCTGGCAGTCTGCGGCGGGGCCGTCCCACCGTTGGCGATCTCGACATTCTGGCGGCTGCCGACGATGCGCTTGCCGTGGTGCGCGCCTTTACAACGCTGCCGCTCGTGGCGCGGGTCGAGTCGGCGGGAGACGAAAAAGCCAGCGTTCTGCTGCACAACGGCATGCAGGCGGACTTGATCGCCGTTCCGCCGGGCATGTGGGGGTCGGCCCTGCAGCACTTTACCGGGAGCAAAGCGCACAATATTCGCTTTCGTGAACTGGCGCAGGCGCAGGGGTTGAGCTTCAGCGAGCACGGCTTTCGCCGCGCCGATGGCACATTACTCACCTGCGCGACTGAAGAAGAAGTGTACGCTACTGTCGGCCTGCCCTGGATTCCGCCGGAATTGCGCGAGGACGAGGGAGAGTTCGAGGCGGCGCGCGCTGGCGCGTTGCCGCGTCTGGTCGAACTCAGCGACATTCGCGCCGATCTCCACATGCACAGCGCCTGGAGCGACGGACACGCCGACATTCGTACCATGGCGGAAGCGGCGCGCGCCCGTGGCTATTCCCACATCGCAATTACGGACCATAGCGCGTATGTCGGGCTGACCCACGGATTGGATGCGGAGCGGTTGCGCGCACAGCGCCAGGAAATTGCGGCGTTGAATGCAGCATACGCAGCGCGCGGCGTCCCGTTTCGCATCCTGCATGGCGTCGAGGTCGATATTACTCCAGAAGGAAACCTGGCGCTGCCCGACGACGTGCTGGCGGAACTTGATATCGTCGTCGCTTCGGCGCACATTCAGTTGCGCCAGTCGCCCGAAGCCGCGACCGACCGGTTGATCCGCGCCGTGCGCAATCCGCACGTCGATATCATTGGGCATCCCACAGGGCGGATGCTCGGATCGCGTGAGAGCGCCCCGGTCGATATCGATGCCCTGGCACGCGCCGCTGTCGAACACAGAGTGCTGCTGGAAATCAACAGCGGACCGCACCGCCTCGATCTGGACGGTCCGGCAGTGCGGCGCGCCCTGGAGCTCGGCGCTACCATCACAATCAACAGTGACGCTCACCATCCCGATAATCTGGCATGGATGCGGTTAGGCGTCATCACCGCGCGGCGTGGATGGGCTGCCGCTGCGCAGGTGGCGAATACATGGAGCTATGATGTGTTTCAGGAATGGCTGAGTCGGCGTTGAGTATTGTTGATCATCCTGGGAGGGAGACGCATGCCATCCGTTTTTTCGCGCATCGTGAGCGGTGAATTGCCGTCCGCCAAGGTGTATGAGGATGATGAGACGCTGGCATTTATGGATATTAACCCCGCCAGCCGGGGGCACACACTGGTGATCTGCAAGGAAGAATATCCTGACATCTTCACCACCCCGCCACATCTTGTCGCTGCAGTTGCGCGGACAGCGCAGAAAGTGGCGCTGGCGCTCCGCGATGCGCTCAACATCGACGGGTTGAACATCGTTCAGAATAACGGCGCGGCAGCCGGGCAGGTGGTCTTTCATTACCATGTTCATCTGATACCGCGCTGGAAGGGCGACCATGTTCTTCGCCCGTGGACTCCCCGCCCTGCTGAACTATCCGAACTACACGCAATTGCGGAACAGATTCGCGCGGCGCTAAGGGAATAGGGGGTCTCTATGGACAACGATACCGGCAACACGCAATCGAACCCAACGGAAGAGTTATCTGACAACGGCATCAGCGCGCGCCGCGAGGCGTTTTCAGCGCTTATGCTGTTGGTGCTGCTGCTGTTGATCCTGCTCCTGTTCGCTGCCGCCACCGAGCGCACCGATATTATCAACCTTACGTTTGCGGTCTGGAGACTGCCTGCCTGAATGGAAGATGACGTTCAAACACTTGCCGCCGAGCAAGGGCTCAATCTCGAAGCGCTGCGCGCTGCACTCGCCGCTCTGCGTATGCATGCGGGAGGTGATGCCTTCTATGTGTTCTGGCTGCCGCGCGGGAGTGTCGCGTCCGACGACGGAAAGAAACGCTCCCGCACCTTGCTCGCATTTCCGTCCCCCGATGCCGCGCTTGGTTTCGTTCAGCGCAATCGTCTGGTACACCCCCCCAATGTTCCGCGGCTTCGCCTGCTCTCCCTCGTGCAGTTGTTGCGCGTCATACTGCGCGAGCCCTCGATCATTGCCCTTCACCTGGTGTTCGATGCCGAAGAGTTGCAGACCTACCCGCCAGGGCATCTGCCGCCCGGCTTGCATCTGACCCGTGAGGACGTGCTGCGTCTAGTGGGTGTGCAGTAGGGGCAGGCCCCCGTGCCTGCCCTCAGGATAGCCTCCGCGCCTGCCCTCAGGACAGCCCCTCACACGTGTAGATTTTTCGGCAAGCCCTTCCGTTGCATCGCCCGTTTTGGGCGTTAGGATGTCCAAACTCCCTCTTCTCCCCCCACCCTCCGCATGCGGGGGGGGCAACGGGGGGTGGGAGAAGGAGGCGGGGGGATGAGGAGAAAAAAGGCGTCAGGGAGCGCACACTCCCCCTTCTCCCACCAGGGGAGAAGGGAGCCGGGGGATGCGGGGGAAAAAGGCGTCAGAACGCGGCAAACCTCTATCGCCCACCCCAAAAGCGAACACCTCCGCTCGCCGGGTTCACATTCCTGCAGATGGAACCTCGACCTCACATACCCCCGCCATGCATGCCAGCTCCTGTGCGGCCGTCGTCAGGTCCTCCTCCTCGTAGCGCCAGATCTTGCTGAAGTCGATCTCCGGAAATTCCGCCGCTAGGCGTTCATACTCCTCTTTCGTAATCTCAACATACGGCATCTGGGCATACTGCGCATCGAACGACGGCAGGAACGTCAGCCCGCCGATCACGTCGCGGTGCTCCCATACCCATTTCATCAGATCGATCACTTCATCCGGCTTGTAGGTAACCGTGCACGACGGATTGTGCTCCGTCCAGTACAGCTTATTCTGCAACCAGTACTCGCACTGCTCAATGGCGGAGCGTTGATGGCGCGTAATGGCGCCCTCCGGCGATTTGACCGGGAAGTGGACGACCCACGTGGTGGCATTTTCGCGCGTCTGACCGTTTTCCGGGTCCATTGGCGCGCCAGCGTCGCGCAGCACCTTGAACAGCGGCGAGTGCACCGACACGCGCACATTGCGAATGTAGTACGGCGCCCAGCGCGGATGCAGACCGGAAGAGCAGTCGAGCAGTTGCGACGAGTTGCCGCTCGGTTTCACGCAGGTGATCGCCGCCGAGGGATTGATCCCCAGGCTCATCGCCGTCTGACGATTGACCTCAATTGCTATCTCCTTCAGGCGCCGTTTGACCTGCGCATCCTGCGCAACAGGACTGTCCATCTGCCCGGTAATATCGACGCCAAGCAACCGTTCTTCCTCGCAGTTCTGCTTCCACATCGGGCGCAGACCGGGGAAGTGCGTCGCCAGCGACTGAATCGTGCCGATGATCGTCGCTACTTCGACCTTGTCGCGCAGCGTGTCGAATGTGTCGTCCACCCGCGCTACGGCGGCGCTCAGGTTGCAGAACTGCCACGGACGCAGCACGATCTCACCGCACGGATTCGTCCCGAACTCCGCTTCTTTCCGCCGTGCCGGCTTCATCAGATTGGCCGCCTCGCGGTTGAAGATCCCCGGTTCACCGCGCTGCGACTCGACCATTTCCATGAAGTGGCGAATAAACTCGAGCTGGGTCAGACCGCCGCGGGGCCAGACCGCCGAGTTGTTCGCGTTCCAGCGCTGACTGTTTTCGCGCTCGAAATCGCCCGACTTCGCCAGCCGCATTTCATCGTCGTCGTAGTCGAACAGCGAAATCATCGCCGTGCGCCGCACGCCGCCACTGATAGCAGCATTGCCGACCGCGCACATAATGTCGTGCGCGTCAATCGGTCTCAGGAAACTTCCTTGACGCGCAAAAATGCGTTTGCGTACAAAGTCGAGCATGGCGCGGAGCGGCTCAGGACCGGACGCTCGTCCGCCTTTCGTGCGCAATGGCGCTCCTGCGGGGCGCAGGTGCGACAAATCAAAGTGCACATCGCCGCCCTCAAACCAGGTCTCGAGACCGTAGCGCAGCGCATCCGCCCACCCTTCCGCAGAGTCTTCGACGACGAACGTCGTCGGCGGCTTACCCGTCTGACGCTTGATGCGCGGGAAGTTCTCGACATATCGGCTTTCGACCGAAAAGCCGACACCACATCCGGCCATCGAAATGATCAGCGCCTCGACGAACGAGTCGATACTCTCGACCGGCTGATAGCTGCAGTTGTAGATAGTTATCGAATTGCGCCGCGCTGCAGGACCAGCCATCGCCAGCAGGCGCATCGACGGCATAGCGCGCATTTCAAGAATGCTGCGCCGGATGCGCTCATACGTCTCGCGCGGCAGGCGGTCGCCTGCGAGTTCATACAGGTAATTGACCGCGCGGTCAACGGTCTCGATCCAGGTTTCGCGCCGCCCAAGTTCATAGTTGAAGCGCGAATACTTATCGAAGAACTGAAACTGTTGCAAGGGCGTCGGGAAGTAGACGCGCGACGCCTCGAATGCGCGGCGCACGTGTTCTGGAATCGGACGGCGCTCCCGCTCACGGGCGCGCTCGGCGCGGTACAGGATGTAGCGCTTGGCCGCTTCGAACTCGCCAGCCGCCTGTAACACCATTTCAACGATGTCCTGCACTCCCTCGACAGTCGGCGGTTTGCCCTGCGACTTGGCGGCAACGATATTCACGACCCGCCGTGCCAGTTCGGGGATGGGCGTGTCGGGGGTGCGCCCAAAACTGGCGAAGCAGCGCGCCATGGCATTCTCGATCCGCGTCACGTCGAACGGAACGACCCGTCCGTCGCGCTTGATGATCGTCTTTGGAACGACAACGTCCGGATGGAGCGCATCAATTGCCTCGCTGTCCTGCGTTCCGTTCAGCGCCGTGTTTGATTGCGTCATACGTTTGTGACCTCCTAAAACAAGACGAAACATACCCAGCGGTGCGCCGATCAGTCTCCCGATTCACTGCACCGTCTGTCACTATGTAAAGCAATTCAGTTATGGTAAAGCCAGGTAGAGCGCTCTCACGCTGGTGGTAAAGGGTGAGCGATGACGTTTTTGCCCGGCAGTTATCCACATATTGTGTTGAGGAGAGTAAAGACTTCCTAGATATAGCGACGCAAGGATAGCACACCTCTGAAGATGTGTCAAGACAGAGAGGCAGGGAAAATAAAATCTTTACAATACATAATATAGTAGACTCGAGCGCAGCATACGATTTCCAAGCCTCGAGCGCAGTCGTGAGTTGACAGCGAGCGCTGCATTCACTATTGCCTAACCCGTTATTCTGGTCCTGGACGCCAGCAGGTCTGAGCCCCGCCCTTATGCTTCGCCGTCTCGCCAGCTTTGCTCCCTACGTTCGGGTGTGAACTGCGCTAGTGGCATACCAACTGCGTTCGCAAACCGCCTGATACTGCCACGCCCGGACCTCTGAGTCTTGCCAACGAATGCGATCTATCGTAAAAAAGGTGTATAATAGCCTGGACTCGTGCGCATCTATCCTGAGAGACGCCGGGCAATAGTCAGCCCTATGCCCTTAGATTACAGCACGACATTGTTATCCGATCGTTTCCTATACGACAACGCGGGGTAAGTCCAGTTCGCTTGGATTACGGCACGACGTTGACATATTATCGCATTATTGCGAGTCAGGCGCTTCGTTCAGCTCTGACCGCCGATCTTATCGCCGCTGGGATTGGTCATCTTCCGCTGACAGAGATTTACGTCGAGCGGGGCGTTGTGCCTGCGCAGAACAGCGCCAATGCTGCGCCACTGCCACTTGCCGATCTTGCGCGTGCGCCGCGTGTGCGTCTTGCCCTCGAAGGGCGCGCCGGAAGCGGGAAGAGCACAGCGGTGCGTCGCCTGGCGCTGGCATGTGCCGCCGCCGTTACCGGAGAACCAGAAGGCGCCGCTGCGCTTCTCGCCGACTGGACCCCGCCAGCGCCTCTGCCTGTGCTGATCGAGGCGCCCACGCAGATTGACGCCGCTCTCGATCCGTGGTCATTGATCGAGGCGTACCTGACCGCTGGCGGTCTTGCCGCCTTTGCCGGATCGGTGCATCAGGCGCTGCTCAATGGCGAGGCGCTCATCATCATCGATGGTGTCACGCCGCGTTCTGCTCCGCTAGTTACGCAGATCGTCGCAGCATTCCCCACCAATCGCTACATTTGCACCTGTCGTCCTCATACGAGCGCTGATGTTTCTCCAGCCTCCCTCCTCCAGGTGCATGGCTTTCAGTTGGTGCATTTTGCGCCGCTCGAGCGCTCTCAGGTCGATAGTATGGTCGCCCGCCTGCTGACCGCCATCAATCGGCGGCGGATCGTGCGCGATCCGTCGCCATCACGGAGCGGGACGATTGCCGAACAGATCGCCGATCTCCAGGGTCGCCTGCTGATTGACGACGGATTGCGGACATTGACGTTTGAGCCGCTGGCGCTTGCCATCGCCGTCGTGACCGATGCCAGCGGGCACATGCTCCCGGCAGCGCGCGCTCGGGTGTACCAGCAGGTCCTTGCTACGCTATGGGACAACGATGATCCCCCGTCGACTGTGCTGGCGCCGCTGGCGCTGGCGCTGCAACGCATGATGTATGAGGACGGACGGTTAGGCGTACTGATGCATGCAGATGTTGAACGATTGATCCGGGAAAGCGTCCCTGATGCCGATGATGCCCGGATTGCGGCGGTGATTGAGCGCGCCTTCGAGGCCGGTCTGCTTGATCGAGCAAGCGAGGCGCCTCAACCAGCGTACTCCATGCCTCAGATAGGACTGCGGGCGTTCCTGGCAGCCCACGCCCTGGCGCACGCCGACGATTTTGCTGCGATCATGGCGCGACTTGCCGATCGTCCCGCTTGGCGCGAGACGCTGACGCTTGCGGTGTGGCAGCGTATGAATACTGTCCTGGCAGATAGCACGCAGGAAAGGGGGCCAAACTCGCCCATCCCGTGGCACGTGCTCGGATTATCGGAACACGCCGGAAAGGCGGACGATGAGCGTCTGGCAAAGAAGAAGTCATCACAGCGTGCGGCAAAACCCGGTCCCGTTCTGCAGCGCAACGCCGACGCGCCCATAAGCCGCCCAGAGCAGGCAGTCCTGCTCGCTGCCTCCTGTCTGGAAGCAGTAGAAGCGCAGCGCTTCCCGGACGTTCTCCACGAGGTGCGGCAGCGACTGCTTGCGATCATCGCTGATCCTGCCATCGCGGTCGAGGATCGCGTGCATGCCGGGCTGATGCTTGGCCGGTTAGGCGATCCCCGATTTGCGGATCTGTTGCCGCCGCTGGCGCAGATTGATGCTGGCGTCTTCGTCTACGGCACTAATGACGCGCCCTATAGCGAGGAAGGTCCAGCGCAGCGCATCGATCTGCCAGCCTATCACATCGGCGTCTACCCGGTCACGAATGCGGAGTATGCCCGTTTTCTTGCGGCTCGTCCTGGACATCCCAAACCTCGCTACTGGTACGATCCGCGGTTCAATAACCCCTCGCAGCCGGTCGTCGGCGTCACCTGGCACGACGCTGTGGCGTATACGACGTGGTTGACTCGCGTCCTGGCGACCGATGGACGTCTTCCCCCCGGCATGGTGGCGCGACTGCCACTTGAAACTGAATGGGAAAAAGCTGCCACGTGGGACCCCCGTGCACGCGTCAAACGTCGCTTCCCCTGGGGCGACCAGTGGGTCGTGGGAGCGGCGAATGTCGCAGAGACTCGCGCCGGACCTGATGGGCGATCGCGTTGGGCGACGACACCGGTAGGGTGCTTCCCCAGCGGAGTGAGTCCCTACGGTGTTCATGATTTGATCGGGAACATTTGGGAATGGACAGCGAGCAGCGTTGAGGCGACGCCGGGGCGCGGCGCCGCTACTGGACGACGAACCGGACGGTTGCATCTTCAGAGCGCTCCATCAGGTGCGCTATCATCGGAGCCACGCTGTCACTATATTCTGCGCGGATCGTCATTCAACTCGACGACTGCCCATGCACGCGCCACCTACCGTGGCAGTCACCTCCCGCCGGATTACTGGCGCTACAACATCGGCTTTCGGATCGTCATTGCGCGTCCGCTCGCGGGGGAATAAATCAGAAACCGGGAGCCGAACATCAGGAGCAAGAATCGAGAAACGGGCGCCAGGGATTAGGAGCGATACCGCGTCCTGCGGTTTTTTGCCCTCATTCCCTGGCCCTCTCATGTGGAAGCTCTTTGGGGCGCGAAGCAGGTCTGCCGCAGCCCGACGCCCTTATGCCCCTCATCCCCCCTACCCCCTTCTCCCACCTTACAAGTGGAGAGTTTTTGGGTACGA
Source organism: Roseiflexus sp. (assembly GCA_025062325.1). Classification (GTDB taxonomy): domain Bacteria; phylum Chloroflexota; class Chloroflexia; order Chloroflexales; family Roseiflexaceae; genus Roseiflexus. Next base: position 45,033 of record JANXAL010000046.1, read on the forward strand.
CGGAAGTTTGCCGCGTCCTGACGCCCTGTTTCCCCTCATCCCCCCTTGCCCCCCGCTCCCACGAGGGGAGAAGGGGGCGCTAGGGCGTCCCACTGCCTGAAACGGGCGATGCAACGCGAGGGTGTGCCGGAAACATCTACACTTGCGAGCCTTCTCCCACCCCCCTGCGCCCCCGCATGCGGAGGGTTGGGGGAGAAGGGGGAGATGAGGCATTCCGATGACTGAAATCAGCGATCCAAACCAAGAGGCTTGCGAACAAATCTACACCTGTGAGCCCGGCTCCCCGCTCCCGCAGCGTGGGAGAAGGGAGAGATGGAGCGTCCTGACGCTCAAAACGGGCGAGGCAACCAACACGTCCTTCAATTCCTATGCTCAACGTTCCACGCCCGCCCTCACGCTGCTTGCACCCTCGCCCTGGATGCACAGCAGCGCGATCCTTCCTGTCGCCTTTTACACCCGTACCTTACGCCCCTTGCCTTAGCGCCTTGCATCTTACGCCTCGCGCCCCCCGCCGCCAAAGATATTCAACAGTACCACACCTACAATGATTAGGGCGATGCCGATGACTCCGATAATGTTCAACCGTTCACGCCATACCAGCACGCCGATGATCGCAATCGCAGCCGTTCCCAGGCCCGACCAGATGGCATAAGCGATCCCAAGCGGGATTGTGCGCAGACTGAGGGACATGAGGTAGAATGATGAGCCATAGCCAGCAATCACTAGGAGCGTCGGCAGCAGGCGCGTAAAACCGTCGGTGGCCTTGAGAGCGTTCGTTCCGATCAGTTCACAGACGATAGCGCCCAGCAGCAGCATCATGCCACGCGGATCCATATGGCATCACCTCCGAATTGAGACAGGAACGCACACGTGTCCTCTGAGCATACCACGTCACAGCATACGCCGCGCAACTGGTGGGGTCCTTTGCGGCCCATCGGCGAGGCGCTGCGCTTCCTCACGGTCATTCCCGTGCCAGGGCTGCCGCCAGCGACCGCAGAGGCGATACCGCGCGCCATTCCGTACTTCCCCATCGCAGGGCTGATACTCGGCGCATTGCTCGCCATCATCGGCTGGGTCGCCGGATCGCTCTGGAACGAGACGGTCCGCGCGGTCGCGCTGGCAGTCGCCTGGGGCATATTGACGGCAGGGATGCACCTCGACGGGTTGAGCGACACGTTCGACGGCGTGATGAGCTGGCGGTCGCGGGAACGCAAGCTGGAGATTATGCGCGACAGCCGGATGGGGGTGATGGGAGCGCTAGCGCTGGCGGCGGTACTGGGATTGAAGGCGGCGTTCCTGGCTGCCGCAGGAGATGGCTGGGTTCGCGCCGTATTGCTGGCGCCGGTGCTGGGCCGCTGGGCGGCTGTCTATGGCATGATGCGCTTTCCGCCCGCACGCGAAGGAGGGTTGGGACGCACCTTTCAGTCACAATTGCGCACCGGCGACTTCCTGATCGCCAGCGGCATGACGCTGATCCTGGTGCTAGCGGTGGGAGGCGAACGCGGGCTGATCGCGCTGGCGCTCGTCTGGCTGACCACTCACATTTTGGGGCGCTGGTGGACGCGCGACCTTGGAGGGCTGACAGGCGATACCTATGGCGCGCTCTGCGAGATTGGCGAGGTTGTCGCCCTGGCGACGCTGACTGCGAGCATTCCGCTGCGTCTGACTTCAGCATGACGCCTGGACCGGAACCGGCATCGTTGTGAGCTCATACGAAGTCCCTGGGTCACAGAGGCTTTCTGTCAGCAAGGATGAGCTAGCTATGCGGAGCTGCGCCCGGCGGCTGATCGTTTTGGAATGATTACCCCGCTATCCGTTCGTTCGCCTGGCGCCTAAAGTCGCAGGCTGCGGAATGTGAAGCTCGCCTGCGCAGGCCATATGCGTTGCGTGCGTTTATTTGACGGGCGCCAGATCTAGGGCCACAGCCCCATGACGCTGCGCATGATTGCCAGTTCGCCGATGTGGTACGAATTGTGCGTGGCAAGGATCGCAATCTCGCGCACGATGGAACGTCGATGCTCGCCGCTGTTCGGCAATGGCGCAAAGAGATCGTCAGCAGGATCGTTGCTGATGTTCACGAGTTGCTGGCGGTCGGCGAGGAACTGCTCGATGGCGATTATGGCAGCCGGAGCAATGTCAAACCCTCACGCAGCAAGCGCATCGCGCCGGGGACGCAGCGCCAGATGATCGACGCTGCCAATCTGCGCTGCAAGCGTTGCAGCATCGGTGAACCCCAGATTCACGTAGCGCACCACGCCCGTCGCATCAAGCACGACCGTCGCTGGAGCGGTCAGGATGCCGAGGCGATCGATGAGTTGAGGATAATCCGGCGCTGACAGGGTACGTACCGTCACTGCGTCCCCCAGCGTCGCCGCCAGTTGCGCCAGCGCTGGCGCCTGACGGGTGCGACACTCAATGCATCCGGGGGTCGAAAAGCCTACTACCGCGGGTTTACCGGCTGGAATGATGCCAGCAAACGGCGTTTCGCGCGCCAGGGCGCGGATCTTCCAGGCGCGCCAGAGGCGAATGCACCCCCATACCAGTGCAACGACAATGGCAAGCGCTACGATGAGCAGCAATCGTTCAAACATTGTCTGCCAGTCGCCTCAGCGCAATTTCCGCAGGCGCTGAAGCTGGAAGAAAATGAAACAGCCGACACAGAAGCCAAAGATGAGGTTAATCGCCGCCAGCGCGATTACAAGCAGCGCCAGCGCCCATCCGATGGTCGGCGCGCCAAGAAATAGGGCAAGACTTGCCAGGATCAGCGTCGCCGCGCCTATCCCTTGCGCAAAACGGTGGGGCGCCGCATCTTCGTGATGGATGTCGGGGCGCAGTATCCCGGCCGGACGCAGTACGTCGCGGTAGAGGCGTTGAAAGACCGCCAGTTCCGGCGACAGTGCGCCAAGCGTCATGATTGCAGCAACCACGACGACCAGCCAGGGCAGATTGACGATGAATGCCACCAGCAGCAGGGCGATGATCGCCGCTTGATTGACTCGCAGCGCCGTGCGGTCGAACGCGGGAGCTAGGGTGTTCATCGGCTCAACAGACATGCCTGAGTTCCTTACGCAACTTTGATAAGATTCCTGATCATCTTAACAACTTTAGCGATTTTGTCAAGATTTGGTTCGGTATATCGCTCGTATCTCGGGTTGATATGATACAAAGCGTCCCCCTGGTATGCGCGTCTGTCTGACATAGTTGCGGCAACGGACGACGCCTATGCGATGGTGGTGCACATTGCTGCAACGACGGACGCTGAGCCATGGGCATCCGAAGGTTCTCTAGACCGACGCCGCGGGGGAGGAAATGCGTATGGACGAGGATCACAGCTATCGTCGCCTTGAGATGACCGTTCTGATGACGCCGGATATGGCAAATTTCTCCGGGCGCGTGCACGGCGGCTCGATTTTGAAACTGCTCGATCAGGTGGCATACGCCTGCGCCGCCCGCTATTCAGGTTCATATGTGGTTACAGTGTCGGTCGACCAGGTGGTCTTCCACGAGCCGTTGTATGTTGGCGAGCTGGTCACCTTTCTGGCATCGGTCAACTATACCGGCACTACTTCGATGGAAGTCGGCATCCGGGTGATGGCTGAGAATATTCAGGCGCGCAGTGAGCGCCACGTGATGACCTGCTACTTCACGATGGTGGCAGTAGACGAGCACGGTAGACCGCACCGCGTCCCCTCGTTCACTCCCACGACTCCGGTCGAGCAGCGGCGCTGGAAGGCTGCGCAATTGCGGCGCGAATTTCGCCGTGAGATTGAACGCCGCAGCCTGGATATCCGTCTGCACCCCGACGAGCTTGCCGCAGAACAGGAGTCAGACAAACGGCACGAGTCACAGGGGTGATCATCGGAAGAGGCGAGAGGTCGCGGCAGAAGGGTTGTAGGCCTTGAAGGGAGGAAGGCACGCCTTGCGGGGGGGGAGGTTGAGGGTGAGCGTATTTTTCGCTTTCCGACGCTTCGTTTTCCCTCGCCCCTTTGCCCTTCTCTCTCCCCAAAGGGAGCGTTTTTCAGGCGCAAGGGGCGTTTTCGGCCTCCCAACGCTTATTTCCACTCATCCCCTCTACCCCCTTCCTCTCAAGTGTCGGCTTTTTGGCGTGCGAAGCGGATTTGCCGCGTCCTGACGCCCTTTTTCCCCTCATCCCCCGACCCCCTTCTCTCACAAGGGGAGAAGGGGGAGTTTACGCATCCTGACGCTCAAAACGGGCGATGCAACGGAAGGGCTTGCCGGGAAAATCTATACTTGGTAACTACCCCCTTCTCCCACCCCTTGCGCCCCCGCGTGCGGGAGGTTGGGGGGGAGGCTCTCGCGTGTAGGCTTTCAGGGTGCGAAGCAGGTTTGCCGCATCCTGCCGCCCTTGGTCCCTCAGGCCCTCTGCCCCCTTCTCCCACATCTCACAAGCGCAGCGTCTTTGAGGGGCGATTGATGTTTTCGGCGTCCTGACGCCTGTTTGTCCCTTATCCCCCTCATCCCTCTCGCCCCCTTCTCCCACAAGGGGAGAAGGGGGAGGTAGGGCAGCCTGAGGCCTGAAACAGACAGTTAGCAGGGGAGATTGCCAGAAAAATCTACACCCATGAGGAAGGGGGGCAGCCTGAGGCCTAGAGCGGGCGATGCGACGTGAGGGCGTGTCAGCAAAACTCTCCACCTGTGAGAGGGGAGGAAGGGGGGTTCGAGCGCTCAGGCAGTCATTGGGTTCGATTTATCTATTCGCTCCCTCCTTCGGTTGTTCGCTGGCAGCAGCGCCTGGTTCCTGAGTCCGCTCCCAATCCTCAGTTTCCAGTTTTCGCAGCCCCTACCCCCTAACCCATATCCTGACGCTGCTCAAACCAGACAATTCCCGCCAGCATCGCTGCGGCGAGCAACCCGGCGGCGATGTACCCATCCGGGGCGCGCGCCTGCGAGATGTACACTGCCACCATTCCCGCGCCGCATCCCATCAGGTAACAGATCAGCACCGCCTCGCGCCGCGTCAGACCAAGCGCGTGCAGCCGATGCGACACATGATCCTTGCCCGGCGTGGTCAACGGGTTCTTGCCCCGGCGGAGACGGGAGATGAAGACCAGCGACGTGTCAAAGATCGGCACTGCCAGAACGCATACCGGCACCAGCCAGGTTACCCATGGCACATTCGAGGGGAAACGTAGTTTGATCGCCAGCGCTGCCAGGAGGAAACCCAGAAAGAGCGAACCGGCATCGCCCATAAAAATGGTCGCCGGGTTGAGATTGTAGCGCAGAAAGCCAATACACGCGCCGATCAGCGCGGCAGCCATCGCCCCTACCAGGTACTGCCCGCTCATGGCTGCCAGAAGCAGGAAATAGGCGGCGGCAACCGTCGTCACCCCCGCTGAAAGCCCGTCCATGTTGTCGAGCAGGTTGAGTGCATTCGTGATGCCCACCACCCAGAACAGCGTAATTGCCCAGTTCAGCCATTCAACCGGGAAGAGGCGCACCTGTGTGCCGCCGAGGATGAGGATCGCGCCGGCCAACGCCTGCACGCCGAGTTTCACATAGGCGTTCAATCCCCAGCGGTCATCGGCAAGCCCAAAGAGCGATACCAGCGTGGCGCCGAGCAGGATGCCGATTAGTTCGCGCACGTATGCCCGGTCGCCAAAGAGAATGAGCGCAACGACGAACGCGGCATAGATAGCGGCGCCGCCGAGCAGCGGCACTGGCGCAAGGTGCAGTTTGCGTGCGGCAGGCGCATCGACCACGCCGGTGCGCAGCGCCACTCGCCGCACCACTGGCGTTGCCAGAACCGAAAAGGTCAGGGCAGTGATGAAGATCAGGAGGATCTGCGTCATTGGAAAACCTGTGGAGGCATTGAAGGAACGAAATTGTAACTCTTGCAGGATACTATATATCATACCGCACGTAAGGGGAAGTCAAGATTTTGTCTGGGGAGATGCCTCAGACGCCTGAAATGTCGAAAGGGGGCGTTTATGGTCGCACCATCGGTCAGCCATCCGTCGCTCGCGCAGGCCGTCTTTCCACGCGCGTCCTGGCTGCGCGATCTGCTGCTCGTCGTTGGGGGGGTAATCTTTGTTGCGCTGCTGGCGCAGATACGGATTCCGTTACCGTTTACGCCGGTTCCCATCACCGGTCAGACGCTGGGAGTGTTGCTGATTGGCGCAGCATACGGCTGGCGATTAGGGTTCATCACACTGGCAGCGTATGTGGCATCGGGCGTCGTGGGGCTGCCGGTCTTTGCGGGCGGCGCTTCCGGTCTGGCGCGCCTCTTCGGTCCGACAGGCGGGTACCTCGTGTCGTTCCCTTTGGCTGCGGCGTTGATCGGCTTTCTGGTGCAGCGCTTTGGCGTTGATCGCCATCCGCTGCGCATGGCGGCATCGATGGCGCTCTGCTCGGCGCTCATCCTTGGGCTGGGTTCGACATGGCTGGCGTTCGCGCTACAGACGAGCATGAGCGATGCGCTGGCGAAAGGCGCGTGGCCCTTCATCCCTGGTGATCTGGTGAAGATGGCAATTGCAGCGTTGCTCCTTCCCGGCGCGTGGCGCCTCGTGGGGCGCGCCGACCGGCGTGAGAACGGCTCTCAGGGATAGGTTTTCTGAAGAGGTTTCAGAGTTCCAGGCCGCCTTCACTCTCAGGTCTCTCTGAATAAGACGCAACGGCGCAGAGACGCAAAGGAGCGCCGTACCAATTACGACGCTTCGCGTCTTTGCGTCAACCTTCTCTGAACGCTGCCGCGCTCCCGCTACGCGACGCCGCAGAAGCGCAGGGCGACCAGCGCCAGCGTTTGCGTTACGGTGCGCAGGTCAGCAATGGCGACTCGTTCGTTGGGACGGTGGGCATCGCGCACATCCCCCGGCCCGAAGAGGATGGTCGGGGTTCGCCCCTCATTCACGAGCAGGCGCATATCGGCGCCATACGGCATGCCTTCGAATACGGCTGGCGCGCCGGTGATGTCAGCAAACGCAGCGGCGGCGGTCTGCACTAGCGGATGGTCGATGGGAGTGCTAGCAGGTGCAAATTGACCGCCCCACCACTCGACGAGCGGTGGATGCTCCTGGAGCCATGGATCAGATTGCGCAGCACGCGCAACCGCTTCTTCCAGCATCCGCCGCGCGGCTTCGAGGTCTTCGCCAACCGCCACGCCGTACCGCCCTTCGGCGACGAGCGTTTCAGCAACAGTCGAAGCCCACGCTCCGGCGCGCACCACGCCGATGCACAGCGCATACGGGAGTGTATAACGGCGGTAGAGACGGCTGATCGGATCGTCTCGCAGCCGGGCTGCCGCGTTACGCGCGGCCTCCAGGTCCATTAGCGCCTGGTAGATTGGAAAGAACTTTTCGATTGCGCTGACTCCGTCCTCACGCACGCACCCATGCGCAGCCGCGCCGGGAACGGTCAGGCGAAAGTTGAGCGCCCCCGCCTGAGCCGGTGCAATACGCAGTTCGGTTGGCTCGACGACTATTGCGCCATCGCCAGTGTAACCGCGCCGCACAGTGGCGAGCGTGCCGCATCCCCCGTCTTCCTCGCCAATCACGCTCTGGATGAGCAGGCGCCCCTTCAGGCGCACGCCAGCGTCGCAGATGGCTTTCGCAGCGAAGATGGCACACGCCAGCCCGCCCTTCATATCGAGCGCGCCACGCCCGTACACAAAGCCGTCAGCAATCGTCGCCTGCCATGGCGGGAAACGCCACAGCGACTCGTCTCCGGCTGGCACAACATCAACGTGCCCGTTGAAGATCAGGGTCGGTCCATTCCCCAGCCCGCTGGCGCCCACGACCCCCAACCCGCGCTGGCGCTCCGCTTCCGCCGAAAACGCTGGATGGCGGCGCAGTTCATCGAAATCGATCTCCCAGACATCCATCTCGCACCCCAAGCGTTCCAGGGATGCTGCAACGTACTCCTGCGCCGCCACTTCGCCGAGTGAACCGTCGAGACTCGGGATCGCTACCAGGTCGCTGAGGAACGCCAATAATCCTCGTATGTCAATCGCTTCGATGACTGCGCGCTCGACCGGATCAGTGACTGTCATCGCACTATCCTCGCAAAATCGGACGTGTCGGGCAGGTAGGTCCGCCTTCCGCCTTGAGCGAAATCTCGTCGCCGCGATAGGTCAGCACTCTGCACCCTGCTGCTTCTAGGCGTTGCTTCGTCAGCGGATTGTTCTCCAGCATCAAGCGCTGCCCCCGGCGCTAGCGCCAGCACATTCAGTCCCATTGTCGAGAACTCAGAGTCGGGGACCTCAACCACGCAAAAGCCGCAGCACTATAGCCCCCTGATAGAACAGGGCGCGCTGTGTCACGCTGGCGCTGCGGGTTTGCCTCGCCGAACGCCTCGTCTGGCTGCCGCACAACCGCCCGCCGGAGCGGCGCTATCACGCTCTGCGCGCCATAGGAACGCATTCGCTGTCTCCGCTCTTTCTGAACCTCTGTCCGTCGCAAGCATACCATACCTGACGGTGGGCGCTTCGATGTGGACGGTTCTGCTTGCGGTCAGTGACGAGTGATATGTGACAAGTGACGAGGCACCGGAGCGGCGCTCTTCCCGCTGTTCCTGGGAGCCTGGGCATCTTGTCCGCGTATGTCACGCCCTGGATCGGCTAGCACCGTGCATGAGCGCTCACGAGGATAGGTTTTAGCGAACCCTTATGTTGCATCGCTCGTTTTGGGCATCACGCCGCCCTAACTCCCCCTTCTCCGTTGGTGGGAAAAGGGGGACGCTCACAGGTGTAGGTTTTTCGGCAAGCTCCTGCCTCGCATCGCCTGTTTCAGGCATCACGCCGCCCTAACTCCCCCCTTCTCCGTTGGTGGGAAAAGGGGGGCGCTCACAGGTGTAGGTTTTTCGGCAAGCTCCTGCCTCGCATCGCCTGTTTCAGGCATCACGCCGCCCTAACTCCCCCCTTCTCCCCTTGTGGGAGAAGGGGGCGGGGGGATGAGGGGCAAAAGGGCGTCAGAACGCGGCAAACCCACGCGCGCAGCGGCAAAGCTTTTTTGATACAATACGAGTTGTACGTGCATTGCCTTTGAGTTTATGAGCCGCCGTCAAGGCAAAAGGTTTTGAGGTTTCTCCGGGGATTATTGTCGATTACGGCGAATAGGATTGAGTTATTGGCATTGAGATGCGCTCTCTTTCCCGACGCTCACCGTCGGTGGACGTGCACAGGCTGCTGTTCGAGACAGCTCCACAGGCCCGTTGAAAGCGCAAAAGCGTAAATACGGAGGCGCTCTGATGAGACTCCTCAGGGTCATCGCTAGCGGCATCATCGGGCAATTCGGGCGCCTGAGCCGGTTCTTCAGGCGCCCTTCTTCTCAACGCCGCCCTCCTGAACTCGTCGAACTGGAGTCTCAGTTCTATCAGGACGCTGACCAGGATCGCGAGCAGGTCTGGAATCGCCAGTTTTCCAACTCGATCCGCTCGGGGCGAGGGTGAGCGTCTCGTCGAGGCTCTCTTATGACCATAACAACCGACACGCACCCGGTCGCCATATCACGTCTGCCTGCGGTTGCATCCGCCGTTCTGACCATCTATCAGTTCTTCGACATTGGCGACGCCATCGATCTGGATCAGGCGCAACGCTGCCTGAGTAATCCGTCGGAACGGCGCGTTCGCCTGCGCACCCGCCAGTCCGAGAGCATCCGCATTGCGCAGCCGCCGCTGCGCGTCGAACTCGGAACTGTGCCGGTCGCCCTGGCAGATCACCGTCACCCCGGTGCACTGCGCGCCGTCGTGTACGACCTCGGCGCTGTCGAGATGGCCATCGAAGTGCGCCTGACCGCACCGCTGTCGTGGGAGAACATCGCCGACCTCTTTGCCGCTGCGCAAGACTTGCCAGCTGACATCACAGAGCGCATCACTGCCGCGCTCGATGAGCTAGAAGCGCTCATTCGACCGGCGATCTCTCGTCCGCAGCGCTCGTCGGTGGTTGAAGACTACTGCGTGCTGATCGTTGAACGCCTCGACCCGCCATACAATGCCGCCGAACTTGCGGATCACCCGGTCGTGCGCGCCGCCCTCCTCGGCGAGCGCCGCGCACTCAGCGCAGACGCATCGCGCCTGGTCACGGCGCTCAGTTACTACCCCGACGATCTGGCGCTCCTGAGCTGGAACGGCGCGTTGTTGATCGAATCGGATGCCGCCGCCGCCACGACCGCCGCCGATATTCTGGCGTTCGCAAATGTCGAACTGCTCCTTATCCGTTCATATGACGCTGCGCTCGATGCACGTCTGCCAGAGGTCTACCGTCGGATCGCACAAGCCCAGCGACGATTCGCCGTACCGCTCGTGCGCCGCTACAGTCAGTTGCTCGGCGACGTACAGCGGCTGGTTGCCGAAGTGACCGAAGTGACCGAACAGATCGATAACGCGCTCAAAGTCACCGACGATGTTTACTGGAACCGGCTCTACAGCGCGGCGCTCAGTGTGCTGCGCGTGCGCGTCTGGCGTGAGGGGGTCGATCACAAACTAGCGCTGCTGCGCGAAACGTATGCTATGCTCCACGCCGACGCCAACTCTGAACGCGCCGCGGCGCTTGAGTGGGCTATTGTACTCCTGATCGTTTTTGAGATTGTGATGGCGCTGTTGGGGAAATGAGCCTCCACAGCGTCTAAAGAACCAGAGAGCGCTCATATTCGTATTGCATAGCAAAACCAGCAATGCTGATGCGCTACACCACGCTGAATAGCCGGATTTCACCATCTGGAGGGTTTCTCGGCAAAGCTGACGCAAAGGCGCAAGGGGTCCGGACGTAGACCTGCGTCGACAGGTCGCGCGCCCTCTGAGCTGCGGGCTAACGAAGATTGAGAAATTAGCCCGGCATCGCCGGGACGCTGCGGGCTGAAGTGAAGCCCTGGCTAAGAACGTGAAAGCCCCTTTGGAGCTTCCACGTTCTGAACGAGGCTGATGGAAATTAGCGCAGGCGGGCCTCGCAGCGCTGGCCCGCAGCTTATGGAGTTCGAGAAATTAATAATTCGGTATCGCCCAGTTAAGCCCGCGAAGGCAGGCTTCGCAATCGTAGCCCGCGACTAAACAGCCCAGTATTCCTGGGCGCTTCGAGCTAAAGCCCTTGCTGTGGAACATGTATTCAAAAACCATCGACTCTCGCTCAGATCAGGCAAGCCCCTGCAGGGTTGTCGTACACGCAGCAGCGGTCGACAGCGCGTAGCGAGAGCGCGCGTCGCTTCGTCCGCAATTGATCCATCAGTCCGGGCGTCGGAAGCGGCGTCTGGCTCTCTAGCAGCCCCTGCGGAGCTTGCGCGTCCTCAGAGCGCGGACTCGAGACCGTAGCGATACTCTGTTTGCTTCAAGAGAGAACATGATCATGAACCTCACCGGCTTACACCACGTCACCGCCATTACCGGCGATGCGCCAGGGAATGTGCGCTTCTACACCCAGACGCTCGGATTGCGTCTGGTGAAGAAAACCGTCAATCAGGACGATGTATCAGCCTATCACCTGTTCTACGGCGATGAGATTGGCAGCGCCGGAACGGAGGTCACCTTCTTCGACTGGCCCCATGCCGGTCCGAATGTCCCTGGCATCGGCAGCCTGACCGACATTGCGCTGCGGGTGTCGGGGCGCGACGCTCTCGATTGGTGGGCGCAACGACTCGATGCCATGCAGGTTCGCCACAGTGGTGTCATCGAACGCAATGGGCGCGCGGCGATCGCCTTCGCCGACCCGGAAGGTCAGCGTCTGCTGCTGGTCGACGATGGAGGCGCTCCCGGCGGCATCCCCTGGCGCAACGGTCCTGTACCGCCAGAATATGCCATTCGCGGGTTGTACTCGATCACGATCATCGCGCGGCGCCCCGAACCGCTGGCGAGCCTGCTCACCGATGCGCTCGGCATGCAGAGAGCAGGAGAGTATCAGCTTTCAGACGACTCTGCGCAGCAGGTCATCGTCTTCGCCATTGGCGCTGGCGGACCAGGTGCGGAAGTCCACGTCGCCGTGCGCCCCGATCTGCCCCCGGCGCAGGTCGGGATCGGCGGCATTCACCACGTGGCGTTCCGCGTGCCTGATGACGAAACGCACCTGCGCTGGCAGCAGCGCCTGGCATCGCTTGGTCTGCGTCCAACGCCGGTGATCGACCGCTACTACTTCCGTTCGGTTTACTTCCGCGTCTCGCCTGGCGTATTGTTCGAGATCGCAACCGACGGTCCCGGCTTTGCCACCGATGAGGACCCGGCGCATCTTGGCGAGCGTCTGGCGCTTCCGCCGTTTCTGGAGCCGTACCGCAGCCAGATTGAGGCAGGGCTGCGACCGCTCTCTGGCGTGTCTCGAAGTTGATGCGAAGGCGCAAGGTCGTGCGAATGGAACACGGATCTGCGCGGATCGAGACGGATTCGCACAGATCGGGTGATGCACTCCTTTCGATGGACAGACGGGAAACCTTCACCCAGTACGCCGTTGCGGAAGCAACTCGTTCTATGGTGCAATTGTGGTCGCCTTTACTGCAATTGCCCCGGAGGAGGTCCTCGCGTGATTTGTCAATGGCATCCTGGCGCTGCGGGCTGATAGAATAAATATCCCGCTATCCGCCTACCCGCCCGGCGCCTGATGGTTTTTGAAAAATTATTCTGCTATCCGCCTATCCGCCCGGCGCCTGAAGTCGCGGGCTACGGACAGCGAAGCCCGCCTGCGCGGGCTGGATCCGGCGATGCCAGATTATTTTCTCAAACTCCATAAGCCCTGGCTGAACAAAATCTCCTCTGGGGCTTCCACGTCCTGAGCGAGGGCTTATGAACATTAAGAATTAAATCCGGTAAAGCCTGCCTTCGCAGGATTCGCAACCGCAGCCCGCGACTTCAGGCGCCAGGCGGGTGGACTCATTCTCATCAGCCCGCAGCGCAGAGGATGTGTGACGCGGCGACGCAGAGGCGCCGAACTTAACGTTCATCAGCCCATGGCGATCAACATGCATCGACCTCCACCGATGCGCGAACTTCTACCGACTGCGGCGCGTCTGACGCGCCATTGCCCGACGGCACACAGAGGGCGTGAACCGCCTGGCGCTGTTCCAGCGTGCCCCAGACAGCGAGCCGGTCGCCAGCCTGCAGCAGCGCTTCAGGACCGGGGTTGGCGATCATCGAGGCGCCTCGTTCGATAGCGACAATTGTGGCGCCGGTGCGCCAGCGGATGTGGTTCTCGCCGATAGTCTTGCCGTCGAGCGGCGATCCGGCTTCGACCATCATCCAAGCGAGGCTGGTCGCTGAAGCGGATTTACGCAGCGCATTGATCAGCAACTCTTCCTGGCCCGGCAGCCGCAGCGGGCGATACCCCTGCACACGCACGGTATCGGCCAGCATATCGATTGCTTCTGGCGCCATATCGCAGCGCAATAGCGCCTGGCGCACCATCTCGATCCCTGCCTCGAACTCCGGTTGCACGATTTCATCCACCCCCAGCGGTTGCAGTTCTTCGATCTGCGCCACATTGGCGGCGCGCGCAATTAGCGGCACCGTTGCATTCAACTGACGCACCTGGCGCACCACCTGCTCCACATCAACGCCACTGGCGACCGCCACCATCACTAGGCGCGCATGCGCCAGCCCGGCCGCCTCCAGCACTACCGGACTGGCGCCGTCGCCGTAGATGACCGGCAACCCGGCTTTCTTGGCGCGCTCAACAGCGTTATAATCGTGATCAATCACGATGCATGGCATCCGGAGTTGCTGAAGAGCCCCAGCAGTGTAACGCCCAACCCGTCCGTAGCCGACGATGATAATATGGTCGCGTAACGTTTGTTCCAGGGCAGAGTGAGCCTCGACCACTGCGCGTGTGCGACGCAACCGCGCCGCCAGCGGATCGGCGCCTCGCACCGCAAATGGGGTTAATACCATCGTCACCACTGCCGTCGCCAGCACCAGGGTGAAGGTTTCCTGACGGATAGCGTTGGCATGGAGCCCGACCTCAGCCAGCACGAAGGCAAACTCGCCAATCTGAAACATGCCGAGACCAACCAGGATCGGAATGCCATTGGTATAGCCAAACGCGCGCGAGATCGCTCCGAAAATCACCATCTTTCCAAGAGCAACGAGCACAACGACCAGCAGCACGATGCCTAAATGATCGAGTAGGAACGCTGGATCGATAAGCATGCCAATAGATACAAAGAACAACAAACCAAACAGATCACGGAGAGGACCGATATTGCTCAGCGCGTGATGGCTATGCTCCGACTCGCTCAACACCATGCCGGCAACAAATGCGCCGAATGCAAACGACAACCCTGCCAGATAGGTTGCATACCCTACGCCAAGCCCAATCGCAACAACTGCGATCAGATAGAGTTCACGCGATTTCCAGGCAGCAATCTGCCGCAGGATGACGGGCATCAGGCGTGTGCCGCCATACACCATCAGAGCAAGAAAGATCGCAGCGCGAATGATCGCCCAGCCAAGCGCCGACAATCCCGCGCTGGGGTTCTGTAATGTCGGCAGAATAATGAGCATCGGCACAACCGCCAGGTCCTGCACGATCAGCATGCTCATCATAATACGCCCCGCCAGCGAACCGAGCCGTCCCTGCTCGAGCAATGTCTTGAGGATGACCATTGTGCTCGACAGCGCCACAATTGCGCCAAACCAGAGCGACTCGTATTCGGGCCAGCCAAGCATACGACCAATGCCGAACCCGAACGCCATCGTCACCAGAATTTGAATAGTTGTGCCTGCCAGCGCAATGGCGCGCACCTTTCCCAGGCGACCCAAATTAAACTCAAGCCCAAGCGCAAAGAGGAGCAGCGCCACACCGATTTCGGCAAGCAGTTCGATGTCGTGAATATTACTGATCGTAATTCCGCCAGTGTGAGGACCAACGAGTACGCCGGCAAGAATATACCCCAGAATGAGCGGTTGACCGAACCTTTGTGCGATGAACCCGCCAATGAGCGCCGCAACGACAATGATGGCAATATCGGCTGCAATCCCCATATGCGCCTCCTCATGCGGGTATGTGTTTGACCGGGCGAAAGCAGACGCCTGCATCGAAAGGACGTGTGGCGCAGACTCTCGGAAAAGAGCGGGTTACCTCATGCAAACCTGACTGCTATGACACAACGCCGATGTCTCCGGCGCAGGCGTCTCCGGGGAGGAGTAACTGTCGTCTATGTGGATGAGCGGACGAAACGCCGCTCTGAGCTACATAGGTCATTATAACGGCATTATCGTTGTTCTGCATGCTAGGGGTTAGATCGCTTGCCGTAACCTTCCATCTTCCCACCTGCAACCTACGACCTGTCACGTGCACCCGACGCGGGCGCGCCACCCCACGCGGGCGCGCTGGCGGCGTTGGGCACGCCAGCGGCGTGCCCCTACTACCTTTCGCCTCTCGCCTCTTACCTCTCGCCTCTTACCTCTTGCCTCTCACCTGATTGCCCATTCCTAACGCATTGCAACCTTTTCATCCCCAATCTCGTCATGTACAATTGAAGCGATGGTATGCGCCGGTTTGCTACGTACCATATCGGCGCTGTAAGGGAGCAGAACAGTGGCTGAGCCATCTGCGGAACTCATCCGGCGCGCGCAGGCTGGTGACCCTGAGGCGCTGACGCAACTCGTTCTCAGCCAGCAGCAGTACGTGTACAGCATTGCTATGAGCGTGCTGAAAAATCCCGACGATGCTGCTGACCTGACGCAGGAAGCCTTCATTCGTCTCTTCCGCGCTTTGCCGCAGTATAATGGCGAGAGCCGGTTCACGACCTGGCTCTATCGCCTGGTGGTCAATCTAGGGCGCGATGAACTGCGTCGCCGGGGACGACAGGTGCCGCTGGCATCTCCGGCGGACAGCAACGAGGAACTCGATACTATCGATGTCGTCGCTGACGATGATCGCTGGGCGGACCCGGAGGAGGCGCTTGACTCGCGCGAGTTGCGCGATGAAGTGCGTCGCGCGCTGGCCCAACTGGAGGAGCACTATCGCCTGGTGCTGACCCTGTACTACTTCGAGGACATGAAATACACCGATATTGCTGAGATCCTCGATCTGCCGCTCAACACCGTCAAAAGCCACATTCGGCGCGGGAAAGAACGATTGGCCGCCATTCTCCAGGAGCAGGAACAACCGCCAGCCGCACGCACATCGCCAGCGCCGAAACCGGTGGAGACCGGCAGCAGACTTTTCAGTCCGTTTATGCGGCTCCCTGCGCCTGTCGGGGGGAGGTAAGCGCTATGATGAACTGCGACGAAGCTCGCGCACTACTGGCGCTGCATACGGAGTCGGAGATTAGCGATGCTGCCTTGCGCGATCATCTTGCCAGTTGCCCTGCGTGCGCCATCTACCATCGGCGCAACCGGATCATCGATGCCACACTCCGCGAAGAACTCCGCTGGGAAGTGCCTCCGGTGTTGACCGCGCAATTAATGGCAATTGCACTGCAGGCGTCTCACCTCGCCCCCGTGTCGCGCCCGCGCCGCTGGTATATTCTGACAGTCTATCTGCTGACCGCCATGGTTATGGCGGTATCGCTGGCAGTTGCATGGACCTACAGTGGCCCCCTGCTGATGCAGATTGGGCTTGGTGATGCGCTGGAGTGGATGTTCGACATACCAGCGCAGTGGCTGGCGCAGGTGACGCAAACACAGCCCGACTCACAGCGGATCATTGAGGCTGCGCTGTGGGTGCGCGACCAATTGCTCTGGCTGCTCCTGGCGACCATTCTATGGGCGCTGCTCGACCGCTCGCCGCAGTCTCTGGTCGCCAAAAGCGAGTAACACTCCACCGGCAGATTAGCGTCCAGTCTGGCGGAGACCCTTGAGAAAGGGCAGGGCGCAAGAGCGCATCAGCTTACAACGCCCTGCCTGATCATTGTTCGAAAAGGTCGACGAGAAGACGTAAAGCCTTGCAATCACCACTTTCCAACTCTGCGCGTTCGCGCCTTTGCGTCAGTTTTCTGGATTACCGTGTGACGCGGAAGGCGCCTATACCGGCGTAGCGCGCCGCAGAACCCAGCTCTTCTTCAATCCGCAGCAGTTGATTGTACTTCGCCACGCGGTCAGTGCGCGCCGGCGCGCCGGTCTTGATCTGCCCGGCGTTCGTCGCCACCACCAGATCGGCAATCGTTACGTCTTCACTCTCGCCTGAACGGTGCGAGACAACTGCCGTCCATCCGGCGCGATTCGCCATGCTGATAGCGTCAAGCGTCTCGGTGAGCGTGCCGATCTGGTTGAGCTTGATCAGGATCGAATTGGCAGCCTGCTCAGAGATGGCGCGCGCCAGGCGCTTCACGTTTGTTACCAGGAAATCGTCGCCGACCAGTTGAACGCGGTCGCCCAAACGCGCGCGCAGCATTTTCCACCCCTCCCAGTCCTCCTCCGCCAATCCGTCTTCGAGCGAGATCAGAGGGTAGCGCGCAGCGATGTCCGCCCAGTACTCGACCATCTCGGCGCTGGTGAGGGTCCGTCCTTCACGCTCCAGATGGTATTTGCCATCTTTGTATAGCTCGGTGCATGCCGGGTCCATTGCCAGCATCACCTGGTCGCCAAGTTTGTAACCGGCGCGTTCCACAGCTTCAACGATGATCTGCAGCGCCGCTTCATTCGTTGGCAGGCTTGGCGCAAAGCCGCCTTCGTCACCGACGTTGGTGCTGCCGCCGCGGTCATGGATCACTTTCCTGAGGCTCTGGTAGATTTCGCTGCCCCAGCGCAACGCTTCGCGGAACGATGGCGCACCTACTGGCATAATCATGAATTCCTGGAAGTCGGTGCTGTTCTGCGCGTGTTTGCCACCGTTCAGAATGTTCATCATAGGAACAGGGAGTACGTGCGCATGGACGCCCCCTAGATAGCGGTACAACGGTAGTCCATATGCCGCCGCCGCCGCCTTTGCGCACGCCAGCGAGACTCCCAGGATAGCGTTCGCACCTAGGCGGCTCTTATTCTCCGTGCCGTCAAGATCGATCAACATCCGGTCGATACGCACTTGATCGGCAGCATCTTCCCCTTCAAGCGCCTCAGCAATCGTCGTGTTGACGTTTTCGACGGCTTTCAGCACGCCTTTGCCGCCATACCGGCTCTTGTCGCCGTCGCGCAGCTCCAGCGCCTCAAATGCGCCGGTCGATGCGCCAGACGGCACAATGGCGCGTCCCATGTCGCCGCTCTCCAAGTATACGTCGACCTCAATTGTTGGATTGCCGCGCGAGTCGAGCACTTCACGCGCAGTGATCGCTTCAATGGTTGTCTCTGCCATGGTTTCTCCCTTCCGATGTCGAGCCGTTGCGACGCAATGGCTCTGCAATTGTGGCGACGCTACGCTGCAACGTCGCTGCCGGCCATTTTGTGGAACCGCCGCGCTGCAACGATCTGTGATTATAAATCCGTTGCGGCGCGTTACTGCCCAACGCTTCACTGCCGCGCCATCGGGTATGCCACCGCCGCCGGGCGCGCTAGCAGCGCGCCCCTACCCGTCAGCCTCCCACGCCAAACGTTCAACGTGTCACGTTCAACAACGCTTCGAGACGTTGCGGTGCAACGGCTCTGCCGGTCATCGCCGCACCAGCCCCAGCTCGTCGTACAGGCGGTCAAAATCAAACAATTCGTCAAGCATCTGAGTGAAACGGGCAATCTTCGATGCCTGCTTGAAGCGAATATGCCCAAAGACGCGTTCGCTCCGCTCAACAGTGGTCAGGGTGTCGTCCGAGACGATAATTACTGGCACCTGCTGTTCTTCCGCTTTGTCGAGCACCGTCGCCGGCGGGCGAATGTTGCCGGTCAGCACCAGCACCGAGGTCGAGGTTTCCAGCGCTGCCAGCTGCAGGTCGGCGCGGTCGCCGCCGGTGATCACGGCTTTGTTGGCGCGGCGGCGGAAGTGGGAGAGAGCAGCGGCGCTGCCCATCGCCCCGATCACCAGGTGTTCCACCTGACGCTCGCACCACTCCGGTCGTCCGATCAACTGCCCTCCCAGGAACTCGAACAGGTCGGCGACAGTGACGCTAGCGAGTTGCGGGTCTTGCGGCAGAATGGCGAACACTGGCACGCCGCGCTTCTCCAGGAATGGCGCAACCCGACTTCTCACAAACTCTATCTTTGGCGCTTCGACTTCATTGATCAGCACGCCGAGCAACCGGTCGCCCAAGTAACGTTGCACCGCCAGCACTGCATCGAGCGAGAGAGGCGAACGGTAGAGCGTCACCAGCAGCACCGGCGCCTCTAGCATGTCGGACACCTGATCGGCAGAGAGATCGACGACCGACCCTTCCGCCCAGGTGTTGGCGCCTTCCACCACCAGCAGGTCGCGGTTGCGCGAGACGGCAAGGTACGCTTCGCGCAGGCGGCGCACAAAGTCGGTCGTCGCCTGCCCGCGCATAATCTGCTCAACTACCCCCTGGGTGACGAGCACCGGCGCGACGTGTTCCAGCGGATCAGGCAGGGCGAAGTGCTCGCGGATGAACGCTGCATCATCGTCATGCACGCTGGTTTCGGTGCGGGTCACCGAAACGCTGACCGGCTTCATATAGCCAATGCTGAAACCGTCGCGTTGCGCGCGCGTGAGCAACCCCACGCATGTCGCGCTTTTGCCGACAAACGTTTCCGTCGATGCAACGTAGAGGGTAGCCATTGCCTGTCTCCTTGCCAACGAAAAGATGATCACGCGCCGTGCTTCGACACTCGTCAACCACGCAGGATGATCCGTGCGTCCACCACCGTGGCCCCTTCGCCCCGGTTGTACACTACCAGCGGGTTGATGTCCATTTCGACAATCTCAGGAAAATCAGTCACCAACTGCGACACGCGCAGAATGATCTCTTCAACCGCAGCAATGTCGGCTGGCGGTTCGCCGCGCACGCCGCGCAGTATCGGGAAGGCACGGATCGAGCGCACCTGCTCTGCCGCTTCCTGGCGCGACACCGGCGCCAGGCGGAAGGCGACGTCTCTGAGCGCTTCGACATAAATGCCGCCCAATCCGAAGGCGATCAGCGGACCGAACTGCGGGTCGCGGCTGACGCCAACCAGCACTTCACGCCCTTTGCGCACCTGCTCTTGCACCAGCACCCCCCAGATACGCGCTTCGCGGCTGTATTTGCGAGCGCGGTATTCGATCAGCTCATAGGCGTCGCGCGCGGCTACGCTGTCGCTGATGCCGAGCTTGACGCCGCCAATGTCGCTTTTGTGCAGGATGTCGGGCGATGAAATCTTCATCACAACCGGGAAGCCGATGTGGGCGGCAATTTCCGCTGCCTCTTCCGGCGATTGCGCCAGAAACGATTTGGGCAGACGCATCCCGTATGCTTCAATCACCTCACGCGCTTCGAGTTCGCCGAGCTCAACCCGTCCTTCACTGCGCACCCGCGCAAAGAGCGCACGCACCCGTTCAGTATCGACCTCAAACCGGACGTACTCTCCCGGCGGACGTTCGATCCAGCGCCGTTGCGCCACCATCGCTCCCAAGGCAGCAACAGCGCGTTCGGGGAAGGCATAGTTCGGAATGCGATGCTCATTCAGGATGCGCAGCGCCTCCCCAATCGTGGCCGCACCCATAAAACTCGTCACGACCGGTTTGGCGCTCCCGGCAGTCGCCTCCACGACGGTCTGCGCGATTTCCTCCGGTTTACTCACCGCCTGCGGCGTGAACAGCACCAACACAGCATCCACGTTCGGGTCATCGAGCGCTATGCGCAGCGCAACCCGATAACGATCGGCGCGTGCATCGCCAATAATGTCGATTGGATTGTAGATGTTCGCAGTCGGCGGCAGCGCCGCGCGCAGCGCCGCAAGCGTCGCTGGCGTCAACTCCGCCAGCTTCAACCCGCTTCGTTCAGCGGCATCGGTTGCGATAATGCCTGGACCGCCAGCATTCGTGACAATCGCCAGGCGATTGCCGGGAATAAGCGGCTGATAGGCGAACGCCAGCGCAAAGTCGAACAATTCCTGCATTGAGCGCGCGCGCAGCACGCCGCTCTGGTCGAACGCCGCTTCATAGGCGTGCTCAGCGCCTGCCAGCGCCCCGGTGTGCGATGAGGCGGCGCGCGCGCCCGCTTGCGTTGTGCCGCTCTTGATAGCAATCACCGGAATCTGTTTCGTTACCCGGCGCGCCACGGCGACGAATTCATCACCATTGCTGATCCCTTCCAGGTACGCCAGAATGACCCGGTTGTTCGCTTTGTCACACCCCCACGCCTCTAGCAGCGTCACCTCATCTACGTCCGCCTTGTTCCCCAGGCTCACGAAACGCGAGAAGCCAATCCCCTGCGCCTTGCTCCAGTCCAGAATGGCAGTGCACAACGCCCCGGACTGCGACATGAACGCGATCTGGCCAGGATGCGGATAGAGCGAAGCAAACGATGCATTCAACCGGGTTGTGGTATCAATCACGCCCAGACAGTTGGGACCGATCATGCGCATCCCGTAGCGTTGCACAATCTCAAGCAGGCGCATCTCCAGGGCGCGCCCTTCAGATCCAACCTCTTTGAACCCGGCGCTGATGACCACTAACCCTTTGACCCCGGCCCTGCCGCATGCCTCGGCAACATCTGGCACAACCGCCGCTGGCACGACAATCACAGCCAGGTCGACCGGTTCTGGAACCTGTTCGACTGATGGATATGCTGGAAGGCTCAGAACGTGCGGCGCGCTCGGATGGATAGGAAAGATGCGACCGGGATAGCCAGCGTCGAGGATGTTCTTGAGGATGCGGTGTCCCAGCTTCGATGGATCGGGTGACGCGCCGACCACGGCGATGGAACGTGGCGCGAAGATCGCTTCCAGCATACCTACACCACGACATTCACCAACTTTCCGGGCACAACGACGACTTTACGCACGGTTTTATCGCCGATGAAGCTCAGCACGCGCGGATTGGTCAACGCCCATTCGCGCAACTGCTGTTCATCAGCATTGGCCGGCGCCAGGATCTTCGCGCGCAGTTTGCCGTTCACCTGCAGCACGATCTCGACTTCGTCAAGCGCCAGCGCCGATTCGTCCCATTCGGGCCAACCAGCATCGTAGACGCTGCCAGTTCCGCCAAACCAGGAGTGCAGCTCCTCTGCCAGATGCGGCGCAAAGGGCGACAGCAGGCGTGCAAAAGTCGCTGCTGTCCGCGCAAAGACCGGCGTCACCCGCCCTGCCTCAGCGCGATAGCGGCTTGCCTCGTTGAGCAGTTCCATAAGCGCTGCAATCGCGGTATTGAACCGGAACTGCTCAGTGTCGAGCGTCACCTTGCGAATCGTCTCGTGCAGTTTACGATACAGCGCGCGTTCCTCGCCCTCCGGCGCAGCGCCATCGCTTGATTTCAGCATCGCTGCGATCTCTTCCCGATCCGGGCTGAACAGCGCCACGATCCGGTTCAGGAAGCGCTGCGCTCCGGCAACCCCCTCATCAGTCCATTCCATGTTGTTTTCCGGCGGCGCCGCAAACAGCACCGCAATTCGCGCCACATCGGATCCGTACTGCCGCACGAACGGACCGACCGGAACGCCGTTGCCAGCGCTCTTCGACATCGTCACCGGACCGGACACTGCAGTGAAGCCGCCATCGCTCTCCTCTTCCAGCGTGTAGCCGCGATCCTTCAGCAATGCACGCGCCTGATCGACGCTCTGGGGATCGGCGGGCAACTCCAGTTTGCGCCGCAGTTCTTCGGGGAAGCGCACCATCCCTGGCGCGACGACCTCGAGCGGCGTGCGGACGCGGCGCTGCACCATACCCTGGGTGAACAATGCTTTGAACGGCTCATCCTCGGGCACCAGGCCTTCGTCGTACAGCACCTTGGTAATGAAACGGGCATAGAGCAGGTGCAGGATGGCGTGCTCAACGCCGCCGATATACTGGTCGACCGGCATCCACTGGCGCACCGCCTCGCGCGAGAAGATCTCGCGGTCGTTCTTCGCGTCGCAGAAGCGCAAAAAATACCAGGACGAGTCTACAAACGTGTCCATCGTATCGGTATCCCGCCGCGCCGGTTGTCCGGTCTCCGGGTCAATGGTATTGACCCAATCCTCGGCGGCTGCCAGCGGGCTTTTGCCCTTTGGCAGGTAATCCTGCACTTCAGGCAACACAACCGGCAACTGATCCTCCGGCACCGGCTTGATCGTCCCATCTGGCAGGTGCAGCATCGGGATGGGGGTGCCCCAATAGCGTTGGCGGCTGATCAGCCAGTCGCGCAAGCGGTAGGTAACAGCTCCTTTCCCTTTGCCGTGCGCTTCCAGCCAGGCGATCGCCGCCTTGACGCTCTGCCCTTCGCCTTTGCCAACCGGGATGCCGTTGAGAGGTCCCGAATTGATCATCACACCTTCGCCGGGCCAAGCTTCCGTCATCGTGTCGCCGTCCAGCGTCACCCCTGGCGGCTGCACGACGACGCGCACCGGCAGCCCGAACCGACGGGCAAACTCGAAGTCGCGCTGATCATGCGCGGGCACTGCCATGATCGCGCCGGTGCCGTACCCCATCAACACATAGTCGGCAATCCAGATCGGAATGCGCTCGTCGTTGACCGGATTGATCGCATAGGACCCAAGGAAGACGCCGGTTTTTTCGCGTGTGGCGCTCGTGCGCTCGATTTCGCTCTCCATGCGCGCTCTGGCGATGTAGGCTTCGACCTCAGCGCGGCGCTCAGGCGCAGTCAATTTCGCTACCAGCGGATGCTCCGGCGCTAGCACCATGAACGTCGCACCCCACAGCGTGTCGGGGCGAGTGGTGAAGACGACCAGCGGCTCGGCGTCGGGAGGCGGCGGCGCGTGCAGATCGGCGCCTGGCGGCAACGCCAGGAAGGTGACCTCGGCGCCCTCGCTCTTGCCGATCCAGTTGCGCTGCATGGTCTTAACGTTTTCAGGCCACTCGTCCAGTTTGTCCAGATCGTTCAGCAGGCGCTCAGCATATGCCGTAATCCTGAAGAACCACTGCTCCAGTTCGCGCTTCTCGACCTTCGCGCCGCTGCGCCAGCTGCGCCCTTCGGCATCGACTTGCTCATTCGCCAGCACCGTCTGATCCACCGGATCCCAGTTGACGGTCGCCTTTGCGCGGTATGCCAGACCCTTGCGGTAGAGCAACAGGAACAGCCACTGGTTCCAGCGATAGTAGTCGGGGTTGCAGGTCGTCACTTCGCGCGACCAGTCATACATAATGCCAGCGATCTCGAGCGACTTCTTCGACTCGGCGATGTTGCTGTAGGTCCATTCGCGCGGATGACGGCCATACTTGATCGCGGCGTTTTCCGCCGGCAGACCAAAGGCGTCCCAACCGAAGGGATGCAGCACATCGTAGCCGCGAATGACATAGTAGCGGGTCAGCGCGTCGCCGATGACGTAGTTCTTCAGATGACCGATATGGAGGTCGCCACTGGGGTAGGGAAACATCTCAAGGATGTAGCGTCGCGGCGCACCCGCACGTCGCCCCGCTTTGAAAATGCCCTCGCGCTCCCAGAACTCACGCCATTTTGGCTCGATCGCTGGATCGAACCGTTCGATACGCCGCTTCGTCCCTGTGTCGCTCACGGGTCCCTCCGCTGTACGCATGATTGCAGGATTGAACAGATGTTACAAGTGGTCGGTTGCTGCAATATAGATCAGACACTCTGGCGATGGAGCATCTTTTGTCACACTCTGCCCGTCCACTGTCAGGCGCTCAACGAACACGAGACCATTCGCAGCGAGCGCCTGACGGATCTCAGCGTCACGCCATGCGCGCTCACACTGCGTTTCCTCGCTGCGCCGCCAGCGGTTGTCGGCGCCGCGCGTCAACCGAACGACTCTGGCCTGTCCGAGGCGTGTCGCTGGGGTGTACATCAACCGACAGTACACCAGGCAATCGTCGCTTTCGTAGATTACGAAGTCGCGCTTGTCCCGCTGCATGAACGCCGCTTCGGTCTTTACATCGAACACCGCATATCCGCCGGGTGCGAGCGCTCGTCGGATCCCGGCGAAGACGCAGTGCAGATCGCTGTCGTCGGTTAGATGATTGACCGCGTCACCAAAGCACGTCACCAACTCAAAGCGCCAGGCCCGCTCGGAGGACCGCCGCGCCGCATCGTTGTGAGTCGCGCTAGACGCAACGAGATCTGCCAGGTCACGTATATCGGCTTCGATGAACGTCACCGTCAGACCTGCAGTGCGGGCGCGATCACGAGCGATCTGCAGCATCGCAGGTGAACGATCCAGCCCAACGGTTTCGATCCCGGCGGCTGCGAATATTAGCGTCGCGCCGCCCGTGCCGCACGCCAGGTCGAGCGCGCATTGCGGCGTTTTCCCGCGTCCACGAAGCCATTCCAACGTCAGACCCGCCAGATGCGCGCCGAAGCGTTCCTGAGCGGTGCAGTCGTCGATCAGCGCGTATGCGTCGTATGCCTGGTCGGTGTCCATCGCGTGGCGTGGCGCGCTCCGCATCCGATTGCGCCGTTAGTACGGGATAAAGTATACCACACTTGCGGTGGATGAGCCGAGCGCCTCACCTAATCTGATACAAAACGCCTGCTGCAAAGCGTATCCGTCTGACAATCCGCACTTCATCCGCAGGAGATGGCGCTGAACTCCAGACATACGCTACACGCTGAGCGCGTGCAAAATCGAATATGGTCTTCTGATCGTATCCGTGAGCGCGATAATATACGACAGCGGCATTATTCATAACCCCGTCAAGGTTAACCATCGTGCAGCGACAAAAAAACCCGGCAATCCCGCTGTCCGTTGCACCTATGCGATCATACCGGAGAGCGCTGCTCGCAATGTGCCGTCCAAGGATATAAGCGTCGGCCTGCCCGGGGTACAGCCCCCGCTGCCATACGACTGCGACAATAACGACAAAAACGCAACACATTGCGGCTACGGCAACCTTCTGATATTTTTGGTACGAAGACAATCCCTTCAGACGGGCTACCTCTTCAGCGATAATAGGCGCTCCAGTCAGGGTGACGATTAATACCAATGTATTGAAATACCAGTGTTGCTGATGAAGGAGTATGAGATTATAGTAGGCGGAGGTAAAAACAAATGGCAGAATCAAAAATGATAATTGAGAAATGGATGGCCACGCTATCTTCAGGGGCAGTTGACCAGTAAACAGCGCCCTTACAAGCAGTAACCCGAGTATGAGCACAGTTGGAAGATTGAACAGAACAATCTTATACGCGTAGCGAGGAATAAACCAGAAGACGCGTCCGATGTACCATTCGAGCGCCGCGACTGTATTTGAGGGTATGTCGGCATAGTTATGCACCATAATCGCGCTGGCGCTGATCTGAAAAGGAGTTCCAAATCGGGAAATGCTCCAGAACGCCCAGGGCAGGCATACAACGCTCGCGGAAAGTCCGCAGAGCGCCGCGCAGGCAATCGCGCGCTTCGGCGCCCGCTGATGCAGAATCAGCAGATCAAGGATGATCCCCGCCAGCAGCAAGCCGCCTTCCGACCGCGCCATCACTGTCAAACCAGCCAGCAAACCGACCAGCGCAACGCCACAGAGCGATCGGTCCTGCAATCGCCATCTCATATATGCCATCACCGTCCAGGCAAAGCAGCATACATAGACTGCCGATTCAACCCCTGTCATCGTTAGAACGACTACCCAGGGATTGAGGAGGTGAACCAGGGCGCCGATGACGCCAGCGCGGGGTGAGTGAACGTACTTTCCGATAAGGTAGATGGGCCATGCGGTTGCAACGCCCGCCAGTGCAACCAATGTGAGCGCTAGATTCACGCCCAACTCAATGTGATTGCCGACGTACTGAAAGATGGGCACAAGCAGCAAGGCATACAGCGGATGAAAACCATTGGTCGGGTTCACGCCGTCGAAGGTGGCCCCCGCGCCTGCGCCGAGATGTTGCGCTAGCTTGAAATAGTAATAGGCATCGTCCGCCGTTGCGCGCCATGAGAGTTCGTTCGCTGGCTGCCAGGCGATCCACAAACGCACGGCCAGACCCAGGAGAATGCCGGTGAGCAGTAGTCGCTTCTCGAAAGAGTGAATGTGTGTCATCGCCGATATTAGCGCACCAAGGTGCGCGGAAAACTGTGCGTACCGAGACGTCGCTGCGGATGCGCTGAATGACTTCCGCCAGAACGGGTGCGTATAGCGTGACAGGACGCGCCCATGATAGCCTCCTCTCAAGAGGAGAGTTTTTTCAGATGCGAAGCCTGTTTTCCGCATCCCGACGCCCTTGTTCCCCTC
>JANXAL010000060.1 GCA_025062325.1 Roseiflexus sp.
TGCCAGCGGTTCGGTTGAGGCAAAGCGGTCAGGCGCAAACTTGCCGCTAGCAGAAAACTCGCCATACTGCCCAGCATTGCGTCGGGAATCGCCAGACGATCGTGCACAATAGCTAGGGGCGAGCAGATGTACAATACGCCAGCGAACAGACCAACTGAAGGATCGCCGATGACTCTCCCGCTGAGCCACAGTCCTGTCACGGTCAGCCAGCCGCACAGCACCGACATGATCCTGCCCACGAGGAGCGGGTCCCAGGGCAAATGCACAAGTGCCGCGAGCAGCAATTCGTGGATGAACTTGCCATCGTGAATGGTAAACTGCAAGTGAGCAGGAAAACGCTGAGCGCGGTACAGGTACACCGCTTCGTCGTTGAAGATCGGCAGCGCCAGCAGTCCTGGCAGTCGCGTTGCGAGGAAGAGCATGCAGAGCAGAAGTAATACCAGTCGTTCGTGGCGCGTGGTCCAGTCTGCTTCCATGTCAACGTCGTCTTTGTTTCAATGGCTTTCCCTCGTCTGTTTTTTGGCCTACTGCGCTGTTTTTCCTGGATCAACCATTACTGTTGCGATCAATGCCGTGCCATCCTGGGGGCTCTGGATGGGTGCCGCAATGCTCATCGTGCAGGGTCTGGCAGTCATCTTTTGGGCGCTGGGTATGTATGGCGCGCGCGGCGGTCTTGCCGTGATGCTGGCGGCTATGCTGGCGTGGGCGGTCGAGCATATCGGCGAAACCACCGGATGGCCATTTGGCCGCTATCAATATACCGAAATGTTGCAGCCGCAGATACTGGGGATCGTCCCGGTTCCGATCACGCTTGCCTGGTTGATGGCCGGGTTTGGGTCGTGGCAACTAGCGCGCTTGACTCTTGGTCATCGCGGTGGACGCATCGGACTCGCAGCGCTCACCGGCATCCTGATCGTCGTGCTCGATCTGCAGATCGAAACAGTCGCCACATTTGTCAATTCCTACTGGACGTGGAACGATGCCGGTCCGTATTACCAGGTGCCGCCGCAGAACTTTGCTGGATGGTGGGGCGTCGGGTTTCTCATGGCGCTGATTGTGTCATTCCTCCTGCCTTCTGGCGCAGGTATTGAGGCGGGTGTATCTCAGTCTCCAGCAACCACGCTCTCCATGTGGTCGCGGACGCTGTGGTTTGTCTGGCATCACGTCCCAGCGCTGCTCTACATTCTAAGCAGCATCTTCTTCACCGCCGTGAATCTGGCGCGCGGCTATCCGCTGGCGGGTCTGGTTGGCGTGATCTTCCTGGCAGTCGCTGGATGGATCGGCGCCACCCGGCGACAATATCGGCCCAAAGGCGGCTGATGTCGCGTTTCCCACGCAGCAGGACGCGGTACGCTTCTAGCCGCTCTTCGTTGACTTCATCACGCAGCGCGTCAACTGCCGCCGTCAGGCATGCCTGCACGTCAGCCACGATCGCCTCTTCCGGCGCTGTCAGATCACTCGTGTGCGGCGGCCCGGCGCGAATGAACGCTTCAGGCCGGTACTCGCCGCGGAATTCGTAGCGCAGCGCAACGGGCCAGAAGAGCACATCTCCCACCTGCTTCGCAATACGTGCGATGCCGGGATAGATCTTCAACGGTCGACGATCATTGGGAACAATCCGTCCCTGCGGCAGAATCCAGAGCATGCGGTCGCGTCGCTCGCGCAGCAGACGGCTGATATAGGCAATTGAGCGCTCCGACTCGCCGGGTCGATGCCGATCAACCGAGAAGGCGCCACACCAGGTGAAGAACCGGTAGATGCGCAACTGCCGCTCTTCCATCATAATGTAGCTCTGGAACCGTTCCTTAAGCACGATTTTATCCAGCAGAAACGCCATGTATCCGTCCCACCAGCCGGGATGGTTCATATAGACGATAACCGGACCCTCAGCCGGGTGGGGCGCCGGTCCCTCAATGCGCAGCCAGACCCGGTCGAACATCGAGCGACAGGCGGGGAGCACCAGGGTACGGTAGATCAGTTCCTTTCCCAGTGCATTGCGATTGGCGGGGATTGCTGGCGTGGCGTCCCGTTCGAGCGTTGGCGGTGCAGCGTGAATGCTGGTCATACCGGGTGGTGCGGAGAGCAGGTCAGACAATCGTGCTTCATATATCGGGATCTACTATACCATGATCCGGCGATGGACATCGGTAGCGGTTGACGCCGAGCAAGCGGGCGCTCGTCACTCGTCACTGGTCACTCGTCACTCACCGCTTACCCAGGCGCACCCACCCGCGCCGGACGGCGATTTCAAGGGGCCAGAGCGATGCAGCCAGACCAAGCAGCCAGGGCCACAGACCAGTGTCAGGCAGCCGCTCGGCGCTGGCAACGACGCCGCCTGGCGCGATGATCGAATCCCCGCGCAATGCGCTCCCGCCGGTGATCGCGCTGATGTCGTTCAGCAGTCGCGCGCCGGTTTGCGGATCGGCGGGGGGAAGATACTCGTCGGAGTAACGCTGCACGTAGCCGGTCCGCGCTGCACGCACCTCATCACCTTTTTGCTGGCGCACTTCAATAGCATATGGTCCGTCGGTCGGCAGAATCAGCGCTTGTTCGTAGCGACCCGGCGCCGTCTGTCGCAGAGTGATCAATTGAGAGGAACCGTCGGGCAGTACAATCGTCGCCTGGGTGTCTGCCAGATCGAGCGGTCTGCCGCCCGGCGCAATCGAATCGGCTACAATGCGCACGCTGTCGTTGTCGTGGATCACGCGCACCTGGAGCGGCCCGCTGTCTGGTTCGGGAAGAGTGTAGCGGATCAACTGCGCCCAGAAGCGACCATACTCGGGCCAATTCGACCAGTCGGCAGCCCATGGCGCTTCCGCGCTCGGCGTCCAGGCGGCAGCACGCCCCAGCCCATACTGCCAGACTGCCAGCACCGGATCACCGTCGGGCGATCGCAGCACCAGATCGGCGCCGGGTTTCAGCGTCGTGGCGACGTAGCCCTTCAATCCGGGTATCTGTTCTGGCGCAAAGTCACGCAGCATCGGGTGCGGCGCCGTCTGTTCAGCGCGGAAATCGCCCTCGACCTGCGGTTCGGTGCGGACGATTTCGCTTTCGAGCAGCGTCAGGCGGGGAATGTCGTTCGGTTCGGCGGCGAAGTAGTAGCGTCCGGCGCCCCAGCGCGCTAGTACCTGCAATAGCTCGGTATCTGCGTCAGTTCCAATGGCGATGGTCGAGAGGGTGATATTCTGGCTGCGCGCCTCTTCGATCAGCGCCTGGTATGCCACCCGGTCGTCGGTAAACGAGCGACCGTCGGTAAGCAGCACGGCATGACGCACCCGCCCCGGCTGGCGCGCCAGTTCTGGCAGTCCTACCTGCAGCGCGTTGTAGATGTCGGTACCGCCGCCGAGCGGCAGGGTGCTGATGCGGCGTTGCACGTCCGCCAGACTCAACCCGACGCCGACAGGCTGAAAATCAACCACCCAGCGCGTCGATACGTCGAATGCCAGCACTCCGATCCGATCCTCTGCACGCAACGACTCGGTCGCCATAATCGCGGCTTCTTTCGCCATGGTGAATTTGGAGAGGCCGGTTTCGGGTCCCATACTGGCAGACTGGTCGATAATCAGGAGCAGCGTCGTGTCGGAACGCTCCGGGCGCGGCGGCGGGACCATGGTCACCGGCAGGGTCTCTTCGAGCGGCGTGTCCTTGTAGGCGCCAAGCGTGAAGCTGGATCGTCCGCCGATGGCGAGCAGTCCGCGCCCTTCGCTGCGCACAAACTCGCGCAGCGTCGCCATCTGGTCGAAGGTCAGCGCGCTGGCTGGCACGTTGATCAGCACAATCCCTTCGTATAATCCGAGCGCCGAGATCTGAGCAGGCAACGAGGCAGCGTCCGCCACATCAGCCATAATACCTGCCTCACGCAGCGCGCTGCGCAACGGCGCACTGCCAGCATTGTCGGGTCCCTCGACGAGCAGAATGCGCGGCATGGGCGCAACCAGCACTGTCGCACCAGCAATATTGTTGCGCGCTAGTGTGTCTGGTTGACCGGTCAGCGTCGCCTGCATCCGCAGAACGCCCGGTCGTCCGGCGCGTCCGGCGTAGGGAACTGCATTCTCGCCCGGCGCCAGGCGCACCTGCTGCGCCAGCACGCGCTCGTTTCCGATGGTTAGTTCGAGTTGAGCATCAGCAACGACGGTACTGAACATCACAATGCGAGCAGTAAACTCTTCGCCTTCGCGCAGCGTGGCTGGCGTTTCGATGGTTGCCACCCAGAACTCCGGTCGTGCGGGCGTCTGGTAATGCTCAGTATCGACTGGAATGCCCGCACGTGCGAGCGCGCGCGCCTCGGCAAGCGCATCGCCCCTAGTCTGAAGTCCATCTGAGAGGAGCACCACGCGCCCGCCGCTGGCGCCGATCAATCCGCGCGCAGTGCGCAACGCTGCAGCAATATCGGTCTGATCGCCGCGCGGGACGCTCTGTTCCGCCGCTGCTGTCGCGCCAAACGTGATAATCTGCACCGGATTGCTGCTGCCTGCGGCGAGCGATGCTGCACGCGCACGCAGGGCCGCCTTGCCCTCTTCAGTCAGGCTGTCTGATTGATCGACCAGCACCACGACCAGCGGTGCGCCCGCACTTGGGATGCGCCCTTGTAGTATGACCGGATCGGCGAGTGCGCCGATAACGAGCGACACAATGATGACCCGTAGCACGAGCGCCGCTGCGGGCAGGCGACCGCGTCGCCACAGCCACCCGCCGATGATCAGCGGGACAAGCGTCAGAAGCAGCAGAAACTGCGGGTTGCGAAGGATCATGCACCTTCCCCTCTAGCGTCGGCGCAACACATACGCCCATTCTAGCGCCAGAACCAGGAGCGCCGCTAGCGCCAGCCAGGGCCACAGGTCGAGCCTGTGTCGCCCGGCAGCGGCGCCTGGATCGCTGCCGGGTGCGCGCAGCGGCGGCGCGTTCTGTGGACGCAGGTTCGATTCGATCGCCGCGCCTGCATTGACCCCGACGACGCCAGCCAGAACGGTCGTATTGCCGCGCTGTTCTTCCACCCGATACAATCCCGGCTCAACCAGCGTATCAAGCGTGACGACCGACGCCGCTGGCGTGATCGCCTGTTGAGCGCCAGGACCGCGCAATTGCACAGCGGTGGCGCGCGGATCGGGGCGGATGACCAGCGGCTCGCCAGCGCGCACCGCCTGCGGCAACGGCGGCGGGGCCAGATCACGCACGGTGCGTGCAACCAGGATCGGGAACGCCAGGCGTGTTGTCAGGTTGCTATCAGCGAGATTGAACGTCCAGACAGCAATTTCGCGGTTGTCGGTCCGTCCGCGGAGGATCAATGGCACTTGTTCAGACGCTAGTTGCACCTCTGCCCACGGCGGCGTTTCGACCACCCGGACGGCGCCGAATAAGACGCCGCCAAACTCAAGCCCTTCCAGCACGCTGCCCCGCTGGTACAGCGGTGCGCCCGGCTCGAGTGTGCGCGTTTCCAGCGCTACGTTCAACAGCGATGATCCCGGCGGCGGAGCGATGGCCAGGATAGCGCCCTGGGGCCAGGCGTCCGGGAGAACGCGGTCGAAGATTGTCAGATCTGCAACCGTGCGCTCCGACGCCGTCGCATAGGCGGTTAGGGACGTGACGGCGACCGTCACGCCAGGAATGACTTCGAGCGCACGGCGCAGAGCTGCAGGTTCGTCCGACACCAGCAATGCCAGAATCGGGCGACTTCGAGACACGCTCAGGTAAGCGGAGTCGTCCTGCGGCAATGCATCGCGTCCGTCGATCTCCGCATGCAATGCCTCGACGCTGCCTGGCAGCGTCCAACTGATCTCGGTTTCGCTGTTCGGTGCAATGGTGATGCGTTCTTCCGCCACGACCTGATTGCCGGAGAACACGCGAAGCGTTCCGTCGAAGGGAGCGACGTCATAGTTGGCGACCCGCGCATACACCTGGAGGCGACCGCCCCAGGGACGGCTGGCGAAGGCGATGATAGCGCGGTTGGGCACATTCGAGCCAATTGTCACCCATTCGACGGGCACAATCACATCGCGTGCAGGTTGCGGCGGCAGCGCACTATCGGTCAGAACGATAATCCGTCGGCTGAACTGCGGGTCGAGCGCAGCCTCTGCCAGGGTCAACGCCTCATTGATTGCCATACCGACGCCGCCGGGCTGCAGGCGGTCGAGTGCAGCAGTGATGAGGAACGGATCTTCACCGGATGCCACGATCTGTGCCCGTGGTCCGGCAGTGATTAATGTGATCCGGTCGCCAGGAGCGGCGGACGCTGCGATAGCGCGCGCGCGCTGACGCGCCTGCTCAAAGCGACTCGTGCCGCCGTCAAGGGCTGCCATACTGGTGGACGTATCGAGAATGATCGCAGTATGGCGCGCATCGGGCGCAAGCGCGCCTGCAATCTGCGGTCCTCCTAGCGCGAGGCCGAGCAGTGCTGCAATGAGAAGATGGAGGAGCAGGAGCGGAGTGATTGGCAGGCGACGATTACGCTCGCCATCAACCCGTCGCGGAAGGTTTTCCCAGAGCAGCAGGGACGGCACAGGCACGCGCCGGCGTCGTTCGCGCAGGAAATGGAGCAGCACGATGATCGGCAGGGCAAGCAGCGCCAGTAATCCAAGCGGCAGAAGAAAGCTCATAGGCTATGTCAATATCTGGCGTGCACGGAGGTACGGAATGATCTGGCGTTCAAGGGGCCATGTACTGAGCACGCGCGCGCAGGTTGCGCCCCGCTTGCCGCATGCCGACTCGATGCTCCGCTGCCAGGCAGCCAGGTTCCGGCGATAGTGTGCAAGCGTTTCATCATCGATGACCAGCGGCAATAGTTTGCCGGTTTCCACATCCTCGAGTTCGATTGGACCAAGACGCTCAGGGTTCAACTCGCCCGGGTCGAGCATGTGGATCACCAGCACCTGCCAGATCGGCGGCGAGTATGCGCGCAGTCCTTCGTCGAGACCTTCTGGCGTCAGCAGGTCGGAACAGAGAACCAGAAGACCACCCTGCGGATGGCGACGCGCGTACCCTTCAAGCACGGCGCGAAGGTTCGTTTCGCCGCCGGGCTGCACCTGCTCAATGAAGCGCAGCATCTCGATCAGGCGCGACTTTCCGTGCGCCGGACCGAACTCGCGCTGCACGGTCGCACTGAATGGCGCGACATAGAGCCGGTCGTTGTGCGCCAGCGCGAGGTATCCCAATGTCCCGGCAAGCAATTGCGCCGCGCGCAGTTTTGGCGGCGAACCCCACGTCATTGAACGCGACACGTCGAGCAGCAGATGAACGTTAATGTCCTGCTCAATCTCGCCAAGCTTGACGAAGAGTGCGTCCTGGTGGGCATACACATTCCAATCAACATACCGATAGTCGTCACCGATGCTGTAGGGGCGATGGTCGCTGAAGATTGACGTGGGCAGCAGGCGGCGACTAAGATGCGCACCGCCAGTTGGTCGACCGCGCAGGGTGCGCTGCGCCTGTAGACTCAACCGTTCCAGGCGGCGGAGAAAGGCTTCATTGAAGAGCGGCGGGAGCGCCGCCTGCCGTTTAGGGCTGAAAATATTCCTGAACCACATCGCGTTCATCAAGAGGAATGCGCAGCGGATCGGCGCCGATTGCGCCGCCAGCGCCTGGCTGCCCGCCAAATGCCGTTCCAGCGCTGCCCTGAAGCGTTGCGTTCGGATTATTGGTGGCGCCAGCGCCTTGCCCGCCACCCCGCGCCTCGATTGTGACCGGTTGCCCTTCGACGCCAAGTCTCCCGGCGGGAGCAATTGGGCGCTGTTCGCCGGAAGGATTGTTGCCAGCAGCGCTTCCCGACGGACCTCTCTGACTCTCGCCCTCTGCGCCGGGCTGACCGGACGAACCGCCAGGAGTGCTTGCCTGACCCTTATCTCCGCGTTCGTTCAACGGCGACGCGCCGCTGGCGGAGGCGGAGTCTCCCAGTTGATCGATAGCCTGCGCCAGCTCTTCAAGCCCCTGGGCAGCGCTCTGCTGGCGGGCAAGGTCGCGCGCCGATTCGCGTATCTGCCCGGCGAGCGCCGGGTTACGGCGTTCGATGTCGCGCGCCACTTCCTGCAATGCGCGGCTGAGCGCCTGCCGCGTCTCTTCCGAGAGCGAGCTGGCCTGATCGGCAAGTTCGCGCAGGCGCTGCGCTGCAGCCTCAGTATCGCCACGGTCGAGCGCGTCCGCCACCGGACGGGTGGCGCCTAGGTCGCGTAAAGCGTTCGCCAGCGCTTCGAGCGTCTGCGGATCCGCCAGGGATGGCGAAGATTGCTGTGACGGCGCCGATGCCGATTGCTGGTTACCAGTGCTATGACCCGGTCGGAACGGTAGCATCTCTTCACCGCCTTCGAGCGGAAGCATCTGGTCGCCGCCGGGCATTGGGATCATGTCTTCCATCGGGAATGGCAGCGGCACGCTTTGCTGCGTCCACGTCGGCAGCGATACCACTGAGGGATTGAGCGACAGACTACCGATGCCCGAAATGAGCGCCAGCCCTCCTGCCACCAGCAGCAATGCCAGCAGCGTGAGCAGATCGGTCCAGGGCGCAGTCTGTCGCTGACGAATATACCGATGCACCTGATGCACAGTTGTGGTTGACCGGTCAAGCAGGCGCGCCGTCATTGCCGATTCGCGCTGATCCGTCTGCAGCATTTCAACGGCGGTCGCCAGTTGCTCATTGAGGTTGAAGCGTCGGTCGAGACGGCGCGCGACCTCGGCGGGGCGCATCGGCGGACGGAGCAGTGAAACCAGGCCAACCCCCACAATAGCCAGCGCGAGCGCCGTCAGTTCCGGCACACCAATATTCCAGTTCCACAGCAGGTTTGCCCCCATGCCAGCGCACCAGACGCCAAGCGCAATCGAAGCCGATTGCAGGATGGTGCGAATTGCGCGCCGCGCCCAGCGTTCCCGCGCCAGGCGCTGCAGTTGTTTCACAAGCGGATGCTGACGTGCTGGCATTACCACACCTCCGCCTCCCGGACGACCAGGCGCCGGGTGAAGCCGACCACAATGCCTGCCAATCCAACGAGAAGCAAGACAACGCCAGCGAGACTCTGCACACGATCAATTTCAGCGCGCAACGCCAGCGCACGCGCTGCGCTATCCTGGTTGCCGAGCGAGAGAAATTCTGAAGCGGCCTGATCAGCAACAGTGCGCGCATCGGCGAACGTTCGCCAATCACTGGCAAGTGCGGTTGCCTGTTCGAGCAGCCTCGTCGCGCGCAACCCGCGGTCAGCAATAGCCGCGTATGCAGCCAATGTCTCGATCCGGCTCCGGTTATCAAGTGCGACATAGGCGTCGAGCGCCCGGCGTGCGAGGTGCGCCGCAGTCGCGTAGTCATTCGCCTCGAGCGCTGCGTGCGCCTGCCGCGCCAGGTCTTCGGCGTACAGACCGGTTTCGCTCTGCGCCAGCAACTCCTGCGCCTGCGCCAGCACGTCGCTCTGCTGCGTATTCCGCAGCCAGGGAATCGCCAGTTCCAGTTCGCGTTTAGCTTCTGCATAGCGACCGTCGGCGATCAGGGCTTTGATCGGAGTCAGGTCGTACTTCGTCAGCGCATTATGGCGAAAGCCGCCTTCGAGGTAAGAGGGCAGCCATTCGCG
This sequence comes from Roseiflexus sp., assembly GCA_025062325.1. Classification (GTDB taxonomy): domain Bacteria; phylum Chloroflexota; class Chloroflexia; order Chloroflexales; family Roseiflexaceae; genus Roseiflexus. The sequence goes on from JANXAL010000060.1 coordinate 9,546, forward strand.
CCACATCCGCTCAAGGTCCGTTGCTGGCACGCCATAGGTGCGTTCAAGCGCCGAACGATACCCGCTGCTCCGCGCGCTGACCGTGACGAATTCGCGCAACTTAACAAACGAGTAGCGTTCGACCAGGAACGCGACGATCGAGAGAGTCTGGGGATACCCGACCTGTGGGCTGCCATAGATCTGGTCGCGGTCATCGAGAGCGCTCCAGGGAAGAAGCGCATCGCGCTCGAGCGCCTGCCGCAGCGCCGCTACTTTGCGCTCCAGTTCGGGCGAAGGACGCTCAACATACTGTGCAATGCCTTCATGGAAACCGACGTTCAGCCGGTTCGCGGAGAGTTCCGCCAGCACGATATGGGTCAATTCGTGGCGAACGTTATTCTTGATCTCTTCGGGAGATTGGCCAGTCGTTTGGTCAAGAATGACCACTACCTCGTTGCGGCGAAAATCGGCGTGCGCAATAATCCCTTGCACCGATGCAGCCAGCGGATTGGCGGCATCATAGGCATGGCGGGTCGGGTAGAGGCGCAACGTCACTGGCGTCGGCACGGCGTGACCGAAAATAGACGTGATTTCGTCGTACACCTCATCAACAAAGGCCGCATACTTCTCAGCGTGCGCCAGATCGCCGTCGGCATACAAAATTGCGAACTTTTGAGTGCGGAGTTCGTACCACTGCGGCAGCGTCGCCTGAGCCTGAACCGGCGCCGGTATCAGATACAGCGCCAGCGCCAAAAAAACAACAATCGCCACCCACAAACGCGCTAATACGCGCATGAGCCTCTCCTTCGCGCGGGGATTGTGAGAGTGCCGCAGGACTGCATGGAAAAGTCTACCACATGACAACGACTTCTGCCTGAGATGAAGGTGAGAAAGTTGGCGAGAAGCAAGAGGCGGGAGGCAAGAGGGAGAGGCGCGAGGTGAGAGGCGAGAGGAGGAGAGGTTGAGAGGGTTGAAGGTTTTATGTTGAACGTCGCACGTTATGCGTCGAATGGGGGCTGGTCGAAAAACGTCCTCGACTCTGCATGTAGGGGTGGGTTTTTTGAAGGGCGAGCGTATTTTCTCGTGCCGACGCTCTTTTGCCCCCTCATCCCCCTCCTCTCACGTGTAGGCTTTTTAGCGTGCGCAGCGGATGTGCCGCGTCTTGGCACCCTTTTGTCCCCTCATCCCCCTTGCCCCCTGCTCCCACCAGGGGAGCAGGGGGAGGTAGGGCGGCCCGCCGCCTTTGTTCCCCTCATCCACCGACCCCCTGCTCCCACAAGGGGAAAAGGGGGAGTTTACCCATCCTAGCACTCAAAACGGGCGATACAACGTAAGGGCTCGCCGAAAAATCTACACTTGTGAGGAGATGGGGCGTCCCGCCGACGGGGACGTGCTCTCGTAGGGCGTGATCAACGGCGCAGACCTCAAGGGTCGGGTGGGTTCCGTCTGCTGGGACCAAATGTGCGCGAACTCTTCGAGGTTATGAGTGAAAGGAATTGGTTGTCCGGCAAACGCCAGCAATCCTTTGAGATGATTCTCTGCCGCCCGCTGCGCGTGAAAACAGGCAGTGTCATAGGGACCGTTACTCGCTGCGATCAGGCGTGCGGCAGTCAGATCGCTATCGCCTTTACGCCACCAACCGCGCACCAGATCGATGACATTGCTCATACAAGATCCTTCCCTCGCGTAGCGTGATCGCGATGAATGCGTGAGGAACGTTCGCCCATTGCGCCATCTCGTCGGGCGTCCAGACGACAACATCTTTTGCACAACGCGCTCAAATAACGCGCCGAGCGCCTATAGCACGGCAGGCTGGACTCTTCGATAATGAGCAAGTCAATACCGCTATTAGAACGGGCATCGCCCCGCACGCGATCCGAGCAGGATAATCTTGAGAGGATCACTGACAGCGCAGGTCCGCTCCACGATTTCACCCAGCAGCGCATCAGTCAGAGGTGGATAGGTCTGCTAATATTGGACGCTCATATGCGCTTCCAGAAATACAAGCGAAAACACAACTGGCAAGGACGCGCTCCCCCTTCTCCCCTGGTGGGAAGCGGGGAGTCGGGGGATGCTCACAAGTGTAGATTTTTTGGCACGCCCTTCTGTTGCATCGCCCGTTTCAGGCAACCGGACGCCCCGACTCCCCCTTCTCCCCTTGTGGGAGCAGGGGGCAGGGGGGATGAGGGGAAAACGGTCGTCAGAATGCGACAAACTCATTGCGCACCCCAAAAGCCTCCACTTGAGAAGTCGAGGGATGAGAGGGCAAAAGGGCGTCGTGGCGCCTTAACTCCCCCTTCCCCCCTAGTGTGGGAGCGGGGGGCGAGGGGGATGCTCACAAGGGCAGATTTTTGGCACGCCCTTCTATTGCATCGCTCGTTTTGAGCGGCAGGCCGCCCCATCTCCCTCTTCTCCCCTCATGGGAGAAGGAGTAGGGGGGGGATCTCATAAGTATAGATTTTTTGGCAATCCCTTATGTTGATTGCCTGTTTTGGGCGTTAGGATGCCCTACCTCCCCCTTCTCCCCTGGTGGGAGAAGGGGGCAGGGGGGATGAGGGGCAAAAGAGCGGCGGGCCGCCCTACCTCCCCCTTCTCCCCTGGTGGGAGAAGGGGGCAGGGGGGATGAGGGGAACAAAGGCGGCGGGATGCGGCAAACCTGCTTCGCACCCCAAAAGCCTCCACTTGCGAGCCCCCCTTCTCCCCTGGTGGGAGAAGGAGGAAGGGGGATGAGGGGCAAAAGAGCGGCGGGCCGCCCCGACTCCCCCTTCTCCCCTGGTGGGAGAAGGGGGCAGGGGGGATGAGGGGGCAAAAGGGCCATCAGGACGCGGTAAACATCCATCGCACCTCACGCCCTCTCCCACCGCCGCGCCCGCCAGCGGATCGTCCGGCGGGGGTGACGGTCATCGCACGGGTAGCGGGATGACGCGCGATTGCAAGCACCCCGCAGCGGCAGTCAACCCCTAACCCCTAACCCCTCAGTATAATAAACACACACCGCGTGCTCCGATGCGCGCCATCGTTGACAATAGAACGCGATCCATTCCGTGAACGGCATGGCAGCCAGCGCCACAACCGACCCCGCCCAATCCGGCGACCTCCCGCCCGACGTGCGCGCCGCGCTGCAGCGCATCCGCGACGGCTCGCGCGATCCGGCCGACCTCGACGCACTGCGGCGCGCGCTTGCTGCGGGGCAGGTGCAGATCGTCTCCGGCGACCGCGCCGTCGCTGTTGGCGCCAGCGTCAACGATGCCGTCATTGTCACCGGCGACGGCAATGTGATCACGATCATCAAAGGTGCCGCCAGTGATCTTCTCGCCGCTGCCGAATACGACCGGTTGACACAGCGCTACCTGGCGAGCGTCGCCGAACGCTGGTCGTGGCTGGCGCCGGAGGAGACCGGTTCGCGCATTCCGCTGACCGATGTCTACGTGATGCTCGAGGCGCTGCCCGTCCCGCCGCCGAAGCCGCTTAGCGAACCGCCCGACCTGCCCGCCGAACTGCATGAACGGCTGGAACACGCCGGATTGCCGCCCTCAGCACCCCAACCTCCCCCGCGCCCGGTGGCGCTGGCGGAGGCGCTGGGGGCAGCCGATCATCTCGTCATCCTCGGCGAGCCGGGCGCTGGCAAGAGCACGACGCTGCAATTCATCGGGCTCTGCTTCGCTCGCCAAGTCGAGGGGTGGGCGCAGCAGAAACTGAACCTGCACGAGAACCGTGTGCCGCTGCTGATCGCATTGCGCGACCTCGACCCGGGCCAGACGATCCGCGATGCGCTGGAGCAGGCAGTGTTCCGCGCACTGCAGGACAATAAAGCCAATCTCGTCGCCGGACAGTTGATCGACCACTGGAGGGACGCCAACCGCCTGATCATCCTGCTCGACGGGCTGGACGAGGCGCGCGATCCGGGATGGGTGCGCCGCGCCATTGCCGACCTGGCAGCGTCGCCGCTGGGACGCCACGCACGCATCGTGGTCGCCAGCCGCCGCGCCGGGTACGTTCCGCTTGGCGCGTCGTTCCGCGACTACACGCTCAAGCCGTTCGACAAGCCCGCAGAGGCGGAGGCATTTCTGGCGGGGTGGCTGAACGTGCTCAACAAGCCCGGCGCCGCTGCCAAATTGCTGGGACAGCTGAGCCAGCAACCTGCGCTGCGCCGCCTGCTCGACAACCCGCTCATCCTGCGTCTGTGCGCCGAGGTCTACGCCGCCAGCGGCGAAGCCGAGGTCTCCGCCCCCAGTGGCAAAATCGTGCGCAACCGCGCCGACCTCTACGAGCAGTACCTGCACGTTCTCAAGCGGCGCGCCATCAAGCGGCGCAAGTTGACGGAGAAAGCGTGCGCCAAACTCTGGTGCGTCGCCGAAGCGCTGGCGTGGCACTGGCACAGCGGCGGCGCGAATGACGAAGCGGCGACCTGGCGCGCCGTGCAGCAGACCGGGCTGGCGACTGATGAATGCCTGGTGGACAAACTGCTGTATGACCTGCGCACCCCGCTGGGGCTGATCGTGCGGGTGGACGGGCGCTACGCCTTTGCGCACCAGACGATGCGCGAGTATATGGTCGCCCGCCGGTTGCGCGCGGCGTGGAAGCAAGATGAGCGCCGCACCCGTGCTTTCCTGCGCCCGCGGCTGCACCTGCCCGAATGGCGCGAACCGCTGGCGCTGCTGGTCGGCGGGTTGCCCGACGACGAGGCGCAGCGGTTGCTGACGTGGATCATGCGCGCCCGCTCGCCCTGCGAGCGCTGGCTGAAGCGCGACCTGCTGCTGGCGGCGGAACTGGTCGCTGAGAGCGGCAAACCGGTGCCTGAAGGGATGTATCCGGCGTTACTGCGAGCGTTTAGACGATGGTCGCCTATTCGTACATCGGTGGTAGAGGTTCTTGGCCAGCTTGGCAACGCGCAGGCGGTTCCCACCCTCCTAGCCGCCCTGCGCGACGACAATAAGGGGGTGCGCCAGGCGGCGAAGGCGGCGCTAAAGCAGATTCATGACCCACAGGTAGTGGAGGCCCTCCTCGCCGCCCCGCGCGACGCCGATATTTTTTGGATGCCCGAGGAGTGGGCGTTGCTGCAGGAGATCCGCAACCCACAGGCAGTGCCCGCCCTCCTCGCCGCCCTGCGCGACGCCGATGCGGATGTGCGCTGGGCGGCGGTGAAAGCGCTGGGGGCAATCGGCGACGCGCAGGCGGCGCCGCAGCTCCTCACCGCCCTGCGCGACGACAGCAAGGGGGTGCGCTATGCGGCGGCGGAAGCGCTGGGGGAGATCGGCGACGCGCAGGCCGTGCCCGCTCTCCTCGTCGCCCTGCGCGACGACGATAAGTGGGTGCGCTATGCGGCGGCTCGGGCGCTGGAGGAGATCGGTGACGCGCAGGCCGTGCCGCACCTGCTCGTCGCCCTGCGCGACGCCGCTGCGGGGGTGCGCCAGGCGGCGGCGGCGGCGCTGGGGGCGATCGGCGACGCGCAGGCGGTGCCCGCCCTCAGCGCCGCCCTGCACGACCGCGATGAGGATGTGCGCCGGGCGGCGGTGAAAGC
>JANXAL010000091.1 GCA_025062325.1 Roseiflexus sp.
GTTCGCCGATCTCGCCGCTTTGCAAGCAGCGGTGACCAGATTGCTCGACGCTTATGATGACCCAACCGTGCAATCGCTCACTGGCGCTGCGTATTTGGTGGACGCGGTTCATGCACTATGCTCATAGCGAAATGATATAACCTGCAACCTGGAACCTTCCCACAGGCACTGCGTGAACACGTATCCAGACCAGGCGTGCGGGGGCGCCACCGGCGCGGGCGCGCCACCGACGTGGGCGTCCCAGCGGCGCGGGCGCGCCACCGGCGCGGGCGCGCCACCGACGTGGGCGTCCCAGCGGCGCAGACGCGCCCGCGGCGCGCTCCTACCTGCCGCCTGCCCGCGGGCAACGTGCAAACCTTTGCGCCTTCGCGCCTTGATGTAATCAACACGTGCAATATCGGAACGGGCGCACGGCCGTACGCTCCTACACACCACCTGCACGCGGCAGCGTGCAACGTGCACCCTTCAACGTGCAACGACGCCTTCCCACCTTCAACATTCGCACACGAACCCTCTTCTCACCTCTTGCCTCTCACCTCTCATCTCTCGCCTCTTACCATTTACAACCTTTCCTTTTTTAACCCTCACATTTGATGCAAAGAGCACATCGACGTAAGCAATTACACTTTTTGCAGACATGAATGCTCTCTTTGCCTTGTTAGCGCGTCATGTCTCAAAAAAGGTGTTGACTTTATTCATGCGTGTGGTAGAATAACGCCGATTGAAAGGTAAAGATGCGAATGTTTGCGCTCAATCACGATACATCCTGACACCCGCTGCTTCAGCAGGAAGGAACGCTCATGGCGGAGCCAGAAACACTTTTGCAGCTAGGGATCGACGCGGCGCGCGAGGGCAACCGCGAAGAAGCGCGCAATCTGTTCAGCCTGCTCACCCGCCAGGAGCCTGACAACGTTCAGGCATGGCTGTGGCTCGCCGGGGTCGCCGAGGGACCGGAACAGCGGCGTGCGGCGCTCGAGCGTGTACTCGAACTCGATCCAGACAACGAAATGGCAATCAAGGGGTTACAGGCAATGGGCGTGCCGTTGCCAAAACGCGAAAGCGCACGCCCGACCGAAGCGCCGTCTCCGCCTCCTGAACCCCAGGCACAGACGCAACCTGCAGCGGCAATGACCGAAGAGGAACGGTTTGCCGCCGAGCTCGACAGCGCATTCGAGGAGTACGACGCACTGCCGCGTGCCGCGCCGCCGCCGCGCGCCGAGCCGCAGCCGGAAGAAGCCGGGCAACTGCCGCCTATGCCGCCGCGCTCATCGCCGACTCCATCGCGCGCCTCTTCTGCGCGTGTGCGTGACGAGGACGAAGAAGAGCCGGCGCGTCGCGGTCCAAGCCCGCTGCTCTGGATTTTGCTCGGCATTATTGCACTGGTGCTGATCGTGTTCCTGATCATTCAGCTCTTCTTCCCGCCGGGCAGACCTGCGCCAGCGCCGCCAACGCAGGTCGTTGCGCAGCCGACTGCGCCAGGCGTGGGGGGTGAACCTTCTCCCGCCGCCGTCGCAACCCCTGGCGAGGCGACGCCGCAACCCTCTGAGGCAACGCCAGCGTCGACGCCAGGCGCAGAACCAACCGCAGTGCCGCCGACCGAGCAACCTGCTCCCGCGCCCGCTCCGGTCGTACCGCCTGAACAGGCGCAGCCGACGCCAGTGGCGATTGGGACGATTCTTCAGGCAGACGGCTGGAACTATACCTATCCGAATCAGTTGTATGCGCTGCCGCTCGGTCCGCGGGTCGGCAACTTCACTGCTGAGAAGGGCGCATTTCTGCACGTACTTGTGTTTGTCGCAAACAATACCGGAACGAACCAGCCCTTGCCGCGTGACTTCTTCGTGCTCAAGGATTCACAGGGACGGGTCTATCAGGCGCGGCCAGAGGTGTCGAGCGTTGCTGTGCGTCCTGGAGTCAATGCCGATGTCGGTCACGAAACGCCTATCCCGGCAAACGGGTTGACAACCAGCGTCTACCTGGTGTTCGACGTAACGCCAGGGGCGACTGACCTGATGCTGTTCGCCCGTAACAAGCCGGATCAGGGGTTCATCGTGATCGGAAGGGTGCCATAACGAGGCGCAGGGATCGAAGCCAGAGGCGCGAGGCAAGAGGTGAGAAGAGGTTTCATGGGCGAATGTTGAAAGTGGGAAGGCGTCGTTGCACGTTTAGGGTTGCACGTTGCGCGCCGCCGAGCGCAGGTGGTGTGCAGGCGCGCACAGCCGGTGCGCCCGTTCCCATGTTGCGCGTGTTGATCACATCAAGGTGAGCAGGCGCAAAGGGTTGCGCGTTGCCCATGGGCAGGCGATTAAAGGGGCGCGCTGGCAGCGCGCCCACGCGCTAGTGGTGCGTCCGTGAGCGCAGCGGCTGCCCATCGGCACAACGTTCGCAGGCAGGTGACCGGTAGGGGCGCGCCGGGGGCGTGCCCGAACCCAGCGTTGAGCGTATCCCTGCGATTCGGAGCGCACCCCCGCGCCGGAGGCGCACCTATGCGCATGGTCGTGCGCCTGTGAGACGCTGCGGGTCGCGCGTTGCGTTTAGGTGGCGGGCAGAGACGCCTGGAAACCCGGGGGAACGGACCTCGCAGAGGCAGTTCATTCCGTTATGCCCTCGTGTCGTTCTCGGTTCTTGGTTCTTCGTTACCGGTTCCCTCTCCTCGCCAGACTATGAGCGACACCCCCCGCAATCCGCTCTCTCCTGCCGCTGTGCGCTCGCTGCTGAACGTGGCGGCGCGGCTGCGTCAGCAGGGCGATGTGCAGCGCGCACGGGCCGTGTTGCGCGCTCTGGCAGCGCAGTTGCCCAATGATCCGCGGGTGTGGCGTGCGCTCGCCGATGTCGCCGAGAGCGAAGAGGAACGACGCGCTGCGCTGCGTCGCGTGGTCGCTCTGGTACGCGCAGCGGCTGCGGCCAAGCCCGAGACAACGCCTGCCGGACTGTCTGCCGCTTCGGGCGCGTCAGATGCTCATGCGTCCGGGAAAGCTAGAGAGCAACCGCCATCCGCTGCATCCCTGCCTGCCGGACAGCCGGTTGCGTCGCCGGATGCTCCAGCGTCCTCGCCGACGCCACCTGCCCTGTCGCCTGCGCCGCCATCCACGCCCGCTGTGCCTGCAGGCGCCTCCTCTGCATCTGCTGACCAGACATCGATGCCTCAACCGGAGCAGACTGCTTTATCTTCCGTAGGCAGGTATAAGTGGATCGGGGTTGCTGCAATCGGCGCAGCGCTATTAATCTTCGCACTTTTGTTCGCGAACGCGCGTTTCCCAGGCGCGACGACTGGTACGGCGCCAACGCTGGTCCTAACGACGCTGGAACCGGTCAGCGGATCGGCATCCCCTGCGCCTGCATTGGACCCTTCAGCGTCTGCGCCTGCGGTTGTTCCTACAGCGCCAACTGAGTCGCTGCGTGAGTCGCCTGTTGCGACGATAGCGCCTGCCACTGCGCCCTCACCCACAGCGACGGTTGCGCCTTCGCCGACGTTGACGCCGCTGCCGACGCTCCCGGCGGGCACGGTGATCCTGCGGGATGTCTGGACGCTGACACTGCTACGACCGGATCACGCAATTGTTCTCAACGGGCCGATAGGATCAAAGCAACCGACTGGTCGCTTCGTCCTGGCGCTTGTGGCAGTGGGGAACAGCGGCGACAAGGCCATTCCTGCGCCACCGGAATTGTTCGTGCTGATTGACGAGCAGGGCAACCGCTACCTGCCGGAACCTGGTCTCTCAACGTTCTACCTGGAGACATTTGGTCGTGGCAGATATGGCGATTTCAGCCTCGACGAAGCCATTCCAGCAGGGGTGGGGCAGGTAAGTGTGCCGGTGATCTTCGATGTGCCGGTCGATGCGCGCGGTCTGACGCTGCATCTGGGTGACACGGTTGCTGGATGGCCCGTCGTGGGATTGCCGTGATTGCGATAGAGCAACGCCAGACGTTGAACCAACGTGTCGATCCTGTAAGCCCGGCTTGCGATGGCGCGCGGGTCTGCGCAGATTACAGATGAATTACGCGGATTGGGCTGCACGCCATAACTGTAAGCGCTGGTCTCAATAAAACTCAGCCCATGCCAAACGCGAGACCGTTGATGGGTGGTGACGCCCGGTTCCCTCTCATCCCCCTCGCTTACGAGTGTAGAGTTTTTGGGGTGCGAGGGATGTTTGCCGCGTCCTGACGCTCGTTCCCCCCTCATCCTCCCTACCCTCTTGCCCATACGAGGGGCAAGCGGATTGCCCGTGTCCCTACCCTCCCAAGTTCTCCATGTGATGCGTAACGACCGCTTTCAACCTCCACACCTCTCGCCTCTTGCCTTGCATTCGCTCCGTATTGGACGTTCATCGAAAGAAAGTCTATAATGACACGGGTCTGTGCAACAGGTCGTGCGGACCGCCCAACGTTACGCTGAACGCAATCTAGTATGCTGCCTACGTTTATTATCGTTCGCTAACGTGCCCTAACATCGCATGAACACAACCCCTGCTACGTCTGATCGCTCCCCTGCGCCGCTCGTGCGTCGCCTCTCCTGGTCTCCCTGGGGCTGGCTGTTCCTCATTCTGCTGGTCGGCGCGTTTTTTCGTTCGATGGCGCTGACAAGCTGGGACGGAACGTCGTATCTCCATCCCGACGAGCGGTTTATTATCTTCACGACCTATAATTTGCAGATTCCACGCAGTTTTAGCGACTATCTGCGCAGCGATTGCGTCGTCAATGGACGCATTCCCGCAGCGCGCGCTACGACCGACGGCGCCGGCAATCCAATACCTCTGAACCAACAGGAACCGACCCGCAACAGCGGGTGCAACACCCTCAACCCACGCAACTACAACTGGTCGCGCTTCTTCGTCTATGGTACGCTCCCCACAACGGTGACGCGCCTGGCAGTAGAGCTGCAGGCGAACCTGAGCGGTCAACCGGACCGCATTTCGCCGGAGATGGTCCGCGATACCGGGCGCACGCTCTCAATGCTGTACGACCTGGGAACGATTGTGGTCGTTTTCCTGCTTGGTCGGCGGCTGTTTGATCAGCGTACCGGTCTGATGGCAGCACTTTTGTATGCGACGGCGGCCTTTCCGATCCAGATTTCGCACTTCTTCACGGTGGACGCTGCCACCACGTTCTTTGCCACGCTCTCGATCTACTGGGCAGTGCGCATCGCGCAGGGTGGCGGCGCTGGGAGCGCCATCGGCGCCGGTCTCAGCATCGGCGCTGCTATGGCATGTCGCGTGACGCTGGCAACCCTGGGTCTGGTGGTGGTTGTCGCTGCATTCGTGCGGTTGGTGGAAGAAACCAGGCGTCAGCACGCGGAGGGAGAGGCGCCGGGTATGCTGGCGTGTCTGCTGATGGCGCCAGCCGGGTTGCTATTCACGCTCGCCGGGCGCGTCGTCCTTGCGGGCATCGTTACGGTTGTTAGCTTCCGGTTGTTGCAACCCGACGCTTTCACCGGTCCATCACTGTTCGATGTGCGCCCTGAACCGCGCTTTCTTGACAACATCTCGTCGGTCGGGCGGCTGATCAGCGGCGAGGCGGACTTCCCGCCGTCGCAGCAGTGGGCGCAACGTACCCCCTTCCTCTTCTCGCTGCAAAACATGGTGCTGTGGGGGATGGGGCTGCCGCTGGGCATTGCAGCGTGGGCGTCCTGGGGCGTCGCCGGATGGCGCATCCTGCGGCGCGGCGATGTGCGCCTGCTCGTGCCGTGGGCGTGGATTGCCTTCTACTTTGCCTGGCAGGGCGGTCAGTTCGTGATGACCATGCGCTACTACGTGTTGCTGTATGGTCTGCTGATTGTACTGGCTGCCTGGGGGTTGCTGGCGCTGTGGGATCGGGCGCAGCGCGCTGCCGGATCGCGCTGGCGACAGATTGCCTGGCGCGCGCCGTTGATCGTCGCGGTGGCGGGAACCGCGCTGTGGGCATTTGCATTCACCCGCATTTACACTGAGCCGCACTCGCGCATTCAGGCGTCGCGCTGGATCTACCAGAATATTCCTCCCGGCTCAGTGATCACCTTCGAGCGCTGGGACGACCCGCTGCCCCTCCCGATCGATGGGCAGAATCCCGGACAGTACATTGGCATTGCCACTGAACCGTATGGCGAGGACGAGCCGATCAAGTACTACGGAAGCGTGTCCAGCGACGGCTTGATCGTCGAGGGGTTGCTCGATCAACTCGACCGCGCCGATTATCTGATCTTCAGCAGCAACCGGGTGTACGACTCAGCGACGCGCCTGCCGATGCGCTACCCGGCGCTTACCCGCTACTACCATCATCTGTTCGAGGGGAACCTAGGCTTTGAGCTAGTCGCTGATATCCATTCGTTCCCGAAACTGTTCGGCATCGAGATCCCGACGCCGATCCTGGCGGAAGAAGCCTTTAGCGTCTACGATCATCCGCGCGTTCTCATCTTCCGCAAAACGTCCGACTACTCACGCGCCAAAGCGGAACGGTTGATCCTCGGCGATGTGGCGTGGAGTGAGGTCTACAAAATCACGCCGCTGCGGGTCAACAAAGCGCCGACGGCGCTGCGCCTGACGCAGGATCAGTGGCCTCTCTACCGCGCATCCGGCGATTGGGCGACGTTGTTCAACCCGGCAAGTCTGGCGAATGCGGTTCCCTGGTTGTTCTGGCTGCTAGCGCTCGAAGCCGTTGGGCTGGCGTGCTTTGCGCTCCTGTTCCGCAGCCTGGCAGCGCTGCCGGATCGCGGATATGCGCTGTCGAAAATCCTGGGTCTCTTGATTGTGTCCTACGTTCCCTGGCTGCTAGCGTCGGTCGGTCCGGCGGGCGCGCATGGCTCACTACAAGCGCCGCTTGTACCGTTCGGCAAATGGAGCGTCGTTCTGTGCGCAAGCGTGTTCGTTGGCGCGGGCGCGCTGGCGCTGCGCTGGAACCGTGCCGCGCTCGTCGCTTTCTGGAGGCAACGACGCGCTGCCATTCTGACGGCTGAAGGAGTCTTCCTGGCCTTCTTCTTCGGATTTCTGCTGCTGCGGGCGTTGAACCCGGACCTGTGGCATCCGGCGCGCGGCGGCGAAAAGCCGATGGACCTGGCATTCCTTACAGCAGTGGTCAAAAGCCCGGCATTTCCGCCGTATGACCCATGGTTCGCTGGCGGCTACCTCAACTACTACTACTTCGGTTTCGTGCTGGTTGCAACGCTCATCCACCTGACCGGCATCGTCCCGACGACGGCATACAATCTGGCTGTGCCGACGTTCGCGGCGCTGACAGCTCTCGGTGCGTGGGGTGCGGCGTACAACCTGGTCGCGCTGCGGCGACTGGCGCCCGGAGCCGCTCAAGAACCACAGTCGCGCACGCGCTGGCAGCGAATGTTCACGATAGTCGCGTCGCGGTCGGCAGTGTGGCGGATGTATGAGCGCCGGGCGATCAGAGCAGGCGTAGCGGCAGCGATCTTTGCAGCGCTCCTGGGCAATCTGGCACAGGCGGTCTGGTTCTTCCCCGGAACCGGCAACCCGCAGGATCCCAGTCTGCCTGAGCAGTGCCGCGCACTGGCAAGCTACGCCGCGCAGCAGGAGTGTCGCGGGCGGGCAGAATGGGCGTTCTGGGACGCGACCCGGCTGGTAGCGATGAGGCTGGGGGACGGGACGATTAACGAGTTCCCCTTCTTCACCTTCCTGTTTGCTGACCTTCATGCACATATGCTTGCGCTGCCGCTGATCCTGGCAGCGCTGAACCTGATTGTGGCAGTGGCACGCCATCCGGGGAAACATTTCCCAACGCTCCGATCGCTGGCGTTTTCGTCGCTGGCAGGAGTGACGCTTCTGCTGGCGTTGACTGTCGGCGCACTGTATGCGACTAACACCTGGGATTATCCGACAGCCGCAGGGCTAGGCGCGCTGGGAATGGCAGTGTATGCCTGGAATCGCTACCGGCGCGGTTGGTCGCTCGACCAGGCAGTGATGTGGTGGATTGCACTAACGGTTGCGCTGGTACTGCTGTCGCGGTTGCTGTTCCTGCCCTTCATCCAGAAGTTCGCTACGGATTACGCCGGGTTCGAGTTGTGGAACGGCTCGCGCACGCCGACGTCGGAGTTCCTGCAGATCCACGGTCTCTGGCTATTCCTGGCGGTGAGCGGCGCGCTGGTGCTGGCACGCCGCACCAGCGTGCTCAGCGCTTCTGTCGCCGTAGCGATCAGCGGCGGGGTGATTGTGCTAGCGGCGCTGATGGGAATCCTGGGCATGCCCGCGCCGCCGCTCCAGGCGCTATTGCTGGCTGGCGGCATCGTGCTGGTCGTCAACATACTGCTGCGCGACAGCGTCGCCGCGTCGACTCGCGCTGAAGAAACTGTTGAGCCGACAGGTCCGGTGCAACTGACGCTGCCCGGCATCGCGGACGATCCGCCTGCGAGGGACTCCGGCAACGCTTCCCGTCCTGCTGTCGGTTCGATGACGCTGCTGGCGCTGATCTGGGGCCTCGCCGCACTTGGCATCACGTTCCTGGTCGAGATCGTTGCGGCAAAGGGCGACATTGGCCGGATGAACACGGTATTCAAATTCGGCATGCAGGTCTGGCTGCTCTTCGCCGTGATTGGCGGCGTTGCGCTCCCTTGGTTGTGGTCGGCGACCGCGACGTGGCGCGCCGCTGTCGTGCGCTGGGGATGGCGCGTCGTAGCCATACTGCTGATCGCCGCAGCGTTCGTCTACCCGCTTACTGCAATACCCGCCCGCCTTGCCGATCGCTACGATACGACGATCGGACTAACCCTCGACGGCATGGCATTTATGCGCTCGCCGCAGAGCGGCTGGGCGGAAAACAATCGTCCCTTCACGTTTGCTGAAGATGCCGCTGCTCTTGAATGGCTGCGCGCCAATGTGCGCGGCACACCAATCGTCCTGGAGGCGCACCTGGAAGCGTACCGCTGGGGCGGGCGCGTCTCGGTCTACACCGGTCTGCCGACGCTCCTTGGCTGGCCCTGGCATATGACGCAGCAACGCAGCGTGGTAGACGCGGGTCCGGTAATCGCTGCGCGTCAGATGCTGATCCGTGATCTCTACAATAGCGTGAATGCCAGAGAAACCCTCCGGCTGTTGCGGCTCTACGGCGTTGAGTACGTTATCGTCGGGCAACTTGAGCGCGCGCTCTACGACCCGGCAGGGCTGGCGAAGTTCGATGCGCTGGCTGCCGCCGGTCAGATCGAAACAGTCTACCGCGCGGGTGAAACGCGCATTTATCGTGTGCCGCCCGCCGACCACGCACCTGCGGTGCTTACAACATCGCTACCGGTGCGCGCGCCCGCTCCGACGCCGCAGAACAACCTGATGTTGCCGGTGCGCGTCGGCGAGCTTCCCGTCGTGGAGATGCGCGGTTGGAACCGTCTGGCGGATCATCCGGTCGTTGCCGTGCTCCTCTGGTTGCTGACGTGGTACGCGCTGGCAGCGCTGGGATTGCCGCTAGCGGCGCTGGTGTTCGGCGCACGCGCGCCGGATGGCGGCTGGGTCTGGGCGCGCCCGATGGGGATGCTGTTGTTTGGATACGCGGTGTGGCTGCCGGTTAGCGCGCGCCTGTGGCAGTACGACGTATTGGGGATGACTCTCGGAGTGCTCCTGACTCTCGTAGTGAGCGGGGCGGCGCTGGCGGCGCTCGGAAGACGGCAGATGCGTGAGGAAGCCGATGTGCCGTCCCCAACGCTCGTTCTCGCGTTGCGCCAGGGGTTGGGGGCGCTGCACGACATGCTGCGCGAGCGCTGGCGCTGGATCGCTGGCGGCGAGGCGCTCTTCCTGATCGCGTTCGCGTTCCTGCTGACGCTCCGCTGGCTGAACCCGGATCTGTGGCAGCCGATCTGGGGCGGTGAAAAGCCATTTGAGTTCGGCTTCCTCAATGCGCTGATCCGAACGCCTGTGCTGCCGCCGTACAACCCGTTCTACAGCGATGGCATCATTAACTATTACTACTATGGCTTCTTCCTGATGTCGCTGCCGGTGCGTTTGACCGGCATTGCGCCAGAGGTCGCCTATAACCTGATTATCCCAACGCTGTTCGGATTGATGCTGACTGCCGTGTTTGCGCTCATCGTTCGCATTCGCGGCTCGTGGCGCTGGGGCGTAGCAGGCGCGCTGCTGGTCGGCGTCGCTGGCAATCTGGCGGCAGTCTTCCCGGCCAACTGGGCGCGCGGTTTCGCCCCAGTGATCGCAGCGCTGGAGGAAGGGCTGCCTGGTTTTGGCGAACGCCTCGGCGACTGGTTCGTCGGTCCGACGCGGGTGATCCCTTCGACTATCAACGAGTTTCCGTACTTCAGTTTTCTCTTCGCCGACCTCCATCCTCACACGATCGCACTGCCGCTGACGGTGCTAATGATTGCGCTGGCGTTCGAGGCGCTCGTCGCGCAACCCGGCAGATGGCAGGAACGGATTGCGCGCTGGGGAGCAACGGCGCTGACCCTTGGCGCACTGGCAGTCACGAACTCCTGGGATTTTCCAACGTATGGCTTGCTCCTAGGAGGTGCACTGCTGGGCCGCGCTTGGCGAGAATCACGACGCATCGATTGGCGGCTGGCGCCACGCCTGGGAAGCGCGGCGCTCGGCGGCATAGCGCTGGGCGGTGTTGCGCTTGCGCTCTACCTGCCGTTCTTCCAGAACTTCCGGGCTATGGTCGGCGGCGTCGGTCTGGTGCGCGACGCGACGCACCTGAGCGATTATTTGCTGCTCTACGGGATTTTTCTGGCGCCGCTCGTCGTCGTGCTGTTTGGCGCAGCGTGGCGGGCGCTGAACATCGCGTCTCGACAGGCGCAACGGGTACGGCTGTCGACCATGGGCGCATCGCCAGAAGCGACAGGGTTCGTGGCAGGCGCGCCTGGAGCGCCGGGGATGGGGCGTGTGCCGCTGGCGCTGCTGATGCTGACTGGCGGAGTCGTGGTTGTGACCGGTGCGGTGACGCTGTTGCCGCCGCTCCTGCTGGTATTGCGGCTCGAAGGGTTTGCAACGGCGGCTGGCATCGCAGCAGAAGCGCTCGCCCCGCTGACGTTGCGCATCTGGCTCGCAGCGCTGCTGGCAGTGACAGTGGGAATAGCGTTCGTGCGTGCGTTGCGTCCGGGAACCTGGTTCGCCTTCTGGTCACTTGGCGTTGCGCTGATCGTGTCGCTGCTCTGCGAAATCCTCTACGTGCGCGACCACCTGGACGGCGGCGAATGGTATCGGATGAACACGGTCTTCAAGTTTGGGTTGCAGGCATGGGTGTTGCTGGCGGTTGCAACGACCCTGCTGCTGCCATCGTTGCTGCGTGCGCTGCAGCGACGCGGCGCGGCAGCCCAGGCTGTCGGGTACGGCGTGCTGATCGCCCTCATTGTGCTTGCAGCAGTTTATCCAATCGTCGGAACAGTAAACCGCACCGCATACCGCTTCCCTGGCAATACGACCGGACCAACCCTCGACGGGCTGGCATTCATGGAGCGCGAGTCGTTTCCGCTGCCTGCGTACCTGCAACCGTCGGACAAGTCGCCGGTGATTATCCCGCTCCGCTACGATTATGAGGCAATCCGCTGGCTTAATCGGCATGTTCGCGGAACGCCGGTAGTGTTGCAATCGAGCCTGGAGTTCTACCGGGCGTATGGGGTGCGCATCGCTGCCAGCACCGGCTTCCCCACGATTGTCAGCCCGCTGCACGAAAGTGAGCAGCGCGATCCGCAGGCAGTTTACCAGCGCGATCTGGATGTCATCACGATCTATCGCACGACCGATATCCAGGAGGCATTGCGGCTGCTGTCGCGCTACCAGGTGCGATATGTCTATGTCGGTCCTATCGAGCGCGCCGTCTACGGCGAGGCCGGGCTCCTTAAGTTCCAGCAGATGACCGGGTCGTTCCTGGAGGTGGCGTTCCGCAATGATCAGGTAACGATCTACCGCGTCAACGATAACGTGTATGCTCTGCCGATGCTCCCGCCGCTGAACCGACCGGCGCTAGCGCCGGTTGTGCCGTTGCCAGCAGAGGAAGAGGACGCCATCGTGCCAGCGCCAGTTGCACCACCTGACGATGATCTGCGGAATCCGGCGGTTATCGCAGAACTGGAGCGGCGGGTCCAGGCAAACCCTGGCGATGCCGGTCCCGCATACGCGCTGGCAGAACGGTACCGTGCGCTCGGACGGTTTGAAGATGCCGTGGCGGTGCTCAGACCCGCAACCCGCGCCAATCCGAATGATGTGGCGCTGCATCATCTGTTTGGAGATATTCTGATCGATGCGAAGCGTTTCGATGAGGCGATCGAGGCGTACCGCGCCGCGGTGCGCGCCAGCCCGGTCGCTGGCAATTACAATAAACTCGGCGTAGGATTGCTGACGATTGGACGTTTGGGAGACGCCGAACGGGAGTTCTTGCAGGCAATTGCCGTTGATCCGACGCTGCCTGAACCGTACTTCCGGTTAGGAACGCTCTACGAGCAGCGCGGCGACGAGCGCCTAGCGATCCAGTGGTACCGCGAGTATCTCAACATCGCGCCCAACGGATACCTGGCGCCGCTGGCGCGCGAGGCGCTCGAACGACTTGGAGCGTCTCCATGATCAGCGCAGGAGCGACTGTGACATCAACCGATTGCGCCGGGCGCAAGGCAAGAGGCGAGATGAGGTTTCAGGTGCGAAGGTTCTATGGAGGGGCGCGCCGGTGGTGCGCCAATGCGCACGGTCCGGCTGCCCGTTCGCACGTTGCCCGTGGTCAGGTGACGGGTAGAGGCGCGCCAGTGGCGCGGGCAGGTTGAATGTTGGACGTGTGAAGGTGAAAGAGGTATCCGACCCTTGAGGTCTTTGCCGCGCACGAAGGCGCAGAGGTTGCGGGTGAAAGGTTGCACATAGAGCCGTTGCAATGCAGTGGCTGTAGCGCGGAGCATAGGGCAAGAGGCAATGGCTCGAGAAGATTGAAAGGTGCAGGCGATAAGGTGAAAGGTGGAAGGTTAGCCCCTAGCCTCGAACCCCTCACCCCTAACGCCTCTAACCACTGCCCCTTGCCCTCCGGTTCTCAGTTCTCGGTTCTTGGTTCTCAGTCATGCTCACTGCCATCATCACATACTGGCTCACTGCCCTGGCGCTTGGCATTGTCGGCATGCCAGCGACACGTCTATTGTTCGGCGCGCTTCCCGATGGAGGCTACGCCTTCGCCCGCATCGTGGGATTGCTGCTGACCGGATACGTCGCCTGGCTGGTTGCGATGTTTGGGCTGGCGCCGTTCGGCGCGCCGCTCGTTGTCGCTGCCGCGCTGGCAGTGTGCATCGGCGGGATTCTGGCGCTGCGCCGGATATTGCCAACATCAGCGTCGCCTGCGGTTGCGGTGCACTGGGTGCGCCTCAACTGGGGCATTGTCGTGTTCTACGAAGCGCTGTTCGCCGTTGCACTCATCTTTCTGGCGCTGCTGCGCGCGCAGGAGTACGGCTTCGTCGGTCCCCACCCTTGGGGCACCGAACGACCAATGGACTATGCCTTTTTCAACGCGATCCGCGTCAGCACCATCTTCCCGCCGCACGACCCATGGATGTCGGGATACAGTATCAACTACTATTACTTCGGGTATCTCCTCATGGCGGCGGTGTCGCTCGTTACCGGAGCGCATCCGGCGGTTGGGTACAACATGTCGCTGGCGCTGACTTTCGCGCTGACGGCGCTTGGCATCGCCGGGTTGATCTACAACCTGGTTACGCTGGCGACGACAGGAGCGCTGAGTGATGCTTCGCCTTCACACTCCACAGCCGCTTCTGCTATCGAGCGTATCGACTCTGCCGCCCAACATGCAGGGCGCACGGTTCCTTTCAGCAGCTTTCAGGTGATGCTTGCCCGCCCGATCATCAAAAGCGGTCGCCTTGCTTTTGAGGGGATGCACCGCATCCCTGACGTTGCGCGGCAACAGATGACCGTGCAGCGAGAACCGGCAGGCTTCCCGGTTCCGTTGAGCGTCCCGCCGATCCAGGCATCTCCCGACGGCACGACGGGCGCGTCTGCGAACGATGGTGCGCCGGGGAGCGAGGCGGCGCCTTTGCCGGATAGCGCGCAGCGTGCGTTGTCCCGTGCGGGTCGTCGAGGGGCGCGGCAGGGCTGGATTGTCGCGCTGCTGACGGTCGTTGCAGTATTGCTGGCAGGCAATCAGTCAGCGACTTTGCAGGTCGTAGTTGGAAATGAACGTGTCGTAGCGCTCGACGGCGTGCAACTGGCTGCGGCGCTTGCGCAGGCGTTGAGCGGCGCAGAAACGATCACGCTGCCGTACCCGGCGCGCACTGGCGATTTCAAGGAGTTCGCAACCCTGAGTCGAGAAGATCGCATCGCAGACTTCAACTGGTGGTGGCCCTCGCGGGTGGTGTGGGACGAGCGCCTGGGATGGAACCCGGAAACGCAGCAGCTTGAGGTTGCGCGCCACTACGCGATCACGGAGTTCCCCTTTTTCTCGTTCTGGCTCGGCGATATGCACCCCCACGTGATGGCGCTGCCATTCGGCGTGCTGGCATTGACGCTGGCGCTGAACCTGCTCGTGCGATCAGCGCCGCCGCGTCTGTGGCGCAATCGCGTCGAGCTCCTGCTCTCCGGTCTGATCCTCGGCAGCCTGTATATGATCAACAGTTGGGATCTGCCGACCTATCTGCTGCTCTTCCTGGGAGCGCTGGCGCTCAAGACCGCAACGCAGCCCGATCTCGCCGTGATCTCAGGCAGCGAGTCGTACAGCATCCCGCTTATCGCCCGCCTTGCGCCGCGATGGCGCGAGTATCTGGCGAATGCCCTGGTGATCATTGCAACGAGCATCATCCTGATTGCGCCATTTCTGCTCACCTTCACATCATTGATCGGCGGACGCGCACCGCTCATCAATCTGCCGCTGATTGGCGAGATCACCCGCATCCTTGGCTTCGTCATCAGCAAGACCGGTCTGCACAGTTTTCTGATCATCTTTGGCATCTTTCTGGCGCCGCTCATCGGACTAGCAGCGGCGCTAGCACATGGGACGGCGCGTGCGCTTTTGGTCACATCCGGTATCGTGGTTGCCATAGGCGCCTTGATAGGCTTCCCGCTGGCAGCGCTTCTTCCGCTTGGTCTGGCAGCAGCATTGATCGCTCTGCAACGCACCAACCATCCGGCAGACACATTCGCGCTTGTGGCGCTGGCGCTGGGCAGCGCGATCTGCCTCGGCGTCGAACTGGTGTACATTCGCGACGTCTTTGAGAACCGAATGAATACTGTGTTCAAGTTCTATTATCAGACCTGGCTGATCTGGGGCGTGGCAGGGGGATATGCTGCCTGGCGACTGACGCAGATCGCCAGAGCCGGCTGGCATGCGCAACCGCGCAGAGTCACTGCGAGCGCGGCGCTTCTGGCAACGCTGCTGGTGACGGTCGTCCTGTTGGTGAGCGGCTTGACCTACCTTTGGCTGACGGCAGGCAAAGCGTTTACCGAGGGACGGCATGTTGGGCTGGAAGGGCGCACGCCGCGTGAATGGACGCCGGAAGGCGCCGAAGCAATCGCCTGGGTGCGCGCCAATACGCCCGGCGATGCTGTCATTCTCGAAGCCGTGGGACCGTCCTATGACACGGCGGGCATCGGGTATGGCGGCGTCTCGTCGAGCACCGGGCGAGCAACCGTCATGGGATGGGAAGGGCACCAGCAGCAATGGCGTGGCGGCGACCCGCAACTGCTGGCGCAGATTGCCCCGCGTGCCGCCGACGTAGCGACAATCTACAGCACAACCGATGTCGCGCAGGCGCGCGCGCTGCTGACGACCTATGGCGTCGACTATATCTACGTTGGTGCAGCCGAACGTCAGACCTATCCGGCGGAAGGGCTGGCAAAATTCCCAGCCTTGGGAGACGTTGTCTTCCAGAATAGCGAGGTGACGATCTACCGCGTCCGACCGTGATCAGCGGTACCCTTTTGCCTGCATCTCGAACAGGCGGGCATAGGTTCCACCCCGCTGCAGCAGTTCGGCGTGCGTGCCGATCTCCGTCATCCGCCCGCCTTCGATCACGGCGATCCGATCCGCCATGCGCACCGTTGAAAATCGATGCGAGATCAACACGGCAATCTTTCCCGCCGTCAGGTCACGGAACCGCTGAAAGATCTCATACTCGCGCTCAGCATCGAGCGCAGCAGTTGGCTCATCGAGCACCAGCACCTCACTATCGCGCATAAACGCACGACTCAGCGCAATTTTTTGCCATTGCCCGCCGGAGAGTTCATATCCGTGCTCGAACCAGCGTCCGAGCATCGTCTCGATACCGGCTGGCAGCGTCGCCACAATCTCGTCGGCGCCGCCACGCCGCGCTGCTTCGCTGATCCGCTGCAGATCATTGAGGCAATCAATCTGACCGAAGCCGATATTTTCGCGCGCCGTCAACTGGTAGCGGACAAAATCCTGGAAGATCACGCTGATGCGACGGCGCACCTCATCGAGGTCATAGTCGCGCAGGTCGACCCCGTCGAGCAGAATGCACCCCTCGGTTGGATCGTAGAGGCGAGTGAGCAGTTTGATTAGCGTCGTTTTGCCCGCGCCATTCGGGCCGACAAGCGCCAGTTTTTCGCCCGGCGCAATCGTTAGATTGATCTCACGCAACGCCCAGTCGTCGCGCCCAGGATACCGAAATGACACATTGCGAAACTCAAGACCGCGCCGCAAGCGTGGCGGAACGGGCGCAGGCCGCAGCGCTCGCCTCATCTGCGGTTGCAGGCTCAGAAATGTGAACAGGTTGTCCATGAACAGACCGTGTTCATATAAGCGGGTAATACTGCCGAACAGACTCTGAAACGCGCCCTGACTCTGGCGAAACAGGGTCAGATAGAAGGTCATGCCCCCCAGCGTCATCGCACCGGCGATCGTCAGGAACACAATCCAGGCATATGCCCCATAATAGCTGAGGCTGGCGAGCGCGCCCCATCCCACGCTGATGATCGACCGGCGGCGCGCCAGATCAACGTCTTCACGAAAAATCGTGTGGAAGATGTCGCTATAGCGCTTTAACAACGGTTCGCCCAGATTGAACAGTTTGACTTCTTTGACCGTGCTATCGACGGT
The DNA here is from genome assembly GCA_025062325.1 of Roseiflexus sp. Lineage (GTDB taxonomy): Bacteria > Chloroflexota > Chloroflexia > Chloroflexales > Roseiflexaceae > Roseiflexus. The sequence continues at coordinate 16,966 of JANXAL010000091.1, forward strand.
CAGCACGTATTCCAGATAATTCATCCGGCGGAACTCAGGCGCACGCCAGGTCAACATCCGGAAGAAGAGGTTGCTGTACCGACCCTGAGCGACAAACGCCGGGATTGTCGCGCCAAACAGCACCAGAGCGATCAACGGGCTGAACGCCATGAGCAGCACTGCAAACGAGAGCAGAGTGAGCAGATTTTGCACCACGCTATACGAGCCATTGATAATCCCAAGAGCGCGGAAGTCGGCTTCGCGTCGTGCGTTTTGCAGTTTGTCGTAAAAGCTGGCATCCTCGAAGTAGTGCAGATCGAGCGTCAGAGCCTTGCGAATGATCTCGGTGTTGATCGTATGCTTCAGACGTGCATTGAGCACGTGTTCATAAAACGCACGCATCTGAGCGGCTGCAGCGCCGATGAGCAGCAGCGTCAGTTCAAACCCCAGGTAGGGCAGCGCGCGCTTGAGACCGATCAGCGGATCGAGACGCGCCATAAACGAATCGACCACTGAATCGACAATCAGCGCGCCTGCCCATGCCTGCGTTGCAGGCAGTGCAGCAGCGACGAGCGCGAGCGCCGCCATGATGACCGTCGATGTCCGATCCGCTTTCCACACTAGGCGGAAGGCGCCAGGAATGTTGCCGAATGCTCTGCGTATTTGCGTCAGACGTTCCGTCCAGGTTGCGGCGGGTTCCGGTTCAAACGAATGGCGGGCGCGCCGTGCTCTGCGACCTTCTAGCATTGTCGTCCTCATCAAGATGGCAGCACGCCTGGCATAACGCCCGGCGTGAAAGAATACCTCGCCTTATAATACTCTGCAGGTAGAGAAGACTCGAAAGAGTGGGCTTTTTCACGCCGAGACGCGGCGAGTCACGCACCCTGTGGGGGCAGGGGCATGACAGCGCTGCGCCCTACAGTCGGCGGTTACCAGCGTCGCAGGCAGCATGCGCTGCTGCCTGACAACGCATGCAGAGCTGACTGTCTGTTTCAGGCAACAGGACGCCCTGCCGCCCCCTCCTCCCCTCGCAGGGGTAGGCTTTTTGGGATGCGAAGCGGATTTGCCGCGTCCTGTCGCTCTTTTCCCCCTCATCCCCCCTGCCCCCTTCTCCCCTTGTGGGAGAAGGGGGAGTTTGCGTATCCTGACGCTCAAAACGGGCGATGCAACGGAAGAGCTTGCCGAAAAATCTACACTTGTGAGCCCCTCCTCCCCTGGGGGGCAAAGGGGACCGGGGGATGAGGGGGAAACGGGGCAGCCGGATGCGCATACGCCCCCTTCTCCCCCGGTGGGAGAAGGGGGTAGGGAGACGAGGGGAGAACAAGCGTCAGGACGCGGCAAACATCCGCGGCGCGCTGCTCAAGCTCAGACTATCAGCGCCGCTCTACAAAATCCAGCGGTGCGCAAAATGCTACACATCGCTTAGGCAGCGCTTTCGACGCTGTTCAACGCCCTACCATCAACCGCATGCGATCCTCCGGTGAAATCGGCTCAAACTGACCATTGCGGTTCAGATAGACGATTGCCTCATTCTTGACCTTCACCAACATATCGAGCGCGCCGTCGTCGTTGAGATCGGCAAAATCGAGCAGAACCGGCGTTTTGTCCTCCCCGGCGCCGAACAGGTACGGACCGGTGATTACTCTAGTTTTTGTGCTGTCGCCGCCGGGCATATAGATGACCACGACCTGCCGGTTGAGGTTCATCGCAATAAAGTGGCTCGGCGTCGCAGGACTATCGTCGTGCCCGACAACCGCTTGCGCGTGAAAGGTGCGTGTTGTGCCGTAGCGCAGATCGTCGAGGCGCTCGCGCCCCCAACTGACGACATTGCCCATCACTGCGTAGATCGCCAGCAGCGCCAGCACTATGGTGATCAGATACACCGCACCGTTGACGCCCACGCGCGGCACGACCGTCAGCGGGCGACCCGACGATAAACGGGAGTTATTTCGCAAATCCTTACTTGTGACTGCCATTGTTTACCCTCCTTCGACGACTTCTTTCGCCGCTGTGGGCGTTCTTTTCCGAACAAAAACGAAACGTTTGTGCTACTTCCTGCATGGTATCAGAACATGTTTGCTATGTCAAGAGGATTTGCAGGGGAGTTGTCCGTAGTCGGGATCTCTCCTTCATTTGCGAGCGTAAAAAAACCTGCTTCCGAGTCGATGCAGCGATCTTCTGTATTCTCTGCGAGCCAGCTCAGGGCGCTAGATCGGGAGGAAACAGGTCGCGCTCGATTGCGCCGCCGTTCCATGGCGGCACAACGCGCGTAAAGTGTTCAGCCGAGTTGAGGCGCCGCTGCACGGATTTGGGCAGGCGACGCAGCCAACCAATGCCGCCGCCCTGGCTATGATGACACGCCCGCGCTCGAATGGCCTGCTCGAAGTACATCGAGGTGTCAATGGTCGTGGTCACTGGCGTCGCTTCGCGCGCGGCGCGCACGAGGTCCACGTCGCCGTTCCGCCCGAAGCGACTCGGATCTTTTCCGAGCAATCGCATCACGAAGACAACTGCTGAGAGAAACCGTGCGCCGAACGTCGAATAATAGAGGCGTTGCGGCTGCCATGGTTCGAGCCCGGCGTCGATCTGCTCCGGGTAAAGGGTCGAATTCCCTGCAGCTTCGAATGCCGCCGTCGTCGCACGATGACAGAAGATATGATCGGGATGCCCATAGCCGCCGTAAGGACCGAACGTCACGACAACCTGTGGCTGAATAGCGCGGATCAACGCAACAATTTGCCCGACAACGCGAGCGATTGGTTGTTGGATCAACGCTGCAGGATGCTGATTGTCCGGCGAACCAGCCATGCCGGAGTCGCGGTGTCCCAGAAAGTGGACGCCGGTCAGTCCTAGGACGCGCGCAGCGCACATCTGTTCGACGGTGCGCAGCGCGCCGACATCGGCATACCCCGCTAGCGCTTCAGGTGGAACGTCACCCGCCTCGCCGCGGGTGGCGCAGGCGTAGTGCACAGCCACGCCGTCGCTTGTGTAGCGCAGGATCGTTCCAGCATTGCCGAAACTTTCATCGTCTGGATGAGCGTAGACAAACAGAAGCCGCCGCGTTGCGGCATGGTTGCGTAGCCAGCGCGAGTCGATACCGTAAGCCGTGAGATCGTACGTCGATTGCGTCGTCATAGTCGGATTCGCGATCCCCGCTTATTCGGCAGGTCCCTGTTTCGCTAGTAGGATCAATTCGGCTGGACGGAGTATCGCATCGAGGCGCCAGAGAGCGACCCGGTCGCATTGGGCGCGATCGGCTTGCCAACTGCGGCGCACAGCCGCTCAATAGCGGCCTCAGCAGCGTCATCAGAGGGCGAGAGAAGGAGCGTCGCCCCCATAGCGAGATACTCGGCGCCCTTCTCCTCGCCATCGACCGTGACGGCGATAATGCCCGTGAAACCCAGATCCCGCAGCGTCCGTATGGCAGTCATATGTCCATCGGCTTCGGTCAAGGGTCCCAGACTGCGTGGTATGGTCGAGATCACCGCCCTGACTCCGGTCAGCGGCAGATGCGCCAGAACTTCTGGATCGTCCGCATCGCCGAAGATCGCGTCCAGCCCCTTTTCACGCCAGCTACGCACCGCTTCGGGGTTGAAGTCTACCCCCAGCAGGCGCAGTCCGGCTGACGCTAGTCCCTGACCGATGCGACTGCCGTAGCGTCCGAGACCAAGGATAATGACATCGTGACCACGATATTCGGCGCCAGGAGTATCCTCAGACATCTCGCGGAAGGGGTAGCGCCGCTCGAAGACGCCGAGCCAGGGTTCGCACCATGTATACAGATGGTGCGACCAGGTGATCATGTACACTGACACGGCAATCGTTACCAGACCGACCAGCGTTACCAGACCTATCGCCTCCGGCGCCACGTGCCCAAGATTCACTCCCATAGATAGAAAGATGAGCGAGAACTCCGAAATCTGTGCTACAGTAAGGCCAGCGAGAAAACTTGTACGTTTGCGGTAGCCCATGTAGCCCATGATTGCCATGACAATCAGCGGATTGCCCACGAGGACGAAGACTGATAACACGAGCGCCGGTCCTGCCTGAGCGCCCAGCATGGAAACATCGACAGTAGCGCCAAGACCGAGAAAAAAGAAGAGCAACAGGAAGTCGCGCAACGACGCCAATCGCGCGCCGATGAGATCCCGCACCGGCGTGGAAGCCAGCGAGACGCCCGCAAGCAGCCCCCCCAATTCCTTCCCAAGACCGACAACATCCGCCAGAGCTGCAAATCCCGCAGCCCAAGCCACAGCAAAAATCACCAGGAGTTCCGGTGAACGGACAGCGAATGTGGTCAGCGGAGCGGCGATATAGCGGATAAACATCGCCGTCAGGGTGAGCAGCGCCACGGCGCCGCCTGCTAGCAGAACAAAGTCCTCGACCGGATTGCGCGACGATGACTCGCCAATCCCAAGCCCCATAGCCGACACAACGACCATTGCAAGTACAACAAATAGGTCCTGGACAATCAGAAAGCCCAGAGCGATTTTGCCGTGGAGCGAGTCGATCTCTCCCTTGTCGCCCAGCAATTTGACGATAATAATTGTGGATGAGAATGTCAGGGCTACAGCGACGTACAGCGCGGTCAGCCGCTCCATTCCCATGGCAAGGCACAGTCCGAAGCCTGCCAGCGACGTAAAGAGCACCTGACCTAGACCGGTCGCCACCGCCACTCGCCCGATGCTGCGCACCAGATTGACGTCGAGTTTCAGCCCAACCAGGAACAGGAGCACTGCGATCGATATCTGACTTAGCAGCGTGACGACCTCTCTTGAATGGATCAGGTTGAGAACGCCAGGTCCGGCGAGGATGCCCGCAGCGATGAACGCCACAATCAGGGGCTGACGCAGGATGAGTCCTGCCAGCCCCAAAACTGTTGCCAACCCCAGCAAAAGCGCGATTTCGTAGAAGGTCCCAATCTCCAATGTTACTACTCCTGAGACATGCATGATTCATTTCGGTATAAGACGCTGTCGCAGATCTTCCCGAAGCTTCCAACCAGGCAGATCTCAACTCCTCACTACGTATAGTAACCTTGGGGTTGCGACATTGAGTCGCAACCGAAGGCGCGGGACCGACCGATCCGGGCGACTGCCACTGCTTCTGAACATCAGAAATACCCTAGAGAGCAACGGAAGATCCATCCCACCCGCTCCCAAGAGGAGCAACACGCGGCAATGATTGGCAGATCCTTACAGGACATTTCATCACGAAAGCCCGGACACCGGCCTGCTCAGCGGCCTCGAAGCCCGACTCGAGCGTCCGGAAACGTCACTTTGGCTCTCGGCGCTTTGGGGCGCATCATCAGGCAAAACGTCGGCGAGCCGTTGCTCCGCGCTATGCCTCCTCGGTCGAACAAGCCGCCTGTCACGCCATAGTCGTCTCTGCCAGGGTCTTCATCCACAAAGTCTTCGACAGCGGGATCGTCGGACGACGGATTCGTCTACTGTGCGCAAATACGTCATTCATGCCAAGCTATACGCTTCAGGCAACCGACAACCACGTCCGTTCCGGCTGCGCGCTGCACAGACGCTTGCATTGCTGCAATCCGAGTCCGTCGCGTCTCCGGACGCGCACGTCGGATGGACAGAACCTCGCATGCTGGAAGAGAGTCGCACTGATCGCGCTAGCGGCGACGATCAAGTCTTCAGCCAGCGGATCGTAATATGTAATAGGGATGCGCATACAGGGCGCCTCACCAGCGTAATAATGCGGCAGTCCCACCCATATCGCGGAGCAAGCGCTCTTCCGCCGGACCGCGAACGAATTCGAGACGAGCGCCGAATTCGGCTGCTAGGTCCCACACGTGGTCACGCAGCGCCACTTCTTCAGGTTCAGCACAGATCATCCGGGCGACATCCAGGATAGCTGCTACGAAGCGATCTTCTGGGCAGCGCCAGACGCGCGCCTCCAGCGACCAGGGCAGCACCCATACCTGCACGCGCCCCAATTGCAGTGCGTCGAGCACTGGGCCCATTCCCCACAACCCTGGCTGCTCGCAAATACGATCCAGCAACTCGACCTCAGCACGACGTTCGGCTTCCTCCAGCGCTGGCAACACGTGGATCTCCAGATCCTTGGGCGTCAGCGCGCTAGCATTTTTCGGCTGCGCGATACGCGCGACTATCCGGCTGCGCGCACCGCGACTGAGATAACTCTCGAAATGGCTCACCTGCCACTGCTCCCCCATCAGCACTAGGCGTTCAATGTCAAGGCGATGGAGGGCTTTGTCGAGCAACTGCGACAGGCGACCGTAGAATGCGTGCATCCATGCCCCGACTTTCGCCGCAGCGCGTTCCTCAGGATTCAGTCTATCGTAGCGACCGACGGAAATGGTGCTGCGCAGGTGGAAGACATCGGTGATTCTTTGTGCCAGATCACGCACTTCACGCCATTCATCCGGTCTAACTTCAGCGAAAATCTGTTCGTCTTCCCGGATTTCGCCCAGAAACACTTCATAAAAGCGCCACTTTGCGCCTTCGAGGTGCAGGACGCCAGCGCGCTCGTATTCGTCCACAGCAAAGAAGAGAGGCGTAAGGTAGGGTGTGCCGTAACGGATATCAACTCGCCCGCGCGCCAGGTCGACAACCGGCAGCTCTACCCGTAAATCGAGTCGCTCGGTATGCAGATCACCGTCTGCATCGCGTACTGCAAAGAGCGCCAAGGTACGCGCTTCGGGGCGCTCGGCTTCGAGCAGATCCAGCACGGCGTCGTACAGAGGTGTATCGCGTTTGCCATCGCGGTTGCGAATTTCTGGCAAATCCTTCAATGTGTTTTTCACGCGCTTGAGCCAGGCTTTACCGGCGTTTTCCGGCTTTGCCGGATTAATGTCGCAGTAGATCGATAGCACTGGCGTTTGTGTTTGGGCAAAGTGCTCACGTAACGATCGAATTTGCTCTTCAAAACCAAGCATTGATTACCCTCCTTTCTGCAAACTCCAAGACCCCGCCGCACTGCGGTTGGGAACAATTGAACGATTATACCACGCGCGCTTACAGATTACTGACGTTGCCTGCCATGCTCGTAACCAGCACCGTAGGGTATAATGAAGGGCGAGTCTAGAGAGGCACGAATCCATGGATCGCTCCATACTCTGTCTCATTGCTCTCGCTCTCGTGCTAGTAGCGCCGCTCCCCCTATCTGTTGCAGCAAACGTGGTCGCCGACGAACTTGTGGTTCGACTCGCGGAGGGCTGGTCGCTCACCGTCGATGCGCGCGTGCATGGGCCATTCGCTGCGCCCCTCAAGGCGCAACTGGAGCAGGCTGGCGCCCGTAAGGCGCAGGCGCTCGGCGGCAACGCCTACCTGCTGCGCTTCACTCGCCTGCTCGACACACAGGCGCTGATCGCGCGCCTGAACGGCACGCCAGGCGTTGTCTACGCAGAACCAAACCGCGAGCGTCGGTCGTTGCGCGTTCCAAGTGATGAGGGGATCGACCGTCAGTGGTCGCTCGCCGTCATTCAAGCGTTCGACGCCTGGACTATTACCACTGGAAGCGACATTATCATCGCCATACTCGACACCGGCGTCTCGCCGTCGCATCCCGATCTGCGCGGACGCGTGCTGCCCGGCTTCGATTTCGTCAACATCGATGATGATCCGCGCGATGATGACGGGCATGGGACGTTTGCCGCCGGCGTTGCCGCTGCGGAAGGCGACAACGGGATCGGCGTCGCCGGGGTCTGCTGGCGCTGCCGCATTCTGCCAGTGAAGGTGCTCAACCGGCGCGGTCGCGGGAACGATGCTGCCATCGCCGCTGGGATCCGTTTCGCCGTGGACCGCGGCGCGCGCATTATCAGCATGAGCTTTGGCGGACCGGACGACTCACGCGTGCTGCGCGAAGCCGTCGCATACGCGCAGGAACGCGGCGTCCTCCTGGTCGCAGCATCAGGTAACGGACAGGCGGAAGGGAACCTGCCCAACTATCCCGCCGCCTATCCCGGCGTGCTGGCAGTCTCGGCAACCGGACCAGACGATGGCGTTACCAGTTTTTCGACAACAGGCGATTTCGTTGCGCTTGCTGCACCAGGCGCTGGAGTGTGGAGCACACTGTGGCGACGCACGACTGGTGACACATACGGTGCTGCCGACGGAACATCTGCTGCCTGCCCGTATGTAGCTGGCGCAGCGGCGCTCGTCTGGACAGTGCGCCCGGAACTGTCCGCCCGGCAGGTCGCCGACGTCTTGATGCTCGGCGCCGATGATCGCGGACCTCCCGGAAAGGATCCGGCATACGGCTATGGACGCCTGAACCTGTTTCGTGCCGTGCAGGTCGCGCTGGATCCGAACCTTCTGACTCGTTCGCGGATTGAGGGGGTCGTGCAGAGCGTTGCACCAGATCAGACCACAATTGTGCTAAACAGTGGCCAAGAAACGCGCCCCGACGCGAGCGGCTTCTATCGTTTCGACAATCTTCCTGCTGGACAATATATGGTCACGGCGCGCAGTCCTTCCGGCGAGTCGCAACAACGCCAGGTGTCGCTCACCGGCACAGCGCTCAGCGTAGCGCGCGTCGATTTCGTGCTAGATAGCGCCATCGCCGCTCGCGCCGCATTTGCGCCAGTTCCGCCGCAGCGTGACGCCGTCTATTTCCCCGAAACCGGTCATACCTTGCGCGGCATTTTCCTGTCGTACTGGCGCGCGCATGGCGGGTTACCGGTCTTCGGGTACCCAATCAGCGAAGAATTCGTCGAGCGCGGCGAAGACGGGCGCGAGACGCTGGTGCAATACTTCCAGCGGCACCGGTTTGAGCTCCGCCCCGAGAATCGCCCGCCGTACAACGTTCAATTGAGTCGCATGGGCGACATCATTCTGCGGGCACGCAGCGTGAACTGGTTCACGCTGCCGAAAGGCGCACCCGCTCCGGGATGCCGCTATTTCCCTGAAACCGGTCACAGCCTTTGTGAGCCATTCCTCAGCGCCTGGCGATCTCATGGGCTGGAGTTCGACCGCAGGCGCGGCAAGTCGGAAGCCGAGAGCTTGGCGCTGTTCGGTATGCCGATCTCCGCGCCGCAGATCGAAACGCTGCCGGACGGTCGCCTGATCCTGGTGCAGTGGTTCGAGCGTGCACGATTCGAGGATCACGGACCTGACGGCGTTCTCTTCGGGCTGCTCGGCGAAGAACTGGCGCGTATTCGAGGATGGCGCTAAGAGCATCGCTCCCGCGTACACAGAAGTTTGCAGAACTTGCGACTATGCCAGCAATAAGACCGTGGTATCATACCTCCCGAACGCACAATCGACGACTCAGTTACGTTCTTATGGTGAGAGACGGCGTGCCGTGGGATTGTGAACAAACATTACAGGACGTTCGTATCAACACGAACCCAGAATGCCGGGCCACCTGTGAGCGAAAGAGACGCCCATGCCTGAGCTGAATCTGATCGGTCGAACGATTGGTCGCTTCGAGATCCTCTCCGAACTGGGGCGCGGTGGCATGGCGGTGGTCTACAAGGCGCGACAGACGTCGCCCAACCGCATTGTAGCGCTCAAAGTTCTGCCGCCGGAGTTGAGCCTCGACCGCACGTACATTGCCCGCTTTCGCCAGGAAGCCGACAGCGCCGCAGCGCTCGAGCATCCTAACATCGTTCCCATCTATGTGGTGGACGAAGCGGACGGATTGCATTACATTGCGATGAAGTTCATCGACGGGCGCACACTGAAGGAAATCATCCGCGAGCGAGGCACGCTGCCGCTCGATGAAACCATCCGGATAGTCGAACAGGTTGCCAGTGCATTAGACTATGCGCACAGTCGGGGCGTCATCCACCGCGATATCAAGCCATCGAACATGATGCTGGATCGCAGCGGATGGGTCTATCTGACTGATTTTGGTCTGGCGCGCGGCGCCGGTGGCGGCGGGGGGCTGACGGTCGCTGGCACGGTGATGGGCACACCAGAGTACATGTCGCCTGAGCAGGCGCAAGGGTTGCCAAACGTCGGACCCCCAACCGACATCTATGCGCTCGGCGTGGTGATTTACGAAATGCTCACCGGTCACATGCCCTTCAAAGCCGATACGCCGCTGGCGATGCTGGTGGCGCGGCTGCAGCAGGCGCCCATTCCGCCACGTGACTTTCGCAGCGATCTGCCGCTCCCAGTGGAGGACGTCATCATGCGCGCGCTGGCGCGCAAACCAGAGGCGCGCTACCCAAGTGCAGGCGCACTGGTGACGGCGCTCAAGCAGGCAGCCGGTCTGGGCACAGCTCCGAGGAGCAGCGCCGCACCGCCGATTTCGCCGCAAGGCGGGACGCCGCCGCCTTATGTGCGTACTGCACCGCCCTCTCCGCCTGCGGGCACAGCAGCGCCTCGTCTGCAGGCGCCGCCGGTCTCGCCCGCCTACGGCACGCCTGCCCAGCAGCCCTCCCCGCCTTCTGGCGTTCCGACGATACACGCTGCATCGCCCTCTCCGCCGTCTGGCGTGCCAACCGTTCATGCTGCGCCACCAGCGTCGCCTATGCACGGCGATCCCCCGCCTTCCGGCGTTCCAACGATGAATGTTCCGCCAGGAACGCTGCCGTCGCAGCAGCCCAGGGCACAGGCGCCCGCTCAGCCAAAGAAGGGCAGCGGATTCAGGCTCATGGTCGGCGGCGTCGCTGCAGCGCTGCTGCTGCTTATCGGTGCGCTGTTCCTGATCCGTCTTTCAGGCGATGCTGAACGTTCACGGGTTGATGCAGCGCTGAGACGAGCGCACCAGTTGTTCGAGCAGCGCGGCAGTCTCGATCAGGCAATCGAAGCGTACCAGAACGTCTTGAGCCTCGATGCGAACAACGCAGAAGCGCATACGCGCATTGCTTTAATCTATCAAATGCGGAACCGCTACACCGATGCCGAGGCATCGGCGCGCGCCGCAATTGCCGCCGACGCTCAGGCTGTGCTGGCGTATGCCATGCTTGCCGAGTCGCTCCACAGCCAGGGACGGTATGATGAGGCGCTCGACGCTGCTGATGAGGCGGTTGCCATTGATCCCGAGCATCCGGCGGGATATATGTCGCGCGCGGTGATCAAAGCGGCCCGCGCATTCGATGACGCTGACGCGACTATGCTGAGCGAAGCGGCGGACGATGCCGAAACCGCGATCGAGAAGGCAGCAGGGCGGGAGAACTTGCTTCGGGCGCTGGCGCACAATGCGCGCGGCGTCGTTTACTGGTATCAGTATCTGTTCAGCAACGATCAGGCGATGGTGGCGCGCGGCGGCGATGAGTTCAATCGCGCGATCGGCCTGCAGAATCAGATTGCGGTCTTCCATTCCAATCTTGGCTACTTCTATAACGACCAGGGCGCCAATGCCATGCAGCGCGGCAATCGACAGGAAGCCGCCGCGCTGCTCGACCTGGCGCGGCAGCAGTTCGAACGCGCCCAGGAGATTGACCCGTCATACGGGCATCCTCACGCTGGCCTGGGGTGGAATCTCTACTACCTGGAAGACTATGCTGGCGCTGTAGCAGAGTTTGACAAAGCGCTCGGCCTTAACCCGCAGGACGCCGACGCGCACCTGGGCAAGAGCTATGCATTGCTGGCGCTCTCTCCGCCCGATTATGACGGCGCAATTGCAACCCTCGAGCAGGCAATCGCAATTATGCCCTACCGTCCCGATCTGTTCGCGCGCCTTGGATGGACCCATATGAGCAAGGGATTCAGTATGGAGTTCGGCAGCGATGAACAGCTACGAACCTATCAGCGGGCGGAGGATCGGTTCCGCGAGGCGCTCGACCGCAACGACCGTTTTGTGGATGCCATTACCGGTCTGGGCTGGGCGCAGTCTGCGCTGGGGTTGCACGACGAGGCGCTCGACACCCTGCAACAGTCGCTGGCAATTAAGGAGGATCAGGCAGACGCGCATTTCGGCATCGGCTGGACGTACTACAACATTGGACGCTTTGCCGACGCCGAGCGCAGTTTTCGCCGCGCGATTGAGCTTGCGCCGAACGATGGCGGAAATTACTACTGGCTTGGGTTGACGCTCGAACAACTTGGGCGTGTGGAAGAAGCCAAGCAGGCGTATCGCACCGCTGTCGAAAAGGGGAGCCGCTTCGCGCAGCAGGAACTTGACCGCTTGGAGCAGTAGGCTGAGGTTAGGAGTATCGCGCTACTTGTCGCACTTCCGCATCCGCTGGCTGTCTTTGATGAGCGCGCGCCACGTGACGTTTTTCCAGTCCGGCGCTTGATCGCGTCGGATACCCAGGTCTCAGCATCTGTAGCTGCCTAATGAACAAATGAATCTGGTAAACCTGCGCCCTTCTGAGCTGCGGGCTATTTTCTCATCAAAAGGCGTCAGAATACGGCAAACACCCCTCGTGAAAAACTCTGCCCCTGAGAATGCGGCATACTCCCCGCGACAGGCTTCGCGGGCATGCCACCGGCGTACCCGACCGGCGTGCCTGCAAGCGCGAGGCCGTGCCAGTATGCTGGGAGAACCTGCGCTTCCCGGGAGTGACCGCAGCGGGCGCACAGGAGATCGCTTCAACTGCGCCGACGTTGCCGTTGCGGGATTACATACTACGGCATGAATCACCAAGGGCGCCTGACAATGAATGCCAGACGCCCTTAGTGAGAGAAGAGAGGAGAAGGAGATAACACAATCTTAGCATAAACTTAACATTCGCGCAAGAGGTTTGTTAGAGGTGCATGAGGTGATCTTGACAGAAATCGTCAAAACTGTTACAGTATGTATACGCGCGGGAGTGGCGCAATGGTAGCGCATCTGCTTCCCAAGCAGAGGGTTGCGGGTTCGAATCCCGTCTCCCGCTCCACAATCAGGGCGGCTCACCAACAAACCCCACCGCACCGCACGGTGGGGTTTATGTGTTGATCCAGACGCAGAGGGCATCGTGAACCGTTCACCGACAAAACGTCGCCAACGCACTGCCGGTCGTCGGGAAGGATGGCTCCAGCGCGCATGGCGCTTCTGGATGAACGACATCCGCTCCCGCCGTTCATGCCTGGGACGGGCTTTGTCAATCGCTGCTGGCGTACTCGTGATCGTCGCCGTCGTTCTGCTGATTGTTGGCTTTGTCGTCGCTCGCAGCGACCTGTTCTTCCCTCCTGAAACCACCTCATCGCGCCCGCCGCAGCACGCATCGGCGCTCGCCCCGGTCCCGCTTCCGCCTTCGCCAACGTCTCTGGTCCTTCCAGAGGGACTTGAGCGTGCTGTTGTCACACACGTCGCCGACGGCGACACAATCGAGGTATCGCTTGGCGGAGTGACGGAGCGCGTGCGACTGATCGGCGTTGACACGCCAGAGACATCACATCCGTCACGTCCGGTCGAGTGTTTTGGGCGCGAGGCAAAGGCTTTCACCCGAGCAATGCTGGAAGGTCAGACGGTGCTCCTCGAAACGGATCCTAGTCAGGACAATCGCGACCGGTTCAACCGATTGCTGCGATTTGTCTGGCTCCCTGACGGGCGTCTCGTCAACTACGAAATCATCGCGCAGGGGTACGGCTTCGAATACACCTTCCGAACGCCCCACCGCTATCAGGCGCAGTTCGAGGCGGCGGAACGCGCAGCGCGCGAGGCGCAGGCAGGGCTATGGGCGCCGGAGACGTGCAATGGTGAGCGCGTGCCAGCCGGTGACACGACGCCAGTTATCCGCCCCTCGCCGATACCATCGCCGATTGCAACGCCGCTGCCGCCGTCCTTCGACGGATGTCGCACCGAGCCGAACGCCACGCTGGCGCCGAACAGACCGGTTGCCATCGTGAGCATTGATAAACGCGCTGAAATCGTCACACTGCGCAACATCAGCAGTGAACCGGTGAATCTGGACGGCTGGACAATGTGCAGCATGCGCGGCGCGCAGATCCACCAGGGCATCGGCGGCGTTCTGGCGCCAGGTGAAACGCGCTCGTTCCCGCGTATGGGCGACCGAGACGTCTGGAGCGACAACGCTTCTGATCCGGGCGCACTGTACGACGCAGAAGGGCGACTTGTCGCGTACTGGGATGAATAGCTTCTCGATAGACCCTACTCCACGGCAACACCCTCCGATCCAAGCACTCCGCGCAACGTATCGATCAACCCATCGTCACAGGCGACTGTCTGACGCATACGCAGCAGCACCCGGCGATCAGCCGTATCAAGTTGAATCACCACCTGATCGGCGCCGTTGCGCCCCCGCAGCAGGTCATAGACGTGCTGCATCAATCGGATATCTGCTTCCTGGTTGGCAGAGCGCCGGAAGCGCAGGCGCATGGTGCGTCTTTGGGTTGTGCCGCCGTTCGTTGCGGGCGCGTGATGGTCGTGACCGTTGCCGTTCGCCGTCGGCGTTGCGCGCGGACGTGACGTAGTGTGCGGTTTGATAATCGAGACAGGCGTCGTTATTGGCGGCAATGAGGGTTTGCCAGGCGGCGGGGAAGCCGCAGGCGCGTCAGCCAGCGCCGACGGCGCCAGCGCTGCGCTCACCGATGGGACAGCGGCTGGCGCAGGCGCATCCGGTTCCTGCAGCGCTGCTGCAGATGCAACCGGCTCGAAGGCGCCAAGGTCTCCTTCTTCCGCCAGGCCTTCGAGATCCATTTCAGACTCTGCTGGCGGCGGTTCCGCCTCTGACAGGTCAAGTTGAGCAGCGCTCTCAAGCACCAACTGCACAGCACCGTTGCGCTCATCGACCTTTGCCTGGACAATCAGCAAAGCGTCCTGTCGCAACAGATCACGATACTTTTCGTAGGCTTTGGGAAAAGCAACGAGTTCAACGGCATCTTCGTTTTCATCTTCGAGCGCCGCAACCAGCATGGCCTCCCCTTTTTTGGTTGAAAGGGCGCGAACGCGCGTCAGCATGCCGGCAAAGGTATGCACCTTGCCCAGATATTCCTGCAACCCTTCCGCGTCACGGATTGCAGCCAGCGGCACGCGATGGTCAATGGTGGCGCCCGCCAGCGCTGCTTTGCGTGGATCACTGGAGAAGACGACGCCAAGCAGTTCTTTTTCCCATGCCAGCTTCTCCCTGCGGCGCTCGGCGGTTTCTTCGATGGCGGGGAGAGGAATGGAAGCCGCCGCACTAGCAGCATCGACGACAATCCCGCCAAACATGTCGATCTGACCAGTTTCACGGTTCTTCTGTGCACGGGCGCCTGCTTCCATGGCAGCATCGAGGATTTCCAGCTTCTGCCAGCGATTGCCGGGAAGCGAGTCGAGCGCGCCGCACTTGATCAGGCTTTCGAGTACCCGCTTATTCAGAGCGTGGCGATCCACTCGCTCGCACAGGTCTTCGAGCGAACGGAACGGACCATTGGCATCGCGTTCGCGCAGGATCGCCTCGATCGGTCCGGCGCCGACATTCTTGATCGCCGCGAGACCGAACAGAATGCCGCGTTTGAGCTGCCCGTCGGCAGGATCGCGGAACTCGCGGATGGTAAAATCGAGCGCACTATCGTTGATGTTGGGTCCTAGCACCGGAACGCCGCGTTGACGGCATTCATTGACCGCTTTGGCAATATCGTCGGTGACTCCGCCAGCGCCCTTGAGGACTGCCGCCATATACTCAACCGGATAGTTCACCTTGAGCCATGCGGTCTGATAACTGAGCAGACCGTAGAGCGTCGAGTGCGGACGGTTGAAGGAGTAGCCAGCGAATGGCAGGATCAGCTCCCATAACTGATCGGCCTGCTCCTGAGTCAACCCTTTCTTGAGACACCCCTGCTTGAACTTGACCTCATTCTCTGCCATCAACTTCTTGTCTTTTTTGCTGATGGCTTTGATGACGATGTACGCCTGACCGAGGGTATAATCGGCGACTTCCTGGAGCAGGCGCATGATCTGCTCCTGGTAGACGATCACGCCGTAGGTGTCTTCGAGGATCGGCTTCAGGATCGGGTGGAGATATTTGATATCCTGCGGATTGTTTTTGTTGTGAATATAGACCGGAATCTGCTCAAGCGGGCCGGGGCGGTAAAGCGCGATCATCGCGTAAAGGTCCTCGACGCGGGTTGGCTTGAGTTGCATCAGGTAACGGGTCATACCCGGGCTTTCAAGCTGGAACACATTCGCCGTTTCGCCGCGGCTAAGCGCCTCGAACACCTTCGGATCGTCGAGCGGGATATCGGAGAGTTCCATCTTCCTGCCAGTCGTCTGCGCAATATATTCCAGCGCTTCAGCCACGACCGAGAGGTTGGTCAGCCCCAGCACGTCCATCTTCAACAGACCCATCTTTTGCAGCGTGGATCCCTCGAACGCCGCCATCAGCGCGTGCTCGTCTTTCGTCGTGCGCTGGAGGGGAACGATCTCTTCAAGCGGCGTGCGGCTGACGACGACGCCGCAGGCGTGCGTGCCGACGCTCTTCATGCGCCCTTCGACCTTCTGCGCCCAATCGATCAGCTTTGCCAGCTCAGGGTTGGTCTCATAGATCCGTCTCAACTCTGGCACACGCTCGAGCGCCTGCGCAATCGTCGTGCCGACCGGCAGCGCTGGAATGAGCTTTGCAACGCGATCAACCTCGCTGGGCGGGATGTCTAGCACGCGCCCGATGTCGCGGATTGCCGCTTTTGCGCCCAATGTGCCGTACGTGATGATCTGCGCCGTGTTCTCACGACCGTATTTTTCGGCAATGTACTCGAGCACCTCGTGGCGGCGGCTATCAGCGAAATCAATGTCAATATCCGGCATCTCCAGGCGTTCCGGGCTGAGGAAGCGCTCGAAGAGCAGCTTGTTCTTGACCGGATCGACATCAGTAATGCCTAGGCAGTAGAGGATGAGCGACGCGCCAGCCGAACCGCGCGGCAGACAGGGAATGCCGCGCGACCGCGCGAATTTGACGTAGTCCCAGACGATCAGCATGTAATCGGGGAATCCGGTCTGATTGATCACGTCGAGTTCGTACTCAAGGCGCTTCACGTATTCTTCGGGCGGGGCGCCGTTGAAGCGCCGCATCAACCCTTCCTCGCAGACCAAGCGCAGATACGAGGCAGCATCGTGCCCTTCGGGGATATCAATCGTCGGCAACTGTACGCGACCGAACTCCAGCTTCAAGTTGCAGCGCTCAGCGATGCGGCAGGTATTTTCGAGCGGCGCCGTACCGTACTTCTTGAACCGTCGCCACATCTCTTCGCCGCTCATGATGTGGTACGTTTCGTCCATGTGGTAATTCTTTGCGCACAGCTCCTTGAGGGTCATGTTGTAGCCGAGCGCCAGGATCATTTTGTGCGCTTCGAGGTCCTCCGGGCGCACAAAGTGGGTGTCGTTGGTCACGACTAGCGGAATGCCCAATTCCTTCCCGATGCGCACCAGTTCGTCGTTGATCTCCTCGAGTTCAGGCGTATTGTCGTGGAGTTGCAGTTCGAGGAAATAATTCTCAGGACCGAGCAGATCGCGGTAGTAGGCGGCAATCTCGCGCGCCTGCTCTTTCTCCTTTTCTTTCAGGCGTTGCGCAATCTCACCGGCGATGCATGCAGAGGTGACGATCAGCCCGTCGTGATACTGTTCAAGCAACTCGCGGTCGATGCGTGGGCGGGCGAAGACCCCTTTGCCCATGCCGTCAAGGTGCGCGCGCGTTGTCAGGCGTACCAGATTACGATAGCCGACTTCGTCTTTCGCCAGCAGCAGCAGGTGGTAATAATTTTTCGCGCCGCGGTTCGCTGCGTCCCGCCGCGATCCCGGCGCCATGTAGGCCTCCAGTCCGAGGATTGGCTTGATGCCTGCCTTTTGTGCATTGGTGTAGAACTCAATGACGCCATACATCACGCCGTGGTCGGTCAGGGCGATACTGTTCATACCGAGTTCGACGGCGCGGGCGACGATGGCGCTGGTGGCGGCATATCCGTCGAGCAGGCTGTATTCGGAGTGAACGTGCAGGTGAACGAAGTCGTTCATAGAAGATCTCCTCAGCACCAGAGGACCGGCGCCATGATGCTAAAAACGCTTTACACCTAGCGAGAGCGACTCACGAAATCAAGACTCTGCAGCGCGTTGAGCGCTCATCTTTGTCCAGGCAGGTGTCAGATCAAACGCATTCCAATGCGGTTGCTCTACATAACGCCGGGCGCGCGGCAGGCGCACTCTACGCCAACATCGCAAGTATAGCACACTCATGCGACTTTCGTGAAGTGGATAACCTGTGGATTTGTAAGGGGTTTTGATTACAAATTAGGGGTTAGAAAGGCATTCCACCTGTTGCCTTCCCGTCTCAACCCGCCCCCCTCACCTCACAAGTGTAGATTTTTTCCAGCAAGCTCTTACGTTGTATCGCCCGTTTTGGGCAGCAGGACGCCCCAACCCCCCTTCCTCCAACCCCCCGCATGCGGAGAGCGCAGCGCGACGTGACGCTGCCGACGATTCCGTCGCACCCCACCCCCGTATGCGGAGGGCGCAGGGGCGGGAGAAAGGGGCAAGGGGGATGAAGGGAAAAAAGAGTGTCATGATGCGGCAAATCCGCTTCGCACCCTAAAAGCCTCCACGTGAGAGGCTCCCCTCACCCCTCGTGCCTTTTGCCTCGCGCCTCATCCCTCGTGCCTTGCACCTCGCGCTGCGCGCCTTACCCCGCGCGCCTTACCCCGCACGCCTTACCCCGCGCGTCCCTCACCGCGCGCCGCTTGCCCCTTGCCTCCCATCTCTCACTTCGCGCCTTGCGCCTTCCATTCCCCACACAAAGGCGCAAAGGCATAGAGATGATTCAAAACTGCTCCCTCTTCGTCACCCGTCACCCGTCGCTCGCCGCTCGCCGCTCGCCGCTTGCTTTGATTGCCTTCCCACCTTCAACCTGCAACGTGCCACGTTCAACGACCTTCTCGCTTCCACGCCGCCACGTTCCACGTCACCGGCGCCAGTGCATCGGGAGCAAGACCGCGCACGCTGGGCGCTGCCACGACGATGCTGAGGCGTTGAAAGAGGGGGATCGCCGGCAGCTCCTGCGTCCAGAGTTGCTGCTGCCGCAGGTATGCCGCAGCGCGTTCGACGGGGTCGAGGGTCGTATCAGCGGTACGCACTGCGCGATCTGCATCGCGGAAACACCAACCAGCAAAGTTCTCGCCGCGGTAGTTATTGCTTTCGCCGGGAACGGCAGCGCAACTCCAGAGTTGCAGGCCCCCCGGTTCCGGTCCGGCGATCCACCCAAAGAGCGCTAGATCGAACTGGCGGAGATAGAGGGGACCGTCCGAAGCGAACATCTCATCGGGCGGCGCTTCGTTGATGTCGATCTGGACGCCGATCGCCCGCATATCGTCTTGAAATCGGCGAGCGATCTCGCGCCGAACCTCGCTCCCTTGCGTCGTCAGCAATTGCAGGGTCAGGGTGATGCCGTCCGATGACACTCGAACGCCATCGCCGTCGGAGTCGGTGTAGCCAGCTTCTTCCAGCAGTTGACGCGCCCGGTCGGGATCATATGGGTAGCGAGTCAGTTGATCGGGCGGCGCGGCGAGTTTGTGTCCCGGTAGCACCCAACTGTCCAGGACGGGCGTTCGCCCGCCGAAGAGCGCATCGGCGATCGCCTGCCGGTTCGTGCCATACGCCAGGGCGCGACGCACGCGAATATCCTGCAACACCGGAACGTCCAGGTTGAACAGAATGTGCTCCCAGACAGGGCTAGGGATTGTGATGACCTGCAATGTCCCTTCCGCAGCGTCGGCATCGAAGCGTTCCAGCACAGTCGGCGAGATTCGATCAGCAATGCCCAGGTCGAGATTGCCGTTGAGCAGATTAGCGCGCAGGAGTTCGAGATCGGCAAACTCGCGAAAGACCAGGCGCGATGCCGCTGGCGCCGGACCAAAATAATACGGGTTGCGCTCGAAGCGCAGTTCAGTGGCGGTGCGTTCAACGATCATATACGGACCATACCCGACCGGCTGGCGGGCAAATGCACTCTCACGCACCCGCGCCGGATCGACGCCCTGGAGCAGATGGCGCGGCAGGGGCGTCCAATAGCTCATAAAATAGGCGGCGCCTACATAATCGGGCCGGAGCACGGCACGAGTCGTATGATCGCTTACCTTTTCATACGCTGCGGTCTTCGCCAGCAACTCGGCAGCAGCATCGCCGGGCGGCGCAGCTTTCGCCAATTCGTAGGCAAACACCGAGTCGTCCGCCGTGACCGGCGTACCGTCGGACCAGCGCAACCGCGGATTCCAGCGGAACGTGATCACCAACTGATCAACCTGCGTGACAACATCGGTAACTGTGGTCGTCAGAGCGCCGGTTGCGTCGAGGTAGGCGTCTACCTTGCGCAGTTCTACGTCGCCGTTCTCAAGCGTAGGAATGCGTTCAAGCACGCCGGTAACGGTATAAGCGTAATCATAGGTCAGGATTGGCGAGGGGAAGAGCACCTCAGTTATCGAAGCCGTCGCACGACGTGTAGCGGCAGATTGCGGATATGGGTAAAGGTCGGAGGGAAGGTCGAGCGTCCCGATGATCCAGGTATCGCTGCGTTCTGCGATACGCTCGCCGATAATCGCGCTGGTGGGAATGGGACCGGTCGATGAGGTTGCAGGAATAGGCGTTGGCGTCGCTACGCCGCCTTCGATCGTGCATCCGACCAGCACGATGCACACCATCATTCGGATCAGAACCAGTTGCACAGAACTTCTACATCGTTGCCGAGCCATACTGCAGGGAGTGTAGCAGGGTTGCACCAATTTGTCCAATCGCTGTGTCTCAACTGTTGTGCAACATGCTATAATCGATTACAACCTTGTCATCAGCGGAGCACCTCTGTGACTGAGCCAGCCGTCATCTCGACTGATCAACTCATCTGTGACCTTGATCACCTCATCAGCCTGCCAGGCAGTCCTGGTCAGGCAGATGAACTGCGCTCCATTGCGACACGAATTGCGACAATGATGCGCAGCCGTGGCTTGCGGGCCGAGGTGCACCCGACACCTGGCGCCCCGATTGTTGTCGGTTGGCGCAGTGGGCAGCAGCCATACACTGTATTGCTCTATCACCACTACGATACGCCTTCCCCCGGTCCCTGGCGCGCCTGGCGCCACGACCCGTTTCAACTGGCTGAACGTGATGGCATGGTGTATGGGCGTGGCGTGGCTGAGGGGAAGGGTCCGCTGGCAGCGCACCTCAATGCAATCGCCGCGCTGATCGAAGCAGAAGGCGAACTGCCATGCGGCGTCGTAGTGGTTGCAGAAGGGGATTATCTGTCTGGCAGCCCCTACCTCGGCACCCTGATCGCCGACCGCCGCGCGATCTTTAAGGCCGATGCCTGCCTGGCAAGCGGGGGTGATCGCGATGCCAGCGGAAAACCTTTCTGCTACAGCGGCGCGAAAGGATTGGTGCAGGTGATGCTGCGGGTGCGGCAGACGTTGGAAGCCTTACCTGCAGGCATGGCTGCGACCGTCCCCAATCCGCTCTGGCGCCTGATCTGGGCGCTCAACCAGATCAAGACCGAGCAGGAAGAAGTGCTCATCGGCGGATTTTATGATGCAATTGAAGGTCCTACAACCGAAGAGAATCGCATCCTGCGCACCGTGGCCGCCGACGAGACGGGACGGCGCACTGCCTGGAGCATCGACCAGTTTCTCTTTGGGTTGACCGGTGCGCCGCTGGTGCGCTCGGAAGTAACGTTGCCAACGTGCAACATCAATCTGCTGCAGACCGAGCCGGTTAGCGATCCGCCGGTTATTCCGCGCAGCGCCGCCGCGCGACTTGACTTCCAACTCGTGCCCCGACAGCGTCCCCAGATGGTCGTAGAGGCGCTCCAGGCGCACCTTGCCGCCAAGGGATTGTCTGATGTCCTGGTCGAACGCCTGCCCGGCGGGTACCCTCCCGCTCAGTCGCCTATTGATGATCCCTTCGTGCGTCTAGTGAGCGATGTCGGCAGGTATATCCACGGCGCGCCGCTGACTGTGCTGCCGCGTGGTCCGTTCAACCTGCCGCTGTTCTATTTCGCCGAAGCGTTCGGCATTCCAGTCGCGTCGGTAGGCGTTGCGCGTCCGTCTAGCGCGATCTTTGGCGCCAACGAGTGCATCCCGCTCCCCGACCTGGTGCGTCACGGGCAGCATCTGATTGAGGTGCTCTACGCCTGCGCAACCGCCAACGCCAGCGCCCAATGATGCTGCCTCGCTTGATCCGCCAGACAATCGCGGCTGATGTTGTTGTCGTGTCGCCGTTGCTCCTGCTGTTCCTCGCGTTTCTTCTCCTGTACGTCTGGACGGCTGCGCCCGATGTGCTTTCCGGCGACTCGGCGGAGTTTCAACTGGCGGCGGCGCTCCTCGGCGTGCCGCATCCAACGACCTATCCACTGGCGACGATGCTCGGTCACTTGGCGACTCGGACGCTGCCAGTTGGTACGCTGGCGTGGCGCGTGACGGCGGTGTCCTCGGCGTGCGCGGCGCTGACGGTCGCGCTGTTTGCACTGCTGGCGCGGCGCGTTACTGGAAACCAGTGGACGGCGCTCATCGGCGCGTTGGCGCTGGGTCTGGCGCCGGGACTGTGGAATGCTGCCACAATTGCGGAAATCTATGCGTTGCTAGCGCTGCTGATCGTCGCTCTGGCGCTAGCGCTACTGCAGGCGTGGGATGGCGCTCTGGCGCTGCGCCCGACACGGCTGGCGTCAGCGGCGCTGATTGCCGGTCTCGGCCTGACCCACCATGGGTTGTTTGTCGTGACTGCGCTGCCGCTCTTTGCTGCCGCACTCGCCGCCAACATATGGCGCGTGAGGCAACAGATGCCGTTACGCGAACTGGCAGCATCCGCCGGATGGGTCAGCCTCGCTTTTTTTGCGGGCATGACGCCGTGGCTCTATCCGCTGGCGCAGTTTGCCCGCTTCGGTCCATTTGATGGCACAGATTACGGGCTGCCGCGCCACTATTTCTGGGGAGCGCCGCAATCGTGGGGGGAAGTGATCGATCTGCTGACCGGCGGCGAGGTGCGGCGGGGCATCTTTCGCGTTCCCGACGCCAGGTCTGTGCTTTCAACGCTCCAGATGGTCGGCAGGCGGCTGTGGTTCGAGTTCGGACCGGTCGGCGCGCCGCTAGGGTTGATAGGAAGCGTGGCGCTCTTGCGACGCGATGCATGGGTCTGGCGCGCTGCGGCGTGGACGTTTTTTGCGACGCTGGCGTATCTCCTGTTGCTGGGTCCAGCGGTTGGCGATGCGCCGGTCTTTACCCTGCCCATGCTGCTGCCGTGGGCGCTGTGGATCGCGGTCGGTGCGGATGTGGTCGTTCACTGGGCGCCGTTGCTGCGCGCAAATTGGCGCTACCCGGTAACGCTGGCGCTCCTGGCGGCGCTAACGCTGGGGTGGGGTGCAACGCGCTACCGCGTGTCGGCAAAACAGCGCCTCTGGCTCTACCGCGAGTTCGCTACTGCAACGCTCGCCGTCCTGCCGCACAACGCAGTCGTCATAACGCACTGGGAACAGGGAACGACGCTTCTCTACCTGCGCTTTGTCGAAGGCATTCGCCCTGATGTCTGGATCGATGTCGTCGAACCGGGCGACGACCCGTGGCTCGAACGGGCGCGCCGTCGCTACCCTGATCGCCCGGTGTACTTCGTCGGTCAGCCGGA
This sequence comes from Roseiflexus sp., assembly GCA_025062325.1. GTDB lineage: Bacteria > Chloroflexota > Chloroflexia > Chloroflexales > Roseiflexaceae > Roseiflexus. The sequence goes on from JANXAL010000091.1 coordinate 40,384, forward strand.
GAGCGTTGCCGGCATGCCGGTTGATCTACTGATCGACGAACCATATGCCGATGTGTACCGGTTGCGAGGATCGCCAGATCGCTAAACTGCGGCTGATGAATATTCACAAAATACTCCGGCATTCGCTCTGCACCCGGCGGTTGATAGCTATCCGCCACCTGCCCGACGCCTAAAATCGCGGGCTATGGTTGCGAAGCCCGCCTGCGCGGGCTCAACCGGGCGATCCACCCGCCCGGCGCCTGAAGTCGCGGGCTATGGTTGCGAAGCCCGCCTGCGCGGGCTCGACCGGGCGATCCACCCGCCCGGCGCCTGAAGTCGCGGGCTATGGTTGCGAAGCCCGCCTGCGCGAGCTCAACCGGGCGATCCACCCGCCCGGCGCCTGAAGTCGCGGGCTACGGTTGCGAAGCCCGCCTGCGCGGGCTCAACCGGGCGATACTGGATTATTTTCTCAAACTCCAATAGCCCGCAGCTCAGAGAACGCGCGGCTTGGCGGCACAGGTTTACCGGATGTATTTCTTAACCTTCATTAGCCCGGAGCGCCAGGGCGCCGTCTGACAATCCGTGCGCGCCCGAATCCCAAGACGTCACACCATTGACAAATCGCAAGATTTTCCGCAATAATGCACCGGATTTGCTGTTCCGATCATCCTTTGCGACCTGTTACATCGTTCCTTCAAGACGGGACTGTCTGTCAATATGCAGGTATTTATCCTGCCAGCGGCATTCATCCTTCGACAGGAGCGGGGTGCATACCGCTCGCGCTCTGAGCCTGCCGAAGAGTGCAGCGCCGTATGCCGGACTTGAGTTCTTACTTTTGAAGGACGTCGCCATGCCCGAAGGCGCCGCCGGTTTTGCGCTTCCTGATTTGTCAATTCTGCGTCTTCGCCTGACTCTTCGCCTGCTCACCGATGCGCGTTTACCCGCGTATAAGGGCGCTATGCTGCGCGGCGGCTTCGGCTATGCGTTTCAGCGCGCCTCCTGCCTGCAGACGTGCTGGGGGCGGTCGCATGAATGCACCATTACGCCATTCTGCCCGTATCGCTGGGTGTTTGAAACGCCGCACCCTCCCGATGTAGCGCACATGCACGATCTGCGCGACGTACCGCGCCCGTTCGTCATCGTCGCGCCAGACGACGCGCGCACGCGCTATGCAGCCGGGGATGCGCTGGAGTTTGGATTGACGCTGATCGGGCGGGGGACGGAGTATCTGCCCTACTTTTTGTTCAGTTTTGAGCGCCTGGGTGTGATGGGGCTGGGACGCGATCATGCGCCTTTCCGACTGGAACGGGTTGAAGCCCTGCGCCCATGGCAACCGACCGGTACGGTCATCTACCAGGATGGTCAGGTGTTGCAGGGAGCGAATCGCCTGCCGTTCATCGATGCAGCGGCGCTCTCCGCGTATGCGCAGTCGCTTCCCGCCGATCTGCGCCTGATCCTGCATACGCCGCTCCGTATTCGTGAGCGGGGAGAAGTGCTGCGCACCCTTGACTTTCCGGCGCTGATCCGCGCAGCCTGCTGGCGAATCGATGCGCTGACGACCTTCCACGGCAATGGACGGTGGCAGGTCGATTACCAGCGGCTGGTCGATGCGGCGCGCGCCGTGGCTGTCGACGATGTGCACACGCGCTGGGTCGATCTCCACCGCACTTCGACGCGCCAGCAACAATCGATGCCGCAGGGCGGGATCGTTGGCAAAGCGACGCTGCGCGGCGTCGGCATCGATCTGCGTCAGTTGCTGGCGCTTGGCAGCCTGGTGCATATCGGGAAGTCCTGCACCTTCGGGCACGGCAGCGTGCGGATTGTCGGGGTTGAACGTCAGTGATTGATGCATTTGTGACGATCCTGCCAGGTATACTGGGGATGTCGATCCTGAAATCTAATCCGGCGCGTTGTCTTTTCTGACTCAGAGAGAAATCAACTGAGCGCGGTGGGTGATAGACCACGGATACGGACGGATCAGGACGGATTGAGACGGATGTCCTTCTGTAAAGACGACACAAGGGCGTTATGACCGATGCAGATGGCTTCACTGGTGCGGTGGCAGCGTGCCTGGCGTATGGAACAGACGTTGATCCGCGTTCGCTGGAAGACGCGGTGCGTCTGGTGTTGGGCGATGCTCCACAAGCGCCATCCCGCGCTATGCTCGAAGAATTGCACTGGCGCGTGACAGAACGCCTGCGCAGCGCGGGTTTGCCGGAGGAGGCGCAGAGGGTGGCGCTGGTTTATGGCGGCGCTACGAAGATCAAGGGGTATGTCTTCGAGGCGCCGAAGCTGCCCGAGATTCGCGGCGCCAGCGCACTGCTCGAATGGGTGAACGATCATCGTCTTCCGGCGATCTGGCGCGATACGCTTGGTGCGAGCCTGGGAGAGTCGTGCATCATCTACACTGGCGGCGGCAGTTTCCTCGCGTTTGCGCCCGCTGCGAAAGGCGCAGAACTCGCCGGTCGCATTGAACAAGAGTTTACCCGCCAGACCCTCACAGCCAACAGCGTCGCTGTTGCCGAAACGTTTTCGCTGATCGAACTGCGCTACGGACGCCAGCCGCTCGACTTCTGGACGGCGGAGTTTCTGGAGTGCTGGCGCGATCCGCAGTTGCGCGCTGAACTCGAGGCGTACTACTACGCTCCGATGCCGGGAAGCGCTGTGGCACGCCTGAGCGACGGCGAGATCCGTGAAGCGGTCCCGGGACGCACGCTCAATAACGATGACATTGCCGCCGTGCGACGCTTCCTGAACCGCAAGCAGTTCGGCGAACTGGTGACGCTCCTGGCGACAATGTTCAACCGGCGCCGTGATGAGCGCGCCTACGCTGGCGCGCCGCGTACTCTGCCGCTCTATCCGATGCTGCCATGGGCGGAAAAGTGTGACAGCAGCGACGTGCGCCCCGCCGAATGGAGCGGGACGGTCGCCGGTGAGACGCGCGCCTACAGCGAACCCTCGGCGCGCAAACGGTACGTCGGGCAACTGATCAAGCGCGACGATGACGATCAGACGCGCTGGTACACATCAACATTCGCCTGGCGCGCGCCCGCCGACCTGCGTGATCGCTCGTGGGAAACACAATGGGAAACGTTTCTTAATCAGAATGGCACCAATACGCCCTACCGCCGCGCCATGGATCAGCAGCAGCGCGTCGCGCCGCCGCGCGACCTGAATGAGATCGGCGCTGCTTCCCGACCGGATCGCTATATCGGCATCATCTACGCTGACGGGAATAACGTCGGGCGGTTGATCGCCACCCTTTCGACTCCCGACGCTCTGCACCAGACCTCTCAGTATCTCAGCGACGCTGCAACCAATGCGGTCTTCACCGCGCTGGCGCACTGCCTGCGACCGGCTGCGGTGCGACACGAGCGGCAGCGAGTGGGCGTGCATCCTTTCGAGATTCTGACGATCGGCGGCGACGATCTGCTCCTCATCGTTCCCGGTAATCGCGCCTTTGATGTGGCGCTGATGATCGCGTATGAATTTGAACGATCCCTGGCGGAGCATCTCCTTGCTCCATCAGGCGCTCAGGCGTCGAACGATATGCGTAAGCATATGCGCTATGCCCGTGAAACGCCGATGACGCTGAAGCCGTACACGCCCTCGATCGGACTGTCGGCGGGCGTGGTGATTGCCCACGAATCGGCACCGATCTTCTTCCTGCGCGACCTGGTGGAGGAATTGCTCAAACGCGCTAAGAAACTGGCGCACCGCTACGCCAGGCAACACTACTACGGCGGCGCCGTTGATTTCATGGTGCTGAAGTCGGTCACGATGGTCGCCGACACGGTCGAGGCGTTCCGCAAAGCGGCGCTGCACGATGAGAGTGATCGCCGCCTCACCGCGCGCCCCTACACCTGGCACGAGTTTGCCGGTTTGTTGGAAACAGCGCGGGCGCTCAAACGCGCCAACTTTCCGCGCTCGCAGCTCTACCGCCTGCGGCGAGTGATGGAAACGACGCCAGGCGTGATCGCCAGCTCGATGGAATATCTCTACACCCGCGTGCGTCAGAAAGCCCTGAGCGATACGCTAAGCGAGTACATCGAACAACAGGCATGGCAGTCAGCCGATAAAGCGTTGCGTCGTCCCGTGGCTCCGCCCTGGCTGCCAGTAGCGCATCAGGCATACGAAACAATCTGGCCCGATCTTGCCGAGATCTACGACATGGTCCCTGCTGCGGTCGAGGAGGAGGGATGATCGACGTTACAATCGATCTTGAAGTTCTGAGCGATTCGCCGGTGAGTGTCGGCGCTGGCGGCAGCGCCGGAACGCTGGCTGACAAGGTGATCGTGCGCGATGGTCGGGGGCGACCGCTCATCCCCGGATCGCAGGTCAAGGGGCGCGCGCGTCATGCCGCCGAAGCCATCGCTGCAACGCTTGGGCTGGGCGTGCCGCAATATTTCGGTGATGAGACTGATACCGTCATCCGGCGTATCTTTGGTTCACCGCAGCACCGGGCGCCGCTCCATTTCGCCAATGTGATCGCTGATGTTGGCGATCAGACCAAGATCGAACCACAATGGTTGAGCCAGCTCCGCCCCAGTGTGGCGATCAACCGGCGGCGCGGCACAGCGGACGATGAGCGTCTCTTGCTCCAGGAAACCGCGCTGCGCGGGATGCGCTTCATCGCTCGACCGGCAATCGTCGGCACGCTTCCCGATCTCGGGCATGCGGCGCTGCTCTGGGCAGCGCTGCGCGCCGTTGATCGCTGGGGCGGCGCGAAGTCGCGCGGACTCGGCTGGGCGACGACGAATGTGCGAGTGATAGTCAATGGTCAGGAGCAGAATGCCGCTGTTCTCACCGAGGCGTTGCGCGATCTGGTGCGCAGGGGAGGGGCGTGATGCACGAGACGCTGCTGATCATTGAGGCGCGCGAGCCGCTCGCCTTCCCGGAGAGCAAGCCGGGCGCACAGTTCCGCCGCAGCCTGCCGTTTGTGCCGGGTGCGGCGCTGTTTGGCGCGCTCGGCGGTGCACTGTGGCGGAGCGGGCGCTTTGACCCGGCGCTCCTGCGGCGGTTGCGCTGCCGCAACGCCTACCCAATGCGCGATGGCGACGAGTGGGTGCGCCCACTGCCCGCAACTGCCATTACGCCAAAGGGCGAGAGTAATCCCCGCGACTCGCTGGTGCAGCGAGTGTGCTGGGAACAGCAGCGCCCGCCAGCCCTGGTATACGCCCCAACCGATTCTGAAGGGCGTCCCTGGGAGGCGGCGGGCCAGAAATTCTACACCATCAGGGAAGGAAAACTGGAGTTCCGTGACGTCACGCAGCGTATCCACACGCGCGTGGCGATCAACCGGCGGCGCGGCACAGCCGAGGATCGCCTGCTCTATTCCTTTTTCGCCGTGAACGAAACAACTCCCGGAACTGACACGCCGACGAGCTTCATTGGCAGTCTGGTGATGGTTGATCCCGATGATCCTGCTGTATGGCGACAGGTCACGGAGATCGTCGCCCAACAGATTGATCGCCTTGGCGCGCGCCAGACGACCGGCATCGGCGGGGTGCGGATCATGCTGCGCGATCATCCAGGTGACCGCAGCATCCGTCAGCGAGTGGAGGCGCTGACCGAACGGTTCAAGCAGCAGATTGCGCGCTATCAGGCGCTTGGCGGCGCCGCGTGGGAACTCTCAGGTCCGCTGTTCACGGTCAACCTGGTTTCCGACGCCATCCTGCTGCGCGATGGCTGGCTGCCAACTCAGGAACTGAGCGCCGATATGCTGCGCGACGCCACCGGCATCGAGGCGCGGTTGGTGCGCTCGTTTACGACGACGCGGGTCGTGGGAGGGTGGCACGCCCTCTGGCAGCGCCCCAAGATGTCGTATGTCGCTGTGCGCTTCGGCAGCCTCTATGTATTTGAGGCGCAGCGCCCGCTGACCGACGCCGACTATGCGGCGCTGGAGCGCCTCGAACGCGACGGCATCGGCGAGCGCCGCCAGGAAGGGTTCGGGCAGGTTCGCATTTGCGATGATTTCCATCTGATCGATTGGGAGGGCAGGAATGGATCAGCAGAACATTGACGAACTGCGCCGCGAACTGGCGCTCGACCGGGCGATTGGCGCGCAACTCGACAGGCTGGTGCGCCGTGCAAACCAGGCAGTACTGCAGCTACGCAACAAAGAGATGGAAGAGAGCCAGTTGCGCAACCTGCTCGATGCCGCGATGGAGTCCGGTTCGGTCGAGGTGACCGCCGGTTTCATCCGCTATCAGATCGGGCGTGACAATACAAACTGGAAAGACTTTGGTCATCGCATTATCCAGGATCTCGGCGAACTGGGACGCGATGAGACCGAGAAGGTCGTCGATCATCTGAAACAGATGGAGATTACCGATGCTGATACGCTCAAGCCGCGCATTCAGGTGCGCCTGATGCAGCTTTATTTGGGGTATATCAACCGCGCCTTTGTGTATGCCAAAAAGGCGAACGGTTTCGATCACCTGAAGGAGGTCGTCAGTGTCGCGTGAACCGATCTATTCCTTCGCTGCGCTGCACAACCGCCTGACGGTGCGCGGCGATCTGCTGGCGCTGACGGCGTTGCGCATTGGCGCGGGGCGGGCAACCGAGATCATTGCCAGCGACCTGCCAGTGCTGCGCGACGCCTTCGACCGCCCTTTCATCCCCGGCGCCTCGCTCAAGGGCGCTCTGCGCGCGCAGGTCGAAGCCCTGGTGCGCGCCATCCATCCCGATCAGGCGTTCGATCTTGAACAAATCGAAGTGCACATGCGCCGGGAGATCAGCCGATTGAAAGAGCAGCACGATGATGATATGAAGCTTAGCAAAGCAATCTGGCAGCAGTCAACCCTGATCGATCTGACGTTTGGCGCGCCGTGGGTGGCGGGGCGGGTATTCTTCAAGGATGCGCACGTTGACTCCAGGCTCTGGTTTGGTCAGTTCGAGTCGCGCAATGGCGTCGGCATCAACCGCGACACCGAAACGGTCGAGCAGGGGCTGCTGTACGATTACGAAGTCGTTCCGGCTGGCGTGCGCTTCCATTTTGATCTGGTCGTCGAGAATGCGGCGCCATGGCAACTGGGCATGCTGCTGGCGGCGCTCAAGCCATGGCAGCGCGGCGATGTGCAGATCGGCGGGTTCCGCTCGCGCGGTCTGGGGTATGTGCAACTGGTTGGGCGCGAAGGACGGGAAGCGCCGGAGATTCGCTACATCGCCGTGCGCGAAGGCGTGGCTGGCGTTGATGATGTGATCACATGGCTCAACGGCGGCGGCGAGGCAGTTAGCGCCGATCAGGAGCGGGAATGGATCGCCGCTTTCCGCGCCGTGCTGGAGCGACCCGCGATGGCGAAGGAGGCGATCAATGCATAAGGCGACCTTTCTCCAGGGGACGCTGCGCCTGACGATCCGACCTGACGGTCCAATCCTGATTAAGGCGGGCGAGACCGGCGGCGGCGACCCGACCCTGCCCGACATGCAGTTCGTGCGCACGAAGTATGCCGTTTCCGACGGCAGCGGCTCACCATACGCTGCAGGCGCGATCTACCTGCCCGGTCCGTCGCTCAAAGGAGTCATCCGCGCCCATTGCGAGCGCATCTGCCGTACCCTCGACGGCGAAAAGCTGCAGAAGGAACGACGAGAGCGCCGTCAGAAGTTCGATGACGACGATAAGATACCAGAGGAGGCCCGACACATCCCGCTTGCCGACAATCCGCTTGGCGACGGCACACGCTACAAAGGTCTCGATGACATGCGCTACAACTCCGGGCGGGCAGTCGAGGCGCTACGTGACAAACTGAAGAGCACTGCAGCCGTCTACCGCCTCTCATCGTTCGTGGCGCAACTCTTCGGCAGCACGGCGCTGGCGGGGCGTGTGCGTTTCGCCGATGCTTACGGCAAACACGTGGTCACCGAAGAGCGTAACGGCGTCGCTATTGATCGGGTGTACGGCTCAGTTGCAGTTGGACCATTCAACTACGAGACCGTCGTGAGCGGCGAGTTTCCGACGCGGATCGACTTCAAGAACGTCACCCTGGCGCAGTTAGGGTTGCTGGGGCTGGCGCTGCGCGACCTGGCGGAAGGGCGCGTTGCGCTGGGGTTCGGCAAATCGCGCGGGCTGGGGCGGGTCACGGCATCGTTCGAAAGCCTGGACATCCTGTACCCGACGTGCGTGCTGGAAGGGAATGCGCTGCGGCTCATTGGCAGCAACGTCCGCCTCCCCGCCGGTCATCTCGGCGGCGTGGGCGCCTTCGGCGGCGACGCCTATCGCGCCTATGATTTCCCGCAAGAAGACACCGCACCTCTGCCGGACGGTCTGCGCTTCCAGGCAGAAGAGACGATGGGGGTGCGGCTGCGCGCTGAGGGTGCGGATCAGGTGAAGGCGATCTGGAAGGCGTGCATGCCCGCGTGGAAACGGGAGATTGGATTATGACCAGCATCGGCTACATGTACCGTTTACGCGAGGCGACCGGCGCCGAGGTGCGCAGCGTCGTTCGTCAGTGCGTGGGGGTCCCGTGCTGGACGTTCGGCGGTGCGTCGCTCTGGGACGTTGTGCCGGAGAAAGGGCGAGAGAATCTGCGTCCAATCACGAGATTGGGCGATATTGACCATCTCGACATCACCGGCGACTTCGGGCATGCCTTTTCGGAGCGCGCCGAAGTGCGCTGGAAACGGTTGGACGACGACGCCTACGACGTGCTTATCCTGAGCGAAACGGAACTCTTCATTGAGGACGCCTGCCCGCTCACCTGCGAAGGCGCACCATGGGAAATCGAACGACCGACGAAGGCGATGATCCTGCAAACCGATGACCGACCGGCGATCAAATATGTGCTCTACCGCGCGCCGCTGGGGGCGCTGCAACTCGTGCGGCTGGCGGGGCTGGCAGAGGAGAAACAACGATGAGCAACGAACCGCGCAACCGCAGCGGCGCGCCGCCGCTGCCCAAGCCGTATGAGTTTGTGCCGTTTGCGCCGCGGGTCGAGCGCCGCGCACCCGTCGGGCATCATCGCTATGCGCATATGAACGGGGTGCTGCACGCGCGCATCATTGCCCGATCACCGGTGCACGTCGCCTCTGGTCTGCTCGAACAAACCCGTGATCAGCGTTATCCGCTGATTAAGGCGCATTTCCGGGTCAGTGGCACGCCGGTCATTCCGGGAACATCGCTCAAAGGGTGCATTCGCAGCATTGTGGAAGCGATTTCGCCTTCTTCGGTGAGCGTGACGCGCACCCGTCAACTGCCGCGCGAACTCAGAGCATCGGATAAACCAGAGAGCCTGGATGTATCTCAGCGCGTCTTTGGGGCGCTGGGATACCAGGGCCAGGTGCGTTTTAGCGATGCCGTCCTCACTGGCGGGCAAACGGAAATATTGGGGACGCCGCAACTGTTCCGTCCTCGCCCAGAGGCGCCGATCTATCTGGACGAGAGAGGCCGCCTAAAGGGGCGCAAGTTCTATATGCACGGCAAACTGGCGCCTGGCGACCTGCCGCTTGAAGTGTGTCCGATTGGGAGCGCGTTTACGTTTCGGATGGATTTCGAGAACCTGACGCCGGGTGAACTCGGTCTGCTCTTGATCGCGCTCGGTCTCGGCGATCCTCGCTTGTATCCCAAGCTGGGGGGCGGGAAACCGGCATGTCTGGGAACCATCGAGGTTGTTGAACCGCGAATCGAGATCGCAGAACCAACGAAGCAGTGGTATACCGATTTCGACACGCCTGTCACGCAGGCGGGGGACATCCCGGCATTGCTTCAGGCAGCGCGTGACGAACAGCTGGTGCTGGATGATCAGGTGCGTCGCCTGGCAGGTATTCTGCGCTGGCCCCGCGACGACCGCCAGTGTCCGAATCGGAGTTATTAGCAATGAACGACTTGATGGAGCGAGCATCAGCCCTGGCTCTCAATCTGCGCGCCGCGCGGGTTGATCCAAACGAAGCGCAGAAGGCGCTGGCATATCTGCGCATCCGCAAGGATGGCAAAGCCTACTTCGCCTATCTGCAGGCGATTGTCAACGATGGTCGCGCTGTTATTCGCTCGAACCAGACAATCGAGTACTATCGCAATCTGTTGACGGCGAGCCAGCGGCATTTGCGCGACCTTTCGCCGCAGGACATGGCGCTCACGCTGGCGTGGGCGATTCGTTTGCTCAGGTACTACAACGCTGTACCGGAAGCGGAGCGTCAACCCCTTGATGTCGTGCACGCTTCCTCTCCGCAGCCTGCTGCGCATCTGCCCTCCGCATCGCAACCACTGCCTGCTCAACCATCCCCGTCCCAGCCGCAGCCTGCCGCTCGTCCGGCGTCCGCTCCATCACCCACGCCTTCCGCAGCACAAGCCTCGCCGCCTGTGGACATTCCTCAACCAGGCGAAGTATTCACTGGCGCCGTACTCGAGGTTGATGAAGAAGCTGTCGCGGTGCAGGTGAAAAACTTCAACCCAAAGCGAGTGATTGGCGTCATGCGCGCCGAAATGATCCCGGACCGCAATACTACGAAGTACGCAAAAGGCAACAACGCTCGCGTCGAGGTCATTGCCGTACAACAGAGGGGTGACAAGATCATTCTGGAGTTGAAACCGGCGCCGAAAAGAAAGTAGCGATGAGGCCACGGATTTACGCGGATCGGGACGGATTTCCACGGATTGGTTCCTTTCCGTCACGGGCAAATCCGCGTGAACCCGTCGCATCCGTGTGCATCTGTGTTCCCCATCAAGGCGCCCGCAACCCCAGCGCCCTCAATGTTGCATCATCGAGCGACCGGTCGTTCATACCGTCGCGGGTCAGGCTGAAGCCGCCAGCGTAATCCCACATCGCCCAACCGATCCGGCGCTGTTCGAGCGCCGTGCGCACGTCGGTCAGCCAGGCGATGCGATCCGCTGGCGCGGAGATCAGCCGGTAGACTCCAAACTCGTTGCAGGTCAGCGGGACGTTGTGCCGTGCGCCCCATGCCGCTGCCTGGTCGAGGCGCTGCCCGATGCGCGCGGCGCCCCAGCCGCTCAACCCGTAGAACCGGATCTCCTCCCGCGCACGCGGGTTGTCGATCATCGCTAGCGCCGCCGCGATCCGTTCGGCGTCGACCGGGTAGGGGACGCCGCGATAGTGGCGCCACATCTCGTACCCCCACGTCGCACCCTGGTGGGTGAATTCGAGCGGCTCGTAGAAGTGGAAGTTGTAGACGACGTTGCGATCCGCCACCGGCGTGAGTTGCACCAATCCATCAATGCTGGCCCACCCGTCGCCGCTGGCGATCAGTGTGTGGCGCGGCGCGCCTTCGCGCATTGCTGCCAGGAAGCGGCGCAACACCGCCTCCCAGCGCGGCGGGTTGTCGAAATGCGCCTCGTTCAGCGCCTCCAGAAAGAGCATCCCCGGATCGCGCCTGCTGAGATGCGCCGCCAGCGCCTGCCAGAACTGCACGACTGCGTCCACAAATCCATCATTGGTCGCCAGCCGGTCCACGAAGCTGTTCTCTGGATGCAAGTCAACAATCACTGCCAGGTCCGCCTGGAGGATCATATCGAGCGCGGCATCGAGGAGCGGCAGCCGGTCAGGGTCGAGGCGCGCCGGATTGCGTTCGCTGAAGAGCACATACGGATCGAGCGGTAAGCGCACGTGGGTCAGACCAACCCGGCGCAACGCATGGAACTCATCAGCGGTGTGGCGCGATTGGAGCGTAGCGCGGGAGAACGGCGTTTGCGCGAACCAGTGGCTCATATTGACGCCGCGCGCTAGGCGCGCCAGGCGGTCGGCGGGGACGCCGCCAGTCGCCATGCATCCGGCGAGGCTCAACGACGCGGCGGCGGTTGCCGCAACCCGGAGAAACACGCGACGGTTCATCCGACTCACACATTGTCCGGCATAACGCCTTCTGCAATCCGCTGGCGGAACAGCGCAATCGTCTCGGCGACCGCCTGTTCCAGCGGCGTAAATGGCAATTCACCGATCACCCGCTCGAGCGGCGCGGCGTCGAACGCTTCCGGGAAGGGGAGCGGCTTCTCATCGAAGGTGATCAGCCCGCGCGCCTCCGGCGCCGCCGCCTCGATTGCCGCCACAATCTCGCCCATCGTCGCCACACTGCCGCGCAGGTTGAAGATCTCTGCGCCCTGGAACGGCGCGCGTGCGCAGGCGATGAAGGCGCGCGCCACATCGTCGGCGTACTGATAGCTGGCGCGCCCGCCATATGGAATGTGGTACGGTTTGCCGAGCGCTGCCGCAACCATCGCCTTCGTCGGGCTTGACGTCAGCCCCTGGTCGCGCCCCGGACCATAGACGATGTACGGACGCAGACCAATGCTCGCCACCTGTGCGTCCTGCCAGTAGACACGCGCTGTGCCTTCGTTGGCCTGCTTGAACACGCCGTAGAGCGTTGTTGGATGCCCGATCGCACCGTGCGCCACCATCCCGGAGGGATCGGCGTCAACCGCGTCGTACACCGCCGCCGACGAGGCGTAAACCACGCTGCCGATCCGTTCGCGGCGCCGCGCCACCGCCTCGAAGACATTCACCGTGCCGACGACATTGACGCGCGCGCCGAGCGGCGGATTGGCGCGCACAAACGGAATCTGGAGCGCCGCCAGATGAATGACGCGCGTGATGGCATACTCGTCGAGCGCGCGTTCGAGCGCGTCCAGATCGGTAATGTCGCCATTCACGAACGTCACCCGCGCCAGTTCCTCGTCGGACATGATCAACTTCAGGCGGCGCGGATCGCTCGCCAGGTCGAAGACGACGACCGGCGTCCCTTCACGCACCAGGTTGCGGACGGTCCACGCGCCAATACACCCCAGCGCGCCGGTGATCAGGAAACGTTCGTTGTGCATGGTTGTGGGGCTTGCATTCAGTACAGAGAAGAGCGCAGATACACGTCAGCAGAGAAGAAACCATGCCCTGCGACGCAAACGCAGACCGATGGTCAGTCGGGCTATTCCATCCTCAGAGCGGTTGTTGCGCGCCATTAATGGAGTTTGAGAAAATAATCCGGCATCGCCCGGTCCAGCCCGCGCAGGCGGGCTTCGCAACCGTAGCCCGCGACTTCAGGCGCCGGGCGGGTGGGCTCCATTATAGCACGGGACAGAAAAGACGGTTGCTGACCGATGGGGAGAGAGCAGCGATTGGATGCGAAGTCAGTCGGCCCTACACGCTGCGTGTGACGTTCGATGATGGGACGGAGCGCGAGATCGATGTTCGCCCGGTATTGGCGGGAGAGATATATGGCGCTTTGCAGGACGAGGCATTCTTTAACCAGGTAGCGATTGACCCGGAAACCCACACGCTCGTATGGCCGAATGGAGCGGATTTCGATCCCGAAACGCTTCATGAGTGGCCAGAGTACGCTGATGCACTGAAGCGCACGGCTTCGCAGTGGGCGATGGCTCACGTCAAGGCGCAAGAATAAACGTTGCCGACCGCCTCCTACCCCCGCGCCAGCGCCGCATCGACCCACTGAAACCCCCTGACCAGATCCATGCCAATCTCTCGGTACGCCCGGAGCAGCGCAGTATCCACGGCGAACCACTGGAGCACCTCATCACACGTCTGCGCCCGTCGCCATGCATCAGCCTGTACATTACCCACATGTCACACCGCGTCATACGCACTATCTTGCGGGAGAGCGTCCTGATGCGGAATGTGGTAGCGAGACTTCGGCGAACACGCCTTTCTGAAACATCGCTTTTTCCGCATCAGGAAGCCATCGTCGGACTTGTGGGTAATGCATAGATGCATCAGCAAGGAGGCGCACGGCGTCGGTGATACGCTCCCGTCCACAAATGTCACTGCCGTGTATTTCGTCGCAGACCGGTTCGATCCGCTGGTTCCTGGCGTGCAGCCCTGCCTTGAGATTGCGAGCGACCGCGCCAACGACAGAGGTCTTTGCGTCGAGCAGGCGTGCCGTCTAACGAGCAGGCATGCTAGAATATCACTATGATAAAAGTGTATCTCGATTCATGCGCAATTCAACGTCCGCTCGATACGCCAACCCAGACTCGCGTTGCACTGGAAGCGGAAGCGGTTCTTGGCATTCTCTTCCTGTGCGATGCCGGGCGTATCGAACTGGTTTCAGCGGATTACTTCTGCACATGTGACGACCAACTGCTGCGCAAGGCAAAGCGCATCAGCGATGTGGGAGTGAAAGTTGTCTCTCCGCTTGATATGATCCAGGAGATTGAGCAATGACCACGGAAGTCAAACCACTGGCCGAGATCAACCAGCAGGCCATTCGCCTGCTCTATCGAGAGTTAGGCGTCGTCAACGCCGTTCGTTTTCTGAAACAGTTCACGACTGGCTTTGGAGATTACACCAAAGAGCGTGACGTCTTGTTTGGCGACAAGACATTAGACGAGATTGTGAGCGACATCGAGCAACGGCGAACGTCGTCCTCCTGAAGCCTCCTCGACAGCTCGCCGCCTGACCGGGAACGGTTAACGCAGAGGCGCTGGAGGTGCGGAAGGCAGTCTGACAGGCGTTCAAATGCGGCGCCAGAACATCTTCTTCAAAGCCGGAGCGGCAGGGCAAACCCGGCGACAAACACCAGGGCAGGGCTGATGCCGCCGATGGAAAAAGCGACCGCAACCGCCGCCTACCCCCCTCTCAAGTGTAAGCTTTTTAGGGTGCTAAGCGGGTTTGCCGCATCTTGACGCCCTTGTTCCCCTCATCCCCCCGCCCCCTTCTCCCACAAGGGGAGAAGGGGGAGTTGGGGCGTCCTGTTGCCCGAAATTGGGCGATGCAACGCAAAGGCTTGCTGAAAAAATCTACACCTGTGAGCTACTACCCCGCGCCAGCGCCGCATCGACCCACTGAAACCCCTCGACGAACCCCATCCCAATCTCCGGGTATGCCCGGAGCAGCGCCGCATCAATGGCAAACAACTGCAGCAATTCCTCGCGCGTCTGCGCCTGTCGCCACGACTCAGCAAGGAGGTGCACGGCGTCAGCGATGCGCCCGGCCTGCGCCAGCGCCGTCGCCACTGCCCCCAGCGCCCCGGCGCGCTTCCTTCCCTCGGTGAACTCAGCGGCATCGTGCGCTGCCCTAAAGAAGTCGTTCGCCTCGTCCACCCGCCCAGCCTGCGCCAGCGCCGCTGCCACTTCAGCCAGCGCCCCGGCGCGCAGCCCAGTGTCTGGAATGGCGTCGGCAAGCGCATGCGCCTCGTCTGCCCGCCCGGCCTGCGCTAGCGCCGACACCACAGCGCCCAGCGCCCGAGCGTGCTGAAATACATCAGGGATGGCCTCAGCAGCAGCGCGCGCCTCGTCCACCCGCCCAGCCCACGCCAGCGCCGCCGCCATCTCAGCCAGCGCCGCGGCGCGCTCCTTGTCGTCCGGAATGGCCTCGGCGAGCGTGCGCGTCTCCTCGAACCGTCCCGTCCGCACCAGCGCTGCCGCCACAGCGCCTAGCACATTGGAGAAAAATTTGTCAGGAACGGTCGCAGCCTCGGTGCGCGCCTCCTCAACCTGCCCGGCTCGCGCCAGCGCCACCGCCACAGCGCTCAGCGCCTTAGCATAGCGCCAGTTGGTAGGAATGGACTCGGCTGTGGCGCGCGCCTCCTCAAACCGTCCCGTCTGCGCCAGCGCCGCTGCCAGGTCGCCTAGTGCCCAGGCGCGGTCCTGATCGTCAGGAATGGCTGCGGCGATGGCACGCGCTTCGGCGAAGACCGTGTCTGCTTCATCTGTCCGCCCGGCCTGTACCTGCGCTGCTGCCAGGTCGCCCATCGCTACGGCGCGGCACCAGTTGTCAGGAATGGACTCGGCAGCAGCACGTGCCGCTTTAAACCGCCCCGCCTTCGACAGCGCCGCCGCCACAGCGCCTAGCACCGCAGCACGCCTGCCTTCGTCGGGAATGGACTCGGCGGTAGCGCGCAGAGCGGCAAAAACCGCATCCGCTTCACCTGTCTGCCCGGCTTGCGCCAGCGCCGCTGCCAAGTTGCCCAGCGCCCTGGCGTGGCGCCGGACTTCGTCACGAGTGGCAGCGGTACAGGCTTCGGCAAAGATCGTGTCCGCTGCATCTGTCTGCCCGGCTTGCGCTAGCGCCGCTGCCAGGTCGCCTAGCTCCCTGGCACGGAACCAGTCGTCAGGAATGACCACGGCGACGGCGCGCGCCTCCTCAAATCGTCCGGCCTGTGCCAGTGCCTTAGCCACGGCGCCCAGCGCCTCGGCGCGATACCTGGCGACAGGAATAGCCCCAGCGACGGCGTGCGCCTCCTCAAATCGCCCGGCCTGTGCCAGCGCCCTAGCTACAGCGCCCAGCGCTCCAGCATTGTGCCAGGCATCGTCACGAATGGCAGCGGCGGCACGGGCTTCGGCAAAGACCGCGTCCGCTTCATCTGTCCACCCTGCCTGCGTCAGCGCCGCTGCCAGGTTGCCCAACGCTTCAGCGCGGCGCCTAGCGTCAGGAATAGCCGTAGCGATGGCACGCGCCTTGGCAAAGACCGCGTCTGCTTCGTCCACCCGTCCCACCCGCGCCAGCGCCGCCGCCAGGTTGCCCAGCGCCTCGACGCGGTCGTCGGCATAACGAATGGCCGCAGCGACAGCGCGCGCCTCCTCAACCCGCCCGGCCCGCGCCAGCATCGTTGCCAGGTCGCTTAGCGCCCTGGCGCGGCACCCTAGGATGTCAGGAATGGCTTCGGTTGCGGCATACGCCTCCTCAACCCGCCCTGCCTGCGCTAGCGCTCGCGCCACAGCACTTAGCGCCTCGGCGCGGTCCCAAGGTATACCATCGTCAGAAATAGTCTCGGCCGCTGCGTGCGCCTCGGCAAAGCCTGCGTCTGCTTCATTCACCTGCCCAGCCTGTACCAGTGCCGCCGCCAAAGCGCTCAGCGCTGCAGCGCGGTACCGATCGTCAGAAATGGCTTCGATCACTGCGCGCGCCTCCTCTACCCGCCCCGCCCGCGCCAGCGC
>JANXAL010000099.1 GCA_025062325.1 Roseiflexus sp.
CATCGTAGGAAGTGACGCCGTAGTGAATCCAGCGTCCTGCGTCGCCGACATTCTCGGCAAGGTTGCGCACGAACGCCATCACATCGTGGCGCGTCTCCTTCCCACCGGCCCGCCCCCATGCCCATGGACTCCCACCTCTCACCTCCCACCTTCGTTACCCCGCCCACACTCTGACACTACGCTGCTGCAGAAGGTCGCGGTACACACCGAGAACATCGCCAGCGACGCGTTCCCATCCGAACTGCAACGCGCGTTCCCGCGCCGCTGCGCCCATAGCAGCACGCTCGACCTCGTTCTGCAGCAGACGCTCAAGGTGATTCGCTAGCGCCACTGGGTCGGCAGGCGGGATTAGCAACCCGCTCACGCCATCCTCCACAATGAACGCCGGACCTCCTGCATTCGTAGCAACGACCGGTCTGCCACACGCTAGCGCTTCGAGCGCCGCCATGCCGAACGACTCATAGTGCGACGGCATGGTAACAACGTCGGCGGCAGCGTAGTAGAGCGGCAGACGATCCTGCGGTTGCGCTCCGACAAAGCGAACGACGTCAGTTAGGCCGAGCCGCTGACGGATCGCGTCGAGTCGGCGTTGCTCAGCATTCCAGCGCGCACGTTCCTCCTCACTCCCTCCTCCAACAATTAACGCTGTTAGTGCGCCGCGCCACTCCGGGCATCGTCGCAGCAGTAGCGCACAGGCTTCAATCAGGGCATCGATGCCTTTGAGCGGCTCGATACGCGCTACCAGGAGAACAATGCGATGCGGATGCGGCGGCAGATCGAGCGCGGCACGCGCTGCCGACAGATCGCGCGGCTGAAAGCGGCGCAGATCAACCCCGGCTGGTACCACCCTGATCTTCTCCACATCGGCGCTGTAGTGCCAGACCATTTGCGCCCGGTCGAGCGGCGTCGCCGCCACGATTGCGTCAGCTTCACGCAGAATGCGCTCCTCGATAACAATCCGCTGCCTGGTCTCTTGTTCTTCAGCGCCGCGCGCCACCTGGTTCTTCATCGCACCGAGCGTGTGGAACATATGCACAACGGGCGCGCCCCAACTACGGCGCAGCGCCAGCGCCGCTTCACCGGAGATCCAGTAGTGACTATGAATGATATCGTAGTGCAGGTCCTCGCCATCGGCAAAACAGCGGACCCGACCAACGAACTCTGGGAGATAGGCTGGCAGATGATTCTTATCGTAAGGAGCGAGTGGACCGGCGCGCACATGGATCAACCGCACCCCCAGGTCAATCTGAATGATCGTCGGTGCGTTACGTTCCTGAGCGCGAGTGAAGATATCAACCGGAATGCCGCGCCGCCCAAACTCGCGGCTCAATTCGCGAACATACACGTTCATACCTCCCGCTTCCTTGCTTCCCAGACGCGCGAGCGGGCTGCTATGAACGCTCAGCATTGCAATGCGCATGCAAATCGTTCTCCTAAAACGCGCGAACTGTGCAGAAGTGCGTACATGGCGCTTCTGCACAGGCACAGAGGAAATGCTGCCGGGTATCAAGAGGGATGCAGTTTGTCGCATCCCTCCCGCGCCTCCGTGCGCTCCGTTCCCTCGTATTATACGGTCAGACAGCAATAGCGTATGCGCTGCAGTCGTCGGCCTTCGACTCTCGCTCGTTCCTGCTCAGGACGCCTCATAGTGCACTCTACCCCACCAGCAGTATTTTGCCCGGACGTGTCCTTCGCTCGGCGGCGATCACTGCCTCGCGCACATCGGCAAGGTCGTACTCCGCCGCAATTGGCGTATTGAGCGTACCATCGGCAATCAAGCCGAACAGCGTGTTGAAGAGGGTCTGCACCTGTTCTTGCGTCGCGTTCTGAAACCAGTGCGACAGCCACCAGCCACGAATGGAAGCGCTGCGGAACAGCAACATCCCCGGATGGATCGTAAGCGGTTCGCCAGCAATTGCCCCATAGACCAGCATCGTCCCGCCGATGCTAAGCGATGCCGCCAGACGTGCGCCGCTCACGCCGCCGACCGAGTCGAGCGCGTAGCGCACGCCTTTCCCGCCAGTCAGGGCATGCACCCGTGCAACAACGTTCTCGTCCTGCTCGCAGATGATTTCGTCCGCACCCAATGCGCGCAGATCGTCTATCACCTCGCGCCGGCGTACAACGTTGATGGTGCGAAAGCCAAGACGACGCGCCAGCCGGATGATATGTCGCCCGACCATGGAATTGGCAGCGTTTTGCAGCACCCACTCGCCAGATTCAACCTGCAGCGTCTCGGTCAGCATCAGCCAGGCAGTCGCAGGGTTGATCAGCGCCGTCGCAGCCTGGCGATCGCCAATTGGTTCAGGAACCGGAATAGCTTTGGCAGCAGGCACAACCACATACTCCTGCCAGAGTCCCGAGACGCCCGACGGAATGACCAGTTGCCCGACGGTGCGGTCGGTCACGCCTTCGCCAATGCCGACAATCACGCCAGCGCCTTCAAACCCAGGGACGGCGGGTAGACGCGGCAGCGCGCCGTACAACCCGCGAATGACAAATAGATCGGACGGGTTGATCGGTCGCGCCTGCACTCGCACCAGCACTTGACCAGGACCTGGCTCTGGTGCGGGGACGTTTTCGACTGTCAGAACATCAGCGGGTTCGCCAAAGGAAGTGAAACGAATAGCGCGCATGGTTGTCTTCTCCTGCAATGCAAGGCGGGTACGTGATAACTGGTAGTGTACCACGTTCCCGGTTCCCGACTCCTGATCCCTGGTGTCTAGTTCTCGCCATCCTCGAAAGATGTGCATTTGAGCTCTGATGTACAGCAGCAGAAGGAAGGATCACGAACCCGGTTTTCCTCGCGCCGGATCAACTGGCATCTATTCGCCGCATTAGCGATAGGACATGAGTCTATCGAACGAGCATAATTGGCGTGGCGGAACGCCACAGGCGATTGTCAACAATCCACAAATGAATATTGTCGGAACGCACGTCTCGTCAGACATACAGACAATCGCATTCCTGCAGGCGCGCGGCGAATGTCAGGTCGAGGAGTGCGTCCGAACGCTAACGCAGATGGCAGTGGCCTCCGCCCAATCTGCACCCTCGACTCCTGACGCTACGCATGGGACCGGACCCCGCGCACAGTGTAGATTTCTCCGGCAATCCCTCGATTCTCGAGGAGCGTGGGTTGAGCCTGTCGGAGTCCGCACTGCTGCGCGCCTGGCGCCGCTCAGGGAACATGCTGCGCAGAAATGCTCCAGAGCATGACTCACACATCCGCCACACCCACCCGATCTCGCTTTTGCGCAACTCCTTCACACACCGCGATAAGACGCGCGGCGCGCTGTGTGTAGGTATATGGCGCCACTCGTTCACGTCCGCGCCGTGCCAGCGCCTGACGTTGCGAGGGATCGTCGAGCAGGGTACGGAGCGCCGCTGCCAGCGCCGTGCGATCACCGCGCGGCACGTGAAGCGCGCCATCGCCGCCGGTGATCTCGCGCAGCGCTGGAAGATCGGGGCACACGACGGCGCGTTCCATCGCCATGTACTCGAACAACTTCAGCGGCGAGGCGGTCACATCGGTCACAGTGTCGGGAATAACCAGAACATCGGCGGCTGCCAGGTAGAGCGGCATGCGATCCTGTGGCTGCACGCCGGCAAACGTCACCCGTTCGCCAATGCCGAGGCGCTGCGCCTGTTCAATAAGCGCCGCACGCTCCTGGTCGCGTCCGCCGACCAGAACCAACCGTGCGCCAGGAACATCTGCCAGCGCATCGAGCAACAGATCAACCCCGCGGTAAGCGAAGGTCAACCCGGCATAGACGATGGTCGGCTCATGAGGCAACCCCAGCGCGCGCCGGGCGATGTCGCGGTCCTGTGGCGTGTAGATCGTTTCATCATAGGCATCGGGCAGCACCGTGACCTCTCGCGGGTTGCGCAACCCGAGCGACGCCAGCAGATCGCGGAATGTAGCCGTGAGCGATGTCAGCGCTACCGGTTGTGTCAGCGTCAGACGGTCGATCAGATGCAACACCGGCTGCATCCAACGCTCCTTGGCGCGTGATGGATTGCGACTTTCCAGGTCGTGCACTTCATACACCACACGCGCACCGGTCAGACGGGGTGCAAGCAGGGAGAGCCAGAGGGCGCATATGACCTCGCGGACATACACGACATCGAAGCGCTGGCGCCGCACCAGGCGCAACCAGATCAATGTCGCTAGTACGAGCCATGCGTAGACGCTACGCTCGGCGTAGTACCAGAGGGTTGAGCGGTAGAACCGCGACAGGCGACCAATCCCGATGCGCGGCAAATGAAGCGCCAGGCCGTCGAACGCGCTGGGGCCGGCTTCGATTCGTGGCACAATTGCCAGTGTTTCTGGCGCCAGCGCCTTGAGCGCCCGCAACGTTGCGTAGGTCTGCACCGCGTTGGCGGAACGCAACCGCAGACTGGTGGGGTAGGCGACATAACAGATGCGCATGGCGTTATCCGGCGGGCGCCGTCACTCCTTTGCTCAACAGGAACGGCTCGTAGAGGCGCAACAGTTGTTCAGCGATTGTACGCGAATTGAACGCTGCTGCCATCGCAGGCCCTCGCTGCGCATATGTTTCCCATAGTGATCGATCACTCAACAGGCGCACCAACGCCGCGCCAATCGCTTCCCCGCTGCGCGGCGCTACAACGATCCCGCAGTTCGCTGCGGCGACGTAATCGCTAACGCCGGTTGTGCGTGTGACAACTGGCGGCGTGCCGACCGCCGCCGCCTCAACTACTACCCGACTGAACGACTCGGCGACTGATGGGACAACAACCACATCAGCTGCAGCTAGGTGCGTCATCGCCTGGTTGTGCGGAATGCCGCCAGCGAAAATCACTGCCGATGCGACTCCCAGCTCCTCTGCACGTCGCTTCAGATATGCACCATAGTCGCCAAACCGTCGCGTGCGACGATTTGGTCCCACAATCAACGCCTGCAGCTCAACGCCGCTCGCGCGGGCATAAGGAATGGCTTCCACCAGGTATTCAATTCCCTTGAACGGATGGAGACGGTTCAGACTGACAATGATAGGACGAGAGGGATCGAGGTTGTAGCGTGCGCAAATGTCTCTTCTGCTCTTGTGACGCAACGTTTCGATATCGGTATCAGGAGGAGGATAGCTATCAGCAGTAATATTGTAGGGGACGACCGTGACTTTCGCGGGTGGAGCGCCCAGCCGCACTGCCAGCGAACGGATCTGTGGCGAATCGGCGCGCAGAACACTGGCGCGCCGAAACACAAAAGGGAGGAGCACGCGCACGGCGAGAAACCGCGCATACCCATAATCGAACTCCGGCACGCTCATGATGTCGGCGCCAGGCAACGTGACGGCGAGCGGCGGACGGATCGAGCGTGGCGCGAGGGTGGCGATCAGACCAAGTGGAAATGCTGTCTCGACATGCACGAGATCATAGCGTCGCGTCTCGATGAAGCGACCATAGTGTACAAGTGCGCCTGCCAGGTACGGGTATCCGGTTGGGAGCGCCAGCGCCTGGTTGAGGCTCTTGAGCGCTATGCCAGAACCGACCGGCAGGCGATGGACGACGATGCCCTCCTGAACCTCGCTGGTCAGGCGGCTGATGCCAGCGGCGAGCGTCACCACCTCGGCATCGATTCCGCATTCACGCCAGACGTCGATGACCTCAGCGTGGATGCGATTGCCCATTAGTGCGGGGTCATAGCGCGGGATAAAGTAGAGAATTGTCATAGAACGACTCAGGTGCGACGTTCAATAAACCCCTTGCCAAATGGCGCCGGTTGATATTCCCTTGCAAAGCGCTGATCCGTTCAGGCAAGCTTCTGGTCGTATCAGCAAGCGAGAGATAGAAGCGTGATAATGCAGAGGACTGCCTGGTGCGCACTATGGCAAGCGCCAGGCCAATAGGAACAAGCAGGACAAACTTGTGGTGTCGCGCCATATACGCGCCGTTGCGCAGACAGAGCAGCCCGGACACGATTGCCGCTCCTGTAAAGGTCCCTGAGACAAGCCTCAGCAGTATACCATAGCTCTTTGTAGCACAGACGTGCGCCGGAGCATACAGAGCGTGCACGTTGCCGGAGAGAAGTCGCCGTAATCTCCCGGTTATGCGCTTTTGCTACAATAGACGCATACACAGGATGCCCTGTCAGGAGAGACGGGTATCTCGAACCAGGACCCCGATGTCGCAGGTGCAGCAGGGATGGATATTGAAGCGCTCCGTGCCGAGAACGAAGCTCTCCAAGCTCGTGTAAGCGAGCTTGAGCGTGCATTGCAGGATTTACAGGGCACGGCTTCTTCCGGCTCTGCGCTCTCTGCGTCCGATGATCATTACCTTGTTGCGCTCCACGAGACCGCACTGGCAATCATGAGCCGCCTTGATCTGCGTGATGTTCTCGAAGC
Source organism: Roseiflexus sp. (assembly GCA_025062325.1). Lineage (GTDB taxonomy): Bacteria > Chloroflexota > Chloroflexia > Chloroflexales > Roseiflexaceae > Roseiflexus. The sequence continues at coordinate 6,366 of JANXAL010000099.1, forward strand.
GATCATGGTGCACGCGACTCGTCTGGCAGGCACGAGCGACGGGTACATCGATCTGCTGTCGCCTGATGGAACGCAGATGGAAATGCAAATCGGCATTGGATGGCACGCCGAGCATTGCGGCGGACCTATCGGTGTCGGCGAAGGAGTCAGCGGCAGGGTCTGGCAAACTGGTCAACCGATGATTGTCCGAGACTATCGTAACTGGGAAGGACGCATTCGCTCTATGGATACGTCAGACCTGGGCACAGTTGTTGCGGTGCCGCTGAAATCAGGATCGGCTGTTATTGGGGTCCTGGGCGTCACGTATTATGAGTCGTACCACCCTGCCGCCGAGACGGTAGTGAAATTGCTGATGCGTTTTGCCGAATTGGCAGCAATTGCCATTGATAACGCCCGTCTCTACACGACCTTGCAGGAAGAACTGACGGAGCGACGCCGGATTGAAGCCGAACTGCGCGAAAGTGAACAACAGATGCGCCATCTGTACTCGGTTACCCGACGTCAGGCGCAGGAACTGCATCTGATCGGTCAGGTGCGTGAAGCTATTGCGCGCGAGATTGACCTGCCTGCTCTCTTTCGCACTATTGTTGAGTCGATCGCGGCTACCTTCGGGTATACGCTCGTGTGTCTCTACCTGCGAGATGGGGATGATCTGATCCTGCAGCACCAGGTTGGTTACTTGAATCATTTGGACCGCATCCCTCTTGGCAAAGGGATTATGAGTCGCACGATTCTCAGTGGCCAGCCGATCCTGGTTGCCAATGTGCGCAGCGATCCTGATTTTATTGGGGTGACAGACAATATCGTATCAGAGATCTGCGTACCATTGCGCGACCAGGATCGCGTCATCGGCGCACTCACCATCGAGAGCATCGACGGCGTCGTGTTGACAGAAGATGACCTCCGCCTGATGATCGAACTCGCCGGTCACATCAACGTCGCTATCGAGCGCGCCCGGCTGTATGAGCAACTGTGGCGGCGTGTGCAGCAACTCGATGCGCTGTATGACACGATGTCCGATATTACGGGCAACCTGGATCGTGATGCCGTGCTGAAGGCGATTGTTGAGCGCATGGTTGCGCTGATGCGCGCAACGCACGGGGCAATCGCCTTATACGATCTGGAGCAGCAGAATTTGCGGATTCACTATAGTGTCGGCCTGGACCGCGATTATACCGGTGTGCGGTTAGCGCTCGGCGAAGGAGTTATCGGCCATGTCGCGCTGACGCGCCGGCCAATGGTGGTATATGACTATGCGCAATGGGAAGGACGATCGCCTTTGTTTCGCACCCTGCCCTCCTCGAATGTCCTGGCTGTGCCGCTGCTAGCAGGCGATGAACTGATCGGAGCGCTGAGCGCGGGGGATTTCAACACTAGGCGGGTGTTTACCGACGACGATGTTCGTCTGCTCAGTATGTTCGCTCAGCAGGCGACGATTGCAATCAAGAATGCACGGCTGTTCGCCGAAGTCCAGCTCCTGGCCGTTACCGATCCCTTGATGGGCATCTACAACCGGCGCTACTTCTTTAGCGCGGCAGTGCGTGAATATGAACGAGCGCGGCGCCATCATCACTCTCTGGCGGTGCTCATTGCCGATCTCGACAATTTCAAGCAGATCAATGATCGCTACGGCCATCCCATCGGCGATCAGGTCTTGCAGACGGTGAGCGGCATTTTTCGCCGTGAGCTGCGCTCGATTGACTTGTTGGCTCGCTATGGCGGCGAGGAGATCATAATGCTGCTGCCCGAAACTGATTGTGGCGGGGTCATTCGGGTGGTGGAACGCCTGCAGTCGCGCCTGATGGATCCGGTGATAAGCGAATGCGATGAGATTCGTGTCACCGTCAGCTTTGGCGCAGCGGTCAATCAGCGTGTCATTGCCCCGAATGTCGAAGCGCTCATCACATATGCCGACCAAGCCCTCCTGTACGCTAAGCAGCATGGCAAGAATCGTCTGGTCGTCTGGTGTGACATGTGCGATGTCGCCGGGAGTTGTCCGTATCTTTCGCCGGATGTGCTTCATCGCCGCGTAACGATTTTGCCCCTCATGAATCACCCCTCAGATGAAACGGCGTAACTGTCGCAGAAATTCGCCGCACAGGCGATGGAACTGGTGAATGCGCTGCAGCGGGGATAGAGAAAAGGAGGTGTGAAGCGCAACCGAAGCCGTACCGCATGGCCGATTGAAACGGTCTATATAAGAGCAAAAAAGGTTTCTCTTGATCAGGGGATCTCCTCCATGCACCTGCGACGCCACGCCGAACATCTTCTGAAGCAGGCGCTGAGCAATCCATCAGCGACATTTCGAGACGGTCAATGGGAAGCGATTTCCGATCTGGTCGAACGCCGCGCACGCATGCTCGTCGTGCAGCGCACCGGTTGGGGCAAGAGTCTGGTCTATTTCCTGGCGACACGCCTGTTGCGCGAGCGCGGATCAGGACCAACACTGCTTATCTCGCCACTGCTTGCACTTATGCGCAATCAGTTGCTCGCAGCGGAGCGTATTGGTGTTCGTGCTGCAACGATCAATTCAAGCAACCGGCGCGAATGGTCCGACGTGATAGCCCGTCTCCACGCTGGTGACGTCGATATTCTCTTGATCACGCCTGAACGCCTGGCAAACGACGAGTTTCGCAGTGAGGCGCTACGCCCAATTGCCGATACTATTGGCATGTTCGTTGTTGACGAAGCGCACTGCATCTCGGACTGGGGGCACGATTTTCGCCCCGATTACCGCCGGATCGTTCGCGTGCTCCAGATGCTTCCTCCTCACATCCCTATGCTGGCGACAACCGCCACTGCCAACAATCGGGTCGTCGCCGATATTCGTTCGCAATTGGGCGCCAGCCTGCGAATTGTTCGTGGACCTCTGGGGCGCGACTCGTTGCGTCTGCAAAATATCGCGCTTGCTGGTCAGGCGGAACGATTGGCGTGGCTTGCCGCGCATATTCCTGCGTTGCCAGGGAGCGGCGTTGTGTGTACGCTGACAGTTCGCGATGCGCAGCGTGTGGCGGCCTGGCTGCAATTGTGCAGCATTGATGCGCACGCCTACTGGGGAGAACTTGACAGCCAGACTCGTGAGGACCTGGAGCAACGCCTGCTCGACAATCGTATCAAAGTGCTGGTGGCGACGACGGCGCTGGGCATGGGGTTCGACAAGCCGGATCTTGGGTTCGTCATCCACTTCCAGCGACCCGGATCGGTCATTCACTACTATCAGCAGGTTGGACGCGCCGGACGCGCCATCGATCAGGCATATGGCATTCTGTTGAGCGGCGAGGAAGATCAGGATATCACCGACTACTTCATCACGACCGCATTCCCTCCGCGAGACCACATTGAGATGGTGTTGCGCGCGCTTGAATCGGCAGACGATGGTCTGACTCTAGCGCAGATGGAGAGTCGGGGTAATCTCTCACGCAACCAGATCGAAAAGACGCTCAAAGTGTTGGCTGTTGAGACGCCGTCGCCTGTTGTGAAGATCGACACTCGCTGGTTTGCAACACCTGTCAACTACACGCTCGATGTGCAAAGGATCGAGCGACTGACTGCTCAGCGCCGCGCCGAACAGGAACGGATGCGCGACTATGTTCATTCCAGAGAATGTCTGATGGTCTTTCTCAAACGGGAACTGGATGATCCCGATCCGCAGCCGTGCGGACGGTGCGCGGTGTGTATTGGTCGACCGCTAGTGTCACCGACCTATCCTGCGGCGCTGGAGCGTCGAGCGGTCGCCTTTTTGCGCCGTAATGACCAGCGCATCGAACCGCGTCGTATGTGGCCCGGCGACGCGTTGCAGATGTATGGCTGGCATGGCAAAATACCATCATCGTTGATGGCGGAGGAAGGACGCGCTCTGTGCATCTGGGGCGATGCTGGCTGGGGCGAATTGGTCAAGCGCGGCAAACAGATCGATGACCACTTTGATGATGCACTCGTTGATGCGCTGGTCGAACTGGTCCAGCAGCGCTGGAGACCCGAACCTGCCCCCGCGTGGGTGACCTGTGTGCCATCGCTGACGCATCCGACGCTGGTTGCGGATATGGCGCGACGGCTGGCAAAGAGGCTGGGATTGCCCTTTGTGGCGGCAGTACGCAAAGTTCGTCCGACAGAACCTCAGAAACGCATGCAGAACAGCTTCCAACAGGCGCACAATATCGCAGGCGCTTTCGTTGTTGATCGTTGGGGTGGCATTAATGGCCCAGTTCTGCTGGTTGATGACATGGTCGACTCCGGGTGGACGTTTACCGTTGTCGCCGCGCTGCTGCGCGAGGCTGGCAGCGGACCTGTCTTTCCTCTGGCGCTTGCACTGGTGCAGGGGTACTGAGAGCGCACGTCATGACTGAACATGAACTGACGCCTGACACACAGGCGATTCTGTTGCTCTGCGGCGCATTTGGCGGGCGTGAGACGAGCGTCGCGCCGCTTAGCGCTATGGAGTATCATAAACTGGCGCTCTGGTTGCACGCGCAGCAGATGCGTCCGGGCGATTTACTTCGTCCGGACGGCGTTTCGCGCATCCAGACAACGCCGGGTGCTCCGGTATCTCCGGAACGTCTGCTGGCTTTGCTAGCGCGCGGCGGGGCGCTGGCGCTCGCGCTCGAAAGCTGGAGCAACAAAGGCTTGTGGGTAATAAGTAGAAGCGATCCGGATTACCCGCAACGGTTTCGGGCGCGTTTGGGACGTCTTGCGCCACCCTTGCTGTATGGCGCTGGCAACCGGTGTCTGCTCGAAAACGGTGGTCTGGCAATCGTCGGATCGCGCAGTAGCACGGAAGCTGCGTTGGTCTTCACCCGCGACATTGCTCGCAGGTGCGCCAGACAGGGCATGCAGGTCATCTCTGGCGCTGCACGCGGGGTAGACAGCGAAGCGATGCAGGCGGCACTCGCTGCAGACGGCGCTGTGGTCGGCGTGCTGGCAGACAGCCTGCTCAGGGCGTCGGTGTCTGGCAAATATCGCCAGGCGTTGCGAAACGGCAACCTCGCGCTAGTCACTGCATATGATCCCGAAGCAGGTTTTACCGTCGGAAATGCGATGGGGCGCAATAAGTACATCTATGCATTGAGCGACTATGCACTGGTCGTGAGCGCTTCGTCGGGCGAAGGCGGCGCGTGGAGCGGCGCCGTCGAAAATTTGAGGAAACGATGGGTTCCACTCGTCGTCTGGTTGAGCAAAGAGGCGCCGCCCGCCAATCAACGCCTGCACGAGATGGGCGCTCTCCCGTTGAACGAGGAGTTGTTGGCCAGGCATGTAGCGCTGCATGATCTCTTCAATGAACTAGCCGGATTGCCGGTTCCGACGCTCTTGTCGCAAGAAGACGAAGCAACCGCTGATCATGTCGATGCTATTGCGCCTGAGAAAGGCATTGGACGCGACTCTGCCGATGAGCGCAGCGTTCGTGACACAAGCTCCCCATCCAATCAGGCGACATTGGAGTTGATGCCTGCCGATATGAACGGCGCAGCGTCCGCCATCGATTTATTTCCAATTGTCTGGCCTCACCTTGAACAGGCGCTGCGAACCGCACAGACCGAACGTGAACTGGCGCAGAGCTGCGGCATCGAGCTGCAGCAGGCGCGCGCCTGGCTGCAACGCGCCGTCCACGAAGGGCTGGCAGTAAAGTTGACCCGTCCGACGCGGTATATCATCGCTTCTCAGAGGACCCGGAAATAGCCCCTTGTGCGCCCTGTGCAGCAACCGCCTGTCGAATCCAGGCTTCCTGCTCCTCGCGCGTGATGGCGATCCCATCGAGGTGCGCGGCGCGCAGACCGGCGAGCAGTTCGCCAAAGCGGGGTCCCGGGCGCAATCCGAGCGACTCGAGGAACTTGCCATCGACTGCCAGTTTGATTCCGCGCAGATGATCGATGTAGCGCCGAATGTACTGCGGCGTTGGCGGCGGCTCAGCAATCTGCGCCGCGCGCAGCGCAGCAATGCCGATTCCGTGAAACGCTCGATCAATCACACTATCTGCAATTCGCTGATCAGGACCTTCGGCCTCGGTGCGCAACGCCTCCACACGCTCACGCACCAGCGTCAGGTCTGCCAGGAGACGTGCTTCGCTTGCTGGCAGGCGATATCGGGCCGCGAAGGCCACGCGCTCGTCGCCGGTCAGCGGGTAGACCAGCAGCGCCAGATAGAGATCAGACAGAGAGGCATCAGGGAAGGCAGCCTGCCGCGCAGCCGCAAACCACTCGGCGATCAAAGGAGTCCACCGAAGGGCCGGGTGCATAGCGCGCAGCACCCCCAGTTCGTCGAGGAGCGCCAGCGCTGGCTCAGGATGCTCCTCCGCCAGAATAAGCCGTAGTTCGTTCGTGATTCGTTGCGGGGTGGTGCGCCCCAGGACGCCCTGCTCAAGCGCGTCGCCGATCAGTGCACGTGTACGTGGCTCAATGATGAACCCCAACCGCGCTGCCAGACGTGCTGCGCGCAGAATCCGGGTTGGGTCGTCGATGAAACTCAGATTATGGAGAACACGAATCAAACGGCGGTTGATGTCGCGCCGTCCGCCATAGAAATCGTAGAGCCAGCCATAACGCGCCGGATTGAGGCCGATCGCCAGCGTGTTGATGGTAAAGTCGCGGCGGTGCAGGTCGTGCCGCAGCGATGCTGCTTCGACATCGGGTAGGGCTGAGGGATGCTCGTAGAACTCAGTTCGTGCCATCACGAAGTCGAGGGTGAGTGGTTGCCCATCTGATCGTCTGAGGGTCAGAGTTGCCGTTCCAAATGCTGCGTGACTGCGTACCGCGCCGCCGAGTTCGGCTGCCAGCGCCTCCGCCAGACCAATTGCATTGCCTTCGACCACCAGGTCAAGATCGTCTGGCGCGCGTTCTAGAATCATGTCACGAACTGCGCCGCCAACGATGTAGAGCGCCGCGCCGCGCTGCTGCGCAATGGCGCCTGCTCGACGCAGAATAGTCAGCAGTTCGGGATCAAGGAACCGTTCCAGCGCCTCGCTGACAATGTCGTGGTCGCTCGTGCCCGCCCGTTGCCCGGCTGCCCAGGCGCGCAGCAGATCACTGCGGGTGATGATGCCCAGCAACCGCTTCTGTGCATCCACAACCAGCAGGCGGCCAGTGCGATCACCGTTGTCGGCAGCGAGAGCGCTGCGCACGGTTGCGAGTGAGGCGTCCGGCGGCAGCAGCGTCGGACCATGCCAGAGGTAGCGTGCCAGCGGTGCATCGCGCAGGCCGTGGCGCAGCGCTCGATCCAGATCGCGGCGCGAAATGAGACCCTGCACCACTCCGTCGTGGTTGACAACCGGTAATGCGCCATGCCCGTAGCGCAGCAGCAACTCTTCCGCCTGCGCCACCGTCGCGTCGATGGGTGCAGTATGCACTGGACGGGTCATAATGTCGGCAGCCGTCAGCGCAGGCTGCATCATTTCGCGTGCTGCCGCTTCCACGCGGGCAAGCAGCGTTTCGGCGTCGATCCCGCGCACATATGCTGCAGCAGCGTAGCGATGACCGCCGCCGCCGAAACGCGCCGCCAGTGCGCCAGCATCAAGCGTATCGGCGCTAGCGCGTAGGATGAGCTGCGTGCCGGTCTCACCGGTCGCAATTGCAAGCGCGATGACTGCTGGAGCGTAGAGGTCGCGCAGGCGATGCGCCAGCGATGAAAGCTCAGGGACTGGTCCATCAACGCGGGCCCATGCGAAGAGCGCCGTCCAGCCGCTGATCTCTTCCAGGCGCATGGTCTGTTCGAGCTGGTGCAGCACCTGCTCCTGAACGGCAGAGAGCGGACGGCGGAGAAATTCGCCGACCGCCTCGATCCGCGCGCCGCGTTCGAGCAGCCACGCAGCGCACGCCACGTCGATCGCGCGCGTGCCAGGCAACGACAGACTTCCAGTGTCCTCATAAATACCCAGAAGAAGAAGGGTTGCTTCAACAGAAGTCAGGGGCAGGTGGTGTTCCATCAACCGCCGGACCAGAATAGTCGTCGTAGCGCCTGTGTCGGCATAGATCAACTCTTCGTGAGGAGCAAGATCGCGTTCTGGACGATGATGATCGATAATAATCGTCGGAATCGGCGTGTCGCCCAGCAGAGGCAAACGCGGAACTGTCGCAGTATCGACGAGGATCAGGCGGGTGACCGGTTCGCGCGGCAGGTCGCTCATGCGAACAAAGGGAAGTTCTTCGCGATACAGCGCAGCAAACTCGCGCACATTCTCATTCAACTGCGGATTAAGCGCTGCGAGCGCGCCCGGATAGAGACGCGTCGCCGCCAGTTGCGACGCGAGTGCGTCAAAGTCGGTATTGCTATGGGTGAGGATCAGTTCCATAAGATTGGCGAATGTGCGTCCGAGTTATTCCATCCAGAGCGAAGCGCGCTGCCAGCAGAACTCCGGGAGCAGCGCAGGCGCATGTTGAGATCGATCAGCGAGAGCATGCCTTGCTCGGCAATCCGGCGACGCTCGAGCCAGCCAGCGACGTCGCGCCCATCATGCAGTGTAACATAAACGGCAATGGTGATCGGCCCGACGTACTCGCCATACCGGCAATTGACCTGATCGGGATACCTCTCACCGAACCGGATCTGCCAGTAGGCGATGCGCCGGGTCCGCAGCGCATACGCAACCTGATCCTCATACGACTGGATCAGCGGCGGGCGCGAAGCGAAAAGCGCACCGACGGCGCGAGAGCACATCAGGGCGCAGGCGGCGATGATGAGCGTGGAACGCACAACGACGGACTGTCATTGGAGCAGGGAGTTTGAGTTCCGCCGCGAGTCTGTGCATGCGCTCTTCAACGATGTCACAGAGCGCAACGATGCGTGCGCGCAGCGTATTCAGAAAGCCGTGCGCTTCACCTCGCCAATGCCTATGCCGACGATAGCAACACGTCCTTCTTTCACAGCTAGCGTCCCCGTGTTATAGCAAAGCGCCTTTCATCAGTTTACTTGAGGTTGTGCAGGAAGGAGGGTCTTCAACACGTTCGGGCATGAACGAAATCCTTTTCAATGCACGCTCAAACATAAGGTTTTCTCTATCGGACATCACTACTTTCACGCTCTTCGAAGCGACATCAGGTCATTGTCTATTATTACTGCTCTTCTTCAATATTGTGACACGTACAACAGCGTGTTACTCCAGTTTCAGCGATCTCCCGATGATCTCCTTCATGATCTCGGTTGTGCCGCCGTAGATCGTCTGCACGCGCGCGTCGAGGAAGGCGCGGGCGATCGGGTATTCGCGCATGTAGCCGTAGCCGCCGTGCAGTTGCAGGCAGGCATTAACGACTCGCTGCTGGAGTTCGGTTGTCCACCATTTTGCCATTGCCGCCGTCTCGGCAGTCAACTCGCCCCGGTTCAGCGCCAGCACGCACTGATCGACAAACACACGCCCGATCTGCACCTCGGTCGCCAGTTCCGCCAGGGTGAAGCGCACCGTCTGGAGCGCGCCGAGCGGACGCCCGAACGCTTCGCGCTCGCGGCAGTAGCGGATGGTCTGTTCCAGCGCTGCTTCGGCGGCAGCTACGGCGCCAACTGCAATAGCGAGGCGTTCGCGCGGCAGTTGTTCCATCAAGTAGCGAAAGCCCTGCCCTTCTTCGCCAAGCAGATTGTCGCGCGGCACGCGCACGTTGTGGAAAAAGAGTTCGGCAGTATCCTGCGCATGCAACCCGATCTTCTCCAGGCGCCTGCCGCGCTCGTACCCCGGCATGCCGCGTTCGACGACCAGCAGACTGATCCCCTTGGCGCCGCGATCCGGGTCAGTCTTTGCTGCGACAATCACTAGGTCATTGAGGATGCCATTAGAGATGAAGGTTTTCTGCCCGTTCAGCACATATGCATCACCATCGCGTAACGCCGTCGTGCGGATGGCCGCTAGATCGCTGCCAGCGCCCGGTTCGGTCATTGCAATCGCAGTGATGCACTCGCCGCTGACGCAGCCGGGCAGCCAGCGCCGATGCTGTTCCGGCGTCCCATAGTGCAGAATGTAGGGTACGACAATGTCGGTATGGAGGACGAAGCCGGGTCCGGTGGCGCCAGCGCGCCACAACTCTTCGCCGATGACGACATTGAAGCGGTAGTCGCGCGCGCCAGCGCCGCCATACTCCTCCGGCACGTCCATGCAGAGGAACCCCTGACGACCGGCTGATCGCCACAGGTCGCGCGGGACGACGCCAGTGCGCTCCCATTCCGCGTGAAACGGCGCAATTTCGCGCTCGACAAAGGCGCGAAACGCTGCGCGGAAGAGATCGTGTTCTGGCTCAAACAATGTGCGTTTCATCAGACGAGGATGTCCGGCGTTGTCGCGGGTGTGCGCGTCGTGATCTGCTTACCCAGCCGGTCGAGCGCATATTCGATGCCAGCCTGCAGGTTGCTGCGCGTCACCACGGCGCTCAGATCGATCCCCAGGTGCACCATCGCCTGCGCCACTTCCGCCGAAATGCCGACGAGCACACAGTGCGCGCCAAGCAGCGATGCGGCGCGCGTCGTCTGGATCAGGTGGTTGGCAACTGACGTGTCCACGACCGATACGCCCGTAATGTCGATGATGGCGATTTCGGCGGCGTAGTGCTGGATGCCGTTGAGCAACGCCTCCATAATCTGCGCGCTGCGTCGGCTGTCAATCGAGCCAACAAGCGGGAGGACGATTATCTCATCATAGATCGGGACGACCGGCGTGGACATCTCGCGGATCGCCTGGATGAGGCGCTCCTGTTCTTCGACAGTCGCGCGCAATTGCTCACGACTCTGTTCCAGTTCCTGGCGTTCCCGAATGCGCTTTGTTACGATCTCGGTAAAGAAGACCAGCCCGCCGATAGCGCCATCTCCCTTGAACCAGGGATAGCATTTCCAGGAAATCCATTCGGTCGAACCGTCGGCGCGTTGCCACTGATCTTCTTCAGCTTCCTCGAATGCGCCAGCCAGCACCCGGCGAATTACGTCCTTCCAGCGATCAGGCAGATCAGGGAATAGTTCATAGTGGGATTGTCCGATGATATCCTGACCTTCCAAGCCAAAATCCTGGAGCCAGCGTTTGTTCGCCAGGATGTAGCGCATGTCGGCATCCAGCATAGCGATCGCCACTGGTGCATGTTCGACAAAGAAGCGCAAACGCTCCTCGCTAGCGCGAAGGTCGCGTTCCAATGCCTCATAGCGCAGCGCCTGCTGCTCGAGTTCCGCTACTCGTGCACGCAATCGCTCAATCTCGGAGTCGGCAGCTTCAGACATGGTTACCTCACGATGGCAAAGAAGACGTATGCGGGATCATCTGCGATGGTGCGTGTGCGCGTTACTAGCGCTGCACCTCGCCATATTGTACGACATAGTCGTTACCTTTGCTTACCTTACCTTTGTGAGCATCCCCCAGCCCTCTTCCTCACAAGGGTAGATTTTTCTGGCAATCCCCCCGTGCTGACTGTCTGTTTCAGGCATCAGGATGCTCCAACTCCCCCTTCTCCCCTGTTGGGAAAAGGAGGCGGGGGGTGAGGGCAAAAAGGGCGTCACAACGCGGCAAACCCGCTTCACACCCTAAAAGCCTACACTTGAGAGCATCCCCCTTCTCCCGTAGTGGGAGAAGAGGGAGTTTGCGCATTCTAGCGCTCAAAACGAGCGATGCAACGTAAAGGCTTGCCAGAGATTACCTGCAGGCGCCCCCGCTCCCACAGTATACAATGGCGATATCCAGCCGGTTGGGTCGGATGCTCTCGACGCCAGAACGTCCAACGGCGGGGAAACGGGCGATTAAGGGGGGCTTCCATCATATGTCGCCGGTTTCACTCGAACACCATTATCTGCGGGCAAATGGCGTCCGCTTCCACGTTGTTCGCGCGGGCAACGGCGATAAACTGCTGCTGCTGTTGCATGGCTTCCCCGAATTCTGGTGGTCGTGGCGCTATCAGATTGAGGCATTTGCCGATCAATACACGGTCGCTGCTCCCGATCTGCGCGGCTATAACGAAACCGAGAAACCGGCGCGCGGCTATGAACTCCACGAGTTGGTGCAGGATGTCGTCGAACTGATCCAGGCGCTCGGCTTTCAACGCGCCTATGTTGCCGGGCATGATTGGGGCGGCATGATCGCCTGGTCGCTGGCGATTGCGCATCCTGAACGGGTCGAACGGCTGATCGCGCTGAACATGCCGCATCCAGCGCGCTTCTACGAGGAACTGCGACGCAACCCGGAGCAACGGCGGCGCTCGCGCTACATCCTCTTCTTTCAGATCCCCTGGCTCCCCGAGATATTCCTGAGCGCACGCAGCGGCGCCGCATTCGACCGCATCTTCCGCTCGACGCCGATTGACCGGGCAGTGTTCGATAAAGAAACGATCCGGCGCTACAAACAGGCAATTGCGCGTCCCGGCGCACTGACTGCTGCGCTAAACTACTACCGCGCGATCGGTCGCCACGGCGCCGGAGATCTCTTCCGCGGCACGGGGATGCGAGTTCGCACGCCGACGCTCCTGATCTGGGGTGAGCAAGACGTCGCGTTCGCCCCGAACGTGGTGCACGGCACGGAGCGATTCGTCGCCGATCTGCGCATATGTCGCCTTCCCCATGCCTCGCACTGGGTGCAGCAGGTGGCGCCGAATGAGGTCAATGCCGCAATAAAGACGTTTCTGGAGGCATAAATGGCTATCGTATACCGCCGCATTGAAACGCACGAGGAATACCGCGCCGTTGAGGACCTTCAGGCGCAGGTGTGGGGCAGCGATGCGCGCGATGTCGTCCCGCTCCATCTCCTGTTGACTGCCAGCAAGAATGGCGGTCTGACGCTCGGCGCGTTCGATACGGACCTGACGCCGCCGGACGATCTGATCGGCTTCGTGTTCGGGTTCGTTGGTCTCACGCCGACCGGTCAGGTGAAGCATTGCTCGCATATGCTCGGCGTGCTGCCAGAGTACCGCGACCGCGGGATTGGCGAGGAACTCAAACGTCGTCAACGTGACTATGCGCTGGCGCAGGGCATCACCCTGATGACCTGGACCTTCGATCCGCTCCAGAGTCGCAACGCGCGCCTCAACATTCGGAAACTTGGCGCAGTCTGTCACACGTATGCGCGCAATCTTTACGGAACGATGAGCGACCGGTTGAACGCGGGCGTTCCCAGTGATCGCTTCGAGGTCGAGTGGCATCTGGCGTCGCGCCATGTTGAGCGGCGGCTGGCGCGCGCCGAACCGGCGCCTTCCCTTGCCACGCTCATGGCTCAGGGAGTTCCGGTGCTGAATGAAGCGCCTTCCGGCGCAGCCGCCGATGCGCCAGCAAACGTCTGTCGCGCGCCGTCCGGCGACTGCGTCCTGATCCGCTTCCCGACCGACATTCAAACGATCAAGCAAACGCGCCCGGCTGAGGCGCTGACCTGGCGCATGCAATTGCGCGAACTGTGCGAAGCCGCCTTTGCCAGCGGGTATACTGTGGTCGATGTTCTTTCCGAGGGTGCGTGCAGTTACTACCTGCTACACTGGAACTGGAGCGTTCCATGAAGATCGAGTCAATAACCCTGCACCATATCGACATGCCGCTGGTCGCGCCTTTTGAAACCAGTTTCGGGCGCGAAACGCACCGTCCCTGCATCCTGGTCGAGATGCACGCTGACGGGTTGACCGGCTGGGGCGAATGCGTCGCTGGCGCGGGTCCCTGGTATGCGTATGAGACGATTGGAACCGCCTGGCACATCATCAGCGAATTCCTGGCGCCCATGATCGTCGGGCAGGAGATCGACGAACCGGCGGGGATCGTCGAACGCTTCGCGCCGGTGCGCGGGCACCCGATGGCGCGCGCCGCTGTCGAAGCTGCGTTCTGGGATCTCTACGCGCAGGCGCGCGGCGTCTCGCTGGCGCGCCTCATTGGCGCCACCCGGGATCGCGTGGCGGTTGGGGTGAGCGTCGGCATCGAACCGACGCTCGAAGCGCAACTGGCGAGCATCGAACGGTTCGTCGCCGCCGGGTATGCGCGCATCAAACTGAAGATCAAGCCGGGATGGGACGTTGCCGTGGTGCGCGCAGTGCGCGAACGCTGGCCCGATATTGCGTTGCAGGTAGACGCCAACTCAGCCTACACGCTGGACGACGCGCCGATCTTCCGCGAACTGGACGAGATGAACCTGTTGCTCATCGAGCAGCCGCTCCACTACGACGACATTGTGGACCATGCGCGGTTGCAGGCGCAGATCCGCACCCCGGTCTGCCTGGACGAAAGCATTCATTCGCCGGAGCACGCGCGTTGGGCGCTCGACATCGACGCCTGCCGGGTGATCAACATCAAGATCGGACGGGTCGGCGGGCTGACCGCCGCGCGCCAGATTCACGATCTGTGCGCCGAACGCGGCGTGCCGGTCTGGTGCGGCGGCATGCTGGAAACCAACGTCGGGCGCGCCGTGAACCTGGCGCTAGCGGCGCTCCCCAACTTCACCCTCCCCGGCGACATCTCAGCGTCGGCGCGCTACTACCACCGCGACATCGCCGCGCCCGATTTCGTGCTGAACGACGACTCGACCATCACCGTGCCCGACGCGCCGGGTACAGGCGTCGCTGTGCTGCCAGAGCGCCTGCGCGACGTGCAGGTGCGTGAGGTGACGATCGGGAAAGGATGAGACCGATGCCATCACCATTTCCAGGAATGGACCCATATCTCGAAGGTTCGCTCTGGACGACATTCCATGCCACATTTGCAGTTGAAATTGTGCGCCAGATTGCTCCCCAACTGCGCCCACGCTACCTGGCGCTGCCGGTCGAGCGTGTCGTGTTTGAAGAAGTGACCGATGTTGCAGTGACAACCGCATCGCTCTACCTGGGTGTCAGCGTCGTCTCATCGTCAACGCCGACATCGGCAACGGGCGCATCGTCCGTCACAATAGAACCGCCGCTCCAGATTGCGACGGTCGTGCCGCAGGCCGTACCGCACGTGAGCATCGAAATCCGTGACGTCGCACAGCGCCGTCTGGTCACTGCTATCGAGATACTGTCGCCAACAAATAAGCGCGGCGAAGGGCGCGCCGAATATCTGGCAAAGCGGCGACGATTGCTTTTGAGCAGTGCACATCTGATGGAGATCGATCTGCTACGCAGCGGCGAACGTGTGCCGATGCAACAACCGCTGCCTCCAGCGCACTACTTCGTGCTGCTCAGCCGGGCAGAGAGGCGTCCACTCGTCGATGTCTGGCCCTTGACGCTGCGCGACAGACTGCCGACTGTGCCCATCCCGCTGCTCGCAGGCGACAGCGACCTGCCGCTGGTATTGCAGGCAGCGTTCGATGCCACCTACGACTTGTTGGGATGCGATCTGCTGATCGACTACCGCCAGCCGCCGGAACAACCGTTGAGCGACGAAGATGCTGCGTGGGCGGAAGCGCTGTTGCGCTCGCAAGGAGTTGTGGGAGATGTCTGAGAATGTGCGTGCGCGAATTCTCGCTGAACTGCTGTGGCCACATTCTGAGGCTTTGGCGTGGCATCGAGAGCATGTGTGGCACAGGTGACAGGCAACAGCGTACAGGGTGAAGAGTTCCCGTCCGCCGATGCAATAGCGTGTATGAGCCCAATCCGTGCGAACCCGTCTTAGCCCGTGCGCATCCGTGTTCCATCACAAGCCATACTCGCAGGAGCGAGCAACGTGGTGCAACCTCTGATGTATCACCCCTGCCCCCTGAACACCCCCTCCCGCTCCGCATCCACCCCTGTCGCCTCCGTCACGCTCGCAAACCCGTCGCGGTGCAGCAGGTGCACCAGACCGCGCTTGATGTCGCGGGCAATGGCGGGTCCGGCGTACACCATGCCGGTGTAGAGCTGAACCAGGCGCGCACCCGCGCGAATGTGCAGATAGGCGTCCTCGGCGGTCAGGATGCCGCCGACGCCGATCACCGGCGGCGTCCCGCGGGTCAGGCGGTAGATCGTGCGAATGACCTGGCGCGCACGCGGCGCCAGCGGACGACCGCTCAACCCGCCGGTTTCGTTCGCCAGCGGACTGCGCAGCCCCTCGCGCGCCAGGGTCGTGTTGGCGGCGATGAAGGCGGCGACGCCTGCTTCGCACCCTGCCTGAACCACCTCCTCGATCTGCTCCGGGGTTTCGTCGGGCGAGACCTTCAGCGCGATCGGGCGCGGATGCGCCAGGTTGCGGTTGAGGCGCATCAGTTCGCGCAGCAACTCCTCAAGCGCCGCGCGTTCGTGGAGGCGGCGCAGCCCCGGCGTATTCGGCGAGGAGATATTGACCGCCACATAATCGGCGAGCGGCGCCAGCGCCACGAACGTCGCTGCGTAGTCCTCGACTGCGCGTTCCAGCGGCGTATCGCGGTTTTTGCCGATGTTGACGCCGAGGATGACATTGCGCGACCGGCGCGCGCGCAACGCCTGTGCGACGGCGACCATGCCAGGGCTGTTGAAGCCAAGCCGGTTGATCAGTGCCAGGTCTTCCGGCAGGCGGAAGAGGCGTGGTCGAGGGTTTCCCGGCTGGGGACGCGGCGTGACGGTGCCGACTTCGATATGGCTGAACCCGAGTAACGCCAGCGCATCAACCAGATCGGCGCGTTTGTCGAACCCTGCCGCAACGCCGAGCGGACTGGCGAAGCGCAACCCTGCCCACTCGACTGCCAGCATGGGGTCGTCCCAGGCGTAAAGTGCGCCGATCAGCCGTGGCAGCAGCGGCGCCCGGCTCGCAACGCGAAGCATCGCCGTGACTGCGTCGTGCGCGCGCTCGGCGTCGAGCCGGAACAGAATCGGGCGGATGAGATGGTAGAGCAATATGGTGTCCCTCCGGGATGCGTGTGATCAGCATCTTGTCAACGTTACGGAACGAAGCTGCCGTGATGGAGTTCGAAGCGCAGATCGAAACAAACTGATCGATATTGCCCGAATCGCGCCGGAAACCGTCGTCCTGGCGGAAGATGAAGCCAAGGTCTCCCTCCACACCGGCACGATGGCGGGGCGCGACGGTCACGGTGCGGGTTGATCCGGGTCGGGCGCTCACTGCCGTATACGGCACGCTGGACCGGAAGACCGGCACGGTCGTGGTAACTGAGCCCGTCCAGATGAACGCCATCACGGTTGCGCATTGGGAAGCCATCCTGGCGCGCTACCCCGCAGCGTCGGGCTTGTGTCGAGAACCGTACCTGAAGAGTTTGACCCGGTACCCGTTTGGGTCCTCGATGATGAAGCCATACGGTCCCTTCTTCGACGCAAAGCGCGCTCGAAGATCTTCGACGATCCTGACCCGTCCGGAAAGCTCGTCGTGAAGCCTGTCAACTTCTTCGAAGGAACCAAGTTCAAAGCCGAGGAACTGGATGCTCGACGGTTCGGCCGGGCCTCTGGCTTCAAAGCGCAGGATGAACCCATCCGCAAGCTGCAGCGCAAGAACACCAAACGCCTCGTCGAAGTTGGCAAGCACGAGTCCGAGAGTGTCGACGTAAAAGTCCCGCGTCTCAGCCAATCGGTCAGTTGTCAAGCAAATATGTTGGCAACGTATCTCAGCAGCCATTTGTCTACCTAACGGCACCGAGCTGAGCCGCCGCCCAGAGGGCGGTCGGCTCCAGCGAGTTGTTAGGCGGCTCAATCACTTGAACACTAAAGGCAGATAAAGCCGTTGGCGGAATCCATACGGAAATTTGCAGGTGTAGGGCGGAGTTCCTTCGCAAATCCCCCAACAGGGTCCCACCGCACCTTCTTTGCGTGCCTTCCAAGGCTCACGAAAAGCCTCAAAGACAACCCCGGATAAGCCCGATCGTTCCAGCTTAGAGAGGGTTTCCTCTACAACAAGGAACTGATTAACTTCACTGGCAATGCCACATCTCTCCCCTGTATATTGGTTTTCTTCGCTATATCCTTCTGGACAGGATGGCCAGCCAAACTCAGTTAGGATGACTTCCTTCTGTGAATACCGGACGATGAGGTCTTGAAATCGAGCAATGTGGAAATCTGGAGCCTCAACAGCGGTTGTGCAGGTGAAGAGACCGGAGTATTTGTTTTCCCACCAGGGAAAGACGTTGATACCAATCCAATCAACATCATTAGCGAGGGTCCACTGCTGACAAGGCCACGCCGCGTTACACCACTCCCACCAGGTGTCAATATAACCAACAGGCTGAGTTACTCCTGCTTCCCTAAACCGCTGTACACAGTTACGGATGATAGGCTCGGCCACGGTGACACCATGTCTGAGGCGTACTTCAGAGCCACAACTAATTCGGATGATAGTATCGGGATACCGACCAGCCTTCTGAATACCACGCGTGATGGAAGCCTCATTAACCGAGGTATCTGTGTCCAGCCATACGATAGCTATCACTTTCACGCCTCTGATTTTAGCCGCTTCAAAGGCGTAATCCAATCCATCCAGCACTCCATAGGTCATAATGCAACGGAAGCCAGCTTGACTGACAATCACATCCAAGAGGGCATCAATGAGTGAAGGCGGAGGGTGTGGACCAAATTCTGGGTCATAACCAGCAACGTAGGGCGAAAATGCAACACACCGCAAGACCCCTGCGCCTGTATTGTCTACAGGTACTGGAAGCGGGAGACTGTCTGCGGCATATAAACCAAGAACGACTCCACCCAGAATTACTAGTGGGACAACGCCAGTCGTCTGCTTCATCTAGTTTTTATAGACAAAACCCAAATCAACCTTGCCGCCTAATATGAAGTAGACCGACTGCCTCCGCCTATTCCCGCCTGCACCAAATTAGACGGATAGCTGTCCGTCTCATCCCGCCCTGTGCGGTGTTCGGACCGCCATTCGTCCGCCTATTCCCGCCTGTGCCACGCTAGACGGATAGTTGTCCGCCTAATATAGCTTCCCACGGCGTTCGACCGCCACTCGTCCGCCTATTCCCGCCTGTGCGGCGTTAGACGGATAGCCTTCGATCTTGAAACACATGCGCGACAAAGCCGTATCGTTTGCGCACGCGATGCGCTGAGCTCATCGAAGCGTTGCATGGTACATCGTTGTGAGGAGTATAGATCGCGCCATCGGCGATGTAAAGGGGTTTCCACTTATGTCATGTCATCCTCCAAACCGATCGCCAAAACTGCTCGATCAGGTCCACAGTGCGCTTTGCCGACGCACGATGCGATCTGCGCCGAAGCAGGGCGTTGAGCCTGCTGAGACGATGCCCGCTTCTTTCACATCACTCGGTCGACGCTGTTGTGTGCAGGGACTGCCCGGATTAAGGGGTGATGCGAATCAGATCGCCGGGCCGAGTCGTCGCCAACGCCTGGGCAACTTTTGGCATCAGCGGTCGAAGCGTCTCCAGACGGTTATTTGAGGCTGCAAGAA
>JANXAL010000105.1 GCA_025062325.1 Roseiflexus sp.
GCCCAGCCGGTGCAGATGAGGATCAGTCCAGCGGCGCCGGATGTCAGAAGGATGCCTGCGCGGCGGGTGCGCTCAGCAATCCGTTCCACGCCCTGCGCCGCCAGACCCCAGAGCACGAACGACGTATAGGCGGCGCCTTTCATAAAACCGTACTCATACGGTCTGCCAAAACGCAGCCAGATCAACGCTGCTGCTATTGCGATAACCGTCAGCGTCCAGCGCAGTCGCAGTCGCTCGCCAGCGCCTGTGTCACGGTCTCGTCGCGGCGGCAGAGTCAGCGCAGCGCCTGCCAGCAACCCTGTCATCAGCAGTGCAGCGCCCGCCAGCAGAGCGGGAGGTTGATCGCCTGCGCCGGTCAGACGGAACGCGGTCAGTCCCAGGATCTCATCCAGACTGATGAACCGATCCGGCCAGCTTTTTGGATCAATCAGCGAGTAGAGAAAGCTGAATCCCTCGAAGTAATCCTGGATCGCAAGCGCAGACGCAGCCAGTGTCAAACCGGCGATCGTGAGCGCCGCCAGCGACAGCGAGACTGGCGTCTGGCGCGGCTGGGAATGACGCCACGTTTCGATCAGTCGCGCCGTTCCTGCGGCTGCAATGAGCGGCGCAGCGATCACCAGCGCCGGGTAATAGGCGACCGGTACGGCAGCCAGAATAATCGCCGCCAGCAGCGCCACGCGCCATGCCGCCAGGCGACGCTGCGCCAGATCATCGACTGCCGCCAGCCCGATGGTGAGCGTCAGCGCCAGCAGACACCAGGCCGACATCTGCATGCCGAAGTTGAAGTAGCCGATCCAGAGCATCAGGGACGTTAGCGCAGTGAGTGTGGCGCCCAGGAATGCCGCAACCCTTCCTGATCCCATTGTTGCGCGCAGCCAGACATACACTGTCAGTACGGCGAGTGCGCGCATAAACGCAATGACCGGTGCGAACGACGTCAGCGCACTGGCGCCGCTCAGGATCATGACCATTCCCTGGAACACGGAAAAGCCAAGAGTCAGTCCAATTCGCGGCGGGTGCGTCACCAGATCGCGCAGGAGACTCTGCGGCGCTTCCGGGATGCGCGGCAGAGGGTAGTCGACCAGGTGCTGCACCATTGGCAGGTAGGCTTCGGTATCCCAACCGCGTCCGATGATGGTCGGATAGCCATAACTGAGCAGCGGCAGGATGCCGGTCAGCAGCGCCAGCAGCGGAGGGATCAGCGCCTCCGGTTGGGCGCGCAGCCACGCCAGCAGTTGCGGCGGTCCTTCTGAACGCCAGGCGAGAGCATTCAGCACAGTGGCGCCGATCAGCGCGACAACCAGGGTCCAGCGCAGGTTCAATGCCAGGCTTGCCAGCATGAACCCGCTCCAAAGCAGGACGGCATAGCCGATCAGCAGCGTCAACGGCGCACGGAACGGCGTGAGCGACGACGGCAGCGCCAGCCTTGCCACACCCCATCCGACATAACAGCATAACGCTGCCGCAACAATCAGGACGAGGCTCAGTTCGGCAACCAGTGGCATGGATTACTCTGGCGATTGGCAAAGAAGCGCCCTGTCATATACATCTGCGAGCGCCAGGGTACAGCCGATGGCGGGGAGATGCACAGCGCTGTGAAGGTCGGAGGTTTCAGTTATGCGGTTCATTCTGTGACACGAGCATATATGCTCTCAATGATGGAATAGATTCGGTAATGCTGTGATTTTCGACCACGATCATACTGTTCTGTAGATGGAGAAAACACTTCGACAATAAGCGTGAGATTGAGAGAAGATATAGCTCCGATATCAACACCGCACAAAGGCGCAGAGGCGCCAAGATTTCGCATCACGAGTTCGTCAATGATTACGAACCTTCCTCACTTCGCACGCGATCCGGCACTGCCTATCATACGAGGAAACCACGAGTTCCGCAAGCGGCGCGCAAAGTCTGTCGTTCAGGCGCGAGGCAAGAGGCATAGAGGGTTGAAGGTGGGAAGGTTCCAGGAAGAGCCGTTGCAATGCAACGGCTCCACAAGGAAGGCGGCGAGACCGATCTCCTTCTTCCCACAGGCCGCTCCATCGCAGGTTGCAATGCAACGGCTCCGCAAGGAAGACGGCAAGATGGCAGGTTGCAGGTTGAAGGTGAAAGGCGGGAAGACGTTCCTAACCCCTATTCCAAAGTCTGGTATGATAGAAGAAATCCACCGCTTCACAGACACCAGGAATTGACCGATGGCTTCCAACCGTTTTGCATTCTTCAATGGAGAGTTCGTCCCAATCGAGCAGGCGCAGG
The DNA here is from genome assembly GCA_025062325.1 of Roseiflexus sp. GTDB lineage: Bacteria > Chloroflexota > Chloroflexia > Chloroflexales > Roseiflexaceae > Roseiflexus. Next base: position 2,257 of record JANXAL010000105.1, read on the forward strand.
TCAGTGTGATGACGGCGGCGCTGAACTATGGTCTCGGCGTCTTCGAGGGCATTCGCGCTTACTGGAATGCTGATGATAGCCAGTTATACATCTTTCACCTCCGCGAACATATGGAGCGCCTGCACCGCTCGTGCAAGATCATGTTCATGAACCTGCCCTACAGCGTCGATGAACTGTGCGACCTGACCGTCGAACTGCTGCGACGCGAGGGGTTTCGTGAGGACGCCTACATTCGCCCGCTGGTCTTCAAGAGCGATCATACTATCACTGTCCGGCTCAACAACATGACCGATGCGTTTGCACTGTACGCTGTGCCTTTCGGTCAATACATCCCCGGAGCGGCGGTGCGCGCGTGTGTGTCGTCCTGGCGACGCATCGAAGACAATATCATGCCGTCGCGTGCAAAGGTGTCCGGCGGATATGTCAATTCAGCGCTGGCGAAGACCGAAGCGCTGCTCAATGGCTATGATGAGGCGATTGTGCTCGGCAGCGACGGGCATGTTTCGGAGGCAAGCGCGGCGAACCTGTATATCGTGCGCAACGGCGCGCTGATTACGCCGCCGATCACCAGCGATATTCTCGAAGGAATCACTCGGCGGGTGGTAGCGCAATTGGCGCAAGCGGAGCTAGGCGTGCCGGTGATTGAGCGACCGATCGACCGGACTGAGTTGTATGTGGCAGAGGAAGCCTTCTTCTGCGGCACCGGCGCCGAGGTCAAGCCAATTATTGAGATCGACCGGCGACCAGTGGGAAATGGCGCCGTCGGCGAGATCACAGCGCGCCTGGTGGAATTGTATAGCGCCGTCGTGCGTGGCCGGTTGCCCGCCTACCGCGCCTGGTGTACGCCAGTGTACACGGGCGAAGGAGGGTGACGATGGCTGAGGCATGGCTGATCGAAGCGGTTCGCACACCGATCGGAAAGCGAGGGAAGGCGCTGCGCGATATGCACCCCGTTGATCTCCTCGGTCAACACATTGCCGCATTACTGGCGCGCGTCGGCGTCGATCCCGCCGCCATCGACGATGTTATCGCCGGGTGTGTTGGTCAGTCCGGTGAACAGTCCGCCAATATCGCGCGCAACGCCTGGCTTGCCGCCGGTCTGCCCGAATCGGTCCCGGCGACCACCATTGACCGGCAGTGCGGTTCGAGCCTGCAGGCGATCCATTTCGCTGCACAGGGGGTTATGGCAGGCGCCTACGACCTGGTTATCGCCGCTGGCGTCGAGTCGATGACCCGCGTGCCAATCGGCGCTTCGATTGCGGTTGGACCGGGTACGCCCCTCAGTCCGGGTCTTGCGCAGCGCTACGGTCTGGAGCGCGGATGGTTCGATCAGGCGCGCGGTGCGGAGTGGATGGCGCGCGAGTGGCATTTCACGCGCGAAGACCTTGATCAGTATAGCCTGCGCAGTCATCGCCTGGCTGCGGACGCGCGCGCCGCTGGTCGTTTCGCTGCCGAAATCATTCTGGTCGCTCTGCCAGAAGGCGGCGTGTTCGATGCCGATGAAGGCATTCGCGCCGACACGTCGGCAGAGCAGCTTGCGGCCCTCAAACCTGCCTTCCCCGACCTCGAACTGATCACTGCTGGCAACGCCAGCCAGATTTCCGACGGCGCAGCAGCGGCGCTGATTGCATCTCCGGCGGCTGCGCGCGCACTGGGGCTGCGACCGAAGGCGCGGTTTGTCGCCTTCGCCGTTGTCGGCGTCGATCCGGTCACGATGCTGACTGGACCGATCCCGGCGACGCGCCGTGTGCTGGAACGGGCCGGTCTCCAGGTGGAGGACATTGATCTGTTCGAGGTCAACGAAGCGTTTGCGCCAGTGGTACTGGCGTGGCAGAAGGAGATCGGCGCACCCTGGGATCGGGTCAATGTCAATGGCGGCGCGATTGCGCTCGGTCATCCGTTGGGGGCGACGGGCGGACGGATCATGGCGACGCTGCTGCACGAACTGGAGCGGCGTGGTGGTCGTTACGGGCTGATTGCCATCTGCGAGGGGGGCGGCATGGCAAATGCGACGATCATCGAGCGCGTGTAGCGCCTTGCTTCACTCCGCGTCGAACACCTCATCGACGCTAACGGCAAAGCCGTCGAGCAGTCGGGAGGCTGCCTGTTCGCCGCGACGGAACGCGCCAAACGTCCGGTATGCGTCGTCCTCCAGAACCAGGACCGTGATCGTTTCGTCCAGCGGATTGACAATCCAGTACTCAGGAATCCCCGCCTGAGCGTAGTCACGCGGCTTCTCGACGGTATCACGCTCCGGATTATCGGGACTCACAATCTCAACAACGAGATCGGCGCCCAGCCAGAACTCGTTCTGGTTTCGCGGATCGCGGGCATCACAGAGGAGCAGAATATCCGGCTCACGGAAAGCGCCTGGACGCACCTGCAACCGTAAAGGGGCATAGAATACGGCGCCGCCCCTGGGTCGCACGAACGCGAGAAAAGCGAGCACGAGGAAGAGCGAAATCGCCTGATGCTTTCGCGTTGGCATGGGCAACACCTCGATCACGCCATCAGTAAACTCGATGAGATGATTGGTCTGCCGGGTGAGGGCGAGGTACTGCTCCACGCTCCAGAGACCCTGCAAGGCGTCCAGGTCGATATCAAGACCATCGGCAGCGCGCACCATACGAAGCTGACCTGTTGGTGTCGGGGCTGTCATAAGACATCTCTGCTGCTCAATCCTGAGCGCATTGCTCTGCAATATAGTGGTAGTATAATCTGGCGTTCCAGACCATGCAAGGTACGCAGAGCAGGCGCTGCCTCAAGCGGACAGGCGGACTGAGCGCGGGAAGCGGCATGCTTCTCAAACAGGTATACTGAACACGCTGGGCCCATGCGGCGATCAGCGCCTTCTTCGGTTCTTGGTTCTCGGTTCTCAGTTCTCTGCTCAACTATGTCCCATTCACCATACAATCAGCGCCGCGAAAGCGAACGTCTCTCGGAAACAATCCGTTTTCTCGGCAATCTTCTTGGCGACGTTATCCGCGAACAGGCGGGTGAAGCAGCGTTTCAGCTCGTTGAACGTCTGCGGACATTAGGAAAGGAGCTGCGCACTGGTGCACTAGACCGCGCCGACGCCGAACTGCGCACATTAGCATCTCAGATGACTGTCGCCGAGATCCAGACGGTCATCAAAGCGTTCAATGCCTACTTTCTGCTCGTCAATCTCGCCGAACAGATGCAGCGCGCCTGGGTTCTGCGTGATCGTGAGCGGCACAATCCGCATGCGCCGCGCCCCGAGTCGATTGCTGCCGCTATCGCTGAACTTCACGCATGCGGCACCCCTGCGAACAAGATTCAGGAATGGCTCGATACTGCCCGCATCCAGCCGGTCTTCACCGCCCATCCAACCGAAGCGCGCCGTCGCACGGCACTGGAAAAGGTGCGTCGGTTGGCAACGCTCCTCGACCAGCGAACCGGCGATTTGCATGGCTTCGCGCTCGAGGAAAACACCACTCGCATTTACGAAGAGATCGTCTCACTGTGGCAGACTGATGAGGTGCGCGTGGTCAAACCGACCGTGATCGATGAGGTTAAGAACGGCATGTTCTATTTCGAGAGCGTGTTGTTCGATCTGATCCCGCGCCTCTACCGCGAACTGGAGTACGCTCTTCGCACAGTCTATCCTGACTGCGAGTGGCGCGTACCGCCGCTGCTGCGCTACGGCGCATGGATGGGCGGAGACCGCGACGGCAACCCGAATGTCACCCACACGGTCACCCTTCAGGCGGTGCGCATGATGCGAATCGCCGCCATCGAGCGACATATTGCCTCAATTGAGGAACTCAGCCATCGTCTGGGTCAGTCCACACGGCAAGCGCCGGTCAGCGACGAACTGCGCGAGTCGCTAGCGCGTGACGCTGCGCTCTTTCCCGATGTCGCCGATCTGCTGGCGCACCGCAACCCTTACGAACTCTACCGACAGAAGTGCACTTACATCCGCGAGAAACTGCTGCGCACCCTCGACCACGCCCGCACTGCGGCGCTCGACTGGGGACGATCGCAGTCGCTGCCAGTCGGCGCTTATTTCAGGCGCAGCGATCTGCTGGCTGATCTGAATGTGATGGATCGGAGCCTGCGCGCTAACAATGCTGCCATCGTTGCCAATGGCGCTCTGCGTGATCTCATTCGCCAGGTCGAGGTCTTCGGGCTGCACATGGCAACGCTCGATATTCGGCAGCATAGCGAGCGTCACGCTGCTGCGCTCGCTGAGGTGCTGGCTGCTGCGGGAGTCTGTGCCGACTACACTGCGCTCAATGAAACCGAACGGATCGATCTGCTGTCGCGCGAACTTGGAAATCCGCGTCCCCTCATTCCAGCCCATCTCGACTACTCGCCCGATACGGTCGAGGTTATTGCTACCTTCCGCACAATTGCCGCCATTCTGGATCAGCTCAGCCCTGAAGCGATTGAGACCTACATTGTCAGTATGACGCGCGGCGCCAGCGATCTGCTAGCGCCGCTCCTGCTGGCAAAAGAGGCGGGACTGTTCCGCCCCTTCCGCTTCAGTCGCCTGAACATTGCGCCGCTCTTCGAGACCGGCGCCGACCTTGCGTGTTGCGATACCGTTCTCGAGACATGCTTGCGGCTGCCGGTCTATCGCGATCACCTGGCATTGCGCGGCAATCTGCAGGAAGTGATGATCGGCTATTCCGACAGCAATAAAGATGTTGGGTATGTCGCCGCTAACTGGGCGCTCTACCAGGCGCAGCGCAAACTGCGCGATTTTGGGCGACGCCACGGCATTCAGATGCGCCTGTTCCACGGTCGCGGCGGTGCGATTGGGCGCGGCGGGGGACCGGCGAACCACGCCATCCTGGCGCAGCCGCCTGGCAGCATCGGCAATCAGATCAAAATCACTGAGCAGGGTGAAGTCATTGCCGACCGCTACGGGCTGCCGCTGCTGGCGCACCGCCACATCGAACAGGTCGTGAACGCCGTGCTGCGCGCCGGTCTGCTGCAGCGCGATGACCCTCCTGAGGAATGGACGCAGGCGCTCGAACAACTGGCGGCGCTCTCACAGCGTCACTATCGCGCTCTGGTCTACGAGCGCTCTGATTTTGTGCCATACTTCCGCAATGTCACACCGATTGCCGAAATCAGTCGCCTGAACATTGGCAGCCGCCCCGCCAGCCGCCGCAATACCGAGCGCATTGAGGACCTGCGCGCCATCCCGTGGGTGTTTAGCTGGATGCAGAGTCGGCATACCCTGCCAGGGTGGTATGGCTTGGGGTTCGCCCTCGAGACCTTTGTGTACGAAGGGGCAATAAGGGAAGCGTCGGGGTCAGCCATCGATCGGCTGGCGCTGCTGCAGGAAATGTACGCCCACTGGTCCTTTTTCCGTGTTATGATCGACAATGCCCAGATGATCCTGGGCAAGGCCGATCTCCACATCGCCTCACGCTACGCCGAACTGGCGCCTGATCAGAAGGCGGCTGCCGCCATCTTTGCCGCCGTCCGCGAGGAGTATGAACGCGCCAATCGGATGATCCGCCAGATCGCGCAGATTGATCGTCTGCTCGACAACAGCCCGGTGCTGCAACGCTCGATTCAGCGCCGCAATCCATACATCGATCCGATGAGTTATCTCCAGATCGAACTGTTGCGGCGTTTACGCGCAGCCCCCGACGGACCAGATCACGTTGCGCTCGAGAACGCCATTCTGCTGAGCATCAGCGGCCTGGCGGCAGGACTGATGAACACTGGCTAGGCGCAGAGACGTTGCACGAGGTGAGACGTTGCGTTGCAACGTCTCAACCCGTGCAACATTGGCGGATGGCAGATTGCTCGCATCACCAGACAATGATCGGGAGATCGTGCGCAACGCTTACATCGGCGGCTTCGCGCAGGACCCTTAGGCAACGACGAACCGGATGCCTGGGTTTCACGCCAGCCTGATCCAGCATTCCTTCCAGTTCGACCAGCTCACGCTGAAGCGCCACTGACGAACCGAAACTGACGACCGACTCCTCAATTGGCGTGTCTTCCTCTTCTTCTGATTCTTCCTCAATCCAGATCGGCTCAGGAAAATCGGCTGGCAGGTAGTATCCACCCTCACCCTGATGCTTGATCAGATGGGGGAAGCGAGTTGGCTGTTTGTCCTCCCAGACGGCAGCTAGCAACGGGTCAGGCTCTTCATCGAACTCGAAATTTGGCGCCAACAGCGGCTTGATGTCCCGACCGTTCTCCAGATAGATAGCGATGAGGCGCAGCAGGAGGAGATCGCGGTACCGTTCGATGCCGCCTTCCCAAATTTCAACGCCGGGATTCGCCAGGAGATCGACATCTACACCCTCCTCCCGTAGCAAGTCCTGCACCTTGATCAACCAGTCACGCTCCGACTCATACTGCTCGCGGTCTTCTTCGGGAAGGGCGGTGAACATAGAACCGACGACAAGATCCAGCTCCGTTATTCCGTTGTCTGACATACGTAGGCATCCTTCACGATGGATATACTGTATTATGGAAGACGACGTATCCTGGCACATTTGCATTGTGCCGACGGATCCATCGATCTGACGGTCCTTACCCGGCATCCGAGCGCCAGTAAGCGTCGGCGCCTGCTCGTGTTTATTGCAGGTGCGTGAGGAGTATACCACATCTATCAGTTTCTGATCATTGACAGGGGATGCCTGTTTGACGTATAGTGGTACAGTGTTGCAGCGCAACGCTCAATGGCGTCGCTAAGTGTCTAATCCTTCCTCAAGGCGTCCCCGCCGGGTTCCATACATTCCTGGCGACATTGTCGTGTGGAGGTTTGCGTGTCGGCTGAACAGGTCCACTTCTCCTCAACGGCCGAGGCGGCAGAGCGCGAAGGCTTTCCAGTCCTGACACACGCGCGCGCGCGTCGGCCACGTCATCGCAAGGACGGATGGCTGTGGTTTGTGCTGGCACTCATCATACTCATCGTACTGGGTGGAGCAGGTGGCGCAGCATATCTCTATCGGTCGTATGAAGGGCGGATCTACCCTAATGTATCGATTCAGGGCATTGCCGTTGGTGAGATGACGCCGGATCAGGCGGAAGCGGCGATACGGGCGCGCTATGAGGCATTCCTCCGTCAACCAGTGGTCATCACCTACGGCGACCGTCAGTGGATGCCAACGCTGGACGATCTGGGAATCGCGTTCGACTTTCGTAGCGCGGTCAAGCAGGCCTACAATGTCGGGCGCGGCAGTGGGCTGATTAACAACATTCAAGAAATTGCGACAATCTGGCAGCATGGTTTCGAGGTGCCGCTGCACGTCTCATACGATGAGACTCGCGCGCAGGCATATCTGGCGCAACTGGCGCGCGAAATTGAGCGCGCCCCCGTTGACGCCCAACTGCGCCTTGATGGTGAGCGAGTCGCAATTGTTGGCGCAGTCATTGGGCGGCAGGTGCTGGTCGATGCTACCCTAAAGCATCTGTCGCAGCAACTGCAAACCTTCGTACCTGCCACCATTCCGCTCCAAACGCGCGAACTGCCGCCACGTCTCGACGATGCCGCCGTTGCTGCGGCGCGATCGCAGATCGAGACGATTCTGCAGGGTCCGCTTGTTCTGCATGTTGGAAACAGGAAGTACGAGTGGACGGTCGGCGATCTGGCAGACATGATCAGCATCAAGCGCATCCCCGCTGAGAAAGGCGACCAGATCGCAGTAACGCTCGACCAGGGCGCCATTGAGCAACGCCTCCGTCAGATAGCCGAGGAAACTGAAAAACCTGGCACCCGTCCGCGTGTGGCATGGAACAACGGCAATCTCAAGATCATCAAACCTGGCAAACCAGGCCTTCGTCTCGATGAAGCGCGCGCCCGCGAGATGGTGCTTGCTGCACTTACCGGGCGTGATCGGGTCCTCGAGTTGCCAATGATTCCTACCGATCCGCCAATAACAGAGGCAAATCTCCACCAACTGGGCATTCGCGAATTGGTGAGCGTCGGCAAAAGCGATTTCACCGGCTCAGCACCCTATCGAGTTCATAACATCGGCGTCGGGATGCAATTGCTCAACGGATTGCTGATTGCCCCTGGCGAAGAGTTTTCGTTCAACAAGAACATCGGGCAGATCAATGCTGCCAATGGATTCGTCGAAGGCGCAGCGATCATTCAGAACCGGACGCAGCAGGAGTTTGGCGGCGGCATCTGTCAGGACTCGACCACGCTGTTCCGCGCCGCTTTCTGGGCCGGTTTGCCAATCACCGAGCGCTGGGGACATTCGTTCTATATCAGTTGGTACGACAAATATGGACTCGGTCCGCGCGGCAATGGTCCTGGTCTTGATGCAACAATCTTTACCGGCGGACCAGACCTGAAGTTTGTGAATGACACCGGAGCGTGGCTGTTGATCCAGGCATGGTCAGATCCGAAAACTGGCGTGGCGCAGGTCGAGCTATATGGGACGAAGCCCAATCGCACGGTTGATCTGACTCACAAGGTCTACGATTATACGCCCGCTCCGAAAGAGCCAGTGTTCGTCGCTGATCCCAGAGTGCCGCCAGGGACCATTAAGCACACCGATAAGGCACGCGGCGGTATGACGATCGATATCTACCGGTTGGTGGTGGAGAATGGTGTGCCACGCCCACCCGAGTTATTCCGCACTCGCTTCCGACCGTGGCCCAATATCTATGCCCTGAACCCTGCCGACATCGGTCCAGACGGCAAGCCGCTCATCCCGTTCCCGCCTGTTGCACAACCAGCGCAATCCGCGCCGTCGCCAGCCGAACAACCTGCCCAACCGTCTCCGCCTCCAGGGGTTGAGCCTCAGCCTGCGCAGAACTCGGACGAACAGCCGCCAGCGAATGGATAAATAAGTAATGGATGAGACGGAAACGACATCCCGCAGGTGCAATGAAAAATGCGTTCGGTAAACCTGCGCCGCCAGGTCGCGCGCCCTCTGCGCTGCGGGCTAAGGCCCTTGCTCAGGACAGGAACCCACGGAGCTTGCACGATCTCAGCAAGCGCGCAGCGTCCCGGCAGTACTCGACGTTTTTCCTCCAAAGAACCTGTAGGAGTATGCCATTGTCTGGCATCGAAGGTTGAAGAAGCTCACCGCGCTGCGCTGCCAGCTCGCCACCGCGCCACTGCCCATCCCATGCTTTCAGGCAGCGCGCTTACAGCCACGAGCTTTCCATCGCGCCAGGATGCGAGACCGGCGGCAACCAGCCAAGCGGCAGCGGTATGCGCTCGCCGTCGCGCCGTGCTCGCTGCCAGCGGCGCTAGCCGGCGCAGCACAGCCGCGATACCGTCATAATCAAGGCCGCCGTGTTCACGCATGGCGCGCAGAACCGATCGCGTCGGCTCTTGCTCGCGCAGCAGGCGACGCAGTGCGGCGCCCTGCGCGAAACGATCATACTGCGCGAATGCGCGCCCGTAGGGCGTCAACGGAACAGTTCCGTCCTCCTCTGGCTCACCGACCAGACCGAGCACGCGCGCCGCCTGGGCATAGTACAGACCCTGCCGCTGCCCCTTCGCACCAAGATAAGCGCCGATCGCCTCATACGTGGTGTGCCCGCGCATAATAGCTTCTGGCACCCGTGCAACGTGCCACAGCACATCCGCCTGGGGAATGTCGCTCGTCGCCAGCATGGTCGCCTCTCGGAGGTGAGGGGGAATGGGTTAGGGGTTCCCTTCCACCTTTCTTTTCACCTGTAACCTCCGCCTTCGTTCCCCTCTCCCCTCTTACCTCAAGCCTCTTACCTCTTGTATACCACACCGGAACATGTGTGTCAAGATTCAATCGAACGAGATCTCGACTATAATGACGGTATGCCCTCGTTGTTGGCCATTGATCTGGGATTGCGGACCGGCTTCGCCGTCTATGGCAGCGACGGCAGGTTGCGTCGCTACGGGTCGCACAATTTTGGCACTGCGACTCGTCTGCGTCGTGGCGTTGCAAGTGTTCTGGCTGAGCCGACCGATCTGGAATGGATCTACATTGAGGGAGGCGGATCGCTAGCAGACATCTGGACGCGCGAAGCCGAACGACGGAGCATTTCCGTCCGTCTGGTCAGCGCCGAGACCTGGCGGCGTGCGCTGTTGTACGAACGCGAGCAGCGCAATGGCGATCAGGCGAAACGCATCGCTGATACGCTGGCGCGACGGGTGATCGCCTGGTCGGGTGCGCCACGCCCCACAGCCCTCCGCCACGACACGGCTGAGGCAATTATGCTTGGGCTATGGGGGGTCCTGGATGTGGGGTGGTTAGAACGCCTGCCTGAGAGCCTGCGTCACTAGAGAATGTTGAAGAAAGGCTGGCGCAACGACGCAGAGACGCCAACAGTATGATATTGACCGCGATGCTTTGCGCCAATCTGAGAAACGCCGCAGTGGTGTGCAGCTATGAAGACATCCGCCGATCATCCCTGGCCCGCTGATCTCGATGAGGCACGCGCTATTCAAGAGCAGATACGCGCGCAGGTCATTCCTCACGATGCCTTTGGCCTGATCCGCGCCGTTGCCGGAGTCGATACGGGATATAGCGGCGATAGCGCCCTGGCTGCGGTCGTGGTGCTGGCGTTTCCGTCGCTTCAAGTGCTCGATTATACGATTGCCCGCAAACAGGTCAGTTTCCCGTATGTCCCTGGTTACCTTTCGTTTCGCGAGGCGCCCGCTGTCCTCGATGCGCTTGCGAGTCTGCGCATTCTGCCCGATCTGCTCATCTGCGACGGGCACGGGCTGGCGCATCCCCGGCGTTGCGGCATCGCCTGCCACCTTGGCGTCCTTACCGGTCTCCCGTCAATTGGGTGCGCCAAATCGCTGCTGGTTGGCACCCACGGTCCACTGCCCGATGTGCGCGGCGCCTGGACGCCGCTGCGACATCACGATGAAGTCGTGGGGGCAGCGCTGTGCACCCGTCCTGGCGCGCGCCCGGTATACGTCTCCGTCGGTCATCGCATCTCGCTGGAAACAGCAATTCAGTTCGTGATGGCGTGCGTGACGCGCTACCGCCTGCCAGAACCTACACGCGCCGCTGATGCGCTGGCATCGCACGGACGCATTCCTCGATAACGAGCATGTTCTTGCGTCGCCACGCGGTTGACTGCTGAGACCGACAACCTGCGCCGCTAACACGCTGCTTGAGACCTCGTCGATCCGCGATCCCGGCGCTGCGCCCATTGAACCGTCCCATACCGCACCGCAGGTGCGTCACTTCTGAACCGCATAAGCGCCTTATAAACCTTCACATCCAGCTTTTACTGAATTGTAACAAAGTAGTACTAAGGTCACGTTGTGACTCGCCGGGGAGTGATGCTATTCTACCTTTGCGACACCCTCGCTGGTGGATGTTTGATCCACGTTCTTCGGAGAAGCCTATGCAATCCGAGTCGTCGTACCACGGTCTCCCGCCGTATTCCCATCCCCTGAACCCCGACCAGATGAGCCTGATTGCCAGTGCGTTGCTTGACATGCAGCGCGCACTCAATCATCAAACTATTCTTATTGCCCAACTCCAGGACGAACTGGCGGAACTGCGACGGCACAACGACTGGTACCACGCACAGTTTGCGCAGATGTTCCGCATTGTAGCGCGTGATGTGCGCGAGTTGCGCGCAACGCTGATCTGTTCGTTGCTTGAAGAAGGACCAATCACGGCCGATCATCTGATGAAACTGCTACGCCAGACGCCCGACGATGGGTTGGGGGAAAAGGTCAAAGCAGGGATAGTTGGCAGGCAGGCGAATTAGGGGTCAAGGGTTATGGGTTAGAGATCGCAGCCGCTGTACTGGCACACGTTTCGCTTGCGCTTCTGCGCGCCTGCGCCAGAGTTGCTCAACGCGCTGATGCAATAGTAATAACGCTTCACGCCTGTCGTCTGGCAATTCCACACTAGACCTGACCATCCGACAAATCGCGCTCGCTTTCGCGTTCGGATCCGCTGCTTGGGTCATCAAGCCGCCTCTCTGAGTTCCTACCTGATCACGAGGTCCGGCGGCAGTTCGAACACCACCTCGTCGCCGGGCCGGATGCCGCGTGCGGCAAACCATCCCTGATTCACCTCAAGCGCATAGCGTGCTACGCCGCGCGGGGCATGCTGTGTGACCTCATCGAAAGGTTGCATATCCTCAATATTGAGGATGCGCCGCTCCTGACTGATGAACGCAATCGAGAGCGGAATGCGCGTGTTACGCATCCAGAAGGCGCCGCTATAGGGACCGGGAAAAACGAAGAGCATTCCGCGATTTTCGGGTAGCGCGTCCCGGAACATCAGCCCAATGCTTCGTTTCTCCGGCGTGGCGACCACCTCAGCCTCCAGGCGGTGTTCACCGATAACAATCTCAATGATTGCATCGGGGACAACAGTCGCTTCCGGTGCGGCTGCTCCCGCCGTCTGCGGCGTAATGATTGCAACCGCCGGCGCCGGATACGCCGCTTCCGGCGTCAGGTATGCGTCTGAGCCAGCAGCGCCTGTCGGCGCCGGATACGACGCGCCGCTCGCCAATGAAGGCGCTGCCGTTGTCATCACTAAAGCGTCGCCAGAACGCGCCTGGCTGCACGCCGCTGCAACGAGCAGCAACAGAACAAGCCAGGCGTATACTGCATATGTGAACCTGACAATCCCGCACCGGCGGCCCATATGCCTACCCTCCTGCGGCACGCGCATATTCAAGTGCCTCGTTGCCGGTGACAATCCGCGCCAGGCGCAACAGATCGCTGAACTCAGCATGGAACGCCGCAACAATGGCGTCTGGATTGGGAACCAGACCAGCATCAACGGCAATCCCGACCAGCACGTTGCCAGCATAACTGAAGATGCTGACCCCCAGCCCCAGATGCCCTGCCTGCGGCACCCAGAACATAATCTGACGGATCGGGCTGCCCGCCAGATAAATGCGCTGCCGTGGACCGGGAACGTTCGTCATGACAGCAGTTGCCTTGCTGCCGAAAAGATTGACAACCAGTTCCACCACCTGCTGCGGCATAAGGCCAAGCATGTTCAGAACGCTAAATGCAATCGCAGCTTCCGGTGAACTCTTAATCCCCTCCATGCGACGTTTCAGCTCCAGCAGGCGATCAAACGGATCGTCAATCCCCACCGGCAGGTCAAGGAATACCAGACTAAAACGATTACCGAGTTCGGTCACCGGGCCAGGCGGGCGGAGATTGACCGGCACCACGGCGCGGATGTTGAGACCATCGACGATAGCGCCCCGACTCACCATATAGCGTCGCAGCGCCCCGGTGACCGCATTCAGCAGCACATCATTGATCGTGCAGCGAAACATACTGCCAATACGCCTGACATCATCGAGCAGGATCGGTTCAGACCAGGCGGCGCGTTTCTGCACCCCAAGCGTTCCTTTGAACAGCGTCGGCGGATCGGGGGGCATGAAGAGCAATTTGTTCAGCGCCTGGATGCCGCTGACCCCAGTGCGCGCTATATCGATCAAGCGCGTGGGGTCTTCCAGCAGTTCGCGGGCTTCGTTGACCAGCGCCTCGGCGCTCGTCAGTACATTGCTCAACGACCTGAGGGCGGGCAGCGCGAATGCTTCGATAGGATTTGTATCGCGCATCCCACGTTCGATGCCATCGGCGGCGGGCGGCATATCAGGTTGTTCGTCGGTCAATGAGAGGAGCACTTGCACCAGTGCAATTCCGTCGGCAATCGCGTGGTGGAGCCGGCAGAGGGCGGCGCTGCCGCCATTGTAGTTTTCGACAATATGAAAGTGCCATAGCGGTTTGCTGAAGTCGAGCGGCGTACTCATCAGATCGCTGACGAGCGCCTGCAACTCACGCTTGTCGCCTGGCGCAGGCAGCGCAATCCGGTGAATATGCGCGCGGAGGTTGAAATATGGGTCGATCTCCCATTCCGGCAGCAGACCAGAAGAACGCCCTGGCTTGACCCGCATCCGAAAACGATCAAAGACCAGCAGACGCTCTTCGATGACTCGATAGAGCCGCGCAACATCAAGCGGCTCATCGAAGATCAGCACGCCGGTGATCATCATCAGGTTCGTCGGATCTTCCATCCGCAGCCATGCGGCGTCGGCGCTAGAAAATACCTCGGTTCGTCGCGCTGCCATAGCATGCTCTGCCTATCTGTCGCTAGAACTGAGCGGAGTCTGCAGTGACGGCGTATGACGCCGCTGCCCTATCCTACACTGAGGTGAGCGCGGTGTCAACGACGCTCAGTCGTGCAAAGCCGTCTCGTGGCGCGCTATGCGGTCATCCTGGAGGGTAGGACAAAATCCTCTGCGCTGTTCTGACCCTTTTCCTATATGCTGCGCAATCAGCGACGTGTTACATTCATGCACGAAACCACGTTGACACTGTGCCTTGTCGCGCAATTGCGAATTTTCACGCTCTGCATAGGCGAGAGCGACAACCTGCCAGGGCGCCAGTCTCTCTCTGCAACAATCCCACAATGTCCATTCCAACGTCACATCCTTACTTTCCTCACTCAAGGAGGGCTTCATGAGCGCTCGCACGTCCCTTCGCCTATTATTTGTCTTTCTTGTGTGGCTTGGAACAGGCGTCATCAGTCCAGCCATCGCATACTATGCTCCATCCGGCGTAAGGGGCGCGGTCAGCGACGCTCCGGGCATGCCCGGAGCGTCCGCAATCCCCGACATTGATTGGGAACCGCTTGTTGAACCGCAGAGCAGCGGTGAGCAATGGACGAACCTTGGATCGCAACCCGATGGACCCCTCAATAATCGTGTTCGGGCAATCGGAGGAAGCGCAGGTCAGGTTTACGTCGGCGGGGAATTCACCGATGCCGGGGGCAACCCGAACGCCGATTACATTGCGCGCTGGGACGGCGCTGCGTGGCACGCCCTCGGAGGAGGATTGAATGGCCCTGTGTATGCAATTGCTGTCAGTGGAAGCGACGTCTATGTCGGCGGTGACTTTACTGATGCCGGGGGCAACCCGAACGCCGATTACATTGCGCGCTGGGACGGCGCTACGTGGCACGCCCTTGGAAGCGGCCTCAATCAGACTGTCTACGCGATTGCCGTGAGCGGAAACTCTGTGTATGTCGGCGGCGCGTTCCTCGGCGCGGGAGGCAACCTCAACGCCAGATACATCGCGCGCTGGGATAGAAGCGCCAATGTCTGGAGTCCTTTGGGGAACGGTCTGAGCGGGACGGTCTATGCCCTGGCAGTGAGCGGGAACGATATCTATGCCGGCGGCGCCTTCACCGATGCAGGAGGGTACGCAAACGCGGATTATATTGCACGATGGAACAGCGCCAGCAACACGTGGCACCATTTGGGGAATGGACCGACAGACGTCGTTTTAGCGATTGCCGTCGATGGGTCTTCCGTCTACGTTGGCGGCGCTTTCACCAGTGCGGGAGGCAACTCGAACGCCAGAAACATCGCACGCTGGAACAGTTCCACTAGTACGTGGCATTCTCTGGGAAGCGGAGTGAGTCAGTCAGTCAACGCAATAACCGTGAGCGGCGGCAGCGTGTATATCGGCGGCAATTTCACCAATGCTGGCGATAATGACGCCGCAGACCACATCGCACGCTGGAACGGGAGCGCCTGGCAGAGTCTGGGGAGCGGACTTCCGGGGGCAGTGTTCGCCATCTTTGTCGAGGGAGGCAGTGTGTATGCTGGCGGCATCTTTACTGGCGTTGGCGGCGATGCGAACGCCAGCCGCATAGTGCGCTGGAATGGTTCGTCATGGCAGGCGCTGGGCAGCGGTCTCAATGGCGCGCTGCGATCTTCTGTAAGAGCCATCGCCGTAAGCGGCAATCAGGTGTATGTTGGCGGCGATTTTACCGGCGCTGGCGGTAATCCAAATGCGAACTACGTTGCGCGCTGGGACGGCGCCTCATGGCAGGCGCTTGGCAACGGATTGAACGGAAAAGTTCATGCGATTGCCGTTAGCGGGAACAGCGTGTATGTCGGTGGAGAATTTACCGATGCCGGGGGCAACTCGAACGCCGATTACGTTGCGCGCTGGGACAGCGCCACAAATTCCTGGCACGCCCTTGGCAGCGGGCTGAACGGCATTGTCCGCACGATTGCCGTGAGCGGAAGCGATGTCTACGTGGGCGGCGACTTCACCAGCGCCAGCGGTGTTCCCCACACCGCCCGCATCGCGCGCTGGGCGGGCGGATCCTGGCATGCCCTTGGCAGCGGTCTCAATGGCGCCGCCAGAGCCATTGCCATCAGCGGAAACAGTGTATATGTCGGCGGAGATTTCACTAGCGCCGGAGGCAATGCGAGCGCCAGACACATTGCGCGCTGGGACGGCGCCTCATGGCACGCACTCGGCAGTCTCGAGGGACCAGTTCATGCCATTGCTACCAGCGCTAATAGCATCTATGTCGGCGGCGCCTTTCCGGGTTTCGGGGGCAATCAAAACACGAGGCACATTGCGCGTTGGGATGGCTCCTCATGGCGCCCGCTCGGCGCCGGGCTGGATGGAATCGTCTACGCGATTGCCGTCAGCGGCGCACATGTCTACGCGGGCGGGATGTTCACCAATGCCGGAGAAAACGAAAGCGCCGATTACATCGCGCGCTGGAACGGATCGTCGTGGCAGGCTGTCGGTAACGGGGTGAACAACGCAGTCGCCGCCATAGCGGTTGACGGCGAACGCATGTATGCGGGCGGCTCCTTCACCAATGCGGGCGGGAACGCTCTGGCCGATTATCTCGCAACGTGCATCTTACGCGGGTTGAACGGCGTATACCTGCCGCTCGTGGTGCGGTGAACAGTGAGCCGTAGGCAGCGCGGCGAGGGTGACGGTCACACGAACGACCACCCTCCTGGGACTGGCTCATGCGCCGGGCGTTGCTCCAGATGCTGAGACGAATAGCGCGATTGCGGATGGAGTCGCGCAGTCACTCGGTGCAGCCGACTGAGTGAGTAAGACGGGCATGTCGGTGGATCGAGGATGACCCAGGCACCCTCGATCCCTTCACTGCTGGCGTCGCCTATTTGATAAACTGATTGGTGAACGCCTTCGTCACGTCCACATCAGTCGCCAGCAGGCCGCTTTCGCGCAGAAAGACGTAGGTTTCGCGCCAGTTGGTTTCGTCGCAGAACCCCAGGCCCTCGGTCTTCGTCTTGTCGCTCTGCCAGTAGTCCAGCGTCGCCTGGAGCACGGCGCGCTGCAGGTCTTTCGTCGATTGCTCGGCGCCCTTGAGTTCGGGGATGTAGTCAAGCGCGACAGTGAATGCGGCGTCGGGATCGGCGATCACCTCTGCCATGCCGCGCAGGGTGGCGCGCACGAATTTGCGCACCAGATCGGGATCGCTGGCGACAAGTTGCTCATTGGTGATCAGCCCGTCAGATGCCAGCGGGAAGTAATCGGCGACGCGGATGACGTTCACCGGGATGCCCTGCCGTTCGAGCTGGATCGGTTCGTTGTTGCCATACCCCATAGCAACTGTCACCTTCCCTTCGGTGATCGCTGCTACCTGGGTAAAGCCAATCTCCTGGATGTTGACCGCTTCACGCGGGATGTTTTCGGCATAGAGCAGCGCCAGCAGACCGATCCAGCTCGCGCCGAAGCGCCCCGGAATGCCAACGATCACCCCGTCGCGCGTCAGGTCCTTGGGCGTTTTGATGTTCGCTTCCGCTTTGCTAAACAGCACCGAGGGAAAGCGCTGGCTATTGGTCATCACGGTTACGACCGGCAATCCCTGCGAGCGCGCCAGCAGCACCGAGTCGCCCGACGCCAGTGCGAACTGTAATGTCCCCTGCGCCACGCGCTG
Organism: Roseiflexus sp.; assembly: GCA_025062325.1. Taxonomy (GTDB): domain Bacteria; phylum Chloroflexota; class Chloroflexia; order Chloroflexales; family Roseiflexaceae; genus Roseiflexus. The sequence continues at coordinate 19,917 of JANXAL010000105.1, forward strand.
CACCACATCGGTCTCAAAGTTATAGTCGAAAGTCACGTCCAGGCCCTCGGCTGCATAGTAGCCTTTTGCGTCCGCCAGGTAGAAGTGGGCAAACTGGACATTCGGAATGTACGGGAATCCCATCACCACCGGGCGCAGCGCCGCAGCCCCGGTCGGCGTCGTTGCGGCGGCTGGCGTGGTCGGTGGCGCGGCAGGCGTAGCGCCGCATCCGGCGACGACTATGGTGAAGAGCAGAACCAGTATAACAACCAGGCGATGCACGGTTATGCCTCCCAGGTAATCAACAGGCGTTCAATCAATAGGGCGATCAGAAACAGGATCAGCGTGATGCCTGCCAGTACGGTCAATGCTACAAACATGAGCGGCGTATCGAACAACCCGCGCGCGATGTTGATCAACGCGCCAAGCCCATCACGCCCGCCGACAAACTCGCCGACGACGGCGCCGGTCGTCGCCAGCGCCAATCCGGCTTTGACGCCGCCAAAGATGCCCGGCAGCGCCAGCGGCAGTTCCACGTAGCGCAGCAGGTGCCAGCGGTTCGCTCCGCTGATCCGCGCCATATCGATCAACTCGCGCGGGACGCTGCGGAAGGCGACAATGGTGGCGCTCAGGATTGGAAAGAAAGTGATGAGCGTCGCCACGAGCACGCGCGACTCGAGGCCGACGCCAACCCACAGCACGATGAGTGGCGCAATGGCTACAATCGGCACCGCCTGACTAGCCGCGAGCAACGGGGTCAACACGCGGTCAAAGGCGCGTACATGTGCCAGCACATAGCCAAGCAGCAGGCTGATCGCCAGGGCAATGCCGAAGCCGCATACTGCTGCGGACAGGGTGACCAGAATGTGGCGCGGCAACGTGTCGCCGGCAAGCTCCGTCGCCAGGCGCTGGAACACCAGCGTTGGCGCCGGGAGAATAAACGGTGGATAGTTTTGTACTGTTACCACGACCTGCCAGCCGATCAACAGAGCGATCAGCGCCAGCGTCAGGTTCAACCAGGCTGGCAGGCGGCATGCGTATCGGCGCGAAGCTCCACCCTCTATGCGCAGCGCTCGATTAGGTCGAAGCGGCAGATGTTGTTCGTTGACCATGGAACACCTCGCATATCACGCGAGGCAGGGGAAAGGGGAGAAGGAGACAGGAGCACGCTGCCGCACATAGACCAGCGCCTGCGCCAGCGGCAGACTGGCTATAGCGCCAAACAAAAACCCGAAGCCGAACGGCTTCGGGGCATTGGTACAGCAGACACGACGTATGCGCGGTGCGCAACGCCTGATGGACGCTCTCAACACGATCCCACAGTTACGCGCGCATAACTGGGATCACTGCTAGGAGCCTGCCATGCTCACCGATCTTCTCCCATCCGGACTGTAACCGTCGGCGCCGGTTTCTCACCGGTCTCCTGCCTTGCGGCTCGCGGGCTAGTTGCAGCGTGCTGCACATCACCGCCGATCGGGAATTTCACCCTGCCCCGAAGATCGTAGCTATAGCATAGCAGTATCGATGATCATTGTCAAGAAGCCTTAGGGAAAGATTTCACAACCAATAGAAGCGGTCGCGGCTCAGGGATAGGCGGCGCGCTGCTGGTACAGGCTCGTCAGCGCCGCGCCAATCGCCTGCGACAGATCGCCGAGCGCCGCCGGAACGATGGTCAAAAAGCCGCGCTGAGGCGCCCAGAGGTAGGCGTCGGCTGTTTCACGCACGATGCGCAAGTAACGTTCGCGGAATTCCGCCGTCGTTGCTTCAGGATCCATCAAACCGCCGCCGACGACGACGTACTGCATGTCAAGCGCCATTGCCAGCGTGGCCACAAGCAACCCCAGCGCGCGCGCCTGAAAATCGAAAATCTCCAGCGCCAGCGGATCGCCGTGCTGCGCCAGCCCGCGCAGGCGAAACGCGCGCTCGCGCATACTGAGCGTTGATGTTGCCAGATTGTGATCCGGATAGCGCGGCAACCGCTCCTCCAGCAGGTAGGGCAGACCGGAAAGCGTCGTGTAGACCTCAAAGCATCCCCACGTCCGACCGCAGCCGCACGGATAGGGGCGAGCATCGAGCAAATGCAGCGGAGCGGGCATATGCCCGCCTTCCATACCATTCAATGAGTCGCCATCGAGTGGCAGGCCATCGCGCCCGATGTACGCGCATCCCAGGCCGGTGCCCGGCGCCAGCAGGACGACCGTTGCGTGGCTGTCTCCGCGGACATGCCGCGCTTCTGCGACACCGCCCATATTCCCGTCATTGCCGAATGCCAGCGGGATCGGGCGACCGGCGCGTTCGGCCAGTGCGCTGCTGAATGCGGCGTAGAGATCGAAGCCAGCGAAACTCTCCGGCAGGTTCGGCGAGCGTCCAAGGACGCCAAAGCGCTCATACGGACCGGGGATGGCGAGACCGACTCCGCGCACCTGATCCCACGCCAATCCGTATTGTGCCAGATAGTCGCTGATCGCCTCGACCCATCCGCGCACGACCGCTGCCGGACCATTGGCTGCGCCGGTTGGTCGCTGCAGGAGCTGCGTGGAGATGACCGTCCCATCGTCCCAGACGCCGCCAATCTTAGAGGTTGTCGCGCCGCCGTCGGCGCCGATGTAGACATATCGTTGCGCGCTCATGGTGAACCCGGCTTTCCTGTAGATTGCTGAACAAACAGCTTGCACCATTGTAGTCAGTCATGAGGAGATGTCAAAACAAAACCGGCATGCTATACTTGAGCCGGTGCGTTTCTTGCAGGGCGGAGGGAATATTGAACCCGCATTGTCCATTCTGCAGCGCAACTGTTACGCCGCGATCCCGGTTTTGCCCGACATGCGGGCAGGCGTTGTCGCAGTCGCCGCCTCGCTTCTCCGCATCGTCGCCGATAGCTTCTGGCGATCCGCCCATCGAAGGAGCGCTAACGAACGCTAAGCGTTTGCAGGTTCGCGGCAATGCGCTCGATCTGCGCGACCTGATAAACGTGGTAGAATCGAGCGTACAGTGGTGGCAGCGCGGACTGAGCAGCGGCGATGCAGTCACCCGCGATCAGGCAGCGCGCGCCATCGATGAACTCTCGCAGATCATGCGCAGCCTCTCGCAGCAACTGGCGCAGGGGCGCACAACCATCTGCATAACCAGGAGGCTGCCTGCGCTGCGCACGTTCGATGTCGCCTGTCCATCGTGCGGCAGCGGCAATCGAGCTCATGCACGTTTTTGCCAGCGATGCGGCGCGTTGCTGAATGCCGCGCCACGTTACGGAGTCGGGTCTGTGCGATCACGCGCTCTCAAGTTCCGCATCGCCGCGCGCACTGATACCGGGCGAGTGCGCCAGCAGAATCAGGACGCAGTATACGCCGGTGAGATCGATCTGCCTGGTCGGCAGAAAGCATACCTTTGTCTGGTCGCCGATGGCATGGGGGGGGCGGCGGCGGGGGAGTACGCCAGTCGTCTTGCGGCTGACGTGAGCCGCACCTACTTGGAGCGGGAGTCGGTCAGCCACCCGCCGCTGACCGATGAGGCATGGCAGAATCTATTGCGCGACGCTGTGCGCGCCGCCAACCGCCAGATCTACGATACGGCGCGCGTCGATGCGACGCGCCGCGGCATGGGAACAACACTCACAATCGCGCTACTCGTCGGCGACCGGTTGCATATCGCGTCGGTCGGCGACTCCCGCGCGTACCTGCTGAATCTAAACGGCGTCACTGACGACGGGGCGCTATCGGCGCAGTTGACGTCCGACCACAGTCTAGTGGCCCGCCTGGTTGATATTGGGCAATTGACGCCAGAGCAGGCGCGCACTCATCCGCAGCGCAACATTCTCTATCGCTCAATAGGAACCGATCCGTCAGTTGATGTCGATACGCGCTCGGAGGCGCTCGAGCCGGGCGACATCGTGCTGCTCTGCTCCGATGGATTGGTCAATCACGTCAACGACGAGGAAATCGTCCAGATTGCGTTTGACGAACCCGACCCCGACCGTGCCGTGACACGCATGGTCAACTTGGCGAACGAACGCGGCGGGCGGGACAATATCAGCGTGGTGATGGTCCGTGTCGAAGGTGGAAGGAATGAGGAACGGGAACACGGTTAGCACTCTACGGTAGCGAAGCAATGCCTGTCATCTGCACGTCATGCGGCGCATGCAACCGTGACAATGCACGATTCTGTCAGTCCTGCGCTCAACCGCTCGCTTCTGATCGTCCATCGTCCGATGATCAAACCTGGCTGGCGGCGCAATTGCTCGCCAACCCTGCCACTACTCCCAAGGCTGTATCCGCAGCGCCTGAACATCCAGCGCTGCTCCCTGGGACGCTGGCAGTTGCTGCACCAACGGCTGCGCCGCTCATGCGTTTCGATGAGGAGTCTGTCATGGATGCCCCGCCTGCTGCGCTAGAAACGCCGTCGCTGTTTGCAGGTCGCTACGAAATCGTTGCCACGTCTGGCGATATGGTTGAAGCGATTGATCGCCAACCGTGGCGACGGTGCTGGTCGTGCAACACGACGCTTAACGACGCCGGGGAAGCGTTCTGCACCCAGTGTGGCGCAGCGCTCGATGATCGTCGCTACCGGGGCCAGATCACGACTGGTGCGCCAATCGGTCTAGCGCTTGTCCCGCATATCGCCGATCCCGCTGCTCTCGCCTTTCTGCCTCCGATCTGGGACCAAGTGAGTGACGGGGATCGGACTCTGACGCTCACTCCGGCAACGAATCCGCCAACGCCGCTCACTCTTCCGCTCAGCGAACTCGAAGCCCTTTTCATCGGGCGCGATCTGGCGCATCTGTTGACTCTGCTGCATAACCAGGGGTTTGCGCTTGGCGCCGTCGAGCCGGACGATCTGGACATCACGCCAGCCCGCGCGACGCGCTTGCGGCATGTGCGTCATTTGCACCGGGCTGATGGGGAAGACGTCACAACCGATCTGTTCCATCTCGCAGTGCTGCTTGAGGCGTTGACGGCGACCCCACGGACCACCAGGCGCCTTGATGAGGAAGAGGTTGCACTGGATGCCGCACCGACCCTCGCAGATATCTTGCGCGAAATCCGTACTGGTCGTCTGACGAATTCCATCGAACTGGAACAGCGGTTCGACTTTCTGATTGCGTACCACACGGCCCCGGCGCCACTGCGCGTGCGATTTGGCGCCGCCACCGACACCGGCGTGGTGCGCGATCTGAACGAAGACAGTTTGCTGGCGCTTGATCTGCGCCTGATTCGCCGCAACCAACCGCGCACATGGAGCCTGTTCATCGTCGCTGATGGGATGGGAGGGCATAGCGCAGGCGAGGTGGCGTCGGACCTAGCGCTGCGCGGCGCACTGGAAATCGTGCAGCGCGAGTATCTGGCGCCGACGGTGGACGCCGATGCGCAGGATCGGGAGGAAACGCTCCGCGAGGTCGTGCGTCGCGCTATGTTTCAGGCAAATGAATACGTCGTGCGCGAAGCGCGCAATCGCGGGAATGACATGGGCACGACCATGACGCTGGCGCTGGTTGCCGGTGATCGCGCTGTGATCGGCAACGTCGGCGACAGCCGAACATATCTTTTGCGAGAGGGGAAACTCCGGCGCGTCACCCGCGACCATTCGCTGGTGCAGCGCCTGGTCGATCTTGGACAGATTACGCCTGACGAGGTCTATACCCACCCGCAGCGCAACGCCGTCCTCCGTTCGTTAGGGGATAAACTCGACATCGAGGTTGATGTTTTTGTCGAACGACTGCGTCCGGGGGATGCGCTGCTGCTAGCAAGCGACGGATTGTGGGAAATGGTGCGCGATGAGCAAATGGCGGAAATCATCGCTGCACACCCCGATGATCCACAGGCGGCGTGCATGGCGTTGATTGACGCAGCCAATGCCGCTGGCGGCGATGATAATATCACAGTCATTCTGGCGTTCTTCGAGTCGTACTGAATATGCAATGTCCTGTCTGCAACGCGCTCAACCCCGACGGCGCTCCGTTCTGCGCCGAATGCGGGATTCGACTGGCAGGCGCGGCAATGCCGTCGGTCGCGATGGCAACCGGCGCTCTGCCGCAGCAGTTCATCTTGCAGGGGCGCTACGTCATCGAGCAAAAACTGGGGCAGGGCGGGATGGGCGCCGTCTACCGCGCGCGCGATCTGCGCCTCAGTACGGTCACCTGGGCAATCAAAGAGATGAGCCAGGCGCAGATCACCGGACCGCTGGAGCTGCAAGAGGCGCGGGCCGCGTTCCAGCGCGAAGCTGAATTGCTCGCCAGTCTCTCGCATCCGGGATTGCCGAAGGTCGTCGATCACTTTGAACAGGACGGCAAGGCATATCTAGTCATGGAATTCGTCCCTGGAGATTCGCTCCTGACCATTGCGCAACGTGAAGGTCTCCCATTTCCATTGCCGCGCGTGCTCGATTGGGCGCGCCAGATCTGCGAGGTGCTGGAGTATCTCCACAACCGACCGACTCCCATCATTTTCCGCGATCTGAAACCGGCCAACGTCATGCTAACGCCCGAAGGGCGCATCAAACTGGTCGACTTTGGCATTGCACGCATTTTCAAACCTGGCAAGGAACGCGATACGCAGGCATTCGGCACCTTGGGATACAGCGCGCCTGAACAGTACGGACGGAGCCAGACCGATCCGCGCGCCGACATCTATTCGCTTGGCGTGCTGCTGCATCAACTCTTAACCGGCTACGATCCGACAAGCACTCCGTTTCGGTTGCCGTCTGCCAACCAGATCAACCCCGCCATCCCGCAGCATGTTTCAGATGCGATTGCACGCGCTGTCGATCCCGATCCGAACAGGCGCTTCCCTAATGTGCGCGCCTTCTACCAGGCATTGACAGGTCAGCAGCAGATTATGCTCCAGGCTGGCACCCCGACCGAGGCAGTGTACCCCAGAATGTCCGTCTCAGGTTCGGTTGGGCAAACGATGCCGATCTCGCCGCCCATCTCTGGCAGTGTGGCAGCGCAACCGCCTCCTGTGCCACTGCCAACCACTGGTCTTGCAAACGCTGGGCGATGGATCGGGATTGGCAGCATGCTCGTCATGGGGTTTGCCGCGATCCTCGTCGCCATCAGCGCTGCCACGACCGGTACCGACAGCGAACTGGCTGGCGTTGGCTATCTGATCGCATTTCTGCCCCTCGCTACCGGACCGCTTGCCTTTCTGCTCGGCTTGATTGCGCTGCTCTCGTCCGCGACGCAACAGACGGTCAGAGGGCGACAGCACGCCATCGTGGGCATCGTGACCGGGCTGATGACTGGACTCTTGTGCTGCGGCATCTTTGTTCTGGTGGGAGGGTCGAGCAGTTAGGATTTTGAAAGGGACGACGAAGCGCAACGATTCGCTGGCATACGGCGTCTAAACGTACAGTGAATAATCCGCTAAGGAGAGCATTATGCATGCAGAGGTCACGCTAACGTGTACGTGGGGACGTGCGCCGCTGGTCGCCAGCGCATCGCCGCAGGTGGCGTATCTGCTCGTAGAAGCGCAGGCGTCGGCAGTCGCCGAAAAAGCGCCGCTCAATTTCTGCCTGGTACTTGATCGATCCGGCTCAATGCAGGGCGCGAAACTGGCAGCGCTGAAGGAGGCGACCAAACGGGTCATCGATACGCTGACGCCACAGGATATCGTTTCGATTGTCCTCTTCGACGACACGGTGCAAACGCTCGTACCCGCGACGTTCGCCATCGACCGTGATGCGCTCAAGGCGCAGGTTGACGCCATCGAGGAAGCCGGCGGCACTGCCATGTCGGGCGGAATGGCGGCTGGTATTGTGGAACTGCGTAAGAACCACGACCCCGGGCGGGTTGGCGCCATGCTGCTGTTGACCGACGGGCAAACGTGGGGCGATGAGGATCGCTGCCGTGCGCTGGCGCAGGAATTGGCCCGTGACAACGTGCGGGTGACGGCGCTTGGTCTTGGTGCGGAGTGGAATGAAAAGTTGCTCGATGACATTGCCGATGCGACGGGCGGGCTGTCGGATTATATTGCGGATCCGGCGCAGATCACAACGTTCTTCCAGCGTGCGGTGCGCACGGCGCAGGGCACAATAGCGCAGGATGCGCGTTTGCTGCTGCGGTTGGTGCGCGATGCAACGCCACGCGCCGTATATCGCGCCAGTCCGATCATTGCCAACCTTGGCTATCAGCCAATTGGCGACAGCGAGATTGCAGTGCGGTTAGGCGCTCTTGAGACCGATATGCCGTCGAGCGTTATTATCGACATGATGGTTCCGGCGCGCGGCGCGGGAAGGTTCCGGGTCGCCCAGGCCGAACTCCATTACACGCCGATTGGCGGATCGGAGCAGGTGATGAAGCAGGACGTACTCCTCGAGTTTGTCACCGATCCGGCGAAGGCGGCATATGATCCGCGCGTGATGAACCTGGTCGAAAAAGTGACAGCGTTCAAACTCCAGACGCGCGCGCTTGCCGAGGCCGAGGCGGGCAATTTGTCGGGCGCCACCCAGAAACTGCGCGCCGCAGCGACGCGATTGCTCGATCTGGGAGAACTCGAACTGGCGCAAAAGGTCGCCGAGCAGGCCGAGCAACTCGATCAGGGCCAGACGATGAGCGCCGAACGCCAGAAAGAACTACGCTACGCGACCCGTCGCCTGACGCAAAAACTAGAGGAATAGCCTCTTGAAGCATGCGGAGGATTGGGAATGATTAAGTGTCCAACGTGCGGCGCGCTCAATGAAGCGGTGAATCGTTTCTGTGAGCAGTGCGGCGCACGACTCGAACCAAGCGGTCCAGTTCAATCTGTATCCGTTCCACCGCCCGTCACCATCTCTCAGACCTGCCCAAAGTGCGGCGTTCCCGTGCTTCCCGGTCAGGCATTCTGTGAAGAGTGCGGCGCCGCCCTGACAGCCGTCGCACCGCCTTCCAGCGTAGGCGCACCATCGGTCAGCGTTGATGCGCCGACCATAGTGGCGCCAGCGCCCGCAATGCCGGTCGCGGGCGCGATCTGCCCTGCATGCGGGCATCAGACGATGCCTGGTGATCGGTTCTGCGATGCGTGCGGCGCCGCCCTTGCACCTGCACCATCTCCGTCCATTGCCGACGTACCCACCGCTGCGCCGCCTGAGCCGCCATTGGCTGCTCCCGAGTCTCTAGCAGCTCATCCGGCGCCTGTTGAACCGACCATGCCAACGCTGATCGAGACGGCGCCTCCGCCAGTCCCGCCTGCTGCATCAGCAGCGCCGGTTGAAACAACCGCGCCGCCACCCGTAACGCCCATAACTGACGCGCAGGCGGAGTATGAAGCGAAACGCCAGGCGCTGCTCGACGAAATTGCCCGGCAGGATCAGATTATCGCCCAACTTGAGCAAATGCGGGCGACGTTTGGCGCAGCGACGCCCCCCGCCATCACCCTGGCGCTCGATGAAGCGCGTGGGGCGCGCGCGAAGGCGCAGTCGGAACTCGACGCGCTGCAACCGCCGCCGCCGCCCGTTGATCCGGCGGTTGTTGCTGCGCTCAACGATGAGATTGCCCGCCAGCAACAGATTATCGCCCAACTTGAGCAAATGCGGGCGACGTTTGGCGCAGCGACGCCCCCCGCCATCACCCTGGCGCTCGATGAAGCGCGTAGTGCGCTGGCGAAAGCGCAGGCGGAGCTGGCAGCGCTTGGCGTTGCCGCGCCCGCTGCTGAAGCGCCAGCTCCTGCACCGCCGCCTGCTCCGGTTGTCGCTGAACCCGTTGCGCCGCCAGTCGCACGTGCGGTCGAACCGGCTGCGCCGCTGCCTTTGACCGCACCGGCGACGCCCGATATGGCAGTGACGGTGACTGCACCACCCGAAGAGTTTCCATCAGCCGCAACTGTGCTGGCGCCGCCGGTCGGTCCGCGCCTGGTGTTCGAGAACGGACAGGAGATTCCCGTTCCGACGGATAAGGCAGAGATTACCATCGGACGTGAAGATCCGATCAGCGGCATTCACCCGGATATCGACCTGACGCCATATGGCGGCGAAAGCGGTGGTGTGAGCCGTCAGCACGCGCGCCTGATCCACAGGGGCGGACAGTGGTCCATCGTTGATCTAGGCAGTACGAACTACACTAGGGTCGATGGTCTGCGGATCGAGCCAGGTGCGCCGCATCCGTTGAAAGATGGCGCACGCCTGCAATTTGGGCGCCTGGCGGTGACGTTCAGGGTGTGATGAGATGACCGTCACCGCAGGGGAGCGGGTGGAGTGCCAGGGGGGAGTGCGGCGACAGCAGGCGATCACCCGCCTGTGGGGGGGTGCGGTGGCGCAGATGACCGTCACCATAGGGGGAGCGGATGGAGCAGCCAGGGGAGTTGATACAGGTGACGGTCATCGTCGGGGTGGATTACGATGCCAGCGCGAGGTTTTTGAACGCCTCGACCTGAGCGCGGATAGCGCGTTCAGTTGGCAGGCGCTCAATGCTTGATGCGCCAAAGAATCCTGCGACGCCAGGCATGCGCTTCAGAGCGATACCAACCTGATCGGGCTCATCGAACGGACCCCCGTGACAGATGACAATGATGTCGGAACGCACCTGTCGTCCAGCTTCGGCAATTTCCATAACCTTTGCAATCGCCTCATCGAGGGTCATTGCCACGCCTGCGCCAATACTCCCCGACGTCGTCAGACCGACATGCGCCACCAGTTGATCAGCGCCAGCGCGCGCCATTTCGCGCGCCTGATCGGCGTCGAAGACATAGGGAGAGGTGAACATATCCATCTGATGCGCCAGACGGATCAGTTCGATCTCTTTATCGTACCCCATGCCGGTGGCTTCCAGGTTGGCGCGAAAGTTGCCGTCGATCAGACCGACCGTGGGAAAGTTCTGCACGCCAGAAAAGCCGATCTCGCGCAACTGCTTGAGAAACACTGGCATCAGACGAAATGGATCAGTGCCGCACACCCCGGCAAGTACTGGTGTATGCTTTACAACCGGCAACACTTCGCTGGCCATTTCGACCACGATGCCGTTCGCGTCGCCATAAGGCAGCAATCCGGCGAGCGACCCGCGCCCGGCCATGCGGTACCGCCCTGAGTTGTAGATAATGATGATGTCTGCACCGCCTGCCTCTGCAAATTTGGCGGAAATGCCCGTGCCGGCGCCAGCGCCGACAATTGGCCTGCCAGCAGCGATCTGAGCGCGCAACCGTTGCAGGATTTCCTCACGAGCGAATGCCATGCTACGCCTCCTGACTGGTCTGATCAGTCTGTGCAATCAGGTCCAGCAAGGTTCGGGCGACCTGACCCGAAAATGCCGGATCGTTGATGTTCGCGTCAATTTCGATGTATGGAATACCGGCCTTCAGATGCCGTTTGATCGTCTCAAAACAGGCGCGATCAGCGTCTGGATCCCAGAAATCGCCGCCGGGACTGTCCAGCATCGAGACACCCTTGAGCGGGATCAGAACAGCGACGGGTCCGCGCGACTCGTTCGCCGCGCGGGCAATCATCTCACCAATCCTGATATTTTCTTCAACGTTGGTGCGCATCAGGGTAACGTTCGGATTCCACTGATAGAGCTTACGATTCCGGTACTTTTCAGGAACCGTGTCAATTCCCCAGAAATTGGCCATATCAACGCAACCAGGGACCAACACTGTTGGAATGCCAGCGCGCGCCGCCGCCAGGCACCGCTCCGGTCCGGCGCTCAATACTCCGCCGCACACTTCGTCAGCCAGTTCAGTTGTGGTCATGTCGAGTGATGCCGTGATATAGCCATCGGCAATCAGTCCTTCCATCGCTCTGCCGCCTGTGCCGGTGGCGTGAAAGACGAGCACTTCGTACCCTGCCGCTTCGAGAATGTTGCGCGCGTGGTCTACGGCAGTCGTAGTATTGCCAAACATCGACGCAACAATCAGAGGTGCGTCCTCTTGCGCCTGTGGCGTTTCCATGCTCACCATGCCGCTGATGGCGCCAACGGCATTGGTATAGATAGCGCGGCTGATGCGATTGATCCCCGCAACGTCTACCACCGACGGCATAAAGGTGATATCCTTTGTGCCTGCATAGGCAGAGACATCGCCGCCGCCGACCGTCGAAACCATCACCTTGGGCACGCCGACGGGCAGGGTGCGCATGGCTGCCGTAGCGATTGACGTTCCGCCTGATCCTCCCATGCCCAGAATGCCGTGCAGTCGACCCTCGTCGTACAGGCGCCGCACGACTTTTGCCAGTCCTTCCGCCATGACTCGCATGGCTTCGTCTTTGTGATGACCGTCCGCCAGTGTGGACAGGTCGCCATTGCCGGCCGCCGCCACCTCAGCACGCGAGATGTCAGGCGGAAATGCTGGTTCGCCCATCACCCCGAAATCCACCACCAGCGTTTGCAATCCGCGCTGAATGATGAGATCGCGTACAAAAGCAAATTCTTTACCTTTCGTGTCCAGCGCTCCTACAAGCACGACAGTCCTGGTCATAGCCTGCACCTTTCTGGATCTGCGTTGATCAACAACCGATTCGCCAGCCTCCTCATGGCCGCACCCGCACCTGGAAGGTAGCGATTTCGCGCGCATCGCTGCGGTCGATGTAGACCTCGATCTGCCAGTCACCGTCCATCGAGAAAAGCAACCCATCCGCGCGGTACCGTCCGTCCGGCAGCGGCTGGGCAATGACTTCTGGCGACGCCATACCGTGCTGCCGCATCATCGGCACCACGCTGACTGATTCGATGGGGCCAGGGTGACCCCCTTCGCGGCGCTCAATGGTGATGATGGCGGGGTGCTCTCCGATACGACGCTCCTCAAGCGTTAGAGTTACATTGTAACTCAGGGTCTGCACGGTCGACGGTCCATCCGCCGAACACCCCGAGAGGAACAGCAAGGCGATGAGCAGGAACGCCGCCAGAGCACGATATATCGCTAATGGAACACGGATCTGCACGGATTGAGACGGATTCATACGGATTGGGCGAGGCACAGCGTCTTTGCGAAAAACGCTTTACTTCTCCAACTCAAGGGTCACCGGCACGGTGATGACCTGACCGGCGCGGCGGAACTGGAACCACGCCTGGTAGACGCCAGGGCGCGGGAAGTTGTGCACGAAGCGCAGTTCCGGTCCATAACGCAGCGTACTGCCGGGAGCGGCGACCGGAGCGGCAGCATGAATGTGGCTGAACAGCGCCTCGTCAACATGCCGCATCATCAGGTGCCCGCCCATCCCCAGCCAGGGTTCCAGATCACGCACTGGTCCGTTTGCATCGCTCACGATCACCGAGAGGGTCGTCAGCCGGCCACTGCGCAGCGGCGTGGGCTGCGCCTGTACCTCGATTGTCAGATCGCCTATCGAGCGCATCCCCAACCCAGGAGCAGGCGCCGGGGCAGCGTCGATCTGCACCTGTCCGCCGACCACAAAGCGTCCTGTGACCACTTGCAAACTGCCGCCGTGCCGCATCAATTCCACATATGCAGTATATGCACCGGGGCGATCAGGAGTAAGCGTAACAGCATACAATCCTGGCGCAATGCGGGCAGGATGCAGGTGGGCGAAGAACCCGCCGCTGTGATCAACGACAGCAAGGTGAAGCAGCGCGTCGTGGTGTGGCGAAAGATCGTCGGCAGGTAGACCGGTAGCGCCGTCGCGCAGGTCGAGGGTCATGACGAGCGGTGCACCAGCGGTAGGCGTCCGCGGCTCAGTCGCCAGCAACAGGTTGACGTGCGGCGCGCCGCCGCTGTACCTTGGAACGGCAGGAGTCGTTTCCGCCTGGAGCGGCGTGAATTGCAGCCAGGCAAGCACGGCTGACGCGACTGCTGAGGCAAAGGCGACATAGTTCAGCAACCGCAGCGCGCCGGCAAAGCCAGGACGGGCGTGGCGACCGCCAGCGCCGATAGCGGCGCCAGCCAGCAGGCTGACAACCAACACCCCGAGCGCAACTGAGAGTGGAATGGTTGTTGGCGGCAGCGGCGGCTGAAAGACCGTCACCGGGATGCGCATGACCCCTTCGCCAGGAGCGCCGCGCGCAACGATTTCGACCTCCCAGTCGCCAGGGGCGTCGATGGCAAGACGCGTGGTGACGCTAAGTGCGCCGTTGAGACTCAAAAGCGCTGCGGGTTGTTCGGGGAACGGGCTGCCGTAGCGCGTCAGGCGCACCTCGAAGGTCTCAGGCAGCGGTTCGCCGTCGGGAACAATATCGACCAGCAGCGGACCGGGAAGCGCGGGGGGAATGGTCATCGTGACCGCCAGTTCGTAAGGACCGGCATCCATCACGATCGTTTGAACCGGACCGGCATCCCCGACGTGCGCCGAAGCGGACGGAACAACAATCAGCGCCAGGAACGCAAGGAGCGCCCCGGCTGCAAGCCACCGTCGCGCTTGTGAACAGAAGCACAACATAGTGCTGATATAGTACCACAGATCGATAGCGCTCGCACACATCGACATCTCTGGGGACACGGTCGCGCATTGACAGGATGTCCGGACGTCTAACGTGGTCTATGAAGGCGCATAGACTTCTGATGAATTTCATGCCGAGTCGATGGCCTTCTGTACCGACAGACCCGTGTACATCCATCACATATCCGTGTTCCGCATCGCGCCAGATGATGCCGTGATGGAACGCAGATATGCCAGATTGAGACGGATTCCTATGGATTTTTCACGCCCGTTCTACCAGTGCTGCCACCAGTTCCCGACAGAAGGCAGGAATATCGGCGACCACTCGTCCCCAGACCAGATTTCCATCACGAAAGGCCGCCTTGTCCACCCAGATGGCGCCAGCGTTGATCAGATCATCTTTGATGCCGGTCGAACCAGTTGCCGGACGGCCACGGACGATCCCCGCCGAGATTGCGATTGATCCGCCGTGGCAGATAATCCCGATCACTTTGCCAGCCGCATCCATTGCCCGCACCAGATCGGTCACCGCCTGATAGCGGCGCAGTTTATCCGGCGCCCAGCCGCCGGGCAGCACCAGGGCGAAAAGATCATCGGCGCGCAGTTCAGCAATCGTGGTCGTGGGTGTGATCTCCAGCCCATTCTTCCCGCGCACCGGGCGCAGATCCAGACCGGCCGCGATAACCTCAGCGCCTTCTTCCTGCAACCGCATCATTGGCACATAGAACTCGAGGTCTTCGACGCCTTCCGCCAGCAGAATCGCAATGCGCTTCCCGGACAGTCGCATAGTAACGTCTCCTTTTCACTGATTGCCGTTCGTGAGCATGCAATTGTACTGCATTTTGTAAGGAAGGGTGGGGGGGTTATTGCTGCGGGTTGATGGTTTTTGAAAAATAATTCCGCTATCTGCCCGCTCGCCCGGCGCCTGAAGTCGCGGGCTGCGGTTGCGAAGCCCGCCTGCGCGGGCTTATCTGGACGATACCAGATTATTTTCTCAAACTCCAAAAGCCCTCGCTGAGCGCGTGAAAGCCCCGGTGGATCGCCTGATCACAAGAGTTTTCTGACAACCCTCACATCGTATGAGCCACACCACGCATTTAGACGTCCCCTTCCTCAGAGGGATAGATTTATCCGTCACGCCTTCACGTTGCATCGTCCGTTCCAGACATTGGGATGCCCGACCCCCTCTCCTGCGTGCGGGAAGGGGGCAGGGAATGAGGGGAAAATGGGCATTGGGATGAGGAGATGTGACCGTCACCCACAGGTGCAGGGTGCGGGTGACGCTCATATGAGAAGCGCCCGTGCTTCTGGCGGCATTAGAGGGATGCCTGCCACCAACCCAGGGCGAACGGCGTAGGGGCGCCCCCCCTTATGGGCGCCCCGATGTATCCGTCACCAATGGGTGCAGGGCAGCATGTGAGGGCAAGGCGGCGCCTTGCCCTTACGTGTTGGTTTCTCCCCGTTGATCTATCTCATCCTCTGCAAGCAACCCCAGGCTGTCGTCCGGGTGCAGGCGGTGGATGACCAGGCGCAGTCTCCCCGGCGGCGTGCCCAGCACCTCTTGAAAAATGGCGACGGCTTCGCGCGCAAAGGCGCGTCGGCGTTCCAGCGGCAGGGGTTCTTCGGCAGCGTAGAGTACTTCGAGCAGCGGCATTGTACATCCTCTTCTCCCGTCCTCCTTGCAATGCTCGCCTCTAAGCGTTGTCTGGTGCGCAGCAGGCGTTGGCTGCGACAGGCTCAGCCAACGCCGGGAGCAACGCTCTATACAAATCGCATGCTCAACGGCGGCTGCCCGTGGATTTCGAGCGTGAACAGGTCGCCGGGACGCATGGGGATGGCGGGACCGAGTGAGCCGGAGAGAACGATGTCGCCTGGTTCGAGGCTGATGCCAAACGCAATCAGTTTGTTTGCCAGCCAGGCGACGGCGCGCGCCGGGTGCCCCAATGCCGCTGCGCCGATCCCCTGGACGGCGGGTTCACCGTTGTAGTGCAGCAGCATGCCCACTGTGCGCAGATCGACGTGGCGCAGGACGCGACTCCAGGGTCCCAGCGTGAACCCGCCATACGATGCGTTGTCAGCGACAGTATCAACCAGTTTGATGCGCCAGTCGGCGATGCGGCTGTCGACGATTTCGATAGCCGCGGCGATCGCCTCGGTGGCTGCCAGCACATCGTGCAGGGTCGCCCCCGGTTCGCGCAGCGGTCGCCCGATGAGGAACGCAAGTTCCCCTTCGACGCGCGCCTGCACAAACAGGTCTGCCGGCACATCGACGCGCCCGCCAGCGAGCGGAAAGTAGCGCGATGCCCACAGGCTGCCGTAGTCCGGCTCGTTGACGCCGAGTTGTTGCTGGATGGCGCGGCTGGTCAGCCCAATCTTGCGCCCGATGACTCGATCGCCGCGCGCCAGGCGCAAGTCTGTCCAGCGCGACTGGATGGCATACGCCTGCTCGGCGGTCAGCGCCAGGCTCTCGCTCAACGGCGCTAGCGGCTGGCGCTGTTCCCAGGCATTATCGAGGCGCTGCGCCACTGCGTCGATGTCTACCCCGCCTACTGGTTGCTCAGGCATACCGTCTTCGCCTCCGTGAAAAACTCAAGGCTGTAGTGCCCGCCTTCGCGCCCGATGCCGCTCTGCTTCATCCCACCGAACGGCACGCGCAGATCGCGCACGAAGAAGTCGTTGACCCAGACGGTGCCTGCATCGATCGCGCCAGCGACCCGCACGGCGCGCCCCAGGTTGCGCGTCTGCACGACCGCCGAGAGACCATAGGCAACGCCGTTGGCAATCGCGATCGCTTCGTCCTCGCCGTCGAATGGCGCAACCGTAACGACCGGACCGAAGATCTCCTCCTGGCAGACGCGATCCTGCGGTTGCACGCCGACAATGATCGTCGGGTTGAGGAAATTGCCGCGATCAAACGGCGCCGGGAGGTTGGGCTGATCGCCGCCGAGGACGATTTCCGCCTGCGTGCCGCGCGCAATGTCGATGTAACTGCGCACGCGCTGCAGATGCTCCGGGGCAATCAATGCGCCCACAGTCGTCTCCGGGTCCATCGGGTCGCCGACGCGCAACTGTTGCGTGGCAGTGATGAACCGCTGCAGGAACTCGTCGTAGATCGGGCGCTCGACCAGCAGCCGCGGACCGGCAAGGCAGAACTCGCCCTGGTTGAAGAAGGATGAGCGCAGGCTGATCGCAACGGCGCGATCCAGGTCGGCGTCCGCAAAGATGATATTCGCGCCTTTGCCCCCCAACTCGAACGACAGGCGCTTGAGAGTGTGCGACGCCGCGCCCATGATGATTTTGCCGGTTGTGCTCTCGCCGGTGAACGAAATCAACTGCACGCCAGGGTGCTGCGTCAGCAGCGCGCCCGCCGACTCAGGACCGAATCCGTGAACGACGTTGAACACTCCTGGCGGTAGACCGGCGCTGTGCGCGATCTGTGCCAGTTTCCACGCGCCGATCGGCGTCAATTCGGCGGGTTTGAGCACGACGGTGTTACCAAAGGCGAGCGCTGGACCGATCTTCCACGTCGCCTGGAGCATCGGGACGTTCCAGGGAGTGATCAGCGCCGCCGCGCCGACCGGCTGGCGCAGCACGTAGTTGATGTAGCCGCTGTCCATCGGGTAGGCTTCGCTGCCGTGGGTGACAGCAAAATCGGCGAAGAACTCGATGTTGGCGGCGAGACGCTGCACATATCCGGCGCGGTTCTCGCGGATCGGTCTGCCGACATCCCAGGTCTCGATCTGTTCGAGTTCTTCGGTGTGCGCGCGAATCGCATCGGCGAACGCCTTCAGCACCCGCCGCCGCTCGGCGGCACCGGCGCGCCCCCACGTGGCGAAGGCGCGCATTGCCGCCTGCACCGCCGCATCGACCTCGTCTGCGCGACCCTCCGGCGCCGTGCCGATGACTTCATTCGTCGCCGGGTAGAAAATCTCGAAGCGGCGCGTTCCTTCGACAAATGCGCCGTCAATGTAGTGTTGCACATGAAATGAAGGAGTCCGCATCAGTCATTCTCCAATCGCACAATCAGGCGGTCTTCACCCGGTCCAATCACCTCCAGCACTCCTGACTCGGCTGGCGTCGCCGCTGCCGGTGAGCCGAAGAAGATGACCTGACCCGCGCGCAACCCGCCGGTCATAGTTGCCAGCCAGCCCAGGCGCTCGTACAGGTTGCCAAGGGTGCGCAGGTCTCCCTCGGCGCGCAGCGCGCCGTTGAGGTAGAGGCGCAGCATGCCGTCAGGCGGGTGATCGAGCATGCGCGCGCCGAGCAAAAACCCGCCGCCGGAACTGTTGTCGGCGACGACTTCGGCAGCGCTGAAGCGGTACCCGTCCCAGACACTGTCCAGCACATCGACGCCGAGAAACCATCCGCCAACCGCTGCCGCCGCCGCGCCGGGAGCGGCGCCCGGCGCCAGCGGCGCGCACAGAATCGCGGCGAGTTCCGGCTCGACCCGCGGCTGAATGAACCGGCTGAGCCGCACCGGGCTTTCCAGCATCATGCTGGAGAAGATGCGCCCGTAAACCGGCTCACTGATTCCCATCTGCTGTTGCTTTGCCGGGCTGAGCAACCCCAGTTTGTACCCTTTGATCGGCTGCCCTTCGCCCAGCGCCGCCTGAATAGCATACGCCTCCGCCAGCGTCACCTGGCGCGCGCTGCCGCGGCTGGCAACCGTGCGGCGACCTGCGCGCGCCTGGCGGATCTCTTCCAGTAATGCCAGCGCATCAGCGCTCAGTTCCATGACTCGTTCCTTCACGCTCTGCCAGTGACCGTCCCCCGACACCCCAGTGGGTCTTGGGAATTTCATAGATCACTAGGCGAACCTCTTCCAGCGGCAGATCGAAGTGACGCGCGGCGCATTCCGACAGGCGGCGCATCAGCGTGGCGCGCTGTTCGTCCGTGCGCCCTTCAACCATGGTGACCCGTAATACCAGCATGGCACGCTCTTTCTACCAGAGATACCAGAACGGACCTTCCGCACCAGCATCGCTGACCGTCTCCATCCGACCGTACTTGCCAGCAAAGAAGAGCAGCGGCGGTCCGTCGCGGCTGGCAAGGTATTCGACCTGCCCGATGTACAGCGTGTGGTCGCCTGCCGGGTGCGCATCGACTACCCGCGCAACAACGTGCGCCAGCGCATTGTCGATCAGCGGCACGCCGTGCTGCCAGACGAACGGGATGTGCAGCCCCTCGATCGGACGACCGGCAAAATGACGACTGAGCGCCTCCTGGTCGTCCGCCAGCACGCTCACGCCATAGCAGCGCCCCGGCGCCAGCAGCGCGTGCAGGCGTGCGCGCGTGGCGACCGATACCAGCACCAGCGGCGGATCGAGCGACACCGACAGAAACGAGTTCGCTGTCATGCCGTGCGACTGCCCTTCGTGGCAGGTGGTCACAATGGTGACGCCGGTGGCGAATTTGCCCATCGTCGTGCGGAACTGGCGCGAGTCGAGTTGTGCGGTCATGATCATCGTCTCCAGTTGTGAATAGGACACGGATTTACACGGGTGCGACGGGTTGGCACGGATTTGTTTATGATCATTCATCCGTGTACATCCGTCTCGATCCGTGAAGATCCGTGTGCTATATCGGGCATGATTTTGAATAGGACACGGATTGGCGCGGGTGCGACGGATCGGCGCGGATTTGTTTATCATCATCTATCCGTGCGCATCCGTCTCGATCCGTGAAAATCCGTGTGCTATCACCCACCTCGTTTGCGCACCAGTTCGAGCGCCACGTCCAATATCCAGTCCTCCTGCCCGGCGACCGTCTGGCGTCGCCCCAGTTCGATCAGAATGGCGCGCGGATCGACGCCCAGTTGCTCACCCACCCGTTTGGCGTGCAGCAGAAACGTCGAGTAGACCCCCGCATACCCGATGGTGATGGCATCGCGGTCGGGGAAGGGCTGGAAAGGCATGATCGGCGCCACCACATACTCGGCAGCGTCCATCAGCGCCAGCACGTCCAGCCCCGGATTGATCCCCAGCCGGTCGAGCACCGCCGCCAGCAGCTCAGTGGCGGCATTGCCCGCGCCGGCGCCCAACCCCCGGAGACATCCATCGATCTGGTCGGCGCCCGCCTCGAGCGCCGCCAGCGTATTGCCGATCCCCAGCCCCAGGTTGTTGTGGGCGTGGAAGCCGACCTGCACCCGCAGCGCGGCTTTGAGCGCCCGCACTCGCGCCGCCGCGTCGTGCGGCAGCATCGCACCCGCCGAATCGACCACGTAGACGCAGTCGGCGCCATACGACTCCATCAGGGCTGCCTGCTCCGCCAGAAATTCTGGAGGTCTCATATGAGACATCATGAGGAAGCCGACGGTTTCCAGCCCCATATCCTTTGCCATCTTGAAATGTTCTTCGCTGATGTCCGCTTCGGTGCACTGGGTGGCGATCCGCAGCACCTGCACGCCGCGTTCGACGGCGGCTTTCAACTCGCGGCGCGTCCCAATGCCGGGGAGGAGCAGCGCCGCAATCCGCGCCCGTTCCGCTGCCGCGCGCGCCTCGGCGATCAGGTCAAGCTCAGGCGTGAGCGAAAAGCCGTACTGCAACGACGATCCTGCCAGCCCATCGCCATGCGTCACCTCGATCACCGGCACGCCAGCGCGATCCAGCGCGGTCACGATGTCGCGCACGTGCTGACGGGTGAACGTGTGCCGCATAGCGTGCGATCCATCACGCAGGGTCGTATCGGTCAGACGGGGCGCTTTCATACAAGCACCTCCCGGCGACTCAGCAGATGTTGGGCGAACACCTCGCCAACCCGTCGCGCTGAGGCGGTCATGATGTCGAGATTGCCGGCATAAGGCGGGAGGAAATGTCCTGCTCCTTCGACCTCCAGCAGCACGGTCACGACCGGTTTGCGCCCCCACGGTGTGTCACGCATATCGAACACTGGCGGATTCTTCAGCCGGTAGCCGGGCACGTACTGCTGCACCTCGGCAACCATCGACTCAATGGATTCGCGCACCTGCGCCGGGTCGAAATCGCTCTCCGGGATGGCATAGACCGTGTTGCGCATCAGAATCGGCGGTTCTGCCGGGTTGAGGATGATGATCGCCTTCCCCTGTTGTGCGCCGCCGATGACTTCCAGACCGTGCGCCGTGGTGAAGGTGAACTCGTCGATATTTTGGCGGGTACCTGGTCCGGCGGAGCGGCTGGCGATGGTGCTGACAATTTCGGCATAGCGCACCGGCGTCACGCGGCTGACAGCGTAGACCAGCGGAATCGTCGCCTGACCGCCGCAAGTGATGAGGTTGACATTCAGCGCATCAAGGTGCTGCCTGAGATTGACCGGCGGGACCACGTAAGGTCCACGCGCGGCTGGCGTCAGGTCAATGGCGATCCTGCCAGTTTCGCGCAAGAGTTTCGCGTGACGCACATGCGCTCTGGCGCTGGTCGCATCAAAGACGATCTGGATCTCAGGATGCTCCAGCACAGCGTCGATGCCCTGTGCACTGGCTGCCACGCCGAGCGCGCGCGCACGCGCCAGACCTTCGGAGTGGGGATCGATTCCTGCCAGCAACGCCAGTTCCATCGAACCGGGGCAATCAAGGATTTTGTACATGAGGTCGGTTCCGATATTTCCGGAGCCGAGGATGGCAACTTTTATCGTTTCATCGCCCATCGAGGCATTCCTCTGTGGTAGCCCAGGTTTTCGGAGACACGCTGAGCCGCCTCCACAATGATTGCAACATAGCTAGCGCGCTGCGCCTGGAAGCGATGTGTGGGCAACGAGATGCTCATCGCCGCAATCACGCGACCTTCAAAGTTGTAGATCGGCGCTGCAACGCAGCAGAGACCAATCGACACCTCTTCCTGATCGCAGGCATAGCCGCGCTGCCGCACCAGTTCCAGTTCGCGCGCCAGGTCTTCCGGCGTGGTGATCGTATTGGGAGTGAAGGCGTGCATGCCCTGCTGCTCGAGAATCTGCGCGACCTCATTCCAGGGCGCGTGCGCGAGCAGCACCTTGCCGACGCCGCTGCAGTGCGCTGGCAACCGCGCGCCGACGCCCGACAGCGAGATGTGAACAGCGTGCGTTCCTTCAAGTTTTTCGATGTAGATCACCTGACCGCTCTCCAGCACCGCCAGGTGCATCGTCTCGCCCCAGCGCGCCACAACTTCTTCCATCACCTGGCGCGCCTCGGCGCGAAACTCGGTGGTTTTGAGGAGCGTCTGCCCGAATTCGAGCAATCGCCATCCCAGCCGGTAGCGCCCCGGACCGGTGCGGCGCAATAACCCCTGCCCTGCCATGCTGCTCAACAACTCCGATGTACTCGATTTGGGCTGTTCGAGCGCACGTGCGATGTCGCCAACCGTCCATTCAGGGTGGGCTGGCGAGAAGAGGCTCAGAACCTCGACGGCTTTCTGGAGTGTTTGAAGCATAGCGGGTGTACCTCGCCCTACAATGGTGACGGTCACGCCTACCGGTAGCGCCAGCAGCGCCGCCAGCGCTGGGAATGCAGGCGGTGCTTGTCGTTCCTGCGCCACCCACGTGACTGTCACCTTAATTCGCGCCAACCACAACGCCTCTGCACCTGTCTCCCCTCTCCCGCAGTGCGGGAGAGGGGCAGGGGGTGAGGGCAAACTGAGTCAATTCGCACCGACCAACTCTTCCTCGGCGCGTTCCTGCGTTTCCTTCTGCACCGGCGGCGTGCCGTACATGAAGTACTCGGCGGGCAGCGGCGAACCGAACCAGATGATGCCCTTTGCCAGATTCGACTCGTGCCAGGTGATCGGCTTCCAGTCCGGATCGAAGATCAGATAGCCTGTGTCGCCGAACAGTTCGACGCGGTTGCCGCCCGGCTCGAAGACGTACATGAAGAGCGCCTGGCTGATGCCATGCTTGCCCGGTCCCGCCTCAATTGTAATGCCATAATCGGAGAAGACGTCGGCGATGTCCGACAGATGCTGCGGGATGCCGTACCAATAGCAGATGTGGTGGAGGCGTCCCCTGGCGCCAGCAGCGTCGCGCATGGTCGCAATTTCGTGGACGAGCGGGCTGACGCTGAGCCAGGCGCCCGCTTCGGAGCCGTCGTTCAGAATGATGTGCTCGCGCAGACGGAACCCCAGTTGATCCATCAGGAACTGCTTGTTGGGCGTGACGTTCTGGCACAACAGGTTTACATGGTCGAGCCGGCGCACCGGCACGCCACGCAGGGGTCGCTTCTGCGGACGGTTGAGCAGTTCGGTGCGCATTGTCTCGGGCGCCTGGTAGTACTCCACGTCCCAGAACAGTTCCATCAGGTGACCATCGGGCGTGGTGAACTGATAGGCGCGCCCATGCCCGTGGTCGCCGTCGATCCACCCGCGCCCCAGACCAACGGCTTCGATTGCCTGCACGCGGCGCTCGAGCGCCTGCGGCGAGGTCGTGCGCCAGGCGACATGCCCCAAGCCCGGCTGATCCGCCTCGGTGACCTTCAGGCTGTGATGGTAGTAATCCTCATACGCGCGCAGATAGACTGATTTGCCGGATCGCTCGGTTTCTTCGAGACCAAGCAGTTCCTTGAAGAACCAGAGAGTATCGTTCAGTTTCGGCGTCAGGATTTCGACATGCGCCAGTTGCGCGACATCGAAGATTGGCTCTTTGTAGCCCGTCATGGCTCATCCTCCTCCTTTGCAGGATTTTACTTGCCGTTGCCAAACCGTCGCAGGATGACATTCACATCATCAGGGTTGATCAGGTCGGGAACCGTCCAGCCGTCGAGGTCGTACTCGCTGAGACACTGATCGGCAAACCCTTTGTACCGGTCGGCGGCGCCGGTCGCCATCGCTGTCAGCAGCACCTCCAGGCGGATGTTCTCATGGTTGCCAGCGTAGTTGCGCTCATACAGTTCGTGGCGTCCGCCAAACTCAGAACCGATCGCGTCCCACAGCAGTTTCATCAGTTTGACGCGATCAAGCGACGAGTAGCCATTCGAGCCGCGCAGATACTTGTCGAGATAGCCGCGGATTTCGGGAGTCTTGAAATCGACGGCGTGCGAATTGAGATAAATCAGCGCACTGGCGACATCGCTCTCGATCAGTTCCTTGACGCGCGGGTACGCAACCGTCGCAAACACACGATATGCCAGCCCGTAATCCAGGTTTGGCAGCACTGCGCCATCATTCCAGGGGATCGGCGTGCGCGCCATCGCATCGCTGATCGCCCAGAAGAGATTGCGCCAGGCAAGCACCTCGCCGACGCGCGCTTGCACGCCGCGGAACTCCTTCGCGCCTGTCGCCTCGACTGCCTTCAGGAACAGACCGGCAATGAAATCGAGTTTGACCGCCATGCGGGTGCAGCCGTGGAATGTAAAGCGTGGAATGAAGCCGGACAGCGGGAAGAAGGCGTTAACCTTCTCAACATCGCCGTACACGAAGACGTTCTCCCAGGGGATCAGCACCTGGTCGAAGATCATGACCGAGTCATTCTCGTCGAGGCGGCTCGAGAGCGGATAATCGAAGGGGCTGCCCATAACCTCCGCCGCCATCTCATACGACGGGCGGGCGATCAGTTTGACGCCGGGAGCGTCCATCGGCACGATGAAGATCAGAGCAAACTCTTTGCTCCTGATCGGCAGCGGACCGTAGTGCGCAATAAAGTTGTAGTGCGTCAGCGCCGATCCCGTGGCGACGACCTTCGCGCCGCTGACGATCAGACCGGCGTCGGTCTCGCGCTCGACGTGCATGTACACATCGCGGATTTCGTCCGGGGGGCGATTGCGATCAATCGGCGGATTGACAATTGCGTGGTTGAAGAAGAGCACCCGCTCCTGCGATTCGCGGTACCAGCGCCGCGCATTCTCCTGGTAGGGAGTGTAAAACTCCGCATTTGCGCCAAGCGTTGCCAGGAAGGCGGCTTTGTAATCGGGACTGCGCCCCAGCCAGCCATAGGTCAACCGCGCCCACTCGGCAATCGCATCGCGGGCGCCGACCAGGTCGTCCACACTGCGCGACGCACGGAAGAACTTGTGGGTGAAACCGCCGTTGCCAGTATCGGTGGGGCAGGTCAATACCGGTTGCTTCTGAGGGTCGTGCAGGGCATCGTAGAGGCGGGCAACCATACGGGCGGCGTTGCGGAACGCCGGGTGGGTGGTGATGTCCTTGACGCGCTCGCCATAAATCCAGATTTCACGCCCATCACGCAGACTCTCCAGGTACTCCTCGCCAGTGAGGGGCACGGTCGTTTTTGTCGCAGTCTCAACGGTCATTCGTTGACCTCCCTTTGCTTCGTACTATCGCCATTGATGCCGTTCAGAGGAAACGCCTGCCATAGCCGCCTGCCGCGCGGCTCCGTGTCACCTCCTTACTTTTCCCGCCTGTTACGAACTGCAGCGTGCGGAGACGATTGGTTGAAATAGCGTTGTTGCGATGGCTTAAGACTACCACCGATCCCACAGAACTTCCAGACCGATATTCGGCATAGCCGAACGGCGTCTTGATTGGTCGAATGAGTCAATATGCAGTTGCAATTGTAGTACGTTTGCTCTACAATGGGGCATAGTCACGATGTGACAGGAAAGGTTCACTCGATGCCACTCCAGATTGACATCCCGCACGATGAAATCGCCGCCTTCTGCCAGCGCTGGCGGATCAAAGAACTGTCGATCTTCGGCTCGGCGCTGCGGGACGACTTTCGCCCCAACAGCGACGTGGACGTGTTGGTGGTATGTGATGAGTGAGTCTTTGCTCACCACTGCCGATCTCCCGGCTTCCATCCTGAGCGCGATCAACGTCTGCGCCGAGGCATGCCGCGCCGCTCTGGTGCAGCTCGAAGGCGACCGTGACCGCCTGCGCGATGCGCTGGCGCGCCGCATCCACCCCGCGCCCGACGGTCCTGTGCGGCGGTTGTGCGCCGTCGATGGTGCGCACGCCACGGTGCCTGCCGCTGGCGCCACGTTTACCGCGATTGCGGCGGTTGCAGTCGAGGATGCAGAGTTGACCGACCAGGATGTGCTGGTGCAGTTGATGCCGCCAGTCGAGGAACTGGAGACGATCATCAGCGGCGTGCGCACGGTGATGGAACTGCGCCTGCTGGCGAAGCGCATTCGCTCAACAAGCAGCGGGTTATTCGTGCTCGATGGGTCGTTCTATTCGGTGCTGCTGGAGATCAACCGCCTGCTGGTGCGCCATGCGCAGGATGCGCGCAGCGGACGGATGGCAGCGTGGTGGAAGCCATTCGACGAGATGCTCGAATCCTTCTTTGCTGGCGAGGACTGGCGGCTGGTCCTCTCTTCGCGGCGGGTGATTGCCCATCCCAAACTGGCGACCGCCGCCGACGATGTAGCGCAACTCGCGCCGCACCTGTCGGGCACGGTGACCGACCGGACGTTGTGGAGCACGGTACTGGAACCGGGGGAATATTCGTTGCCTGCGCCGCTCATCCGCCGCGACCGCCCTCATTTGCTGACCGGGTACCGCTCGCCGCGCCTGAAGGATTTCGGCGAACGCCGGGCTGCCATCGAGAAGGGGTATGGTCAGCTGTATGTCATCTACTACCGCCCTGATGCGGCCGCACCGGCTTACCGCCTCGAGCTGCCCTCCGCCCTGATTGCGCGTGAGCCGCTCGGCGCAGTGCTGGCGACCTTTCGGGCGGCATTGCGCATTGGCGCAATTCAGGAACCATTGCCGCAGTTTCTGGCTGACGCGATCTGCCGTCAGACCGGGCGCGCGCTCGAAGCCACCGCCGAAGGCGCCCGCACCGCCCTGCAGAACGAATTTGGTCTGAACCTAGTGCAACGCTATCTGGGACCATATCGGACGAAGTGATCGATATCTGGCGACCTATCGACTATTTTCTGGATAAACATGCATTCCGTCGCGCTGCGCCGCCTGCCAGCGTTCGCGGTCGAACGTCGCCAGAGCGACCGGTTCTGCTAACGCTTTCCGTCACGTCAGTGCAGCGGCAAGATGCACCGCATTATACGTCCGAAGGTGATATCGACGTGTGAGTGAGATGGCACGTTCTACCATTTCTGTTGAAATCAGCAGAACATTGATGAGTGACCAGTCGTTCTCGAAATCTTTCCAGGACAGCGCTGCTTCGTACGCCCAGCGTGGATATCGAAGCGCCGGATACGCGGGCATAGAAATACATCCGGCAAACCCGTGCCGCCAAGCTGCGCGTCCTTTGAGCTATTCGCTCAGAACGTGGAAGCTCCAGAGGGGCTTTTATGATCTCAGCAAGGACTTCAGCCCGCAGCGCTCAGGAATATCGGACTATTTTCTCCTCACATTGCCTGCGCGCCCAATCGGACATTATGCCTGCCTGTGCGGGCTACACCGGATTTATTTCTCACATGAGAGCGAGACGCCCGCACTTCCAGGGGAAGCGTAAATAGATCCGTGGACCACTGAAACGTCACGTCAGACGTCACCCCTCTCTCCGCGTGCGGGGAGAGGGATTGCTCACGAGTGTAGCGTTTTTGGGAGCAATGGATGTCTTCCACATCCTGACGCTCTTGGTCCCCTCATCCCGCTGCCCCCTGCTCCCATCCCCCTACGCCCCCCGCATGCGGGGGTTTGGGGGGGAGAAGGGGGAGGCGGGACGTCCTGTTGTCTGAAGCGGGCGAGGCAACGTAAGGGCTTACCGAAAAATCTACACCTGTGAGGAGAGGGATTGGGGGTGAGGGATCTGCGTCGCTGCCGTTGTCGTCGCCGAAACAGACGCCTGGCGCCGGGGGAGTTCGATGAGCGGGATTTCGTTCAGCGGAGTGATTCCCTGCAACTGCAGCTTTTCGGCGAAATGGCAGGCGACCCAGTGCTCACCCCCGATGTCACGCAGCGGCGGTCGTTCGACCTTGCAGATCTCCTCGGCATAGCGGCAGCGCGGATGAAAGTAGCACCCGGAGGGCGGGTTCGCCGGGCTGGGCACGTCGCCGGGGAGTTTGATCGGTCGCGTGCGCTTACGCGGGTCGGGCTTCGGAATAGCAGCCAGCAGCGCCTCCGTATATGGATGTTTGGGATGATAGTAGAGCTGTTCGGTGCGCGCCATTTCAACAATATAACCAACGTACATCACCGCCACGCGATCCGAGATGTGTTCAACGACGCTCAAATCGTGAGCGATGAAGAGGTAGGTCAGGTTGTACTTCTCCTGCAAATCTTCAAGGAGATTAAGCACTTGCGCCTGGATCGACACATCGAGCGCTGATACCGGCTCGTCACAGACGATCAATTTTGGGTTGAGCGCCAGCGCGCGCGCAATGCCGATACGCTGCCGCTGCCCGCCGGAAAAGGCGTGTGGGTAGCGCGTCATATTCTCGGGCCGGATGCCAACTTCCTGGAGCAACTCAGCCACGCGATCTTTGAGCTTCTGACCAGAAGCGACCTTCTGGATTTCGAGCGGTTCGCCGACGATCTGCCCGACCGTCAGACGCGGGTTGAGCGACGAGAAGGGGTCCTGGAAGATGATCTGCATATTCGGGCGCACCCGCTTGAGTTGCGCGCGGTTGAGTTTTGCCAGGTCCACCTTGCCGATATTCGGATCGTCGAAAATGATCTCGCCCGCAGTCGGATCGAGGAGGCGAAGGATCGTGCGCCCGGTCGTGCTTTTGCCGCACCCCGACTCACCGACAAGGCCAAGAGTCTCACCCTTCTTGATATAGAAATCGATGCCATCAACGGCTTTGACATACCCGGTCACGCGCCGCAGGAAACCGCTCTGGATCGGGAAATGCTTCTTCAAGCCCCGGACCTCGAGCAAAATCTCGCCTGATGCGCCATTCTTCTGTGCGGTATCCATAGCGCTCCTCTACGTATACAGATGACAGCGAACCGTATGCGTGCGCGATCCAGCCACAAAAACCTCATCCGGCATCACCGCATCGCATAGACCGGGGATAGCCGCCGGGCAGCGCGGATGGAACGGGCAGCCAGGCACGGTTGAATACGGGTCGGGCACTGTTCCCTTGATCGACTCGAGTTTCTGACCGCGAGCGACGCCAAGGCGCGGGATTGAGCGCAGCAGCGAGATCGTATATGGGTGCTTCGGATCGTAGAAGATGTCATCGACAGCCGCACGTTCGATGATCCGTCCCAAATACATGACTGCGACTTCATCGCACATCTGCGCCACTACCCCCATATTATGGGTGATGAACATGATCGAAGTGCCGATCTCGTGCTGCAATTCGCGCATCAAATCCAGGATCTGCGCTTCGGTCGTCACATCGAGCGCTGTCGTCGGCTCATCGGCAATCAGCAGCGTTGGCGTACAGGAGAGCGCCATGGCGATCATCGCGCGCTGACGCATCCCGCCAGACAGTTGATGCGGATAACTGTCGGCAATGCGTTCCGGGTTCGGCATGCCGACCTTGCGCAGAATATCGACGGCGCGGCGGCGCGCTTCGGCTTT
This sequence comes from Roseiflexus sp., assembly GCA_025062325.1. Lineage (GTDB taxonomy): Bacteria > Chloroflexota > Chloroflexia > Chloroflexales > Roseiflexaceae > Roseiflexus. The sequence continues at coordinate 49,506 of JANXAL010000105.1, forward strand.
ATCCTGGGTCTGGTGCAGCAAAATGGCTTCTTCAATCTGATAACCGACGGTGTAGCAGGGGTTGAGCGAGGTCATTGGCTCCTGGAAGATCATCGAAATGTGGTTGCCGCGGATCTTGCGCATCTCGGGGCCATTTTTATCGAGTTGGACAATATCAATCTCTTCACCGGCATTAAACTCGCGGAACAGGATGCGTCCACCCTCGATGCGCCCAGGGGTCAACCGCATGATCGCCAGCCCGGTCTGACTCTTGCCGCACCCCGATTCGCCGACCACGCCGATCACCTTGCCGCGCGGAATATTGAACGACACCCCGTTCAATGCGCGTACAACGCCGAGCGTGGTGTAAAAACTGAGCTTCAGATCTTCAACGCGTATCACATCGTCTTCACTGACAACCCGGGCGCCGGTCGTCGCTGTCGCCGTCCCTATCGCTCCATTCGCCATGGAAACACTCCTTCGCTTCTGCGTTCATGCATACGGATCGACCGCATCGCGCACGCCATCGCCAAGCAGATTGAACGCCATCACTGTCACGATAAGCAGGATCACCGGGATAAGCAGCCAGGGATAGGTCACGACCGCCTGAACCGTCTGCGCATCGCGCAGCAACACGCCCCAACTGACCGCTGGCGGCAGAATGCCCAGACCCAGGAAGCTCAACGCCGTCTCCAGTCCGATCGCGCCGGGGATTGCCAGCATGCCGACCACTACGATGTGGCTCATAGCATTCGGAAGGAGATGATAGGTGATAATATGCCAGTGCGACGCGCCCGCAGCGATAGCGGCAGCCGTGTAATCCGCACTGCGGAACGCCAGTACCTTCCCGCGCACCTCGCGCGCCAGGCCGGTCCATCCGACGACAGCGATCACAATCGTAATCATAAAATAGCGCACCGTGACCGGCACAGTGAGCGGCACTGCGGCGGCGAGCGCCATATAGAGCGGCAGGTCGGGAAACGACCGGATCAGCTCGATCAATCGCTGGATCAGATTATCGAGCGCACCGCCAAAGTATCCCGACGCGGTTCCGACGATTGAACCAATGACAACAAACAGGAAAACGCCGAAGAAGCCCAGTGTCAACGAGATCTGCGAGCCCTTCAACACGCGCGAGAAGAGATCGCGCCCTTCTTTGTCGGCGCCCCAGAGAAAGATTTTGGCATTCGCCTCCGGCGGCGCTTCAACGCCGAACAAATGCAACCGCGACGGGAACAGACCCAGAAAATAATATTCGTGCCCTTGGACAAAGAAACGGATCGGGTAGATTGTGCTGGGATCAGGTGTGTAGATCCACTGAAACCGCTCTATATCCAGTTCCTGTTTCAAACCATAGATGCCTGGGCCCTCTGGACCCCAGACAATCTGCGTCGGCGGCGCGAACGCATTGTTCGAGTCGAGCGCGTCGTGCGGATATGGCGCAATGAAGTCGGAGAAGATCATCATCGTATACATAAACCCTAGCACAATCAGCGCTCCGACAGAGAGCTTGCTCTGGCTGAAGCGTCGCACCATCAGTTTCCACTGCGGAATCTGGCCGACGTCTTCCTGCTTTTTGCCCCTGGCTGCTTTGGGCAGTTCACCTGCAGCGGTAGCCATGGTCTTATCCTTCCAGTAACAATCAGCGTGCCACGTTCAGCGTTTTACTCCAGCCGCACGCGCGGATCGACCCAGGCGAGCAGCAGGTCGGCGAGGAGGTTGCCAATCAGCAACAACGCCGACAGCATGACGAGGATCGTTCCCGCCAGGTACATGTCCTGCGAACGCAACGCATCAAGGTAGAGCGGACCAATCGTCGGCAGGCTCAGAATAATTGCAATGAGCGTTTCGCCGACGACCAGCGCTGGCAGCGTCGTGCCAAGCGCCATAACCAGCGGATGGATGGCGTTACGTACCGCATGCTTCCAGATGACCGTTGACTCCTTCAACCCCTTTGCGCGCGCCGTCTGTATGTACTGCATGTTCAGCACATCGAGCAGATTGGCGCGCATGATGCGGGTCAAACCGGCAGTCGCTCCGATTGCCAGCACCACGATGGCGATCCAGACGTGGCGAATGAAGTCCAATACTTTGGCAAGGCTCCAGGGTGCATCGGCGTACTGCGGCGAGAAGAGACCGCCAATCGGTTGATCCCACAAACGCGACGCCATGATGAGCAACACCAGTGCTAGCAGGAATCCTGGGATGGACAGACCCAAAAATTGAATGAAGGTAATGAGGTAATCGGGCCAGGTGTAGCGATGGGTCGCAGAATAGACGCCGATCGGAATCGCTACCAACCAGGTAAAGAGCAGCGCCGTCAACGATAACCCAAACGAAATGCCCAACCGGTTATAGATACGCTCCGCGACTTTCTGATCGGTTTCGAACGAGGTGCCAAAATCGCCTTGCAACGAGCGCTGAATCCATTTCCAGTACTGGATGTAGAACGGGTCATCGACGCCATAGCGCTCACGCATCGCCTGGATCATCGATTCGGGAAGGCTGCCGCCCTGCATGCGCAGGCGTTGGATCTGCACATCGAGGATCGACCCTGGAGGTAACTGAATGATCCAGAAACCTACGAAAGAAACAACGATCAACAAGAAGAGCATGTTCACCAGGCGTCGGGCGATGAAGCTGAGCATTTTCGCCTCACTTTGCTCGAGAGCCTATCCAAATAACCCTGCGCTGCCGTCATTGCGCGGGGTGCAAGCAACAGCGCGATCTTTGGCGGGGAGATGACTTCGCTCGCAAGGATACAGGCCTCTGCGGTCATTCAGATAGGCTCCGGGCGGTCAGCCTCACGCAGGCCGTCAACCTGCGCGAGGCAACGGATGCACACTACGCCGTATGCGCCTCGGGATTATCCCAGTACCAGGTCTCCGGGTCGTACACGGCTGGAGACGGAATAATCCACGGGTTGACAAAGCCGCCCAGACCCTCCTTGAGCAGATCGTCGCGGGTCGGCACGTTCATCAGCCCCTTCTTGACCAGGATGATGCGCGGCGGGTTGGCGATTGTCCCGGTAAAGAACGGACCCTCCTCAATGTGGACTTTGATCATCTCCCACACGAGTTGGTGGCGTTTCATCGCGTCCGGCTCCACCTTGCTCTTTTCAAACAGTTCGTGGAGCTTGCCAATCGCTGGCATATAATCCGGCTCGCCACGATTGATACGCGGCGGTTTGCGATCCCACGGATTCTTGTCGAGCTCTTCTTTCTCAGATGCGGTGCCGAGCAGCGTATACCCGCGACCGTGCAGCGGCGCCCAGCGCTCGGTTTCGTCTGGCACGAGCCACGAGGGGAAAACCAGGTGGTTCGGACCGTCGCCAACCTCCCAAGTGGTCTGCATCGGCAACTCGCCAGCGCTCCACTTCTCCTTAAAGCCTTCCGCCGGAACCGGCGTCAGCACCGCATCGATGCCAATCGCCTGCCAGTCGCGCGCCAGGCGCTCGTTCTTCGACAGGTGCTCGCCGCCAGGGGCTTGATCGGCGCCATAGGTGATCTGGATCTGCAGCGGGCTGCCGTCCGGCATCGTACGCTTGCCATCCGGTCCTTTCCTGTAGCCCGCCTCGTCCAGGATCTTCTCCGCCAGCGCCGGGTCGTACTTGACGTAGCTGTCGCGCCAGGCTGCGTACATCTGCCGGCCCTGGTCGTTGATGTTATACTCAATTGCCTTGGGGCTGAAGGTGCCGGTCGTCAATTCGCCGAGGCCAAAATACACTGCTTTCTGCACGTCAGCGCGGTTGTAGGCGTGCGACAGCGCTTGGCGAAACTTCGGATCGCGGAACACGGCGCGCATCTTCGGGTCCTTGAAGTCCATGTTGAAGAAATAGAGCGAGCCGGTGCCCGAACCGGAGTCCCAGAAGCGAACTTCGAGACCGCTCTTGGCTTCCGCATCGCGCAGCGATTGCACATCCGCCAGACCCTGCTGGTGGAAATGTGCGTGATCGGCGCGCCCCTCGGTATACGCCAGTTTCTCGATCTCCTTGTCCTTGACTGCTGTCACGATAATCTGGTCGATGTACGGCAACTGATTGCCTTCCTTATCAACTGCCCAATAGTAGGGGTTGCGCGACCAGACGGCGCGGACGCCTTCCTCGAAGACATCCAGCTTCCAACCGGTCAGACGCGGGCAGTCGGGGTTGTTGTGGTTGAACTTCCGGTTATGCTCCTCCCAATCCTTGACCTTGTCCGGGTTGAGCACCGGGTTAAACTGCTCCATGTAGTGGCGTGGCATAGCCCACGCACCAGCGCCATCGCCAGGGATAAAACCATTCACCCACATTGCCATGCGGTCTGCCGTCAACGGCGCTGGCGCGTCAAACACCAGTTCAAAGGTGTAATCGTCGATGAAATTGACGGTCGCCAGCGTATTTTTACCCGACCGCATCTCATCTGGCGGGGCAAAACGCGGTTTCAGACCAGCCGGGAACTCCTTCTCCTTGCCATTGCCGCCGATAGTGTATTCCCACCAGTATTGAATATCCCTGGTAGTAAAGGGTTGACCATCGCTCCACTTGATCCCTTCGCGCATCTTAAACGTCCACTTGCTGGCATCGGCGTTCGCTTCCCAGCTCTCGACCCAGCCGGGACCGATCGCCAGACCGTCCCTCAGCCAGCGCAGCGGCGACGAGCCATACTGCATCTCGTGGATGAAGCCCGTGATACCCCAGTTGTTGTTATAGGTCTTCTTCAGCACGCCGCCATATTTGCCAACCGTGAGCCAGGAATGCGGCGGAGTGTATGGATTCTTCGGCAGGCGCTCCTCCACTGGCGGCAGTTTGCCTTCCTGCACCAGTTTCGCCAGCATCGGCGCTTCCTTGTACTTGGTTGTCACTGGAGGAACAGCGGTCGCCACGGGGGGAGTGGTTGGAGCAGGCGCCGCTGGCGCAGTCGCCGGTTGAGGCGCTGCAGGAGCAGTGGTTGGAGCAGTCGCAGGCTGGCCGCCGCAGGCGGCAATTGCAGCGCTAGCCGCTGTAACGGCCGAAAGGCGCAGAAAGGTGCGCCGGCTGAGCTTTCGAGCGTTGCTCACGTGGTACCTCCTTGTCAGGACATCTGGAACTCGTTGACTTTGAATTGCGGAAGAGAGTCTGGGGAACGATGCTCACCGCTGGCAGAGCACTCACCATGTAAGGGATCTACGTCATTGTCGCCCCTTTCCAGGTTTTGTGCACGGCTTTCAGAGCATATTGTATAGCCGTTTCGAGGGACTGTCAAACTGAACCGGTCAACCTTCACAATATCATTACTAAGTCCCAATTCCCAAAACAAGTGACACGATGTATGGGCCTGACGGAAAAAACCCACTTGCAAGGTCGGGGGGATGAGGGGCGCCAAAGACGCCGCAATGCGCATAACGCACGTGCAGGTCTAAAAAATCTGCCTCTGAGCGGGCGCTCCTAAGCTGGCAATGTGCCCTGCGCGAGAGTGTGCCAGTGGTGCGCGCCTATCTTCCGGTGTTCCCCTCCCCACCCTTTGCACGTCCACGCCTGACGTTTTCTTTTTTGGGCAGGCCAGTCTTCTTCATCAGATCGCGGTCAGTGGCGAACCAGAGTTCTGGGGGGATGTTAAAGAGCGCAAAAGCGTAATTGCCCATAGGAAGCCAGTACTCCCACTCTTCTGGCGTGCGTCCCTGATAGGTCAGCACAATTTGCCACTGTGCGACGTACATAATCCACACCTTGCGCTTCCGTATCGCATCGCCATCACGGAAGGTGTAGATCCGCTCGAATTTGATCAGATTGCCATAGGTATCGTCTGAGCTTGACTCTATAACGCATTCCGGCAATTGCGCCAGCCCTGCAGCGATGCCCTTTTGCAGCAGCGGCAGATCTTCAGCCGTCGCTTCCATCTCAAGCTGGCGTATCCAGGCGGAGAAGAAGGTTTGCGGGTTCTCACGTTCGGGCGAGAACATGACTCCTTCAAGGCCGTTGTCCAGCCCGAAGCGATGCCAGTCAGAGGGGTAACGAAACGTGAATCGTCCGTGCGGATCGATATAGGTATCGACGCCAATAAAGCGTGGACGCGGCGGACGTTCAACACTGGTCATAGGATGCTCGCTTCTTTTGTTTTGGGCAACACGTTTGCTGCCCTTTGTTTCGCGCGCGGGGGATGGGAGTCTCGATGGCGACGCATGCTATCATGAAATCGAGCGCCGGGCAAGGGTAAACGGGGTTGAAGGGCGCTAGCAGCGACGTTACGAGGCAACGTCGCCGGATCGCGGGAGGGCGAAGGAAGCAGGCGGGCAGGCAGGAAAGGGCGAAGGTGAGGGTTAGCCTCCCAACCCCTAACCCCTATTTGCACAATCCCTCTCGAACGTGTATACTAGAGGTGTGCACACATAGTACAGAGGCGGACCCACACCGTAATGCCGCGCCGAGAGGGGGTGAACGGGCATTCTCCTGCGCCGAGCCGCAGATGGAGATGTCGGTGCGCGTGAATAGGCCGGAGCTATGCGAGTAGAACGACGCGACGGTGAAACCATAGATCAACTGCTTCGCCGCTTCAACAAGGTTGTTGTTGCTGAGCGCATCACGAAGACTTTTCGTGAGAAGATGCACTTTATTTCTGAAAGCGAAAAGCGCAAAGAGAAGCGTCGCCGCGCTGAGCGCAATCGCCGCAAGAAGCTGCTGCAGCAAGCCCAGCAGGGATAGCAGGCATTCGACAGCATCAGAGCGCCGGGCTAATGACCCGGCGCTCTGCCTTGCCTTACACGTATCCTATACTGTTGCAACTAGTAAACAACTATGGCTGTCTCTCTGATTGACAAACTTGCCAGTGTTGCTGCGCGCTACGATGAACTGCTCAATCTCATGGCGCAACCCGAAATTGCCACTGATCCGGTGCGGTTGCAACAGTATGCGCGCGAGCAGCGCGAACTCGAGCCCATTGTCGAGGCGTATCGTGCGTATTGTGACGTAGAACGCCAGATAGGGGACGCCCGGTTTCTGATCGAGCACGAGGCGGACCGTGACGTGCGCCAGCTTGCGCAGGAGGAACTTGACCGCCTCCTAGAGCGGCGCGCGCAACTTGAGCAGCAGATTAAGGTCTTACTACTCCCGCGTGATCCGAATGACTCAAAGAATGTCATTATGGAACTGCGGCAGGGCGAGGGCGGCGACGAAGCAGCGCTGTTCGCTGCCGACCTGTTCCGCATGTATACGCGCTATGCTGAACAGCGCGGCTGGGACGTGGAGGTGATCAGCGCCACCGAAAACGGACCTGGCGGCTACAAGGAGATTATTTTCGAGATCAAAGGCGAAGGTGCATATAGTCGGCTCAAGTACGAAGGCGGGGTCCATCGCGTACAGCGCGTGCCAGCAACTGAGGCGCGCGGGCGGATTCATACATCGACGGCAACCGTTGCGGTCCTGCCCGAAGTGGAAGAGACCGAAATCGAGTTAAACCCATCCGACTATCGGGTCGATGTCTTCCGTTCAAGCGGGCATGGCGGTCAGGGCGTCAACACCACCGACTCGGCGGTTCGAATTGTCTATAAGCCTGGCACACCGGAAGAGATTGTTGTCACGTGCCAGGATAGTCGTTCGCAGCTGAAGAACAAGGCCTCGGCGCTGGCAGTGTTGCGCGCCCGCCTGTATGCCCGCGAGGAAGAGAAACGTCGCAAGGAGTTGGGTGAGTCGCGTCTGGCACAGGTCGGCACCGGTGAGCGCGCTGAGAAGATTCGCACCTACAACTTCCCTCAGGACCGGGTGACCGACCATCGCATCGGGCAAAATTTCTCCAACCTTCCAGGCATCCTCGACGGCGATCTTGATCGCCTGATCGACGCATTGATCATTGCCGACAATGCTGAACGCCTTGAGGCTGTCGCCGGGCGGTAATCATGCGCCAGCACGCTCGCGTCGCGCTGGGGCAGTCGTCGGGTCAGAGTGAGTGTGCGCCGGGTGACACGGAGGTGCGGACGATCAGGGGGCCCTCGCGCTTCTGTCGTGTTGCATCCTCCGTGTACTCTAGAGGTTCACACCTCGGTAAGGCGGAGAAGGACGAGTCTTCGAGACAGCGCCAGAGCGCCTTGGCGAGCGCTCCGGGTTGGATGACGCCTGCCTCCGGCCTTCGCCACTAGCGAGAGAAACGAGGTCACTGTGAGCGCCCAGCAGCAACTCATCTCCGCGCTCGACGAGTTCATTGTCCGTATGCCCAAGGTCGAGTTGCATCTGCATCTGGAAGGCGCTATTCGTCCCGCCACTCTGCTGGCGCTGGCCGCGCGCAACGGCGTCGATCTGCCAGCGCGCGATGAGGCGGGAGTGATGCAACTCTTCAATTACCACAACTTCCACGAATTCCTGACCGTCTTCATGGTCTTAGCGCGATCATTGACCACCGGGCGTGACTTTGAGCAGGTCGCCTATGAATTGGGCGCGCATCTGGCAGAACAGAACATCCGCTACGCTGAGGTCATGATCTCACCCGTGCAGTACCATCGTCGCGCACTCGACCTCGATGAGGTGGTGCATGGCGCCGCGACCGGCTTTGCCCGCGCTGCGCGTGAGTACAATGTGCGTGTGGGTCTGGTGTTCGACTACGGACGGCAGTTTGGCGTTGATCTGGCGTGGCAGATGCTGGAAAGCGCCGTTCGCAACATGAAGTACGGCGTAGTTGGCTGGTCGATTGGCGGTGATGAGATCAACCATCCGCCGGAACCGTTCGCCGATGTCTTTGCCGCTGCGCGCCGCGCTGGCTTGCAGGTGATGGCGCACGCCGGCGAGGTGGTTGGTCCTTCCAGCGTCTGGGGCGCCATTAAGGCGCTTGGCGTTCGCCGCATCGGGCACGGCGTTCGCAGCATCGACGATCCAGGACTAGTCGCCTATCTGCGTACCCATCATATCGTGCTCGATATCTGCCCAACCAGCAATGTACGAACCGGCGCCGTGCCTACGTTCGACGCCCACCCGCTGCGTCGCCTTTTCGATGCTGGCGTACCACTGACCGTCAATACTGATGATCCGGTGTTTTTTGGAACCACCCTGTGCGATGAGTATCGCCTAGCAGTCCGGCAATTCGGTTTTACCGCCACTGATCTGGCGCAATTAACGCTGACTGGCGCCCGGGCGGCGTTCTTGCCCGAAACGGATCGCCTAGCGCTGACACGCGAACTTGATGAAGAGATTGCACGTCTGCGTGCAGAGCTAGGCGTATAATGCCCTGCACAATCAACGTCGCTCAGGAATTGCCCGGTTCGTACAACTTTACCTGAGCGGCGTCATCGATATTCGATAGCAACTGCCTGACGGTATAGTACAACACGGGATGCATCAGGTCCGGCGCAAGCTCAGCTAGCGGTTTCAATACGAATGCCCGTTCAGCCAGACGCGGATGGGGAATTGTCAGTTCAAGCGACTCCATTTGGGCTGTCCCATAGAAGAGAATGTCGAGATCAATCGGGCGCGGTCCATGCTGGATGCCGCGACGTCGTCCCATGGCACGCTCAATCTGCTGGAGTTCACTGAGGAGATCCAATGGCTTGAGGGCAGTGCGCCCTTCGACAACGGCGTTGATAAATGCATCCGCGCTGACGTAGCCGAGCGGTGCATGCACATACAGCCGCGACACACGGGTGATTTCGATGATCCGACTCAAACGCGCCACTGCTTCCCGCAATTGCGCAACGCGGTCGCCGAGGTTGCTGCCAAGCCCGATATAGACAGTTGTGCTGCGCATGGTCGTGGTAGGAACGCTCAGGCGCCCGAAAGCCTGCGAGGTTTCAATGTGCGGCTGTCGGACCGTATCTCAAGGCACGTCGCTATTATAACCGGAATGCCGGGATAATGAGATAACAAAATATTTATACGCTGCCGCCGTATGGCACGGAGGACACGGCTATCAGTCAAGGGGGGTGAGCCATGTCGTCAGTTGAGCACAGTATCTTTATCAATGCGCCGGTCGATACGGTATTCAACGCGCTGCTGCGGGTTGAAGACGCTCCTCGCTGGGTGGTTGGGCTGGAAGAGGTGCATAATGTGACCGGGCGCAACGTCGGCGACACGTTTGCGTGGACGTTCAGAATGGCAGGCGTGCTCACATTTCGCGGCAAAACGACGTTCGCTGCGATCGAACCGGGCCGCTACCTGCGCGAAGAGGGCAGCGGCGATCTGTCGAATGTCTGGTCATGGCGATTGGCGCCAGAGAAGAACGGCACACGAGTGCACGTGCGCATCGATTATACTGTTCCGGGTGGCGCGCTGATCGGCGGCATTCTGGATAAACTGTTCGTCGAGCGCCAGAACCAGAAGGATCTGGAGCAATCGTTGAGCAATTTAAAAAAGATGCTCGAAGGGTAGCGCATATGGGCGAAAAGCAAATTCTTGATGCCGACGATATTCGGCGCGCCATCATGCGTATTGCGCACGAGATCACGGAGCGCAACGCCGGAGTGCGTGATGTGGCGCTCGTCGGCATTCGACGGCGCGGCGTGCCGCTGGCAATGCGTATTGCCGCCGCGCTGGAAGAGATTGAACGGGTACGCGTGCCAGTCGGCATTCTCGATATTACCCTCTACCGCGATGATCTCGGCATCCGCGGACCTGCGCCGGTCGTGCATGCGACCGATATTCCCTTCGATATCAACGGGCGCACCGTAGTGCTGGTCGATGATGTGCTGTACACCGGGCGCACCATTCGCGCCGCGCTCGATGCACTCACCGATTTCGGTCGACCAGCGCGTATCCAACTGGCCGTGTTGATCGACCGCGGCCATCGCGAGCTGCCGATCCGCGCCGATTTCGTTGGGAAGAATGTGCCCACATCGCGCGATGAACGAATCGCCACGCGGTTACACGAAGTCGATGGCGGTGCGGATGGCGTCTTCATTGTGCGATCATCGGAAACCGCAACCGGATAAGGAGCCTATCATGAGCATGCCCGCAGGAGCAGGGACCGTCAGAAATCGTCGGCGTCATGTGCTCGATCTCGATGATTTCTCCGCCCAGGAGATTGAGGAAATCCTCGAAACCGCCGTCAGTATGAAAGAGGTGCTTGGGCGGGCCATCAAGCAGGTGCCAACGCTGCGCGGCAAAACGATTGTCAATATGTTCTTCGAGGAAAGCACGCGCACGCGCATTTCGTTCGAGCTTGCGGGGAGAGCGCTTTCGGCAAATGTCGTAAACTTCACCGCGCGCGGCAGCAGCGTTGAGAAGGGCGAGTCGCTCGTCGATACAGTACGAACGCTCCAGGCGCTCGGCGCCGATATCCTGGTCATGCGCCATAGCGAGTCGGGCGCGCCCTATCTGGCAGCGCAGTATTTTCGTGGCTCGGTTATCAATGCGGGCGATGGACGACACGCGCATCCGACGCAGGCGCTGCTTGATCTGTTTACTGTGCGTCAACGGTTGGGGCGCATCGAAGGGTTGAAGGTCGTTATCGTCGGCGACATTCTCCACAGCCGCGTTGCCCGATCGAATCTCTGGGGGTTCACCCGTATGGGCGCCTCGGTGACGCTGTGCGCGCCACGCACACTGCTCGGACCCGAGTCGTTCTGGAAGGCGACCTGGCCCAATCTGACCATCACCAGCAACCTGGATGAGTGTATCAAGGATGCAGATGTTATCATGACGCTCCGGTTGCAGAAGGAGCGGATGGAGGCCGGATTGCTCCCTTCGCTGCGGGAATACAGCCGCTTTTTTGCGGTTACCGCCGAGCGCGTGGCGCGCGCTGCGCCGCACTGCCTGGTGATGCATCCCGGACCTATGAACGAAGGGGTTGAGATCATGCCTGATGTGGCAGTGTCGGCGCAATCGGTCATCGAAGAGCAGGTCGCCAACGGCGTGGCGGTGCGGATGGCGCTGTTGTACCGTCTATCTGGCGAGTGAAGCGAGTTGCTATGCGGTATTTGATCAAGAACGGTTCAATCATCGATCCGGCGCGGCGTGTCGCCACGATTGGCAATGTGCTGGTGGAAGATGGCAAAGTCGTTCATGTGATCGACCTCGCCGATCTTACCGCGACGCCTGAACCGCTTGATGAGCAGACGGAAGTGATCAACGCGCGCGGCGCGGTGATTGCTCCCGGATTCCTCGATCTGCACGCCCATGTACGGGAGCCGGGCGACGAGCATAAGGAAACGATTGAAACCGCCACAAAAGCGGCAGCGGCGGGCGGGTTTACAACGCTCTGCGTCATGCCGGATACGCGCCCAGCAATCGACTGCGCTGCTGTCGTGCGTCAGGTGCGCGAGATCGCCCGACGCCGCGGGTTGGTGCGCATTGAACCGATTGGCGCCATCACGGTTGGGCGCGCTGGTCAGACGCTGACCGAGATGGCGGAACTGGTCGAAGCGGGATGCGTCGGCTTCTCCGACGAAGGCAACGCGGTGGCGGATTCGGCGGTGATGCGCAATGCGCTGGCATACGCAGCGATGCTCGATGTGCCGATCATGGCGCATTGCGAAGATACGCGCCTGACCCGCGGCTGGGGCATGCACGATGGCGCAGTCAGCATTCGCTTGGGGTTGCCGGGGTATCCCGCGGCGGCGGAAGAGGCGATGGTTGCGCGCGACATCGCGCTGGCGGAGATGACCGGCGCGCACCTGCATATCTGCCATGTCAGCACCGCCGGGAGCGTGGCCCTTATTCGCGCTGCCAAAGCGCGCGGCGTGCGGGTGACCGCCGAGGTGACGCCGCACCACCTGACGCTCACTGATCGCTGGGTGCTCGGCAATCTCGATCTGCTGCGCGGGGAAGGGAAATCAGCTCAGCGGGGCGGGCGTGACCGTGCGGACATCAATGACGAAGGGCTTGATCTGCCGTCCCGGCTTAGACCGACCCTTTTGCCGCCCTATCATACCTCGACCCGCGTCCGACCGCCGCTGCGCACGGAACAGGACATCGAAGCGCTGATCGAGGGTTTGCGCGATGGCACGATTGATGCGATCGCTTCAGATCATGAACCGCAGAGTGCTGTCGATAAGGAGTGCGAGTATCGCTTGGCAGCGCCAGGGATCAGCAGCCTTGAGACGGCGTTAGGGCTGGCGCTGACCCTTGTGCATCGCGGGAAGCTCGATCTGGTTGATCTGGTCGCCAAGTTCACCGAAGGTCCAGCGACGGTGCTGGGTCGCGCGCCGGCAACCCTGCGCCCCGGTTCGCCCGCCGACATTGTGATTTTCGATCCAGACTCGCCGTGGACGGTCGATCCGGCAAAGTTCTTCTCGAAAGGGCGCAATACGCCGCTCGCCGGGCAGCGTCTCAAGGGACAGGTGATGCTGACGATGTGCCGGGGGCAGATTGTATTCCGCCGCGGCAATTTTGGGGTCGGCACCGGCGCATTGCAGCAGGCGTCGCGACTGGAAGGCATTCTCGGCGGTGAGAATGAGGAATAATGGCGCGCCAGCACACGTTGGAGATCGCTGATCATCGCCGGGTGACTCCGCGTCTGCACTGGCTGGCGCTGCACGCCTCCGACCTGGCGCGGGATGCGCGTCCCGGTCATTCGTTGCTGGTGTGGTGCAACGATCCTGATGATATGTATCGTCTCCTGCGCCGACCGCTCTTTATTGCAGCGGCGCTTCCCGAACTGGGGCAGATCGCGCTGCTTTACGAGCCAGACGAGCCAGGGCTGGCATGGCTGGCGCGCCGCTCTCCCGGCGATTCGCTCGATGCGATCGGGCTGTGCGGGCGGGCGTTCCTCTTCGCTGATCGCCAGCGCAACCTGCTGCTGATCGGCGCCGGCGCCGGACTTGCGGCGTTGATCTTTGCTGCGCGTTTCGCCCCGCCCCACACCGCGGTAACGCTGATCGCCATCGCCGGTGACGAGGACAGTCTGCCGCCGCCGTTTTTGCTCCCCTCGGCTGTCGAGTACGAGACCGTTGTGAGTGCAGACCTGACGTCTGCTGTCGCAGGAACGCTGCAACCGGCAACGGGAACCTCGCCGCTGGCATGGGCTGATGCAGTGATCGCGGCGTTGCCGCACGATGGGCTTGCAGCGGTCGGGCAGGCCATTCGGACCATGCGCCTGCGTCATCCGCGCGGGTTCGCGCATGCGCTCATCGGGTCGCCGCCGGGATGCGGATTCGGCGCGTGCGGCGTGTGCGCCGTCGAACTGCGCAGCGGCGTGCGCCTGCCGTGCGTTGAGGGACCGTGGTTTGAT
>JANXAL010000112.1 GCA_025062325.1 Roseiflexus sp.
CCGGCTGCGGCGGGGGTTGGCGATGGCCTCTCCGGGGCTGGGCCGCCTCGGGCGTTGGGGGGCGAATGGGGCGACCGGCGCGTGGATGATGGGCGCGGGCGCCAAGGGCGTTGCGGTCGGCTTCAAGTGGGAGGCGGGGGGGATGGCGTAGGTCGCCCCAACATATCACCCGGACCCGCCAATGCGCAGGCGCAGCGCTTCGCGCGCCTGCTGGAGCGTCGGGTCGAGTTGCAGGTCGTCGAGGCGCTGAAGGTCTGCACGGGCGGCGGTCATATTCCCCTGCTCTGCATAGGTCGCGGCGCGGGCGATCAGCGCCTCGGGGTAGGCGGGCTGGAGCAGCAGCGCCTGCCCGAAATCGGCAATGGCGCTGCGGGCATCGCCCTGCGCGCGGCGGATCAACCCGCGCACGTAGTAGGCGTTGGCAGCACGCGGACTCAGGCGCAGCGCGGCGTCGAGATCGGCAAGGGCAGCGTCCAGATCGCCGCTGGCGTAGTGCAGCAATGCGCGTTCGTAGAGCGCATCAACGTGGTGCGGTTGGGCGCGGATGGCGGCGTCGAACGCCTCACGCGCCGCTGTGCGGTCACCCAGCCGCGCCAGGATCAGTCCCTGCCGGTACCGGTAGGGCGCTTCCGCTGTGGGGATCAGACGCGCCAGGCTGCCATAGTCGTCGGCGAGTTGCTGGAGCAACGTTTCGTCTGGTCTGCTAACGGTGAGTTCCTCCAGCAGTCGCACCCGATTCTCGTAGGCGCGACGATAGTCAGGGTCAAGATGAATGGCGAGAGCATAATCGCGCAGCGCAGCATCGTACTCCTTCAGCATCGCATATGCCAGACCCCGGTTGTGGAAGGCGCGCGACATCGAGGGGTCGAGCGCTAGCGCGCGGTTGTAGTCGGCAATAGCTTCGGTGTAGTTCTGCTGGTCAAACCAGATATTCCCACGATCATAGTAGGCTCTGGCGCGCGCCAGCAGATCCTCCCCCGCCTCGGCGGTCGCCACGATTGCGTTGTAGCGGTCGATCACTGCGGTTGGCGTGCGGGGCGCGCGCGGCTCGACCAGCGGTTCGGAACATGCTGTCAGGAAGATTGCCAATATCGTAAATGCCGTGCAGCGCCATGTTTGCCCAACGACACTGCGTTTCATGGCGTCACCCCCAGCGCCGTCGCCAGCACCTGCCGCGCAACCGGCAGTGCAGAACGGCTCCCTTCGCCGCCGTATTCCACAATCACAGCGATGGCATAGCGCGGTTGCTCTACTGGAGCAACGGCGATGATCCACGAATGCGGAATGCCGCGCGGCGTCTCGGCGGTGCCGGTCTTTGCGCCGATGCTGACCCCCGGCAGCGCAATTGGCTGCGCATACCCGATCTCGACCGACGTGCGCATGATACTGAGCATGCGCTGCGAGGTCTCCGGTGACACGACCTGCCGCAACGTCTCCGGTTGCGCTTGATAGATCACCCGCTCGCCAGCGCGCGCTTCGGCAACCAGATAGGGACGCATCAGGCGCCCTTCGTTGGCGATCGATGCCGCCAGTTGCGCCATATCGAGCGGCGTGACCAGCGCCTGCCCCTGACCGAATGCTGTGTCTGCCAGCGCTGCGGGACGTTGCAGGAATGACGCTTCATTCGCAATCGTGCCCACTTCTGCTGGAATGTCGCGCAGGTCGGGAGGTCCTGAGCGAGTGTCGGCTGTCTGCAATCCGAAGCGGCGCGCATACTCCAGGAAGCGGTCTGCGCCCAGCGACAGCCCAATCTGCGCAAACGCGGTGTTGCACGAGAAGGCGTAGACGCGCACCAGGTCGGAGGGGTCGCCGGTGCGCCGGAACAGGTTATCGACGGCGTTGCGCACCGGTGGCGCACCTGCTTCGGTCGGCAGCAGGTTCGGGCAGGTGACGGGCGCCAGAGGGTCTGCCAGCGTGCCGCTATCGAGTGCGGCAGCAGCGGTCAGCGTTTTGATCACCGATCCTGGCGGGTAGCGCCCCTGCGTGGCGCGGTTGAGCAGCGGCGCGTCGCTACGCGCGTTCAGCTCCGCCCACGCTGCCTGCACCCGATCCACGTCCGCCTGCGTCGCCGGTTCGGGCAGCACCAGTTGATTGGGGTCGAAGCGCGGATATGTGACCATCGCCAGAATCGCGCCGGTCGGCACATCGAGGAGCACCACCGCTCCTGCCCGCTCGCCGAGCGCCTGTTGTGCGGCTTCCTGCAGGCGGGTGTCCAGGGTGAGGGTCAGATCGGCGGGGAACTGTTCGACCGACGATCCTAGCAGGCGCGCTTCGAGAATGGCGGTCGGCGACAGGGTCGCCACGCCAGAGAGTTGGGCATCGAAGCGCGCTTCCAGCCCGGTCGTGCCGTAGAGACGGCTCTGGAACCCGATCAGGTGCCCGAGCGCAGGGTTGGTTCGCCGACCATCGATAGTCTCAGCCAGTACGACGCCGTTGCGGTCGAGGATTCGCCCGCGCGCGCCAGCGTTGATCACGACAGGGAAGGTGCGTCCGCTCCCCAGCGACGTGCGTTCGGCAGGGTCGGTTTCGGGAAAGACCGGCTGCGGTTGTTCGGTAGCAACCGGTTGCGCCAGCGCAGCCACAGCGCGTAGCGTCGCTTCCGACCGCGTCACCTGGTTGCGCGCCAGTTGCAGACCTATGGCGGAAAATCCAAGGACCGCCATCAACATCAATCCGCGCAGGCTGCGGTGAGCCGTCGCGCCACGCTGACCAATCAGACGCCGCGCCGGGAGTGAGATCAGCCAGAGACCGGCGAGCAGGTGCAATCGCCACTGCGTGACGCTATCGAGCAACAACCCGCTGCCCAGGATGAGAATCCCGAGCGCGCCGGCAAACCAGGCAATCCTGGCTCGAAGTCGATCAGGCATGTGGTTTTCCTGTCAACGAGACGATCTTGCGGTGACTTGAAGTTAGGGGTTAGATCGCTTCATTTCACCTGTAACCCGTCCTTGCCACCTGCACCCTTCCCACCTTCCTGCCTTCCGCCTGCACCCTGCTTACTTCTCACCTCGCGCCTCGTGCCCCTTGCCCCCTCTCAAGAGTGGCTTTTTGGCGTGCGAAGCGGATTTGCCGCATCCTGACGCCCTTTTTCCCCTCATCCCCCCTGCCCCCTTCTCCCACAAGGGGAGAAGGGGGAGTCAGGGCGTTCTGTTACTTGAAACCGACGATGCAACGGAAGGGCTTACAGGAAAAATCTACACTTGTGAGCCTTACCCCTCCCCTCTCATCTCCTGCCTCTCGCCCCTTGCCCCTCGCCTCTTGCCTCGCGCCTCTCGCCTTGTGCCTCTCTTCACCTTCCCACGTGCCGCGTTCAACGCAAGTTACAGCGTCCGCGGCGGTTTCCGCGACGCCGAAATCCGCAGCAGCAACCCGACCATCGCAAAGTTGATCAACGTTGACGAGCCGCCGTAACTGATGAACGGCAGGGTGATGCCGGTGAGCGGGATGAGGTGCGTCGTCCCTGCCATAATGATGAACGCCTGCGCCGCAATCGCGGTCGTCAAACCAGCGGCGAGCAACTGCTGGAATCCGTCGCGCGCGCGAATGGCGATCAGGTACCCATTGAGTGCAAACAACGCATAGCAGACAGTCAGCGCCAACGTGCCCGCCAGCCCCAATTCCTCGCCAATTGCCACAAAGACAAAGTCGGTATGGCTTTCGGGCACGGTCGTCGGATCGCCAGCGCCGATGCCTGTCCCCACCCATCCGCCAGTCGCCAGCGCGTGCAATGCCCGCACCATCTGAAACCCGATGCCAAACGGATCGGACCAGGGATCGAGCCAGGCGTTGAGGCGCACCCGCACATGCCCGAAGAGCGGATAGAGCGCCGCCGCACCTAGCGCGAATGCGAACAATCCGACGGCGGCATAGCGCGCCCGACCGCTGACCACATAGAGCATCGCCAGGAAAATGACGAAGAAGAGCAGCGCGGCGCCGAGGTCTTTCTGCACAATGATCAACCCGATCGTCGCTCCCCACATGATCACGATCGGCGCCAGATACGGCAGCGGCGGCAGTTTCAGCGGACCGAGCCAGTAGACGCCGCGCCCGATCAGTTCACGGTGGTCATCGAGGTAGGTGGCAAGGTAGATCACTAGCAGCACCTTCAGCATTTCCACCGGCTGGAGTTGAAAGAATCCCAGGTTGAGCCAGAGGCGCGCGCCATTGCGCTCGACGCCGAACACTGCTGTGGCGCCGACCAGCGCAAGACCCAGCAGGAGCCAGGTGTAGCGGTAGTGTTTGAGCCATTGCAGACGCCACGGAACGAAACTCACCAGCGCGAGGAGGACGGCGCCGCCAAAGATCCAGATCACCTGTTTGAGCGCAATCCCGCTGTACACTTCGCCATAGCGTTGCACGAGATCCGGTTCGAGGCGACGCGCCATGATCATGCCGATGCCTGCCAGTAACGCGGCGATTGGCAACACCATCTGATCCTCGCCCCAATCGCGCAGCGCGAGCGCCAGGCTGATCGTGAGGAACAGCCCGGCAAAGGCGGAGATGATTGTCAGATCGACCCAGCGCACCCGCCCGCTCGCGCTGGCGATCAATGCCGCCAGGCAGATGGCGATAAAGAGGAACGCCGTGATCAGCAGTTCGAGTTCGAGCGTGCGACTGCCGAGTCGCGCACGCAGACGGGCAATCGTCGCCATAGGAATTGTCTATTGTCCCAGCTCGATCCCATAGGCGTTTGCAATCGCTTGGATGTGTTGCGACGCCTGACCGGCAGTTTCCGCCGATAGTTTGCCAGCCCTTTCCGCCTGCGTCAACTCGCGTTGAAGTTCGCGCAGCTTATCGCGCGCCTTGCGGGTATCACCCTTGCCAATCTCGCGCTCGAACTCGTCCAGGGTTTTGAGCCATTTCTGCGCGTCTCTGCCGGAGCGTCCCTCGGATGCTGCCGAGGTCAGCAGCGCGCGCAGGTTGGCGAGCGCATTCTCGGAAGTAACCGGCGGGGCAGAGGGCGCCTCCAGTGTAGCAGGCGGAACAGGAGTCGGCGGTGCAGCGGCTGTCGGCGCGACGGGTGTATCAGGAGGGGGAATGACGACTTCGGGCGCAGGCGTGGCGGCGTTTTCAGCAGTCGGCGCTGTCGTCGCAGCAGGGGCGGTCGGCGCTGCGGCGCCGCTCTGCCCTGCTGTTGAAGCGCTGCTGCGCATCGCTAGAACTGCGCCGACGATCAGTAGCAGAGCGAATGCGCCGCCGAGAAGCGGTAGCAGCGATAAACGACGTTCACCCTTCGCCTTGTGAGGAGTTTTGGCGGCAGGCGTTGAAGGCGCAGCATTGGGAGGCGGCGCCGGTCGTGCGACAACGCCCCCCGATTGCCAGATCGCCGTCGCCTGCTGATGAATGGCAATCGCAGCGACGCCTGGCGTGCTGGTCAGATACGCGCGCTCCAACGCAGCAGCGAACTGCTCTGCCCGCTCGAACCGCGCCGCCGGGTCTTTAGCAAGCGCCCGCAGCACAACTGCCTCGACGGCTGGCGGAATATCAGGACGCAGGGTGCGCAACGGCGGCGGCGGCGTCTGAATATGCTGGATGGCGATACTCATCGGCGTATCGCCGTCGAACGGGAGCCGACCGGCGATCATCTCGAAAACAACCACACCCAGACTGTAAATGTCGCTAGCAGGCGTCACTGGCAGCCCCTGCGCCTGTTCAGGCGACAGGTAGCCTGGCGTCCCCACCACCATCCCGACCTGCGTCTGGTTGCCCGACGCCAGCGTGCTGCGCGCAATGCCGAAGTCGGTCAGCACCAGCGAGCCGAGTGCGTTCCACATCGCATTGGCGGGCTTCACATCGCGGTGGATGACCCCGGCGGCGTGGGCGGCGTCGAGCGCGGCGGCAAGCTGACGGGTGATTGCAATCACCTCGTCGGGCGGCAGGAAGCGACCGCTGCGCACCGCATCCGCGATTCGCTGTTCGAGCGTCGGTCCTGGCAGGAGTTCCTGGACCATGTACGGCATCCCGTTGTGGACGCCAAAATCGTAGACCTGCACAATATTGGGGTGGCGCAGATTGGCGATGATGCGCGCTTCCTGGCGGAAACGGTCAACGAAGCCGGGATGGGCGCGCGCCTCCTCCGACAGAATTTTGATCGCCACGGCGCGCCCCAGGTTCTGATCGAACCCGCGGTAGACGGTCGCCATCCCGCCGCTGCCGATCAACGCCTGGATTTCATAATTGCCGATGGTTGCGCCAATCAACGGTGTGGTTGCGCTCATACGTTCATCTGTCTCATACCCCTTTTCAGTCTACCACTTGAATGAACGAAATATTGACTCTTTTCTGTTACAATTTCGCTCATCTCTGATGCTCAAGGAGACCTTACAATGAGCGTCGCGTTCTCGCTGCCCGCCAACGTTGCGCCGCGCGGTCTGCCGCCGATGGCGGAAACATTGCCCGCCGCCATCGAAAAGCTCATCCGCGAGATCAACCTGGAGAAAATCGTTCTTTTCGGCTCGTATGCGTATGGCAACCCGACGCCTGACAGCGATGTCGATCTGCTGATCATCTGGGATACTGACAAACCGCGTCGTGAGCGTGTGATAACTATCTCCTACTGTTGTACCCGCGTTTGTTTCCTGTGGACATTATTGTCAAAACGCCACACGAACTGGCGGAGGAAGCGCCACATAACTTCTTTCTGCAAGAAATCCTGAGCAGAGGCGTTGTCGTATATGAGCGCCAATGACCCGCTGGAATGGGCAAGGTACGCCGAGCAGGACTGGCAGGTGGCGACATCGCTGATGCGACGTAAACATCCGCCGGTGGTCGCCATCTGCTTTCATGCTCAACAGAGCGCCGAGAGGTATTTGAAAGCCCTGCTGTTGCAAAAATCCGTTGCATTTCCCAGAACGCATGACCTGCCTACCCTGAACACCCTTTGTGAACAGGCAGGCATACAGACGGGCTTATCACCCGGACGGCTGACCATCCTTTCCGACTACGCAGTTACCACACGCTACCCCGGCGCTGAACCGTCGCTGGAGGAAGCCCGCGAAGCCATCGCCATCGCCAGAAACGTTCGCGCATTCGCGCGCGCTGGTTGGGGGTGAAATAATTCGTACAGGCATATGTCCGCGTTTCCCGTAGAGACGTTGCATTGCCCGTAGAGACGTTGCATTGCAACGTCTCTACTACAGGAAACGCGCCTGCAACCTTCCCACCTTCAACGTTCTAACACCTTTGCCAGGTATTGACCGGTGTACGACCCCGGCGTGCGCGCGACCTGTTCGGGGGTTCCGGCAGCGACAACGCGCCCGCCCTCGTCGCCTCCTTCGGGTCCCAGATCGATGACCCAGTCGGCGCATTTGATGACATCAAGATGGTGTTCGATGACGAGCACCGTGTTCCCGGCGTCGACCAGTCGTTGTAACACGCGCAGCAGGCGATCGACGTCGGCGACGTGCAATCCGGTCGTTGGTTCATCCAGGATGTAGAGGGTGCGTCCGGTGGCGCGGCGGCTCAGTTCGGTCGCCAGTTTGATGCGCTGCGCTTCGCCGCCGGAAAGAGTAGTGGCTGGTTGACCGAGGCGGATATAGCCCAATCCCACATCGATCAGGGTTTGCAGCTTTTCTGCAATAGCAGGCACGCGCTCGAAGAAGGCTGCCGCTTCCTCGGCGGTCATGTCGAGCACCTGTGCGATATTCTTGCCGCGATAGCGGATGTCGAGCGTCTCACGGTTGTAGCGCGTGCCGTGGCAGACATCGCAGGTCACATACAGGTCGGGCAGGAACTGCATTTCGATCTGCATCAACCCTTCGCCGTTGCAGTGCTCGCAGCGTCCGCCGGGGATGTTGAACGAGAAGCGGCTGGCGTCGTAGCCGCGCGCGCGCGCTTCGGGCGTCTGCGCAAACAACTTGCGGATCGGGTCAAAGGCTTTGGTGTAGGTGACAGGATTGGAACGCGGCGTGCGCCCAATCGGCGACTGATCGATGCCGATCACTTTGTCGATGTGTTCAATGCCGTAGATGGCATCATGGGCGCCGGGGCGCGTGCGCGCGCCGTGGAGCGCCTGCGCCAGACGCGGGTAGAGGGTGTCGTTGACCAGCGTGGATTTGCCGGAGCCGCTGACCCCGGTGACGGCAACCAGGCATCCGAGTGGAATGGCGACGTCGATATTCTTCAGGTTATGCTCACGCGCCCCCTTGATCGTCAGAAACTTGCCGCTGCCGGAGCGTCGTCGGTGCGGAACGGGAATCGCGCGTTTGCCCGAAAGGTACTGCCCCGTCAGTGAGCGCGGCTCCGCCAATACGGCGTCGAGCGGTCCGCTGACGATCACCTCGCCGCCGCGCTCTCCGGCGCCGGGACCAATATCGACGATCCAGTCGGCAGCGCGGATGATCTCCTCATCGTGCTCAACGATCAGCACGCTGTTTCCCATGTCGCGCAGCCGACGCAGCGTACCGAGCAGGCGCCCGGTGTCGCGCGGGTGCAGCCCGATGCTTGGCTCGTCCAGCACATAGAGCGCACCGCTCAACCCGGAGCCGATCTGCGTCGCCAGGCGGATGCGCTGCGCCTCGCCGCCGGAAAGGGTCGTGGCGGCGCGGTCGAGCGTGAGATACTCCAGCCCGACCTCGTTCAAAAACTGGAGCCGTGCACAGATGTCGTTCAGGATGGGCGCCGCGATTTGGCATTCGCGCGTAGTCAGAGCGTAGGTCGGCGAGCGCAGGTCGCTTTCGCGCGTCTCGCGCCAACGAGTAACAACGTCATCGACATCGGCAGCCAGCGCGTTCGCCCACGACCATGCGTCGGCGACAGGGAGCGCCGCTACCTGCGCAATCGTGTAGCCAGCGACGGTTACGGCGAGCAGTTCGGGGCGCAGGCGCGCGCCGTTGCACGCCGGGCAAACGCGCGGCGTCATAAACTGCTCGATCTGCGCGCGCTCGGTTTCATCGGTGCATTCCGCCAGTCGGCGGCGCAGCGCGGGGATTACTCCCTCAAACGGCGCTTCGACGACGCGCTCTTCACCTCGCACGTGGTAGCGCAACAGCATGACATCGCCGTTAGAGCCGTAGAGAATCGTTGCGACCGCCTCAGGACGCAGGTCGCGCAGCGGCGTATGGATCGAGAAGCCAAGGTGATCAGCAAGCGACGCCAGCAGATCGTCGAAGTAGCGACGCTGGGCGCGGCTGACATTCGCCCAGGGGGCGATGGCGCCTTCCGCCAGCGAGAGCGAGCGGTCAGGAATGATCAGATCGGGGTCGAACTCCAGCACGCTGCCAAGCCCGTCGCATGTAGCGCATGCGCCGGAAGGATTATTGAACGAGAAATCGCGCGGTTCAAGCGCTCCAATCGTCGCGGGACCATGCACCGGGCAGACATACCGTTGCGACAGAGTCAGTTCATCGCCGCCGACGATCTGCACAACCACCACGCCATTGCCAACCCGTAGCGCCGTTTCGACCGAGTCGGCGATACGCACCCGCACCTGCGACTGATCCGGCGTTGGGGCGGGGTGCGGAATGACCAGCCGGTCAACAACGACCTCAATCGTATGTGGTCGGTGACGATCGAGGCGCAGATCGTCGGCCAGATCACGCACCTCGCCGTCAACGCGGACACGCACAAATCCCTGTTTGCGCACTTGATCAAGGAGGGTCTGGTGGTCGCCCTTCTGATCGCGGATGAGCGGCGCCAGCAGCAGGACGCGGTTGCCAGGAGGCAGACCGAGGATCGTGTCGATCATCTGCTGCACTGACTGACGGTTCAACGGACGACCGCAGTGGATGCAGTGCGGCCGTCCGATCCGGGCGAAGAGCAGGCGCAGGTAGTCGTAGATTTCGGTGACGGTGCCGACCGTTGAGCGCGGATTGCGCGCCAGCCCTTTCTGGTCGATGGCGATAGCGGGCGATAGGCCTTCAATTGAATCAACGTCCGGCTTATCGATCTGCCCGAGGAACTGGCGCGCATATGCAGAGAGTGATTCAACATAGCGACGCTGACCCTCGGCAAAAATGGTATCGAAGGCCAGCGACGACTTGCCGGAGCCAGACAACCCAGTGATCACCACCAGCGCATTGCGCGGCATGGCGACCGTAATATTCTTAAGATTGTGGACGCGCGCTCCGCGCACCACGATCCAGTCGGCAGCCATAGTGCGTATGCCGATACACAGGCTCAGACCAGGGATGGTAGCACGGAACGGCGCAGAGATCAACTACGAACTAGGCGAACTTCTCGCCGCGCACTACCTGCACGTCATGGACGTAGGCAATAACTGCATAATTCGGGAAATAATGGTCTGCCATCGCGTCCATAATGCGGTCGGCAACTTCAGGCGAAACCAGTGTTTCGATCTTGATATTGCCGCCCTGCCATTGGCTGGCGTGAATGCCGCGCGTGCCTTCGCCGTGCACCTCCGAGATGGTGTAGCCGTGGGCGCCGAGGGCGTAGATCTCGTGGATCAGGCGTTCCTTCAGCACCGGTTCGCCAATGATCGTTACTAACCGTACGGTCGTCAGTTTCATACCTTCGCTCCTTTCAACGCACTCCATTGTGCATTATCACATACGTCCGAGCACCGCGCCCAACCAGCGTGCATATTCATAATACAACGGCAGGCCAATGATGAGATTCACCGGAAGCGTGATTCCAAGCGACGACGTCAGATAGATGCTCGGATTTGCCTGTGGGAAGGTAGCGCGCACAGCGGCGGGAGCGTCGATATATGACGAGCTGGCAGTGATCACGCCCAGAATAAACGCGCCGTTGGGGGACAGGCCGGCCAGTAGACCGAGCGACGTGCCAATAATGCCGTGAATCAGCGGCATTACCGTCCCGAAAACTGCCATGAACGGACCAACCTTGACAAAATCGCGCAATTGCCGGCCAGCGAGCATGCCCATTTCAATGAGGAAGAAGACCAGCACTCCGCGGAAGAGATCACCGTAGAGCGGTTTGATGCGCGCGAATCCTTGCTCGCCGATAATGACGCCGATGAGCAGACCACCCACCAGCAACACCACGCTGCGCCCCGTGAGAGTGTCCCGAATGACCTTGCCCAGGCTGCCATCCTGCGCCTGACTCAACCCCATGCGCCAGCGCCCGATGAACAATGCTACGACGATCCCCCATTCCATCAGCGCTGCCAGCGCCGGAATGAACGCCTCGAAGGTGTTCTGTCCTTCCGGCAGGCGCTCGACGAAGGAGATGCCGGCAACGAATGTGACAGAGGAGACCGAACCGTAGTGCGCCGCGATGCCAGCCGCATTGGGAATATCGAACTTGCCGATCCCACGCAGAATCAGGTAGCACCATGTCGGCACGGCGATCGCCAGCGCAATGGTCACTAGCGCCGGCAACAGGAACTGGCTGATCGTCGCTCCTGCCAGTTCGACGCCGCCGCTCAGACCGATAGAGAAGAGCAGATAGACCGAAATAGCCTTAATGATCGGTTCCGGGATCTCAACCTCGCTCTTGATCAGGGTTGCGACAATGCCCAGGACGAACGCCAGCACCAGGGGTGACAACAGGTTGCTTCGGATGATCTCGATCGTGTCCATACCCTCCTCAAAGACATGCAGAGACATTCCCGACACGTCAAATGTATCAGTGAACTGCAGTCTTTGTCAATATAAAGATTTCAGAGATGTAAAAAGACTATACCTTTAGCGGATCTTGCTCCACAAACGGAGGAGACCATTCAATCAGAATCGCGGCGCAGCATATACCCCTGTCCGCGCACGGCAATCAGTTTGCGGGGATGTTTGGGGTCAGGCTCGATCTTTTCACGGATGCGTTCGATGATCTTCTGCAACGCGCTGTCAGAGGGCGGGGAGACGGGCCAGATGGCGCGCTTGACCTCTTCGCGGGAGCAGACGCGCCCGGCGTTTTCGCGCAGAAACGCATAAACCTCCCCTTCGAGATGAGTAAAGGCAGGCGGTGTTGCTGGCGCTACGGAGGGCAGCGGCGGCGCTGTTTCAGCGAAGGGCGCGCTAGGCTGGTCGGACAGCGCCTGAGCAAAAATGGCGGAGCTTATTCGCCAGCCGTGCCGGTCGCGCTGCGCTAGGCCGCGCAGGTGAAGCGCTTCGAAGAGCGCGGCTTCATCGGAAGACGATACGCGCTGCTGGTCGGTCAGGAACTGGCGCGCGTCCACTGCCGTGGTATGCATTTCTGTCAATTCGCGCCACCAGGATCGGCAGAGCGGGCGCGCCTCCTCAATCGCGGCGCGTTCGACGTCATCAACACTGTTCCCCTGATGCAGCCGCCAGTCGTAGACATGCGCAGCGGCGATCAGGAGCAACATGAGATTGGCGCCGCCAAGCCGCCGGATCCAGGCGCGGTCGGCGTCGCTCAGCACCGGCGCGCGTGCGAGCAATGCAGCAATCTCGGAGTCGGAGAGTTTGCCGAGGAAGAGCTCGCTGGCGAACAATCCCCAGAAGGACGACGGTTCGCGCAACTCATTCATCGAATACAGGCGACTCAGCGGCGCACTCGCAGTGACCACATAGGCGACCCGCGCGCCAATATCGGGGTCCTGCGTCAGTGAACGCAGAAAACTGGCAGTGTGGCGCGGCAGGCGGGCAATCCCCTCGACATTGTCGATCAGAAAGACAAACGTGCGGTCGCCGTGTCGCCGGATCATGTCCTCAACTGTGCATTTGAGGGCATAGACTACATCGACGATCGCCGTTTCAGCGATGCCCTGATCCGGCAACGCGGGGAGATCATCGCGGATGGCAAGCGCCTGCGCGGTGGCGCGCGTCAGATCGCGCCAGAAGAAGAGGGCGCCGTGGCTTTGGGAGACGCCAAGATCGGCGTATGGACCAGCATTGACATAGGGGAAGACGAACCGTGCTGCAGGAGCGCCAGCGATGCCTGACGGCGCCAGCGCGGAGCTGCGCAGATAGTAGAGTAGCGAGGTCTTGCCGCTGCGAGCGTCGCCAACCAGCGCGCAGCACTGCGGTGGCGCCGCCGTCAGGCGTTCGTAGATGGCAGCGATGAGATCACGCCGTCCGGTGAAGCATTCCGGGTCGATGACCGGTTTGCGGTTGCCGAAAGGATTCATATGCCCGCCTGCCCTGCGCGACATTGCTGACAATAACTATACCACACTTCGTGCAGGTATGTCAGCATGTCGACGGCGGAAGAGTGCAGTCATCAGCTGACAGTGTGGACGCCCCTGGTTGATGCGACATGCAGGAGGACACGGATTGTCACGGATCGAGACGGAGTCGCACAGATCAGTCGCTTCCTGCCTCAGATCCGTGTGAGTCCGTTGCATTCGTATGCATCCGTGTTCTCTTCACGCCAGGTTGCGCTCGCGCCTCGTCAGAACGTCACCGTCGTCGCGCCGACGCACAGCGCCGCCATCTCTTCGATGCTTAGCGCGCGAACGTCGGGCAAAAGGCCATGATCGGCGCTGAGCCAGTAGCGCTGGAGACACGGCTGCGACAGATACAACTTCCCTCCCGCTGCGCGATATGCATCACGCACCTCGCGCAAGGGCGGATACCCGGCTTCGTGCAAACTAGCGGCCCATCCCTCGGATGTCGCGCAGAGCACGCCTTCGCCACGCAGCAGAACCGCCACGCGATGCCCGGCGGCAAGTGCTGCGTTGGCTGTCAAAAATCCAAGGGTAGCAGCGCCGGGATCGCGCCCAGCATGGGTGATGATGATCACAAGTGGCAGTGTGGTCGTCATTGCAGTAATGTCCATACGCTTATCTCTAGCCCTCGATCAAGGCATAAAACCCCGTAGGAGCCGCGTCTCGGGGGAAGCGTTGTTCAGGCGCAAGGAGCTCTCGCCACGCTCCAATCCTTTTCCTCATCCCCGTCTCTTCCTCTTAAGCGCAGGCTTTTTAGAGCGCGAAGCAGGGTTGCCGTCTCTTGCACCCTGTGTCCCCTCATCCCCCACCTTCTTCTCCCACGAGGGGAGAAGGGAAAGTTTGCGCATTGCGACAATCAAACTGAGCGACGCAACGTATGGGCTTGCTGAAAAACCTATGCCTATATGAGCCTCTCCCGCCGGGGATAAGGGGGGAGGCCGCTCATCTGAAGCCTGTAGCGAGCGATGCAGTGAGAGATTGCCGGAAAAATCGATACCTTGTAAGGCAGGGGTTGTCTGGGCGTCGGGCGCTCCTCCAGACGCCCAGACGAACGGCGCGGTCGGCGGCAGTTTCCCTCAACGCCGCTGGCTCAGCACGCCTCCCAGCGCAAACCGCCGACATACCGGTGCGTCACTCTGCCTTGCTCATTGAGCGCAAACAGGTAGAGCCAACCGTTGTCAAGCAACTGCCGTACCTGCGCGTGCCGGGCGATAATGTCGGTCATCGCCTCGATTGGCGCTTCGATCATCACGTGCAGGCGCATCGGCTCGTGAACGTACTTTTCGCCGTCGTGAACCGATTGCCACGGCAGCCCGACTCTCAGATCGCCGGAATTGCCCTCCAGTACGCCAAGCGTGCCGACGACGTTGTGCAGCGTTTTGTTGCCGCAGCCAAAGACCCGGTTGTCCACCGTCGAACCGTAGTACTGCAGATTGATCCAGCTTGCGACGATCATCGGCGCCGTCATAATCAGTTCCAGCACACCGAAGCCTGCGTCTTGCCGCCAATCGTATGAGTGCAGGAAGGAGCGTCCATTCATCACTACTCCCGCTGTGCGGTCGCGCTGGGCGACGATAAACGCTGCACAACCCGCCAGACCCCACTCCGGGCGCACCTGCGACCAATCTCGGCTGCGGAACCGCACCGCACTGTCAATGTCGGCCTTCGGATCGATCTTCAGCAGGGTTGATCGCTCGGCGCGCGCTAGCCGTCCGGCAGCGGCTAGATCCGCCTCCAGCCGCCTGAGATCATCGGTATGGCTCGCCGGAATGTCGGCTTTGTCGAAAATCACCACATCATCAGTCGTGGTGTCGTGCAACCCAGCCACGAAAACGGTGTCGTCGGGGATGATGATGCCACGCTCTTTCAATCCGGCGCGCACCGCCGGATCGTTCAGAATCTGCACCGCCACCCGCACATTCGCCTCGCCGGTGTGGCCGCCGCACGCGCCGCAATCGAGACCTGTCGCGTGCGGGTTGTTGACGGTCGTTGAGCCATGCCCGACAAGCAGCACAATGCGGGCAAAGTTGGTCGTCAGCGACATTGCCTTGAGCGCGCCCGCAGCAGCAGCCACCCGCTGCTCCAGCGTCATGCCGGTCACGCGCCCGCCAATGACGCGCGGTTCGAGGCTGGGCTTGACGCGCTCACGGGTGTGCGCGTCCAGTCCAAAGGTCGCCGGGTGCGGCACAGGACGGGTAATCCCTAGCATATCGAGCACCAGTTTGCGCACATATGCCAGCCCGACCGGACCGACGAACCCGAAGCAGGAGATCGGTCCGAACTTGAACATACGCCAGGCTTTGGCGACGCGCTGGTTCATTGCACGTTTCTCAATAGCGGCAGCCACCTCGGTCTCAGATGCGCCGCGGACTGACTCGGCGATCACGAACTGCGGCGTAAACAGAACTGGGCACTGCGCGCCGCCGCGGGTTTCCGCCAGCGGCACATATTCGATAAAGAACCCGAAGAACCCGGCAAAACCGATCGTCTCAATCTCGTCAGTTACCGTCTCAAGGGCGCGGCGGAAGATTTCGGAGCGCACATCGATGCAGAAAGCCGCCTGCACCCGCTTTCGCGCCGGGGGTGCAGCCGGGGTCCGTGCGCCAAGGCGAGCGAACAACTGACGCTGATAGGATTTCTCAAAGGCGCGCTGGAGCAAGAGATCGCCAGCGATGATGCGCCGGGTCGCTTCGTCCAGCCGGTCATTCACCAGTTCATCTGTCCGAGAGAGCCACGCTCTCGCCAGCCCCTTGTGCGCAAAGCTGCGCCAGAGCGCTACTTCCCACACCAGGCGGATTGCCAGCAGGTCGGTAAGCGTGTGGTCTTCGCCGCCGTAGAGCTCAGCTTGCCAGCGCAGGTAGCGCGCATAACTGGCCCAACCGTGAATGGTCAGCAGGAGCCGGTGCAGATACGCCTCGAGCCCATCGGCAGGAATGTTCAACAGCTCCACTGCGGCGACAATCGTCTCCATCGCCGACTCTGACAGTTCGCGCAGCGCCTGTTGGAAGGCATGCACGCCGCGCGTCTGCGGGGTGCGATCATGCGCTGCCTCGGCGCGCCATGCGGCATACGCCGGGAGATCAGCCCACGGTGATCGCCAGTAGGACTGGCCTAGATCGAAGTATGCGCCAGCCCAGTTGGAAATTGCGTCGGTCACAATATCCGCCCAGTTGACGCCGGTCACCTCGCGGGCGACATCGGCGACAGTGGGCAGCGGCTTGAAGGTCGGCTCTTTCGTGTCGCTTAGCGCAAACGCCTTGAGCGCCTCGACCGTCGCAGGAGCGTCGGGGTGCGGGATGCCCTCCGCCAACGCCGCAGCCAGATCGGCATCGGTAATGCGCCCGTTCCTGATCGCCTGCGCATAGAACGAGCGCGGAGCGGTCATGCGGGCGCCAGCCCGGTGCGCCAGCAGTTCAGCGGCATCCTCAAAGGAGTGGTCGATCAGACCAAGATACGGATTGACTGCCACAAAATAGCGCAGGGGCCACAGTGGAGCAATACGTTGTTCGGCGCGCCTCACCGCCGCTGCAATCATGTCGACCGTGATCATTCGAAGCGGCGCGGCTATCATAGGCGCAGGGCGATCGCGGGTTTCAGCTAGATGCACAATCATTGTTTCTCCCTCCAGCAGTATGGTACAGAGTCGCAGATCAGCGAGCTAGTCGAAGTGAGTCCATCAGCCGGTCAATCAGCGTGTTGGCGTAAAAGCCGTTCTTGAGGTGGACATAGAGCGCCCGCCAGGCAGGGCGGCTTGCCAGCGCCGGTAAGAAGGCGCTGAGCGCCATCACCACGCCAGAGGCAACGACTGCAATCACGACTGCAACCATCGTCGGCGCATTGAGCGGCGGATACACTGCTATTGCCCGACCGAGCAGCGCCTCAGCGGTCACTTCCAGCGCAAAGAAGGCAATCGTTACCAGGACAGCCATTGCCGTCGTGCGCGTGATGACGTAGAGAGGCGCGCGATTGGTGTTGCCCTTCACCAGCAGATAAGCGACGGCAAGCATAAAAATGGTGATTGTCGCGGTTTCTCCCGGTCGTTTGGTGATGTCGATGCCAATTGCAGTGGCGACTGCCAGAAAGATGACCACTGCTAGGGCCATGTTCGCAAGCAGACTGAGCAGATGCGGCGCGGTATCCAGCTTCTGAGCGCCGGTGTTCCGCACGTACTCGATGATGCTGCCCGATGATAGGAAGGCGTGCGCCTTGTAGCAGGAATGAGCGATAAGATGCATTATTGCGACAGTGTGCGCGCCAAACCCGCATAGCATCAGCATGAACCCCATGTGCGCCGCGCTCGAATATGCCAGCGAGACCTTGACAGCGGTCTGCGTAATCATTGAGGACGATGCGAAGATCGCAGTGAACCCGCCAAGCGCAATCAGCAGAATCAGCGCCGGAGTTGACAGGAACACTAGTTCGCCAAAGCGCACCACCAGGAAGATGCCTGCATTGAGCAGACCAGCGTGCAGCAGCGCCGAGACGGGAGTTGGCGTTTCCATCACTTCAAGCAGCCAGCCATGGAACGGGAACATTGCTGACTTCAGCGCCGCAACGATCACGATTAGGACTGCGGCAACAGTAGCGTTCGCGGGGATGTTGCCACTCGCAAGCGCTGCCGCAGCCGCCTCGCGGATCATGCCCAGGTCGGTCGTGCCGAAGGTCTGCGCGAGGAGCACAGCGGCAACGATCAGACACACATCGCCGATGCGAGCGAAGATAAACTTCTTGCGGGCTGCCCGAATAGCGCGCGGGCGCTCAGGGTAGAACACCAGCAGTTCGTGCAGCGCGAGGCTCATCCCAATCCACGCCAGCGTCAGTTGCCAGAGATTGCCCGACAGCACCATCAATAGAACGGCGCTGACCGTCAGGTAGAGGCGGATGAAGAAGATCCTCTGGCGCGGGTCGCCGTCAAGATAGTTGCGGCTGAACTGGATGAGCAACGTGCCTAGCAACGTCACCAGCCATGACATCATGACGCTCAATGCATCAAGACGCAGCGCAAGGCCAGCGTCGCCGACGCCGATCAACGGACTGACCATCGGACCAGAGGTGAAGACCATTATTCCAAGTCCGAGCAGCAGCCCGAACGAACCAATGCTAGCCGCGCGTCCGAGCTGGAACGTCAGATTAACCGACCGCGTCAGGGACGCGATAAGCGCCGCGACTGCCAGCGACAGCGGTGCAAGATACCCGAGCAGCGCCAGATTGCCGACCACCGTACTGTCCATAGCGATAGTCCCTCCTTCTGTTCGTTGCCTGTCCTGAGACAGAGAATATCGGAGATTATCGTCAATGTCAATATAAAGACATCAAGACATCCGAAAGACTCTTTTTTTGATGGATGTTCCTCGACGGATGGAGGGGATGGAGAGGATCATAAGGGCAAGTCTGAGACTCGTCCCGTCTGCATAGTGACAATCCGTGCATCTCTTCGTATAATGATGGGAGCGAATGCAGACGCAGGGCGCATGGCGCCGGAGTGCCAATATGTCTGAACGCAAGCGTCAGAGCCAGCCATCGATGCAACAAGGAGGAAAGGGCATGAATATCCCGGGGCGAACGATTGCCATCGTGTTTACACTGCTCATTATTGTCGGATTGGGAGCGGCGACCGCGCGCTTTGTACAAGTGGACGAAGGGCAACGCGGGATCATCATTACTAGCGGCGCTGTTGAGGGCATTCAGGAGCCAGGCATTTTCTTCCGTCCGTTTGCGCCGCTCACACGCGTCGAGATTGTGAATGTCCGTCGCCAGACGCTTCAGATTTCGCAGAATGTTGCCAGCAGCGACAAGCAGTTGTACGACATTGACATTCAGATCGACTTTAGCCGCAAGACCGATCCTGAATCATTGCGCCAGATGTATGCCCGCCTCGGCGCTGAGGACGATCTGCTCCGCCTGCAGCTTGAGGGTTTTGCAGCCGATGCCCTCAAGAGCGCCAGCACGCAATTTACGCTTGACGAGGCGCTCTCCGACCGCGGCGGATTTGCCCAGCGCATCCGCTCCAACCTGACGTCGCCCCCCGGTCCTGGCCAGCAAAGCCCTGCCGATCAACTCTTTGTAGTTATTGAAGCCGTGAAGGTGCTTGACATCAAGGTCAGCGAAGAGTACGCGCGCCTCCTCTCCGAAAAAGCGAATCTGGAAGTGAAGATCGAAACCGAAGAGCGTCGCCGTCAGCAGATCGAGGCGGAACAGGCGAACAATCTGTTCCAGGCGGAGCAGGAGGCGCGCGTCGCGCTCACCCGCGAGAAAGGGAAGACAGCGGCAGCGCTTGAGGAAGCAAATCGTGAGGCGCAGGTGCGCGCGATCCAGGGACGCTACTGGCGCGAGAACCCGGAGTTGTTTGAACTGCGCATCCGTGAGTTGATGGTTGAGATGTTGAAGAGCGGCAATATCTGGTTCATCGATCCGAATACGAACATTACCCTTTTGTTGAATCAGATGGCAACCGGCACAACGATTGTGCCCAACCCGTCGTCGGGGCAGCGTGCATCGACGCAACCAGCGCAGCCGTCGCAGCCTGCGACGCCTGAGCAACCGGCGGCGCCGACGACGCCGTGATTTCCATGGCGCATGTAATCTGGGCTATGACAGGCGTGCTCATTGCGGCGCTGCTTGGCGCAGCGCCGCCGCACCGTTCCTTGTACGGGAACATCGTTGCGCCGATGCTGGCCGGCATCTTTGGCGCGTTCCTTGGCGGCATCATTGGCAGCGGCGTCATTCACGCCGATCACGCGGTGACCCTCCCAGGAGCGTTGGGAGCAATCGCTGGCGCGGCGATCTTCGTTCTGGCAGCGCAGGCGCAGCCATACGCTAGGAACGGGCGAATCGGGCGCGGCAATCCTGGTACGGATGACCTCTGACGGGGTGGCGATCATCGCGGGGGGAACCAGTGCCCTACGGGTGCGGGTTTTTTCCGCGAACCCTCACGTTGCGTCGCCTGTTTCAGGCGACAGGACGCCCTACCTCCCCCTTCTCCCCCCAACCCCCCGCATGCGGGGGGTTGGGGGGAGAAGGGGGCAGGGGGATGGCGGTATCAGATAAAAAATGAACGCCAATACTGTGTTAATTGCAGATGGTGACCGTGCGATAGTTCAGTTGACCACTTATATTATCCAGAAAAGTTATGGGGGAGTATATGTTGTAAGTGCAAGTGATGGCGTAGAAGCGCTCCATCAAATCAACAAGCATTCTCTACCCCTTTTGATTCTTGATTTAGTGATGCCAAGGAAGTCAGGTATCGATGTGTTGAAGGAGTCATTTCGTCGCAGTGCCTGTTATTGTTTTCTCGGCACACGTGAGCTCAAAAGAAGAGGCCGCAAAGCTTTTAGAAATAGAGAGTGATTGTCTAGAATTCTTGAGTAAGCCATTCGATTTCGAAGAGCTGTTGTGAATGATGCGACGGTTAATGAATATTCATTAGGGCGATTGGTCATCCGGCGCCTCGCCGCACAGCGTCTCGGTTGACAGCGTGGCTCTCGGCAGGAGGCGGCTAGTGCTCTCAAGTGTAGGCTTTTTGACGTGCGAAGCAAATTTGCCGCATTCTAATACCCTTTTCCCCCCTCATCCCCCCGACCCCCTTCTCCCGGCAGGGGAGCAGGGGGAGTTTGCCCATCCCAACGCCCAAAACGGGCGATACAATGGAAGGGCTTGCCGGAAGAGAAACCACCCATGTGAGGTTGGCTGGTGCGGGCCGTTGGTCTGTTCGTCTCATCAACCGGTCATGATCCGTTATCCCTCACTCATCACTCATCACCCATCACTCGTCACCTAACAATCACCGGCAAAAACACGCCATTGCTGACCCTTACTGTCGCCAGCAGCCGGTTGTAGCCGGTTGAAGGCTCCCATACTCCCTCATTCGCCAGGCGAATACTGTACTCGGGGCGCGTGTTCAGCGCGGGCGCCGGGTCGGGCAGGTTGAGCAACACCTCGTAGTCGCCCGTTGCCAGGCGCGTCGGAAGTTGCACTGTCAGCGTGAGCATCTTCGTTTCGCTGGGTCCGGGCAGAAACAGGCGAGTCTCCCCCGAACCGACCGGAATGCGCGTGACGGCGCCGTTCACGGTGTGACGCAGCACAAGTTCCAGCCCCCGCGGGTTGTATGGACGCGCAAACCCGTCGTTGGTCATCCGCACGCTTATGGAGAATGGCGCGCCAGACGTTGCGGAGCGTGGAATGATAGCGTCGATCAGGCGAAAACGATATCCGAGACGACGGGCAATGTCGTCGTAGCACCCCTCGTCTCTCCAGCGCTGGAGAACGCCTGGATGGTATCCGGAATTGATGGTGCTCCAGCGCATCATTGCCAGTTCGTTCAACGCATTGGCGCAGCCAATGTAAGGTTGCGCCTCTTCGTTGTCGTTACAGGTTTCGCCGCCCTGCGGCAGGAAGAGATTGTCCTGCTGCAGGAAGCGCTTCTGTCTGGCGATGCTCTCGTCATCGGAGGGCCAGTACGTGCCCCAGTCGTTGCGCGAGGCGAGCAGACAATCGTTGTGCGCGCCGAGGCGGGCTTTTGGCGTGTTGCGATACGCCTCTTGCGCTGTCAATGGGGTCTCATCGCCGGTCAACTGCTGTTTGTAGCGCGGCGTTCGCACCGCAACTGCACGCTCCGGCGGCAATGCTGCGAGCAGTCTATTCGTGATTGTGCGCGTATTTGTATTAACCCCGCTCGCTCCAATCAGGTTGTTGGTCGAATTGTGCCACTCGCCCCACGCGCCGATGAAGCCAGCCTCCATAAACGCAATCACGTCGACGTTGCTTCGGATCACTGGCGTTAACTGGTCAATATGCTGCAACACGCGCTCCAGCGGCGCGTCTGGTTCGCCGATGCCGAAGTTGTAGGCAAAGCGCAGGACGATTTTGACGCCTGCCTCGCGCGCTGTGGCACAATCAGCCTGAAGATAATCGATGACCGATTGCGGGAGCGGTTGGTTGCGGTATGGTTCGAGCAAATAGTATGTCCGCACCATCGACATCCCCTGACTACGCGCGCGAAGAAGGTCGCTCCGGGTCAGTGGAATGCGTTCGCCATTTCGCCAGATCGGAGCGCGCTGGATGTAGAAGCCGCGCTCTGGATTCGGAAAGTTCTCGGCGCTCGCGCGATAGGTAATGATCTGCTGACCGCTCGCCGCCGCGTGATTGCCCAGAACCCCGGATGCGGCAAGGAGTAGACCGAGAAGGATCAGGAAGATGGTCATCCGGCGTGCGGAATGTCTGAGTCGAGAGACGACGTGCATTGCCTTCTGCCCTGCCCTGGATGCACCGCTATGCATTCACGAACTATCGGCCTGCAGCTTGGAGAACGCGCGGCGTGGCAATGTTGCCAGAGACCATTCGCTGTGAGATTGCTTTAGCCATCCTCCGCTCGCACAAGCGGCGTTGGCGCCATTCGCAACGATGGTAACATAAAATCGGACAGACTATGATGACCCGCTCCCTGCAACAATCTGCTCTTCATCGACTCCCGGCGCCACCTCGATTGGAATATCAGTCTCGCGGAGCAACCGCGTCACAATGTCGCCGGTGAACCAGTGCCGCCAGGTGCGCGGACGCGGCTTGCCAACAATGATGCGTTGCACGTTATGATCGTGTGCGTAGCGAAGGATAGTATCGACAACCCGGTGACTATCGATGACCTTGACATGGGCGCCCAAGTCGCGCGCCAGGCGCAGGTTGCGCTCCAGTTGCTGAGCCGCGCGCGCCGGACGGCGCGTGGCAGCGCCTGGCGGCTCGACGTGCAGCGCCAGGAGCTCGGCGCCAAGT
Organism: Roseiflexus sp.; assembly: GCA_025062325.1. Classification (GTDB taxonomy): domain Bacteria; phylum Chloroflexota; class Chloroflexia; order Chloroflexales; family Roseiflexaceae; genus Roseiflexus. The sequence continues at coordinate 22,811 of JANXAL010000112.1, forward strand.
TCGACCCCAACACGCGCCGCATGGCGAATAACCGCCTGTGATTGCTCTTCCTCGCTAATGCAGACCAGAATGCGCACCGGCGCAGCACGTTGTTCGGTCACAGGTCGCTCGCAATAGGTCAGAAAGCAAACTGTACCGCCTGATGGCGTCGCTGCCACCATTTGAAAATTTCGTCCACCAGCAGCATAATCGGCGGGAAGGAGAGCAGCATCATCCAGTGTTCGGGTTGGGGCGGGACAAAGTTGAAGAGTTCCGCCAGCGGCTCGATGTAGACCAGCGCCAGCATCAGGACCACCGAGAAGAGCGTGCCAAACACCAGCGCCCGGTTGGTGAAGAGCCCGATGCGAAAGACCGAACTCCGGCGCGTTCGGCTAGCAAATGCTACGCCGACCTGCGCCATCACAATCGCCATATAGGTCAGGGTTGTCGCCTGGGCATAGAGATCGCCGCTATCGTCCATTGGCATGCCTGGTCTCCACCCGGCGCTCCAGTACGCGGCAAAGAATGCCAGCAACGCCAGCGCTCCCTCCAGAATGCCCAGCATCGCAAAGGTGCGCAACATCGTTTCGCGGTCGAGCAACGGTGCAGTGCGCGGACGCGGCGGCTGTTCAAGAATGCCCGGTTCAGGCGGTTCAGTGCTCAATGCCACTGATGGCAGCAGTTCTGTTCCCACGTCGATCGCCAGCACTTGCAACACTGTCAGCGGCAACGGGATGCCAGCGACGACGCTGGCGACGATTACAGCGGCTTCGGCGACGTTATGCGCGAACACATACGCGGCAAGTTTCTGGATGTTGGCGAACATCGCGCGTCCTTCCTCGATAGCCAGCAGCAGGCCAGCGGGATGTTGCGCATTGAGCACAATATCAGCAGCAGCCAACGCAACCGCCGTTCCCGACGCGCTGACGACCACCCCGATTTCCGCCTGCCGCAGCGCGGGTGCGTCATTGATGCTGTCCCCCAGAAAAGCAACCACCTCGCCGCGTTGCTGCAACGCTTCGACGATCCGTCGCTTGTGCGCTGCATCCATTTGCGCAAAGATGACATCTTCCAGCGGCGCAAGCAGCAATCCCAGGTTGGCGCTGCTCATTTCATCGAGGTCAGCGCCGGTGACAATCTGGACGTGCGGCGTATCGATCAGCCCTACCCGCCGCGCCGTCGCTTCGGCGGCCAACCCATACGCGCCGGTGACGATGATGACCCGAATGCCTGCCTTGCGACACCCTTCGAGCAACTGGACGACTTCCGGCTGGGGCGGCTCCTGAAGCGCAGCGAACCCAAGAAACGTCAGATCGTGTTCAATATCGCGCGTGCGCCACATCATCCCTTCGTGCGGCTCTTCAAGCGTGCGCGTCGCGAAGGCGACCACCCGCTGACCGGTTCGAGCGTAATCATCAATGATGCGCTCAATCTCGCGGCGCGTTGCGTCGTCGAGTTCCATAACCGCTCCTTGGCGCTGAATGGAGACGCTGAGCGACAGAACGACGCGACCGGCGCCACGCACATACGCTGCCAGTTCGCGTGTTCCGTCGCGTTCGAGCGCCACCACGACGCTGCCGAGCTGGCGGCGTGGCTCATACGGGAAACTCTGCAACCGCACTACGTGATTGCCAATCGATGCTTCAGTGATGCCGCCGCGCGCCGCCGTCGCCAGCAACGCACCTTCCAGCGGATCTCCAACGATGTGCCAGTCGGGATTGCTGGCGTCGGGCGGCAACAGACGCGAGTTGTTGCATAACACCGCAGCGCGCAACACAGCGGTCAGATCGGGGTCCGACGAAACCCGCACCAGCGCACGTTCGTGCAGGAACGCGCCTTCTGGACGGTAGTTGCTGCCGGTAGTGGTGTAGACCCGTCCCCCCGCCCAGATGGCGTTGACCGTTAGCGCATGGCTGGTCAGCGTTTCGACGCGATCCAGACAGAGCACTGTTGCTGAACTCAGGCTTTCGACGCCTGCCAGCCGACGCACCAGCACGCCATAGCGCGCCAGGCGTCGCCGCGCCAGCGCCAGCGCCAGCGTGACGGTCGGCAGCAATCCTTCCGGGACAAAGGCGACGATCATGCCGATGGCGAAGATGATACCAGCCTGAATCGAGAACTGTTGCCCTAGAACCGTTAGCAGGAAGGCGCCGATACCGGCGACAACCGCTACGCGGGTGATAGTGGCGGCAAGGGTGTTCAGCGCCTGTCCTAGCGGACTGGGTTCGGTGCGGAGCGCGGCAGTGCTTTCGGCAATCGTGCCCAGAAGGGTTTGCATGCCGGTATGCACCGCGACCAGGCTGCCCTGCCCTTCAAACACCACGGTTCCTGCTAGCAGAATATTGGGGCGTTCCGCTAGCGCCAGCGTCGGGTCGGGCATAGCGCCAGCCACTTTGGTGACCGGCGCGGCATTGCCGGTCAGCGCCGTCTGCTTGACGCGCAATCCCTCGCTGGAGATCAGGTAGCCGTCTGCCACGACGACCGTGCCCGGCTTCAGGGGCAGAATATCTCCGGGCACAACCTCAGTGGTCGGAATCTGGCGCACCTGCCCGGCGCGGCGCACATAGGTGGTTGCGGGGAGGAGTTGACGGAGGGCAGCGATGGCACGCTCGGCAAGGTATTCCTGCCAGGCAGTGAAAACACCATTCAGGAAAGCAACCGCCAGGATGACCCAACCAATAAGCGGCGTATCGCTGAAAAACGCCAGGAGACCGGCGATCAGCAGGATCAGGGAAATCCAGTTGACGAACGACGCAATCAGACGGCGCAGGGTAGAGACCGGCAAGGTGTCGGCAATCGCATTGGGACCGTAACGTTCCCGGCGTTTACGCGCCTCTGTTTCATCAAGGCCGTGCGGTGCGGTTTGCAACGCAGCGCAGACCTCGAGCGGCGACATCGCCGCAAGCTGATCGAGCGAGTGGTCCGACACGACGCTCCTCGCAAACAGGTTATCGGTCTGCGTACCGCCCGGAGATGCTGAGTTTCTCGCCAGACTCTGCGCGCTGGCGGAGTTCTGCCAGCACGGCTTCGACCTTCTCCGGCGTGGTCAGGTCGTGGTAGTATTCCAGGTTCGCCTGCAACACCGGCGCGTGGTCGCAGTCTGCCAGGCATTTGACCCGCTGCAATGTGAACATACCGTCGGGCGTTGTCTGATCTACTGGAATTCCCAGTTTCTCTTGCAAAGTGGCGATCAGGTCTTCAGCGCCGCAAAATGCACATGGCACATCATCACACACCTGCAAAACCCACCTGCCCACTGGTTGCGTATACAGCAGCGAGTAAAAACCGGCAACTTCGAACACATCGGTCGGCGGCATATCGAGCAGGTCTGCCACTTCGCGCATAGCTGCATCGGTCAGATACCCGTACTCGTCCTGCGCAATGAAGAGCAGCGGCAAAACTGCGCTGCGTTTCTGAGGGTAGCGTGCCAGGATTGATTCAATCTCGGCGCCGTATTTTTCGATTAGAGACATACCGGATTCTCGCATCTCATAGAGCGATCAACCAGATATTGCACCATCTGACATATGGCGACTGTTCTCATGATTGGCGTTAACTGCGCCGGTCGAAGCCAATGTCAATTCACTTACAGATGGGGCCCCACTGTCTCGATTGATGTTGATCGCTCTCTTAAGTTTACAGCATTTCTTGAAAAAGGTTGACACGAAGACCCAAAGACGCATAGCCTGCCCCAATACAACACGCCTTGGCGCTTCAGCGTCAGCCTTTGTGACAATCCTGCTAGCGATCAACCTCGCCAAGTACTGGATCAAGCGAGGCGATGAGCGCCACTAGATCGGCGACCAGATGACCCCGCGCCATGTGCGGCAGCGATTGGAGATTGACAAACGAGGGTGCGCGAAAATGGACCCGATATGGTTTGGCGCTGCCATCGCTGACAATATACGTCGCCAGTTCGCCGCGCGGCGACTCGACTGCCGCCAGCGCATCGCCGCGCGGCGGCTTGAAACCCTCGGTCCACAACTTGAAATGATGGATGAGCGCTTCCATGCTGTGCGTAATTTCGCTTTTCGGCGGTGGCGCAATCTTGCGATCTGGCGTTATGTACGGTCCTGGCCCAAGGTCGCGCAACCGCTGCAACGCCTGGCGGCAGATCGAGACGCTTTCGCGCATTTCTGCAATCCGCACCAGATAGCGGTCGTAAATATCGCCGTGGGTGGCGGTCGGGATAGCGAAGGAATAGGTTTCGTAGCCGCAGTAGGGCATGGTTTTGCGCAGGTCCCACGCCACGCCGGTAGCGCGCAGGCTCGGTCCGGTCAGCCCCAGCGCAATCGCCGCTTCGCTATCGATAACGCCAATGCCTTGGGTGCGCTCAATCCAGAGCGGATTGTCGGTCAGCAGGGCTTCATACTCATCGATGCGTCCTGGCATGATTTGCAGAAACGCTTCTACAGCGGCGTCGAACTCAGCCGGCAGGTCATACGCCAGTCCGCCGACGCGAAAGTAACTGGTCATCATGCGCGCGCCTGAGACCAGTTCAAAGATGTCGAGGATCTGTTCACGTTCGCGGAAGCTGTAGAGAAACACACTCATCGCTGCTAGATCGAGCGCATGGGTGCCGAGCCACACCAGGTGGCTGGCAATCCGTTGCAATTCGACCAGCAGCACGCGCGCAACGGTTGCGCGCTCCGGCACCTCGCACCCGAGCAGTTTCTCGACTGCCAGCACATAACTCAGGTTATTGGAGAGCGGCGCCAGATAATCGGTGCGATCGGTCAGCACGAGCGCTTTCTGGTACGTCTTGCTCTCCATTGTTTTTTCGATGCCCGTGTGGAGGTATCCGATATCGGGCGCCACATCGACCACGGTTTCGCCCTCGAGTTCGACCACCAACCGCAGCACGCCGTGGGTGCTGGGGTGATGCGGACCCATGTTCAGCACCATGGTCTCTTTCGCCCCTTCAAGCGCCGGACGGATAATCTGACTAGGCGCTGGGATGCTCAGATTGCGCGCGCGGGTGTCTGCAACGGTCATCGCTGCTTACTCCTTCGCAAACGGCTTATGCGCGTAAATGCGATCCTGGTTGAAGGTGAACGCCACCTCTTCGGCGCCGAGCGGCACATCTTTCCGCAGCGGATGACCTTCCCAATCTTCTGGCATCAGAATGCGGTCGAGGCAAGGGTGACCGATGAACTTGATGCCAAACATATCGAACGTCTCCCGCTCGTGGTAATTGGCGCCGGGCCAGAGTTCGGTCAGCGAAGGAACCGACGGATCGTGTTCGCTGACGCCGACTTTCAGGCAGATACGGTGGCGATTGGTGAATGACAGCAGGTGATAGACAACCTCAAAGCGCGGCTCGCGCCCAAGATAATCGACGCCGCACAAGTTTTCGAGGAAATTGTAGCGCAGTTCCGGGTCATCGCGCAGAAAGCGCGCTACGTCAACAATCCGTTCCGGGCGAACGTAGACGCTCAAATCGCCGCGAAACTCCGATGACCCAAGGATAGCGTCCGGCAGCGCCGCCTGTAATCGCGCTAGGACCGTTGCATTATCGAGCGCCATTGGTGTTCTCCTGGCACAGAACCGGGTGGCAGGCTGCAGCGTGCATGCCCGCACTAGAAACCCTTCTCTCTAAGACAGCCGCAATGGTTCGCGCAGCGTGCCGTCGAGCCGCATATGCCGAACCTTTTCGTGCAGGCGGATGATGCCGTCGATCAACGCCTCAGGGCGCGGCGGGCAACCGGCGATATACACGTCGACCGGCACAATTTCATCAACGCCTTGCACGATGGCGTAGTTGTTGAACACACCGCCGCATGCTGCGCAATCACCCATAGCAATGACCCATTTCGGATCGGCCATCTGGTCGTAGAGGCGGCGCACCACTGGCGCCATCTTGCGCGACACGCGCCCCGCGACAATCATTAGGTCCGCCTGGCGCGGCGACGCGCGGTTGATCTCCATGCCGAACCGCGACAGATCGTAATTGGCGCCCTGCGCACCCATCATTTCAATAGCACAGCATGCCAGCCCGAACAACAAGGGCCACATCGCGTTGGAACGACCCCAATTCACCACCTGCTCGAGCGAGGCGGTGACGATTCCCATATCGCCTGCTTTCTGCTCTATTCCCATCGCAAGGCTCCTCGCCGCCATTCATACACTATGCCAATCACCAGCACCGCGAAGAACACTCCCACCGCCGCTAGACCTGGAACGCCAAGTTGCCGATACACCAGCGCATAGGGGAAAAGGAAGATAATCTCGATATCGAACAGAATGAACAGCATCGCTACCAGGTTGAATTTGATCGGAAAGCGACGCTGCGCCGGACCAATTGGCTCCATGCCTGATTCATAGGGCATCAACTTGCGCCGGTTGGGGCGCTGCGGTCCCAGGTAGCGAGAAAGCACCGTCACGAAGACGGCGATGAACATCGCCACCAGGAACAGCGTCAGAATAGGCAGATAGTCGATCAGCATCAACGGCTCCTTGCTGCAACGGAGCAATTGGGGCGTCAGGCAGCGACGCCTGCGCAGAGGTATGCGGGATACATGGCATTATACGCCCTTCCAGACTTGTGTCAAGATGCACAAAGTTCAACATGCGCCGCTTCGTGGGCGATCAGCGCGCGTTTCCGTTCGATCCCCCAGCGATACCCGCCCAGTGCGCCATTACTCCGCACAACCCGATGGCACGGAATGATCAGCGCAGCCGGATTGCTGGCACATGCCCGCGCTACGGCGCGCGTGGCGCGTGGGCGTCCGATCCGCTGCGCCACCTGCCGGTAGGTCTGCGTTTCGCCGTAAGGAATAGCGCGCAGTGCATTCCAAACCATCTGCTGAAACGGCGTCGCTGCCACGTCGAGCGGCAGATCGAGATCCATCCGCGCTCCGTGCAGATAATCGAGCAGGGCGTCCATCCAGTGGTTGGGCAACGCTATGTCCCGCACGATGGGCATGGCACGAAATGCCCGCCTCAAATCGTTGACCAGCGCCGCCGGATCATCGCCGAGCGCCACTGCGCAGATACCGCGTTCGGTCGCTGCCGCCAGTACATGACCGAAGGCGCAGGGGGCAACTGTATACCGAACGACACGCCGAGAGGTATCCATGTTCAGAGTCTCGCTTTTGAGCGTAGTGCCAGCGCCACACTGATCGCTAGCGCCATAGCCGCCAGCAACCATAGAACGCTCTCCGAGCCGCCAGCGCGCGGCAACGTCGCTGGCGCCGGAACCGTCGGCGTCGCCGCCACCCCTGCCGCTTCGCGTGTCGCCGTGGCAGTCGGCGCTCCAACTGTTGGCGTTGGGGTCGCGGTTGGAGTTGCCGGAACGTCCGTCGGGCGTGGTTGCGGTTCTTCAGGAGGCGACGAGGTTGGAGTCGCGGTTGGCGTGGGGGTCCGGGTCGCCTCCGCTGGTCCAGGAATGATCCGAATCGGAACTTCCGCCTGCCGCGGCGCCTGCACTTCATCATCAAATTCGTCGCGCACTCCTATGGCTTCGGCGCGGTTGATGAATGCGGCATCGACAGAGCGCAACGCTGTAAAGACAGCAGTGACCGTAATCACTTCACGCGGGCGCAGCCGCGTCAGCCCCAGACCGGCCAACACATTGTCCCACTCTAGGATGCCCTGAGTGATAACCGGCGTGGAAATGACCGTTGGTGTTGGAATGGCGCTAGCGAACGCCAGAAAGGTCGGATCGAACGTATCGCGCAGCGGAATGCGGGTCAGGTCGGCGGCGCCATCGTTGCTGATTGTAATGGTGAACGTCAACGGCAATCCGCTGGCGGCGACTGTGCCGGTCAGCACTTCTTTCCGCACGATCACCTGTCCGCCGATGGCATCGCCAGCGCTGCTTCGCCCTTCACCAGTGTATTCCTGCCCGCCAAATCCCACAGCGGCGCCGATGCGCGCACGGTTGACTGTCGCTACACGCGGCGCAATCGCACGAAAGACCGTGGTAATCACGATCGATTGCCCTGGATTAAGCGGACCAAACACCGTGTCGGTCGTCAGATCGCTCCAAGTGATTAGTCCGCCGCCGGTTTCCGGCGTGACGATGTTAGTTGACGAGAGCGGATCAGTCCGTTCGAGTTGCAGAATGCTCGACTCGTATTCATCGATCAATGGCAGCGTTGTGATTGAAATTGTGCCGGTGTTCGTAATGCGAATCGTGAACGTCAATTCCTGACCAACTTGAATAACATCCGATCCCTGGATGCGCTTCGAGATCTCCATGCTCAACGTGCCGATCTGCGCGGGAGGCGCCGCTGTCAGATGACGCGGTGCAGCCAGGTAGCAGATTGCCACCGTCGCAGTCGCAACAATGACCGCAGCAGCGAACAGGCGCCATCCGATCAGCGGGATGTCTGGTGAGTTCATAAGCGCTCCTGTTTGATGAGCGGCGACAACGTTCGATTCTATTCTCGCGGTCGAATCTGCCCGCTGCGCCCTTTCTCAGTAGCAGGCGGGTTGGATGGCGTTGTCGCTGAGGCGCGTTCACGCTCCTGTCGGGCTTGGTGTCGCGCCTCGGCATCCGCAATTATTAGGGTTACTGTTGCGCGGAACCCCCACACCGCCAGCAGCGCAGGCGTGATCAGGATCAGCAAGAATAGTGGCGGCCACATCGAGAGGCAAACGATGATACTCATCAATACCTGGGTGACCAGGGTAAACAGCGGCCTGCTGAACGCCAAGACGAACGCATTACGAAACGCTAGGCGCACACTTGGACGCTCCTGCAGGAGCATCAGCGGACCCAGGTAGATCAGCAGACTAATCCACGCAACTAGGAAATAGGCGAACAACAGCGTCAGGTAGACGCCGATAGGCGCTTCTATCTGCGCATAAAAGCTAACATTGACCAGGAGAACCAGCAGTCCGGCAAGCCACGCGCCGTACACCCCCCATCCAGAACGAGAGTGCCGCCGCGCGCCCGCTACAAAGTCGCCCCATGAGACGGTGCGCCCCTCGTGGATCCGTTGAGCGATGACGGTCAATCCGACGCTGGCTGTGCCCATGGGCAGCGTGGTCAACATGAGCAGCGCTGCAGCGCCGAATGGAGCGCCGCCGACCGCGAGGCCGCCTGCCAGCAGGGGAAGCGGCAATACGACGAGCAACCAGACGGTGCTGATCAGGGTGAGTGGCAGCAGGTCCTCGAACGTATCACACGCTGATTGCCAGAAAACCTGGAAAGGGTTCATCGTCTCAAGTGGTGCATGGATAACTATCGATATCGTTCATTGTAGCAGACGTTGGCGAGAGACCGTCCTGATCAGACCTCAGGCGCGTTAGGGCAGGTCTGAGACCCCCCTTACACACCGTCGTCTCACATCTGATGCCTGGCTTGCCTGCTGCGCCCCGCCCCGAAATCTCGGCCCCTCCCCACTACACACCGTCGTCTCGCATCGTGACCGTTGACGGTCTCATGAGAGGCTGCGGCTGAGCCTGTCGAGGCTGGAGCGCTGCTGAGATCGTGCAAGTCCCTTTGGGGCTCCCACATCCTGAGCGAGGGCTTGAGCCCGCAGCTCAAAGGACGCGCGACCTGGCGGTACAGACGCTCACCGGACTACATGGCAGATTGCGGATGCCTGGCATCAGCAAGGCTTCCTGCCTTCAACCTGCAGCCTTTCCGCCTTCGCACCCTCGGGGCGCCGCTCTTTCCAGCAGTGTATCGAGTCGTCTCGCTGCCTGCAGCGTCTGCCAGGGTGGCGGCGGCGGCTCGAGCCAGGAGGCGAACGCATCATCGGGAACGGTGCGTCGCGCCTGGATGTGGCGTCGTTCCTGCACAAGCACGGGCCAGTCGCGCAGCGCTTCGATGCGTCCGGCAATCATTGCAAATTTGCGGGTGAGCGCCGCGTATGCCAGCGCCATCACATCATACGCCAGAATGTGGGGCAGGCAGGCGTGCAACACGCCAGCCGGAAAGCAGCGTAGAATAGCGCGCCAGCGGTTGCGCCCCAGTAACCGCTGCTTTAACGGCGACCCTTGCCTGCCGGTGGCGGAATAGACATGCCGTGCGCGGGCATTCGGCACGAGCAGACACGGCCATCCCCGCAACTGCGCACGCCATGCCAGATCGACATCTTCGAGATAGTTGAAGAAATCGGGCGCCATCAGCCCGACGTCATCGAGCATAGTTCGTCGGTAGAGCGCTAGCCCGCCGCTCGCCCCCATCACCGGTTGCGGCGTTGCTGGCAGCGCGTCCACATCGCGTCCCGTCCACCGATCAAGCGCCAGCCCGTCGCGGCGGGCAACGATGCCTGCGGAGGCAACCAGGTTTGGGCAGTGATCGAAGGTGAGCACCCCGGCAGCCGCACCGATCTGCGGGTTCTGCTGCATGGTTTCGACCAGTGCGGGCACACATCCCGGCTCAACGAACGCATCGTTGTTGAGCAGCAGCAGCAGTTCGCCGCGAGCCATTCGTAGCCCGACGTTGACGCCTCCGGCAAATCCCAGGTTCGACGGCAGCGCAACGAGGCGCACCACGCGCCACGTATGCGAAAGCCAATCCGCAGTGCCATCGGTCGAACCGTTATCAACCACGATAATCTCATCGTCGGGCTGAAGTTGCGCTGCAACTGCGCATAGGCAGGGATCCAGGAAACGTCTGCCGTTCCATGTCACAATGATAACGGAGAGCATCGTAGATGGACTATGCAACAAAACCGCTCACTCTGGCGTACAACGGTGTAGATGGAACACGGCAAGAGCAAGGAGTGAAACCATGAACTTCGCGCATAACACCCGTCGCTCAGCAGCAATCGGAGCTAGTTTGATCATCCTAGGTTTCATCTGGTGGCTAAACCTGTGGTGGCTGCTGTTGCCAGGGGCGCTGATTGCTGGCGGCGTGGCGGCATATATCCAGCGGCGTGCGATGCGCGTGTCCGAAGCCGTGCAGATCGGGCTATGGGGCGTCGGCCTGGGATTGCTCCTGCTGATTGATTTCTTGTTCCCTGGTGTGTTGTTCCTTGCGGGCATCAGTATTCTAGCGCGCGGACGTGAGAGGGAGATCGACGCCCAGGTACAGCGCTTTGTCAGCAGTTTGCATCGTCTACGCTCAACCCCACGCTCGCCGGAGACAACCAGCGTACCAATCACTGTCCATTCTGGTGATGCGCCGCATCCCTCGAGGGATTGTCCGACCACCAGTGAAACAACGCAACTGTGAGGGTAGCTCTATTATCTTGCAATGCAAACGACCCTGGGACCGTCCCAGGGTCGTCTGCTGTCTACGGCGTATCTCCTGTTGTCAACGCCTGAATCCAGGCGCGCCAGTTGAGTTGCGGCGTCGGCGCAGGGAGTGCGACAGGGGTTGGCGTTGCCTTACTTGCTGGACGATCCTCGAACGTCGGAAGCAGCACCGTATCGCCTTCGGCGGCCAGCCCGAGTTGTTCGCGCGCAATCTGCTCGGCATAGGCAGGCGACTCGGCGTATTCCACCTGATCGAGCAGCGCGCGGTTCGTCGCCTCAATCCGCGCATTTTCCGCAACCAGTGTAGCGCGACGTTGCTCCAGTTGCGCGCCGGTCATAATCTGACCGACGAAACTCGCCATCATCCAGAGCGACAACACTACCATGACCAGCGTGAGAGCATGCGTCCCGGCACGTCCGAGACGTAAACGTTCACGAAACGTACGGCTATGAGCAGGTTGATGCCGGGAACGGGGCATGCTCTAACTCCCGATGATAGCGGAAATGTGCATCGAACGAGTCGAATGAACGACTAAACTTGCGTCTGACCGTCAGACGCATCAGAAACAAATGGCGTCCGGCAATCATAACAAGCCACTGGCGCTGCGCTTCACTCGAGGCTGATACTTCGTCCATCCCCTCTCACGGAGTTCGGATGGGACGCACCTTCTACGTCCCGTCGCCTTCCAGGGTAGAGCTTTTAGGACGTGGGTCAGAAAAATCGAACCTCTGACCCCTCTACCCCAGGAGTCGCTGGCACGCCTCGCAATCACTGCGATGCGCAGTTCCTGAACAGGCCCTCAATCACGACGGTCGGAGCGTGGCGCTTCGAGGAGCAACGGCTCTTCGATGTTCGTAGTCATCGAACTCTGACCACGGAACAACCCGCCTGGCTCGATATGCAGCGCAGATGTGGTAATATCACCCCAGACCTTGCCCGTTGGGGAAATTTCAAGTTGCTCGATAGCGGTAATTTCGCCCTTCACGGCGCCAGAGACGTGGACATTTTGCGCCTTAATCGTTGCAATCACCTGGCCAGTTTCGCCGATGATCAGATTCCCCAGAATCTCGATGTCGCCCTCGACTCTGCCGTCGATCCGAATATTGCCATCAGATTTGAGGGTGCCGACGAAGCTAGTGTTGGCGCCGATCACCGTCTCGGGCTTGCCATTGAGCGCGGGCGTGGAAATTGTCTGAGACTGCTTTCTGTTGCCGAACATCGCTCCTCCTCTGTTGGCGGTGCTGCTCACGCGATCCGGTCGGTTGCGATCTCGTGCACGACCGACTGCTACAACCGCCAGAATGATCGCCACAACGGCGACTGCGGCAATTATATAAGACGTTTGACCTTCGATCAACTTTTTTGCCAGAGCGGGAAGCCCCGCTCCCTCCCATGCCTGTTCACGCTTCTGCTAGAAGCGCAAGCGTCTCACCGGAGAGTGACGAGTGATGAGTGACGAGTGACCAGCGCCCGCCCATTGTCGTGCACGCTGCTCTCAGGTTCGCGGGCGTCTTGCCCACAAGGATATTTGTCCCGTTTTCCCTCATCCCCCCTGCCCCCTTCTCCCACCAGGGGAGAAGGGGGAGTTAAGGCATCCTGACACTCAAGACGTGCGATGCAACGTAAGGGCTTGCCAAAAAATCTACACTTGTAAGCTCTCCCACCTCCTATGCCCCCTGCACGCGGGGGGTTAGATACGTAACAAGAGCAATGTAGCGTGTCATGTCCCCGCGCCCCATGCATGCGGGAGGTTAGAGCACAGGCGGCGACGGGGCGGGATCGTGAGGGGCTGCGCCCCCCGTACAGAGGACTCAGAGGGAGAAGGGAGTCTGCACGTCCTGACGCTCAAAACGAGCAATGCAACACCAGGGCGAAAGATCTACACTTGTGAGTTGCCCCTTCTCCCGCCATCTCAAGGGCAGAGTTTTCCAGGCGCGAAGTGTATTTTCGGCGTTCCAGCGCCGTTTTTCTCCCTCACTCCCTGCCCCTCTCCCGCACTATGGCAGAGGGGAGTGTTCAGGCATCCTGATGTCTGCAACAGACGACGCCATGGCCTGCCAGAACCTCTACCCTTGTGAACCTCCGTTCTCTGGATTGTTCGGATCACGCCACCCTAATGTGCGCAGATATGCGCGGTCTGCATCGGTCAGAACGGCGCGCGCCAGCAGATCGGGACGGCGCTCAAATGTCCGGCGCAGTCGTTCGCGTCGCCGCCACCGCGCCACCTCGCCGTGATGACCAGAGATGAGCACCGGCGGCACCGCCCGCCCTTCCCACACGGCGGGACGGGTGTACTGCGGATATTCCAGCAACCCGTCGCTGAACGACTCCTCGGCGGCGGACTCGGCGTCGATCACACCAGGAACCAGGCGCGCCACTGCATCGATGACAACCATCGCTGCCAGTTCGCCGCCGGTCAACACATAGTCGCCGATTGACAGCTCGCGGTCGATCAACGCCTCACGCACCCGCTCATCCACCCCCTCGTACCGTCCGCAGACCAGCACCAGGCGCGGATAGGTCGCAAGCTCGGCGGCAATGCGCTGCGTAAATGGCTCGCCGTCGGGCGTCATCAGAATGACCGGCGGTTTGGGCGCGGGTTCTCCAGCGTCGCCGTCGGTCATCGCCAGCACTGCACGAATGCAGGCGGCAAGCGGTTCGGGCTTCATCACCATGCCCGCGCCGCCGCCGTAGGGCGCGTCGTCCGTCGTGCGGTGACGGTCGGTGGCGTAGGCGCGAATGTCGTGGAGCACGACCGAAATGCGCCCGGCCTGAATCGCCCGCTTGAGAATGCTCTCACTCAGCGGACCCGTGAACATTCCTGGAAACAGCGTCAGCACGTCGAACCGCATGGCTGCATTGTAGCACAGAGCAGGCGCACTGGCGCGCCAGCGAGGTGACAAAAGTGTCACAGGCTCGGGCGTTGGGGGTCAGGCGGTGTTCTTTACCACGAAGACACAAAGACACGAAAGAGAAAAAAACCATTAGTTCCTTCGCAGCTTCGTGGCTTTGCGGTTGATTTCGGTAGTTCATCATCACAGCGCAATTCGAGTGATCCCCCTCTTGATCAGCGGTGCATTGAAATTGATCAGGAAGCCGAGACGCTTTCCGGTAAGCTTGAGTTGGGTCAGGATGTGCGCTGTGTACACAGGGTGCATGATCTCCACGGCCTTTAGCTCACAAGCGACTCGCTCCTCCACCAGCACATCCAGACGTAACCCCTCGGCGAACCGAATGCCATCGTAGAAGACGGGCACGACCACCTGACGGCGAAAGGACACTTCTCGCTTGTGCAGCTCGTGGCAGAAACAAACTTCATACACACTTTCCGGCAAACCAGGACCTAGATTCTTATGCACAGCAAAAGTAGAGTCCACAATCAGGCTGGCAATACGCTCATCTTTTTCAGAAATGGAAGGATGTTTCATTTCTCCTTCGCGCCTTCGTGCCTTCGTGGTTGCTCATGCGCCACGAAGGCGCCAAGCCACCAAGACGACCCTTTGTATCTTGGTGGTTACACTAGGGTCGCCTCCGCCATCCGCTCCCTTCGTTTCTGCGTTACACTACACGAGACAAGCATCGCAGGCGTATTCGGCGGAGGCAGGTCCGAGATCTGCTCCTCCTAGGAATGCATAACACGCACGACAGGCATGGGAGGCGCATTCCATGGCAGAACAACGGCTCAAGGTCGGCGATCCGGCGCCGGATTTTGCAGCAACCACCGACACTGGAGACACAATCCGGCTCTCTGATTTTCGCGGCAAACGGGTGATTCTTTACTTTTATCCCAAGGACGACACATCCGGCTGCACAACGCAGGCATGCGGCTTTCGCAACGCTTATTCGCAGATCGAGGAGAAGAACGCCGTGGTGCTCGGCGTCAGCCCGGATGGGGTCAAATCGCACCAGAAGTTCAAAACCAAGCACAATTTGCCGTTCACGCTGCTCGTCGATGAGGATCACGCCATCGCCGAGGCATACGGCGTCTGGGTCGAGAAGTCGATGTACGGTAAGAAGTATTGGGGCATTGAGCGCAGCCACTTCGTCATCGATGAAAACGGCATCATTGTCGAGGCGGCAGTGAAGGTCAAGCCCGAAGAAAGCGTCAAGCGCGCCGTCGCAGCGCTTGGCTAGATCGTCGTATCCGGCGCTCCGGCGAACAGATCAGCGACGCGGAACGTGATGTCGGGCAGGCAGGCGAATGCGACCTGCTCCGTCGCCTCAGCGACCAGCGGCGCGGCGTAGCGACCCGGCGCTTCGAGCAGGTAGCGCCGCACCTGGCGCGCCTCCGGGTCCACAATCGCATACTCAGGAACGCCTGCCGCTGCATACGCCGCCAGTTTCACCCGTTCGTCGTAGGCGCGCGTCCCCGGCGACAGCACTTCGACGATCAGGTCGGGCACGCCGTAGATCCGCCCGTTGCGGATGATCTCTGCGCGTTCGGCGCGAATGAAGATCAGGTCCGGCTGCACGGGATCGCAGCCCGGCATAATCACGCCAATTGGTGCGATGAAGACATAGCCATGACCGCGCTCCTTTACCGGCAACCCGACGAACTGGATCAGCGAGAAGATAATCCACTGATGGAAACTGTGCGGCGCAGTCGTCATGTAGAGCACTCCGTCGATAATCTCGTAGCGGTTGCCATCGTCGGGGAGCGCCTCCCAATCCGCCAGCGTCCACCGTCCCTGGAGCGGACCGGCCACGGCAGGCGAGTCGGTTTTGAGCACGAGCGCGGTCATAGCCCCTCCTTCCTTCCCGCCAATCAGCGGAACACGCTCAACGCCATGTAGAACGAGACGCACCAGTTGGGCGCGTCCACAATCTGACTGATACGCAGATCGCCTGCCAGACTGCACAGGATGTAGGCGTCTTCGCGGCTCAATCCCTTCTCGCGCCCTAGCCAGGCGATCATGTCGCGTACCGCATTCTGCGCGTTCGTCATCAGGTCGGGTCCAATTGCCGTCGTCACGAAATATCCCTTCGCATCATACGCAGGCTGGATCGGTCCTGGCGGCGTGAAGAACTGGTAGCTCCAGGGACGCAAGCTCCGCCCTTTGATGACGTTGAAGCGCAGGCTGAACTGCATCGGGCATTCGATGCCGGTGACGCACACTTCGCCATCCCCCTGCGCCGCGTGGCAGTCGCCCGCCGAGAAGAGCGCTCCTGGTACAAAGACCGGCAGGTACAGTTTTGCGCCGACGTTCAGGTGGCGCGTGTCGATGTTGCCGCCCGCCTTGCCGCACGGCAGCACATCGAACGCGCCCGGTTCATCGAGCGCAACCCCCATCGTGCCGCAGAACGGCTGGATCGGGATGTGAATATCGTCGCGCAGCGGCGCAGTGACGCCATTGCTCAGGTCGAAGTGGCGAATATACGGCTCGGTAAAATCGTTCGCTAGCAGCCCCAGGCCAGGGATGATGCCCGTCCATCCCCAATCGAGCGGCTGCAGGCGCAGGATCTCGACTTCGAGAATATCGCCGGGTTCGGCGCCCTTGACGAAGATCGGTCCCGCCAGCGGATATAGCTGGTCAAAATCGAGGTTCATCAGCACTGATGCATCACAGCCAGGGGTCACCTGATTGTTCGTCACCTCGGCGGTTTCGCAGTGCACAATGTCGCCCGGCTCGATCTCGATGGCTGGCGGCAGGCTGTTGTCCCATTTGTGATGGATCTGGTCGGGGCGGAGCGTGTGTTCTGCCATGGAAGCGTCCTCCTGCGTACTGGTCTGGCGGATTGTGGGACTTCCATTATACTATCAGTCGCCGTGTCCCACTGGCGCACGGCGTCTCTCGGAGCGCAGTCGTGAACTCCGACTCCCAGGGCATGGGAGCACACGGATTCGCACGGATCGAGACGAATGTACACGGATTGATCGCTTTTCATTGCAAAATCCGTGAGAATCCGTCGCATCCGCGCAAATCCGTGTCCCATTATGCCAGATCGCACCCGGAACGCGAAACGCGACGGGCTGGCGCTCGTCACTCATCACCCGTCACCCGTCACTCAAACACAAGGAACCGACCATGAACGCCGCTCACGATCCACAGTCATACTGGCAGGCGACAGCGCCCCCTCCCGTTCTCCCTCACGATCTTCCCGCGACCGCGAATATTGTGGTGGTTGGCGGCGGCTTTTTCGGCGCAGCGACTGCGTATTTTCTGGCGCGCGCCGGGGCTGCGCCGCTCCTAATCGAACAGACGGCGCTAGCCTACGGCGCAACGGGACGCAATGGCGGCTTTCACGTCGTCGGAACGGCAGAGGGGTATGCCGATGCCGTTGCGTGCCTGGGGCGCGACACCGCCCGTGCGATCATGCAGATCACTCTCGACAGTCGTGCGCTGCTGCGACAGACGCTCGCCGAAGAACAGATCGCCTGTGACTACCGCGAACCAGGACATTTGACCCTGGCGCTGGGGGAAGCGCAATACGCCGATCTCCAGCGTCAGGTTGCTGCGTTGCGCGCCGATGGCTTCGCCGCCGAACTCCTTGACCGCCAGCAGACGCAGGCATTGATCCGCACGCCGTTGAGTGAGGAGATTACGGGCGCACTGTATGGACCGGAGAATGCGCTGCTCCATTCGGCGCGGTTGGTCTATGGGTTGATCGCAGCGGCGCAACGGCATGGAGCGCGTGCAGCGATTGCGCGCGTTGAACGCCTGATCCCGCATAGCGGTTGCGTCTGCGTGATCACCAACCGCGGCATCGTGGAAACGGGCGCCGTAGTCGTGACCGTCAACGCCTGGACGCGCGACCTGATCCCAGCGTTGCGCGAGGTGATCACGCCAGTGCGCGGTCAGGCGCTGGCGTATGCGCCCATTCCGCGCGTCTTCGAGCAGGGCATCGGCGCATCGGTGACCCCCACCGGCGAATACTGGCATCAGACGCCGGATGGTTCTCTCGTGATCGGCGGGTGCCGCGCCTGCGCTCCAGGGCGCGATGTCGGTGTCACCGAAACAGTCCCAACACCTGAGGTTATGGCTGCCATTGAGCAGATCCTGCCGCGCCTGTTTCCAAAGATCGGCTATTTGGAAGTCACCCGGCGCTGGGCAGGGCTGATGGCGTTTACCGCCGACTATGTTCCGGTTGCTGATGCAGCGCCAGAGATGCCGGGAGTGTGGGTGGCTGGCGGATTCTGCGGTCACGGAATGCCATTCGGCATGCGTTTCGGGCAGTTGCTGGCGGAAGCGGCGCTTACCGGCGCCACCCCCGCGGCGCTGGCGCCGTTCCGTGTGACGCGCCCGACACTGCAACCACCTCATCATCAGCAATGACGAAGACCTGATCGTTCGGCTCTGGAGTGATGACCGTTGCGCCGGTAAAACTGCTAAAGGCTGGCAGGACGCCGACCTGCGCGCCAAACCAGAAACAGGGAAGAGTCACACGCTGCCGCCCGGCGCTGGTCAGTCGGACAGCCGGGTGGAGGTGTCCGGCGAGGGTGTAGCCAGACGTATGCGCTGCGGGATAATGGCGCAGGATGAACGGCGGCAGATGCCATGGCTCATCGACGCAGGCGACGCCCCAGACGTCCGGCGGGTCGCCTGCGCGTGCATCGTGATTGCCGCGCACCAGGAACAGGTCGAGATCGGCGTAGCGCTCCCGCCATGCCGCAAATGCAGCGATAGTCGCGGCAGTGCGTCCACTGCGCGCGTGCAGCAGATCGCCCAGGACGATGACCTTCTGCGCATTGCAGCGGGCAATAATCCGACTGAGACGGTCTAGATCAGCGGTCGTCGTTCCTTCCGGCACAGCGATCGATGCTGCGCGGAATGCGCTTGCCTTGCCAATGTGCGGGTCGGCAATGATCAGCGTTGCAGCGCGTACCCAGAAAAGGGCGCGCTCTGGGAGCAGCCGCACATCTTCCCCGGCAAGCAAGAGGCTGTACTCAGAAACCGTCTGATCGTCTGACATATGCGGGAGGCGCTATAAGGAGAACAGGCTCCGTACCGATATTGTTGACAACATCACACTCAAAGCGATGAACTGTCGCCGGGTTTAGCCCGCGCATGCAGGCTTCGCAACTGTAGCCTGCGGCTTATGGAATGTGAGCGAACAATCCGGTATCGCCCAGTCTAGCCGGCGCAGGCGGGCTTCGCAACCGTAGTCCGCGACTTCAGGCTCCGGGCAAGCGGGCGGGTAGCGGGATAGTTATTCCAAACCATCAGCCCTCGCTCGATGGAAGCCCTGGAAGGACCTGCACGACCTCAGCAAGGGCTTATGAACATTCAGAGCTAAATCCGGTGTAGCTGGCGCAGGCAGGCTTCGCAACCGTAGCCCGCGACTTCAGGCGCCGGGCGCAGCGCGAATGCCGGATTATTCGGTGAATGTTCATCAACCGCCGGTCGGATGATGGGCGGATGGCTGCCGGAGTCAGCGACGCAGCACGGGACAGATCGTGATCCGCGCCATTCGCTATCAGGCCACGACCGTATGCCGTGAGCCGTGATGCTGCCGCACTCCGCCGTCTAGCATGGTATCATACGCACACGGGCGATGTGCAGGTGTTCAAGAGCGCGCTCATGACGATAGAAACAGTCCCACGTTACCGATTTACGGTCGAAGCATCCGCCCATTTGCGCGAAGTCGGTCTTCTGCACGAAGATGACCGGGATGCTGGCAGGCCAGTCATCGAGCAGTACACGATGCCGGTAGCAAATGAGTATACGCTGCTCCACGAGATTCTGCCAGGTGGCCGGATCACTGCCGTTCTTTTACCACAGGTCAGTTTTACAACAGATGCGCTCTGCTCATCATGATCGACTCTCCTCCACAACCGCCATCACGCTGGCAAATAGCGCGCAGCCTGATCTTGCGCTGGCTGGTGACCTCGCTGGCGATCTTTGCAGCTATCCAGATTGTACCCGGCATTGAGTTCGTTGGTCCCGGCTGGGAAATCGGGGTGGTCGCGCTAGTGTTTGGCCTGGTCAACATGGCGCTGCGTCCGATCCTGACCCTGCTGACCTGCCCGCTGGTGCTGCTGACGCTGGGGCTGTTTACGCTGGTGATCAATGCGCTCTTGCTCTTGCTAACCGCCTACATCTCCAACAGTCTGGGAGTGCAGTTTCGCGTCGATAGCTTCTGGTCAGCGTTTCTTGGAGGTCTGGTGATTGCGATTGTCAACACGCTGCTTCTCTGGATGGCAGGAGAAGCGCCGGTGCGCATTATCGTGCGCAGCAACGGGTCTGATCACTGAAAAGAGGAAACCGGCCGTCATATCGACGACCGGTGGGGATAGGAGAGGACGATAAGGGGGCGGCGCAGGAGGGTGTCCGGTCGGGCGTTTGCCACGCCCTGGAGACGACCGCCGCTGTCGTCTTGCGCTTGCATGAGTATAACGCGCGACCGGCTAAGAAAGTTGCACGGTCTGATGAGTTTCTCCTGAGAAACAGGTGAAATTCAGATGAAATCATCTTCATAGCGGCAATCCTCAGTAGTAGTAGAGCCACAGAACCCCATCTTCGCCAACTTGCTGGCGGTGGAGCGCCAGATGTACATCTCGGACCGCCAGGAGTCGAGGCGGGGCGCCAGCAGCGGAGCGGCGCTTGCAGTGACATGTGCTTTGGAGATGAGGACGCGAAAGGTGCGCACTGCATGTCAGGCGCGTCAGCGACGAGCGTCAGCGAGCGCCGACTATGAGCAGCTATGGGACCACACGCAACCTATGCGGATGATGTCTCTGACGACCTGCCGGGCAGCGCGCTGCCAGCGAACGCCACGACCGGCGCACGGTTCCGGTGGTGCGGTTCGAGGGCGCAGATCGTGCGATTCGGCGAGTATGCCTCGCCGCTGGGTACAATAATTACATCCGCGTTGCGTTCAACAATGTCTCGCAAATGAGGATTGCTGCCGAAGTATGGTACCACGACTATCCCGCGAAGGCGCATCGATTCACCCGGCAGCGGTCGTATCCGCATGCGCGCCGACACCGCGCATCTCTAGCAGCCTTTGACCGTCGCCTTCGTTTCGACAAAGTTCTTACCGAGTCGAGTCTGTGAGGATCGTCAGATGCGCGGCGAGCGCGGGCTTCGACAGGCTCAGCCTGCGCTGTACGCCGGGAACATATGGGGTAAACGGCGCCTGATCGATCCTCGATACGATTACCTGGCGATAAGCGGCAGATGCCGCCGCGCAACCGTGGCGACAGTCTGGCTGCCTGTCGCTCCGAGAACCGACGTCGCGCTCCCAGCCTGCGCCTGATAGTCGGTGATGCGAAACACGCTGCCGACATTCCCGGCGCGCGCATCCATGTCCAGAACGGCGAACGTTCCCCCGCTCAACTGTGGAATCTGCCAGCGCAGCTCGTTGCCGACAATCTCTGCGCCATTGCCGATAGCCACGATGCTTGCATTACTGGGAAGCGCTGCGCGCACTTGTACCGCTGTTGCCCCTGCGCCTGCGCCTCGCCCGAAATTGACCAGCAGAAAGGTCTGCCGGAAGATAGCGCCGACTTCTACCCGTGGGTTGGCAAAGGTGCGGAGGTGCAGCCGCGGCTCGTTGATCAGAGTCGTAAGCGGCGAACGTCCGGATGAGGTGACCGTTACCGAACCGCTGGTCGCTGTGACGCCGTAGGGACCGGTTGTGACAGTGGTAGTAGCAGAAACGATGTATGAGCGCTCGACGATCTCGTCAGGTTGCAGATCGGATGCGGTCCAGGTGATAACATTCCCAGAGATGCTGCCGCCATTATTGACGGCAACCAGGCTCGCATTTGCAGGCAAGGTAGCAGTGATGGTCAGACTGTTAAGCACCTGCGTGCCCGTGTTAGCGACCCGCAGCGTATAGGTGAACGGCTCTCCGGGTGCGGCAGTCGAGATATGGAACAGCTCAAGGAATGGTTCTTCCGCGTCCGGTGGGAAAACGGCATATGGTCCTGTTTGCAGAACATCGACGTGCGGTTCACCATTAATGACGGCCTTGATCCAGCCCGCATATGTTGCCGTTCGTGCATATACGCCAGGAAATAGAGGCCACGCGCATCCTTGACCGAAACTCACAATTCCGGCGTGGAGCAGACCGCCACTGCCATCCGGGACCATAAGCGGACCCCCGCTGTCGCCCTGACAGGTATCCACTCCGCCGTCTGGCATGATACCCGCGCAGAGATGTTCAATGCCCAGCGCACGATCGTAGCGCGCATTGCACGTGACGTCATCCACAATCTTGACCACCGCTTTGTGGGCGATATCCGGCTGCTGGACGCCAGTCTGCGGCAGCAAGTTGCCCCATCCGGCGGTCTGCGCGTCGACGCCAGGGGCGAAGCGCGCGGCATCAGCAGGTGTAGCGACCCGCAGCGTGGCGCCCACATTCACCGGTTCAGCCAGGCGCAGGAGCGCAACATCATTGACCAGCGCATAGCCTGAGATATAGAGGGGATGGACAATCACTTCCTCAACCGGATGCCGCTGGTCTGGTTGAACCTGCCTCACATCCTGCTGACCTGCGAGCACTTCAATCGCTTCAGGCGGAACAACATTGCCGTCATCCACCAGGCAGTGCGCCGCTGTGAGCACCCACTGCGAACTGGACGTTGGCGCGCCGTCGTCGATCAGTGCGCCACCGCAGAAAACGGCAGCTTCGTCCTGAATACTGGCATCGAGCAAACCGACGAGCCACGGGTAGTCTCCTGGCTCGACAGGAACGCCGCCGACGACATTCGGCGGCACAACAGGCGTTGGGTCTATCTGCTGCGCCTGTACTCCCGCTAGGGCGGCGCCGAGCAGTGTCATCAAAGCAACAAGGAGCGCGAAGAGGCGGAGAAGGAAGTGCATTGAGACCTCGTTAAACATTGCCAAAAACATGATCGATATAAATTATGATAACGATCACAAGCGTAGTTGTCAAGGCAGCGCCACTCAGCCATCTAGCGGTTGGACTGAACTCCTACCGCTCCACGACACGACCTCGTATGCTGCGAATTCTGCAGAAATTCGCAGATTCTGCTTGATATGTGGGACTAAGTGGTATATAATCACCCCCAGGTGGGAGAAAGTGGGGTAAAGTGGGGAAAATTATATGCACATTCCCGATCTTGAATGTAATAGTAGAAACATGTGTTCTATTCAGTCTATCGAATGTTCCAGACATCTCTGGGGTTGATTCGCCTACTGGCGGCGTAGTGCATCTCAATCGATGCATCGTTGCACTCAGGCGGTCGGGGCAGGCGAACGATTGTGTTTCTCGGCGAATACGAACATACCATTGATGACAAGGGTCGCCTGGCTATACCTGCCCGTTTTCGCGACGCACTCAGTGAGGGCGTGGTCATTACGCGCGGCTTCGACAAGTGTCTGATGGGATTTCCGCGCAGCGTCTGGGAGGAACTGGCGCGACAGGTGAGCAGCCTGCCGATCGGCAATGAAGAAACGCGGCAATTGCAGCGCATGCTCTTTTCGGGCGCCGCCGATATGTCACTCGACAGACAGGGGCGCATTCTCATCCCGCAGAACCTGCGCGAGTTCGCCGAACTCGGCGATCGGGCGATCATTGCTGGGCTGAACCGCCACTTTGAAATCTGGTCGCCGCGCCGCTGGCAGAACGTGCTAAGTGCTATGGACGCCAATGCCAGCCTGTTCGCGCAAAAACTGGCGGAACTGAGGTTCTGAGCCGCGAGGCGAGAGGGGTGGGGGGCGCGAGGCGAGAGAGGTGAGGGGCACGAGGCAAGAGGCGAGAGGGGCGCGAAGAACAAAAGTTGCAGGTGGAAAGGTTACAGGTGGGAAGGTTACGGATGCGAAGAGGGAAGGCTAACCCCTAACCCCTGGTTCTTGGTTCTTGGACTACCATCACACGCCAGTATTGTTGAGAGAGGTGATCACCGGGCTGGAACCGCGCTCCGGCGGTCGGTACATTGACGGAACGGTCGGCGGAGGCGGGCATGCAGCAGCTATCCTTGAAGCGTCGACGCCAGACGGTCGCCTCCTGGGGATCGATTGTGACCCGGCGGCGCTGACAGCGGCAGCAACACGATTAGCGCCGTATGGCGAGCGGGTAATGCTAGTGCGCGGCAGTTTTCGCGAGATAAGACGGCTGGCGACTGAAGCAGGGTTCACGCAGGTCCAGGGGGTGCTGCTCGATCTGGGGGTGTCATCGTACCAGCTCGATACGCCGGAGCGCGGATTTTCGTTCCAGGCGAGTGCGCCGCTCGATATGCGGCTCGACCCGGATGCCCCGCTTACGGCGGCGCATCTGGTGAACGACTTGCCAGAACAGGAGCTTGCCGATCTGATCTTTCGCTATGGCGAAGAACGCGGTTCGCGCCGCGTTGCGCGAGCAATTATCGAAGCCCGGCAGCGCAAACCCATTACCACAACCGACGAACTGGCAGCGATTGTCAGTCGGGCGCTTGGGGGACGCCGCGGGAAGATCCATCCTGCAACTCGCACGTTTCAGGCGCTGCGGATTGCGGTTAATGACGAACTGGCGAGCCTGGAAGCGGCGCTGCCGCAGATCGTCGAAGTGCTCGCAGTAGGTGGACGGATGGCAATCATCTCGTTCCACTCGCTGGAGGATCGGATTGTCAAACGCTTTATGCGCGCCGAAGCGCAGGCCGGACGACTGCGTATCATCACGCGCAAGCCGGTTGAGGCGAGCCGCGAGGAGCAACAGGCCAATCCGCGCAGTCGCAGCGCCAAACTGCGTGTGGCGGAACGAACGCAGGCATAGGGGGAACACATGGCTGTCACATTCAAACCGCTCTACCCGACCGTCCGCGCAGCAAAGGAGCGGCGCATTGAACTGATCCGCTACCTGCGGCTCGATGGCGGGCGGCGACTGATCGCCGCCGCGCTGCTGCTGGCGCTGATGAGCGGTCTGAATCTCGCTCAGACCGGGCGCCTGGCGACGCAGGGGCACGCCGTCGCTCAGTTGCAGCGGCAACAGGTCGAACTCCTGCGTGAGCGCAGCACCCTGCAATTGCGCCTAGCGCGCGCCCAATCCCTTGCCGATATCGAGCGCCGTGCCGCGCGACTCAATTTGCGTCCAATGAAACCGGAGCAAGCGCGTTACGTCACGATTGGCACAGCCGCTGACCGCGAACCGACAGCGCAGGACGACGCGGCTTTCAATCCGTAAAGGAACGTTGCATGGCCACACGTACAACACGCGGCGCCGTTGTCACTCGCGCTCCCGCACGGCGCGGCGCCTCCGCGATCCGCCCGGTCACGATCAGTCGATGGCGGTTGAATCTGCTGCTACTGCTCGCCGTGGTGGTAGTCGCCCGGATCGCCGTTCATCTTGGCAGCATTCAGACGGGCCAGGTGCGCATCGGCGGGCGCACACTGGCAGAAATGGCGCGCGCCGAAGTGCGTCAGCGCCTGCCAATCCCCGCGCCACGCGGCGTTATTCGTGATAGCAAAGGTAACGTCTTGGCGCTCGACGTCGATTTCCAGAGCCTGTATGTCGTACCATCGCGGATCGATCAGAAGCATGCGCCGCGCCTGGCGCTCACTCTTTCTGGTCTGCTCGGCGTTCCGTCTCCCGATATTTTGGCGGCGATGCAGAATACGTCGCTCTATCAGGTGCGCATCAAGCGCTGGCTTGAACCGGAGATTGCCGAACGAGTCCTGGCGCTCGATGAGCCGGGACTGGTGCTGCAGTACGAACCGCGACGTGTCTATCCCCAGGGAGCGTTTGCCGCGCACGTGATCGGCGCGGTCAACTTCGAGCATACTGGCATTAGCGGTGTGGAGGGGTATTACGATGCGCTGCTGCGCGGCAGCACCGGCGTTATTACGGCGGAGGTCGACTCCCAGCGCAACCCGATCTGGATTGCGCCTCAGGAGGTGCATCCTGCCATCCCTGGCGTCGATCTCCAGTTGACGATTGATCCGACCGTGCAGCACATTATTGAGACCGAACTGAAGAAAGCGGTCGATGATCACAATGCCGACGGCGGCGTGGCGATCGTCATGAATCCGCGCACCGGCGCAATCCTTGGCATGGCCAGCTATCCGGCGTTCGATCCCAACCGCTACTTCGAGTATACCCCAGAAACTTATAACCTGAACCCGGCGATTGGGACGCAGTATGAGCCGGGATCGACCTTTAAAATCTTCACTGTTGCCGCTGGCTTGCAGACGCGCGCCTTCACCGCCGATACCGTCGTCCACGATCCAGGCAGCGTTTATCGTTACGGCTGGCGCCTGTCGAACTGGAACGGCGCTGGCAACGGGCCCGTCAACCCGGAAAAGGTGCTCTACTATTCGAGCAACGTCGGCGCGCTGCAACTGGCGGAATTGATCGGCGCCGACCGCTTCTATGCGATGCTCGCTGCGTTTGGCTTTGGTCGCCCTACCGGCATCGACATGGCGGGTGAAGCGGCGGGGATGGTGCAGACGCCAGCGCGTCCGGGGTGGAGTCCGCTGGTGCTCGACACGAACGGCTACGGCCAGGGCATCGCCGTAACGCCGCTGCAACTGGTGCGGATGGTGGCGGCCATTGGCAATGACGGCAAACTGATGCGTCCCTACGTTGTCGAGCGGCGCTGTCGCGGCGATGATTGCGTTATTACCCAACCCAAGCAGGTTGGCCAACCCATCGAACCCGGCGTCGCCTGGACGGTGCGCCGTATGCTGGTAAAATCCGCCAACCATTATGCGCCGGTTGTTTGGGCCGGAATGACCGGTCATTACCGCGATACGTGGCTGGTTCCCGGGTACGAAGTATGCGCCAAAACCGGCACCTCATCGATCCCCGACGGACGCGGCGGGTATGTTTCCGACGCCACCATCGGCTCGGTGGTCGGTCTGGCGCCGGCTGAGAATGCGCGCTTTGCCATCCTGGTGAAGGTTGATCGCCCACGCGACGACTACTGGGCAGTGCGCACGGCCATTCCCCTGTTCCAGTCGATTGCGACGCAACTGATGCAGTATGCGCGCATCGCTCCCGACATGGGGCTGGTCGATCCGGGACAGATCGTGGGCGGGCGCCTTAACCGGTAAGTGCATCGTCGCTGCGATGCTCATGAGCGGATTATGTTACAATGCCGCCGGATTTCGTGAAGCATAAGGCTCAGGGGAAACGGCGGTGTTGCGACTGGATGAAGTGCTGCTCGGCATCCAGGAGGAGACCAATCGGCGCTTCCATGCGCTGCCTCCTGCGCTCATGCAGATCGCCTTTAGCGAGGCGGTGATCGACTCGCGTCAGGCGACGTCGGAGTGCCTGTTCGTCGCACTGCGCGGCGAACGGGTCGATGGCCATGAATTCCTGGCGGATGCAGCAGCGCGCGGCGCGCGCGGCGCCCTGGTGCGCCGCGCCAAGGTGTCGAATCTGTCGCTTAATCGGCCTTACGCTGTGATCGATCCGGTGACCGGCGAAGGACTCGAGCGGGCGACACCCGATACGATGCTGCTGATTGCTGTTGATGATCCGCAGGCGGCGCTGAATCGGCTGGCAGCCTATCACCGGAACAAGTACAACCCCGTGGTGATTGGCGTCACCGGAAGCGTCGGCAAAACCTCAACCAAAGAGGTGACCGCCAGCGTGCTTCAGCGCAGCTTTCGCACCTTAAAAAGTCCAAAAAGCTATAACAGCGAAGCGACATTGCCCATTGTGTTGCTCAAGCTCACTGCCGAGCATCAGGTGGCAGTGCTCGAAATGGGCATGTACGGTCTGGGCGAGATCGCGCATCTTGCGGCTCTCGCCCGGCCGCGCCTCGGCATTGTGACGAATGTGGGACCCTCACACCTGGAGCGGCTGGGAAGCATCGAAGCCATTCAGCGCGCTAAAAGCGAATTGCCGCAAGCATTGCCAGAAGATGGCTTCGCCATCCTCAACATCGACGACCCGCGGGTGCGCGCTATGGCAGAGGTGACGCGCGCCAAACCGTTCTTCTACGGTCTCGACCCGGCAGCCGATCTGTGGGCGGACTCGATCGAAAGCCGCGGGTTGCAGGGCATCAGTTTTCGAGTGCATTATCAGGGGGACAGTTTATATCTGAATCTGCCGCTGCTGGGGCGCCATAGCGTGCATACGGCGCTGGCAGCGGCATCCGCCGGGTTGCTGCTCGGTATGGAATGGGAAGCGATTATCGCCGGGTTGCGCAGCGAAGGTGCGCAACTCAGGCTGCTGGCTGTTCCGGGCATCAACCAGACGACCCTGATCGACGACACGTATAACGCATCGCCTGCTTCGATGCTGGCAGCGCTCAATCTCCTGGCAGAGCTCGACGGACGGCGGATTGCCATCCTGGGCGATATGCTGGAGTTGGGGCGCATCGAAGAAGAGGCGCACCGCATGATCGGAGTGCGCGTGGCGGAAGTGGCGCAGATCCTGATCACGGTCGGTCGGCGGGCGCGCTGGATTGCCGATGAGGCCCGTCAGGCGGGTATGCCGTCCAATCAGGTGTATGCCGTCGACGACAACGACGCAGCGGCGCATCTGGCGCTCAACCTGCTCGCACCTGGCGACTTCGTGTTGATCAAAGGGTCGCGCGGGATGTTCATGGAAACAATCGTGGCTCAGTTGCAGCAGCACAGTCGTTGACGCTTCATCGCCATTTGCGACCGAATCATCATCATTCCAGAGAGCAACGACGTAGAGGAGCAAACACGTGCGCGAAACCCTTCAGGCACTGCTGGTGCAAGATATGGCAAGGGCGCTGCTGCTGGCGGCAGCCGCGTTTGTCCTGACCCTCGCAACGGGCGGACCCTGGATCCGCTTTCTGCGGCGCCATCGGATCGGCAAACAGATCCGCCTCGAAGGACCGCAGAGCCACCTGGTCAAGACTGGTACGCCAACTATGGGCGGGATCATCATCCTGGTGCCGGTCATTGTTCTGACGGTGGCGTTCAATCTAATTGATCGCTGGTCAATCCTGCTGCCGCTCGCCGTTTTGATCGCGTTTGCGATCCTCGGCGCTATCGACGATTATATGTCGCTGGTTGGCAGTCGCTCAAAGACGTATGGATTTACCCCGCGCACCAAAATGGCGCTCATGCTGCTGATCGCTTTCGGCGCAGCGCTGGCGCTCTACCTGCCGCCGCCGTTCGGTCTGGCAAACTATGGTCAGGTGCGCGTCCCGTTTGTGGGGCAATTCGACATTGGTCTGTGGTTTATTCCGTTTGCCATGCTGATCATCGTCGGCACGAGCAACGCCGTGAACCTTACCGATGGACTCGACAGCCTGGCAGGCTGGAATCTGACGCTGGCATTCGCCGCCTATGGCGTGATCACGTTCCTGAACGGCGAGTTCATCAACCTGATGGCGTTCTGCTTCACGCTGGTCGGCGCATGCGCAGCGTTCCTCTGGTACAACGCGCATCCGGCGCAGGTGTTTATGGGCGATCTTGGTTCGCTCTCGCTGGGTGCGGTGCTGGGAGTGATTGCCCTGCAATCGCAGCAGTGGCTGCTGCTGCCGGTCGTCGGTCTGGTCTTTGTGATGGAAGCGCTCTCGGTCATCATTCAGGTCGGGTATTTCAAATGGACCAAACGGCGTACTGGCGTCGGGCGACGGGTGTTCAAAATGTCGCCGCTGCACAACCACTTTGAGTTGCTGGGATGGAGCGAAACCCAGGTGATGCAGCGCTTCGTCCTGATCGGCATGGTAGCGGCGCTGGTTGGCATCTCGCTTGCATTGACGATCAACGATGCACAGCAGATGCAGATGACGGTTGAACGTCCGATAATTACAGCGGAACGATAGACGCTTATGCATCTGAAGGGGAAGCGCGCACTGGTGATGGGCCTTGGCGTTCACGGCGGCGGGGTTGGCGTTGCGCGCTTCCTTGCCCTCCAGGGCGCGGAAGTGACAGTCACTGATCTCCGCACGCCTGAGGACCTGCGCGCCTCGATTGAGGCGCTTGCTGGTCTGCCGATCCGCTTCGTGCTCGGCGAACACCGGGAAGCCGATTTCCGCCAGGCCGAGATAGTGGTGCGCAACCCGGCTGTACCGCCGACGTCGCGCTACCTGCAGATTGCGCGCGAAGCAGGCGCGGCCATCGAAATGGAAATGACTCTCTTCTTCCGGCTCTGCCCGGGACCGATTCTTGGCGTCACCGGAACAAAAGGCAAAACAACGACTACCCTACTCCTCGGGGCTATGCTGCGTGAACAGTTCCCGGATACGGTGGTCGCCGGCAATCTGCGCATTTCCGCGCTTGATCAACTGCCGTTGATCGGCGCCACCACGCCGGTGGTGCTGGAACTCTCATCGTTCGTGCTCGAAGGGCTGGGAGAAGCAGGTCTTAGCCCGAAGATCGCCTGCGTGACCATGATTGCGCCGGACCATCTTGACCGGCATGGCACGATGGAAGCGTATATTCAGGCGAAAGAGCAGATCTGGCGTCATCAGCGCCCTGGCGATACGGTAGTCCTGAATGCTGACTCAACGATAATGCGCGGAATGACGGTCGTTGAACAACGTCCGAGCGATGTGGTCTGGTTCACGGGCGCAGACGGATGTGAAGCGCCTCTTCTGAAGGGAAAACGGGGCGCGTTCTGGCAAGGCAATGAGTTGATCTGGCACGATCCATCAGCAAAAGGGGGCGTTACGCAGACTGTTATCTGCACCAGGGACGATGTGCGCTTGCCCGGGAAGCACAATCTAACGAATATCGCCGCTGCGACCGCCGCTGCATGCGTTTTCGGCGTCGCCCCGGAGCGCATTCGACGCGCCGTGCAGACGTTTACCGGCGTCGAACACCGGCTAGAGTTCGTGCGCGAACTCGATGGCGTGCGCTACATCAATGATACGGCAGCGACCGCGCCCGAAGCGGCAATTGCTGCGCTCCGCACCTTCGATGCGCCAATCGTATTGATCACCGGCGGCGCCGATAAGGATTTGCCATTCGACGCTTTTGCGCGTGAAATCGCGCAGCGCGCTAGAGCGGTGATCCTGCTCCAAGGAACGGCGACGCCAAAGCTGCAGGAGGCGCTCCGCGCTGTGCGCGCCAGCACGACCATCGCCGGTCCGTATGACGATTTTGAACAGGCGCTCAATGTGGCCCGCCGCATTGCTGCCCCTGGCGATATTGTACTGCTCTCGCCAGGATGCGCCAGTTTTGGCATGTTCCGCAATGAGTTTCACCGCGGCGAGGCATTTCGTCGCATTATTCAGAGTTTCACGTGAACAACGACAAGAACGATGCCGAGTATCAACGCATCCTGCAGAACCTCGAAACAGCAGGACGCACGCCGGAAGAGCCCGCTCCCGCAGCAACAGAACCGCAAACGGCGGCAATGCAGGTGCGGTTCCCGCTCTTTACGCCGCGGGTTGCACCCGTTCTGCTGGCGATTAATGTTGTTGTCTTCGTAGCACCATGGTTGCTTGACAGAGTCGGCGTCCGAATCATGGGCGCGGTGAGCGTCTACGACTTTCTGCTGATCTGGGGCGCCAAAGACAACGCGGCAATTTTTGCTGGCGGTCAATACTATCGGTTCCTCACTGCCATGGTTCTCCATGGCGGGCTGGCGCATCTGTTATTCAACTCGTTTGCGCTGTACTCGCTGGGATTCGAGACGGAACGACTCTTCGGCGCGCAGCGGTTCCTGGCAATCTATATGATCGCCGGTCTGGGAGGTGGAGTGGCTTCATATGCGCTTAATCCAAATCCCTCCGTCGGTGCATCCGGCGCTATTTTCGGGCTGGTCGGTGCACTGATAGCCTTCTATATCGTTGCGCGTCGGGCGTTGGGCGGGATTGCCCGCCAGCAACTGGGGAGCCTGATATTCATTACGCTGATCAACCTGGCGCTTGGCTTTACCTCACCATACATCGACAACAACGCACATATTGGCGGTCTGTTGACCGGTGCACTGCTCGGATGGCTGCTGGCGCCGCGGTTTGCGCTTGATACACGGTCCTATCCGTTTACTTTGGTGCGCCTTGAGTTGCGCGTCGGCTGGCCCCTGACGGTGGCAGTGCTGGTGGCGTTGTTCGCGCTGATAGCGACTATCACGCCGCCGCTCTAAAGGCGGACGCAAAGATGTTCACGGTGAACCTTTGCGTCCATCCTTTCAAAAATGAGATAGTGCATCGTTTGTAAGGATTGAAAGCGAAAACCCATGACGGAAACGTGCCAACGGAAACCAGACTACATATTGCTCGCCACCGTGGTCATTCTGGTGCTGCTGGGGCTGGTGATGGTCTACAGCGCGTCGTTTATGCGCGCTTACGCCGACACTGGCAATCAGCTCTACTACACCCTGCGCCAGATGAATGCCGCAATAGTCGGTACGATTGCGCTCCTGGCGGCGCAACGCATCGATTATCGCGTCTGGCGACGTTTCTCGGTGCATCTGATGGCGGGCACACTTTTCCTGCTGCTTCTGACTCTGATGTTGCCTGCTTCGATGACCGAAGCCAATGGCGCACGGAGCTGGATCCGCATTGGCTCATTCAGCATGCAACCGTCAGAGATTGCCAAGCTGACGCTGGTGATCTACTTTGCTGACTGGCTTTCGCGGCGCGGCGAGAAACTGACGAACGTCACCTATGGGCTGGCGCCGTTCGCGCTCATGCTCGGCGTGGTGTGCGGGCTTATCATGCTAGGACGCGACCTGGGAACCACGATTGTGTTGGTAATCATTGCAGGGATGGTCTACTTCGCCGCTGGCGCCAATCTGCTGCATATTATTGGAGCGGCCATCGTAGCGGGCAGCGCATTCTGGGGGTTGATTAACATCGCCGCTTATCGCCAGGAGCGCATTGCCGCTTGGATCGACCCATTCGCGCACTACCAGGGTGCAGGGTACCAGCCGGTTCATGCGCTGTACGCGCTGGGCAGCGGCGGACTGTTCGGCGTCGGGATCGGGCAGGCGCGCCAGAAGTTCTTCTGGCTGCCCGAGGCGCATACCGATGCGATCTTCGCCATCATCGGCGAAGAGTTCGGATTAATCGGAACCCTCTTCGTTGTGACCTGTTTTCTGGTGATTGCCTACCGTGGGATGCGCATCGCCGGGCGCGCGCCTGATCCCTTTGCAGCGCTGCTGGCAACCGGCATCACCTGCTGGCTGGTCTTCCAGGCACTAATTAACATGGCCGTGATAACGACGCTCATTCCGTTTACTGGACTGACGTTGCCGTTCATTAGCTACGGTGGAACATCACTGGCCACATGCATGGCGGCGACTGGCATCCTGTTGAACATTTCGCGCCATACCAGCGCTGCATCTTCTCACGACTATGAAACGGTCATCCCATCCGAGCGCTCCGGGTCCTTTGCGCGTCTGGCTGGTTGGTGGCGGAACCGGCGGTCACGTCTATCCGGCTTTGGCCATCGCCGCAGCGCTCAACGCGCCTGGAGCGCCATCCGCCGTCGCTAGGGCGCTAGATGCATCTGATGGCGCTAGATCGTCTGATACCCAATGGTCGGCGCTCTTTGTTGGCAGCATCGAGGGGATGGAAGCAGGAATCGTAGCGCGTGAAAGCGCCCTTCCGTTCCAGGCGATACCGGCAGCGGCATTGCGCGGTCGAAATCCATTAACGGTGATGCGCAACTTGGTGACTATGGCGCGCGGCGTCGCAGCAGCTCGCCGACTTGTTGAACGGGATCGACCGGCAGTGATCCTGGGCACGGGCGGGTATGTGTGCGTGCCGGTGTTTCTGGCGGCGCGCATGGCAGGAATACCGACGATAATCTATCTTCCTGATGTAGTTCCTGGGCTAGCCGTGCAGCTTCTAGCACGTCTGTCAACCCTGGTCGCCTGCAGTGTGGCCGCTTCCGGTCGCTATTTGGGTCTTGAACCGCTCGATTTTGCGACAGCCGTCGCTCGACTGACGACGCATCGTCAGTCGGTGCGCCTAATTGTCACGGGCTATCCGGTGCGCCAGGACCTGTTCCACGCCGACAGACAGACATGCCGCGCAGCATTTGGATTGAGCGACGAATTGCCGACATTGCTCGTCGCTGGCGGCAGCCGCGGCTCGCGCAGCATCAATCGCGCGATTGCCGCTCTGTTGCCAGCATTGCTCCCGTTTATGGAAATCATTCATGTGTGTGGGCGCGAAGGCGACGCCACGTTTTTACGCGCCGCGATCCGGGAGTTGCCAGAGAACTTGCAAAAGCGGTATCATCTGTTTGAGTATCTCCACGGTGCGTCTGAGATGCTCGTTCAGAGCGCCTCGCCTCCTGCGCCAACCATGGTTGCAGCGCTCGCTGCCGCCGATCTGGCAGTCTGTCGCAGCGGCGCTTCAGTGCTAGGAGAGTTGCCTGCGGTCGGATTGCCAGCGGTGCTCGTGCCATATCCGCATGTGCATCAGGAAGAGAATGCCGATTACCTGGCACAGCGCGGCGCAGCGGTCAAAATCAGCGATGCGGCGCTCACACGTACAACAGAGAGAGGATTGCTCTTGCACGAAATCTATCGGCTCATCCATCGCCAGGAAGAACGACGCGCCATGGCGAAACGGATGCGGGAGCTGGCGCAACCTGATGCCGCCCGCCGCATCGCGTTTCTGCTCCGGACTCTGGTGAATAGGAGACAGATAGCATGATAACGATTGATCTGAGCGGTCCGTTCGTGACCTATTTGATCTTTGCACTGCTTGGCATACTGGGTTGGGTCCAGGGTTTCCGATACATCGTTAGCCTGGGACTGATGACGACTCTAGCGTATTTGATCGCCGTGCAGGGCGGTGACTTTATTGTCGGGCTGATCAACCGAACCTATAGCAATCTGCCGAGACTGGCAGCGTTCCTGACCGGCGGCGATACCACTGGCGTAGCGCCGCTGGGGCCGATCATTCCAGAAAATCTCGAGGCGCCGCTCTTGCTGCGCGTGCTGGTGTTTGTTGCGCTGGTGGCGATAGGGATCGGCTACACGTTCCCCTGGAAGGGAAAACCGCTCAGCGGGTGGGGCGGCAACCGTCCGCTGCGCATTCTAGGAGCGTTGACCGGCCTGTACACGGCTGTGTTGCTGACGAGCGCCGCAGCGATTTTCTGGCGCGAATTTGCGCCGACTGCCGCCGTGCCGGATATGCTGGCGACAGCGCTGAATAGCCTGCCGACATGGACCGGCATCATTCCTTCGACGATTACGGCATTTGTCATTACTCTGCTGGTCGTAACCGTAATCCGCTTCAATCGTATCTGGGCAGTTGATAGCGGCGGCGGCGGTGGCGGCGGTGGCAGCGGCGGACAAAAAAAGTAACAGCCGGAACAGGATGCTATGCACTATCACATCGTCGGAATTGCTGGCGCTGGGATGAGCGCCATCGCCCATATTCTGCTGGATCAAGGGCACACGGTAAGCGGTTCGGATCTCCAGCAGAACGCGCTGAGCGCCGCTCTCGAGCGGCGCGGTGCGCTGATCCGGCGCGGGCATGATCCCGCCTTTGTCGGCGACGCTGACAGACTGGTGGCCACGTCTGCTGTGCGGGACGATCACGTTGAACTGGTTGAGGCGCGTAAGCGTGACATTCCGGTGCTCCGACGCGCCGATCTCTGGCGTGAGTGGTCGCATCAGCGGCGAGTAGTGGCAGTAGCTGGCGCTCATGGGAAAACCACCACAACAGCGCTGATCGCACTCATCCTGACCCGCGCCGGTGTCAACCCTGGATTCCTGATCGGCGGAGAAGCGCCCGATCTTGGAATTCACGCGCAATGGGGCGATCCGGCGGCGCCGCTTGTCATTGAAGCCGATGAATACGACCGGACGTTTCTGGCGCTCACGCCCGATGTTGCCGTGATCACGAACGTCGAGTGGGAGCACGTTGATATCTACCCGTCGCCGGAAGAGTACGAAGCGACGTTTCGCGCCTTTGCCGGGCGTGTGGCGCATCCGCAGCGCCTGATCGTGTGTGGCGACGATCCCGGAGCGCTGCGAGTTGCAGGTCATCCCGACGTTCAACTGTATGGAATTGAAGACGCCGTGGCGCGCAATCCGGCGTCATGCCGTCTCGCGCTCATGGACTGGATGGCGGCGAATGTGCGGTACGATGGCGCTCTGACGTATTTCGATCTCTGGCGTTACAACCGGCGCACCTGCGGTACGGGACTCGAAGGCGGATACACGATGCGATTGGCTGGCGAGCATAACGTGCGGAACGCGCTGGCAGCCATCGCAGCAGCGATGACGCTGGGCATTGATCGTGCAACGATAGCCGCTGCGCTTGCTGAGTATCGCGGCGCTCGACGTCGCTTCGATATCAAGGGCGAAGCGAACGGCATCATCGTGGTTGACGACTATGCGCACCACCCGACGGAAGTGCGCGCAACGCTGGCAGCAGCGCGCGCGCGCTTTCCGGAGCATCGTCTCGTTGTCTATCTGCAACCACATACGTTTTCACGCACATATGCGATGCTCGATGCCTGGGCAGACGCCTTCGACGCTGCGGACGTCGTGCGGATCGGCGACGTCTATCCGGCGCGTGAAACAGGCGATCCTCAGGCGGCGGCGCGTGTGCTTGCTGATCGCATCGTTCACCGCGATGTTCAGGTTGCCGGGAACGTAGAGGCAGCAACCGCAACGATGATCGAATTGTTACGACCCGGCGATGTGCTGTTAACCTTCGGTGCAGGTGATGGATATCGTGTGGGTGAGATGGTGCTCTCGGCGCTAGGCGCAGATCTGAGACCTGCGCAGGATCGCCAGGTGGACGTTGCTCGTCCTGAGCGATAGAACGAGGCACAGAGGCGGGTTCCAGACGGCCCTTACGGGAAATGGTGGACCCGCTGAGGAAGGGCGGGTCCGAAACCTGCCTTTACGTAGTGATCATTGCACGCTGGAGTTGAGTGAAACGTGACAGACGACGATGCAACCACATTCCACCGACGCGTCGCAGAAGAGCTTGGCGCGCGCTACGGCAGCGATGAACGAGCGCCGAAAGGGTGGCGCGAAGTTCAGACGTGGCATTGGGAGCAGGCTGGCGCCTACACATCAGCCATCGAAGCAGCGCTGGCAATCACTGAAACACGCATCACACGGCTCGACTTCGGCAGCGCCCGTCGGTGGACAGAGCGGGTGCTGACATTGCTCGAACATATCGACGTCGCAGAACGGACTCCTTACGAACTGCGCGCCTGCGCACTGGCGCTGGCAGTGCTTGAGTTCGGCGGTCAATATCGTGAGGGGCTGGAGTATGCCCGCCGTATGTTGCGAGCAGCACAGCGCAGCGGAAACGCTGAGGCCGAGGCGCGCGCCTTGCTTGGAGTCGGGCGGATGCAGCGCGAACTGGGGCAACTCGTCCAGGCGGAAGCAGCGCTGCTAAGTGCACGCGATCTCGCCGCGCGCGACGAGTTGAGCGACCTTGAAGTTGAAGCCCGCCTGCACCTAGCAAAGGTGCATCAACTGCAAGGACGACATCTGGAGGCGCTTCAAGAGTTACAACTGGCGCGTGAAGAGCACGAAGGCGAAGAGCAGGCCGATGATGACAAACTGAGACTTGCACGGGTGCTGACCGGTATCGGCGACGTGTATCGCGTGCTGGGAGCGTACCAGGAGGCATTCACCTTCTATACCCGCGCCTTGACCCTGGAACAGGGACGCGGCAGCCTGATTGGGCAGGCGATCCTGAAAGATAAGCTTGCCCTGGTGCTGCTCAATCAGAATAAACCGTCCGACGCCCTGGTCTCGGCGGAGGAGAGCCTCCATCTGCGCCAGCGGATCAACGATATCGTCGGTCAGGCGCGCTCGTATACGGTTATCGGCTCGATCATGAGTCGGCTTGGGCGTCACGAGCATGCGATGGAGGCATACAAACGCGCGTATGAATTGCAGGAATTGACCCAAAATCCGCGCGGACAGTGCATTGCTTTAATCCATCTTGGCGATGCTGCATATGCGCTGCGTCAATATCAGGCCGCTGCCGCATCGTATGAACGTGCGCTGATACTGGCGCGTCGCGACCGCGATCAGATTGGGATTGCCCGCGCGCTCGAACGACTCGGCGATCTGCACTCTGCGCAGGATCAGCAGGCTCAGGCGCTGATATGCTGGAAAGAGGCGCTTCAGATCCGCGATGCGCTGCGCCATGTTGACGAAGCGGCAGCGTTGCGCCGCCGCATTCGCACAATACAACCGACGGAATAATGTATGCGCTGCCTTGAATATGAACCGCTCGCTCCGTATACATCCTGGCGCATTGGCGGACCGGCGCGCTATTTCGCGCAGATCACGAGCGCTGCCGAGTTGGTGCAGGCGCTGACTTGGGCGGATCAGCGCGATCTACCCGTTTTTGTGCTCGGTGGTGGTTCGAATGTCCTGATACGCGACACCGGCTTCAATGGGCTGGTTCTCCGCATGCGTGCGCACGATTTGCGCCTCGAAATCAGAGGTGATGAAGCGCGTGTGATTGTCGAGTCCGGCGCACCGATGGCAGGCACGGCGCGTCGATTGGCGCGCCAGGGATGGGCGGGTCTGGAGTGGGCGGAAGGGTTGCCCGGAACGATCGGCGGCGCTCTGTACGGCAACGCTGGCTGCTACGGCGGTGACGTCGCAACATCGCTCGACCGCGCCTGGGTGCTGGTCGATGGAGAAACGCAGGAATGGCCGGTTGAGCGCTTCGCCTTCAGCTATCGCACAAGTGCACTTAAGCAGATACGCGCTCATGGCACATCATGGCGTCACCAGCCGGTCATCCTCGCCGCTGCGTTTCGCCTGCACCGCGACGATCTGACGGCGCTGGCGCAACGAATAGAGCGGACATCGCACGAACGGCGCAGCAAGACGCCATGGGGCGCCAGTTGCGGCAGCGTTTTCAAGAATCCGCCGGGAGAGAACGCAGGACGCCTGATTGAAGCCGCTGGCTTGAAGGGTATGCGCATTGGCAATGCAGAAATTGCCGCGCGCCATGCAAACTACATTATCAATCTGGGCGGCGCATCGAGCGATGATGTGCTGCGCCTGATCGACCTGGCGCGTGAACGGGTGCTGGCAATGACAGGGATTGAACTCGAACTTGAAATTCAGATCGTCGGGTGAACCATGGAGATAGACAACGATGACGCGTAAAGTGCGAGTAGGAGTCCTGTTTGGTGGCCAATCGGGCGAACATGAGGTGTCGCTGGTATCGGCACGCGCAATTATGGATGGTCTTGACCCTGAAAAGTATGATGTGACACCAATCGGCATCACCAAACAGGGACGCTGGATCATTGCCTCCGATGCGCATGCTCGCCTTTTGGCACAGGCAGACCCGTCGAAGTTGCCGGGCGGTTCGCCAGTGATGGTCACTCCATCGCCTGCTGGCGCGACTGATCAGGAAACGACCGATCCGCTGGCGCTGATGGTCGCCGGTGAACGGTCGCCGCTCAAGACGCTCGATGTCATCTTCCCGGTCCTCCACGGTCCAATGGGCGAAGATGGAACAGTGCAGGGCTTGCTGGAATTGATGGGCGTTCCATATGTCGGGTGCGGCGTCCTGGCATCAGCAGTCGGCATGGACAAAGCAATGGCGAAGGTCGCCTTTTCGGGCGCTGGATTGCCGGTGTTGCCCTGGCTTCTCATTCGGCGGCACGAATGGGAGCGCGAACCGGCACAGGTGCTCGACTGGGTGGAACAGCGTCTCGCCTATCCGATGTTTGTCAAGCCGGCAAACCTGGGATCGAGCGTCGGGGTCAGCAAAGTGACTGATCGCGCTGCGCTCGAGTGCGGCATCGCCGCCGCTGCTGCCTATGATCGGCGCATTATCGTCGAACAGGGCATCCCTGCGCGCGAGATCGAAGTCAGCATTCTGGGCAACGACGAACCGGAAGCTAGCGTGCCTGGCGAAGTTGTTCCTTCCGGTGAGTGGTACGACTACGAAGCAAAGTATTTGAGCGGTGCGTCGAAGATCCTTATTCCGGCGCCGATCACGCTCGAACTTGCGGCGCGGGTGCGCACGCTCGCGGTCCAAGCGTTCAGAGCCATCGACGGCGCGGGTCTGGCGCGCGTCGATTTCCTGCTCAACCGCGAAACTGGCGAGCTGTATGTGAATGAGATCAACACCATGCCCGGCTTTACGCCAGTCAGCATGTACGCCATGATGTGGGAAGCCAGCGGCATTCCCTACGCCCAACTCCTCGATCGTCTGATCGAACTGGCGCTCGAACGGCACAGGAATGATCGGGATGCAGAATAATTTTCAGTACAACCAGCCCAATACGCGCGCACGCGTTGCTGCACGGCGCAATCGCCAGCGCAACGCCGCTAGCGCTATGCCGGGTCCGCGCCGCGCTATCGGCGAATGGCTGGCATCCGGGCGTATCGCCAGTCTGATCCTGTTCCTGGCATCGCTTGGCGGACTGATCGCCATCGCCGTTTCACCACAGTTCGTTGTGCGCACTGTGCGGATCAATGGCATTCAGATACTCAACGCAGCAGACGTTGAAGAGATGGCAGGCGTGACCGGCAGTTCGATTTGGCTGGTGCAGACCGATGAAGTCGAGGCGCGCGTTGCCCGGAGTCCGTATGTCGAGCGCGTTGAGGCATCCTTGACCCTGCCCGATATCCTGACGATCAACGTGGTCGAACGTCAACCCGAGATGCGCTGGCAAGTCGGCGATGTGCGCTACCTGGTCGATGCCGAAGGGCGCGTGCTGGGTCCCGATACGGCCGCATTCGTAACTGATACGTTGATTATCGAGGACCGGAGCGGACAAGGAGTCAAACCCAACGACCGGATCGATCCTGACGTGCTCTCGCTTGTCCGCGCGCTGGCGCTGCGTTTGCCGAACGAGGCGGGTGTGACGCTATCCGGTATCAGTTGGGATAGAGAGCACGGCGTTACGCTGACTACCACCGATCAGAGAACGATCGTCTTTGGACGGAAGGATCGGTTGGAGGAAAAAATCCAGATCCTGCGTTTTCTGACGCTCCAGGAGCCGACAGAGTATACCTGGCTCGATTTGCGACCGGCGACGCCGTACTACCGGAATGATGCGCCGCCACGACCGTAGCAACACAACGAGGCTGAGTATGGCACACCGCACGATTGTCGGAATTGACGTTGGCACGACCAAAGTTTGCACGATTGTGGGACAGGTGTACGACACTGGGCGCGTCAACGTGCTTGGCGTCGGTCTAACGCCGTCGAAGGGGCTGGATAAGGGTGTCGTCGTCAATATTGATGACGCTGTCAATGCAATAACCACCAGTATTGAGAAAGCCGAGCGGCTTTCCGGCTACCGGATCAGCGCCGCGTTCGTTGGAATTGCCGGTCGGCACATCCAGTCGCTCAACAGTCGCGGCGTCGTTGCGGTGGCGCGGAGCGATCATGAGATTACCCGCCACGATGTAGCGCGCGCAGTCGAGGCGGCGCAGGCCGTGGCCATTCCCACACAGCGTGAGGTGATCCACGTCATTCCACGCGCCTATGTTGTGGATGGCAACGAGGGCATTCGCGATCCGATCGGGATGTCCGGTTTTCGCCTCGAAGTGGAAACCCACATCATTACTGGCGAGGTGATGGCGATTCAGAATCTGATCAAGAGTGTGCAGAAAACCGGCGTTGAGATCGACGATCTAGTGCTGCAACCGTTGGCGGCTGGCGAAGCCGTGCTTAGCGCCGATGACAAGGACCGCGGCGTGGTGCTGGTTGATATCGGCGGAGGCACGACTGACATCGCGGTCTTTGCCCAGGGGGGCATCTGGCATACCAGCGTCATTCCTGTCGGCGGCAACCATTTCACCAACGACATTGTGATCGTACAACAGACGCCGCACAACACTGCCGAGTACCTGAAACTGAAGTACGGCGCAGCAATCGCCGACGAAACGGCAGATCCGGATGTGATCGAAGTCGAGGGATTCGCACCTGGTGAGCGGCAGCGTATCA
Source organism: Roseiflexus sp. (assembly GCA_025062325.1). GTDB lineage: Bacteria > Chloroflexota > Chloroflexia > Chloroflexales > Roseiflexaceae > Roseiflexus. Next base: position 64,636 of record JANXAL010000112.1, read on the forward strand.
GTCGCTACGTGCTGAACCAGGTGCTTCAGGCGCGGGCTGAAGAACTGACGGAATTGATCTACCACGAAATTCGACGCAGCGGCTACGAGGGTCTCCTGCCGGCAGGTATCGTCCTGACCGGCGGCGCCGCGCAGTTGCCGCGTCTTGATGAACTGATGCGCGACATGCTTGGCATGCCGGTGCGCATCGGCACACCTGCCGATCTCACCGGATTGGCGGATACGCTCAACAGCCCTGCGTATGCCACTGCCATCGGGTTGCTGCGCTGGGGTATGCGCCATGGAATGAGCGCTCTTCATTCTGGCGGCGGACCGCCATCGGATCATGGCGGTTGGGTCTCGACCTACGAACGGTTCAAGCGATGGCTGAAAGAGTTTCTGCCATAATGCAAGGAGAGGGATCCATGATCGATTACGCAAGTCTGAGCCAGGCCGCAGAGAATTTTGCGGTCATCAAAGTGGTTGGCGTCGGCGGCGGCGGCTCCAACGCCGTTGATCGCATGGTAGACGAAGGCGTGACCGGGGTTGAATTCATTACGATCAACACCGACGCACAGGCATTACTGCATTCGCGCGCACCAACTCGCATTCGCATCGGCGACAAACTCACCAAGGGGCTTGGTTCGGGCGGCAACCCGGTCATCGGACAGAAAGCCGCTGAAGAGACGACTGAGGAGATTTACGAGGCGCTCAAGGGCGCCGATATGGTCTTCATTACGGCCGGTATGGGCGGCGGCACGGGCACCGGCGCCTCGCCGGTGATCGCCAGCATCGCACAGGATTTGGGAATGCTGACGGTCGGCGTCGTTACGAAGCCATTCAGTTTCGAGGGCAACCATCGCCGCAAAATCGCCGAACAGGGCATCGAGCAACTGCGCCCCATCGTTGATACGCTGATCGTCATTCCCAACGACCGTCTTTTGCAGACGGCAAGCAAGAATACCTCGATGCTTCAGGCGTTTCAGATGGCGGATAACGTGCTGCGCCAGGGCATCCAGGGCATTTCGGATCTGATCACGCAGCGCGGGTTGATCAACGTCGACTTCGCTGACGTGAAGACAATTATGGCGCGCCAGGGTTCGGCGCTCATGGCGATCGGCATCGGCAGCGGTGATAACCGCATGGTTGATGCGGTCAATGAGGCCATCGCTTCTCCGCTGCTCGAAGTGTCGATTGACGGTGCGAAAGGGGTGCTGTTCAACGTGACCGGCGGTGAAGACCTCGGTATTCTTGAAGTGTACGAGGCGGCGGATATCGTGGCGAAGGCAGTGGACCCGGACGCGAATATTATTTTTGGCGCAGTGATCGATCCGACCTTCCCGCCCGGACAGGTGAAGATCACCCTAATTGCCACCGGCTTCGACGCCAGCCGTCCGGCTGAGTCGCGTAAGCGCATCTACATGTCCGGTGCGCAACAGCAGCCGTCTGCCCAACCGAAGCGCGATGTAGCATACGCGGAACCACACTCATCAGCGTCACATCAGCCAGCGTCAGTCCGACCTCAACCTTCGCAACCGATACGGTCACAGGGCGCAAACATCAGCCCCGACGACCTGGATATCCCGCCCTTCCTGCGCAACCGCCGAAAGAACGGGTAACCGCCTATGGCAGCGTCAGTATCTCCGGCTCGCCCTCGGTTATCGCAATCGTATGCTCGAATTGCGCCGAGAGCGAGCCATCGGCGGTGCGCACCGTCCAACCATCGGTCTTGTCCAGCACTGCCTCAGGTCGTCCAGCGTTGACCATTGGCTCAATCGTAAAGGTCATGCCGGGGCGCAGCCGCATTCCTGTGCCGGGCTTGCCGTAGTGCAGCACGGTTGGTTCCTCGTGAAGCTGCTGTCCGACGCCGTGCCCGGTCCATTCCCGCACGACCGAGAAGCCGTTGGCTTCAACATACCTTTGAATCGCTGCGCCAATATCCCCAAGGTGCGCGCCGCCGCGCGCCGCACGAATGCCGCGCCACATCGCCTCTTCGGTCACCTCTAGCAACCGCTGCGCTTCCGGGGAGATCTTCCCCACCGGCACCGTAATGCATGCGTCGCCGTACCAACCGTTGAGCCGTACCCCAATGTCGATGCCGATGATGTCTCCTTCTTTCAGGCGTTCATTTCCCGGAATGCCATGGCAGATGACATTGTTAACTGCAACGCAGATGGTTGCAGGAAAACCGCGATACCCTTTGTAGGCCGGTATCGCACCGCGTTTCCGCACAAACTGCTCTGCGATCCGGTCAAGTTCTTTGGTCGTTATCCCAGGACGCACATACTCGCGCAACACCTCGAAGGTTTCAGCCACTAGACGGCCCGCAGCGCGCATCTGCGCAATCTGCTGCCGTGTACGCAATACAACTGACATATGCAGGATATCCTGGCGCCTGAACTGGCGCGTGATAGAGGCAAAGAGCGGACCCTAGACGAGCACTGCCGATTGCTATCCGCAACGATGGATCTGTCGATTGGATATTATAGCACAGAGCATACTAACCCCCTCCTGTTGATCCTCACGCAGAGGCGCAAAGGCGTAAAGGCGCGCGCCTTCCATCTCCGTGCCTGTGTGCCTCCGTATGCGTTCTCGCTTCTTACGCAAAAGCGCAGCTTTTTTACCTATACGCCCTGTGCTTCGTATAAATAAAGGCGCGAGGGCGTAGTTCTTCCGTGCTGCGTTGCTGGAAATATGCGATAATGACGGCTCGCAATACAGAAAGGGCCACACTACCATGGTCGAAGAGACAATCTCTTCCTCACCTGCCCTGCCATCAGGCATCTGGGTCGCTGGCCGACGCATGCTCACCATCGGGTTGGCGCTGATCATTGTCGCCACTGCCTTCGAAATCCTGGCAGTTGCTGCCACAATGCCCGCCACTGCTCGCGAACTGGGCGGGCTGGCCTGGTACGGTTGGGCCTTCAGCGCCTTCATGCTGGCGCACATGATTGCAGCCACAGTCGCGGGACCAGAGGCGGATCGCCGGGGAGTCGCCATACCATTCATTGCTGGAACGCTGCTTTTTGGGGTCGGTTTGCTGATCGCAGGACTGGCGCCGACCATGCCATTGCTGATCGTCGGTCGCGCCGTGCAGGGATTGGGCAGCGGCGTCATTGGCACAGTAGTGTACATTATCGTCGGACGTGGTTACGAGGCGGACGCACGCCCACGGATGCTGGCGATCATTTCGACTGCCTGGGTCGTGCCAGGCATGGTCGGTCCCGGGCTTGCAGGGATCATCACTGAACATGCGAGCTGGCGCTGGGTCTTCCTAGGGTTGATTCCGCTGCCGCTCGTCGCGGCGCTTATGGCGCTGCCAGCGTTACAGCGCCTGACGCCAACGCAGCGATCTTTCAACGCAAACGATCATCTCAGACGCCACGCTGAGACTCGGATGGCGCTGGTACTCGCCGCAGGCGCCGCGCTGATGATCAGCGGGCTGGGACAGTTGATCGCCGCGCCGGTTATGGGAGCCTCTCTGGTCGTTCCTGGCGTTATCATCACCATCTTCGCCCTGCGGCGCGTCCTGCCGTCTGGCACGCTCCGTGCTGCGCCAGGACTGCCTGCTGTGATTGCTGCCATGGGGTTGCTCAACCTCTCGTTCTTCGGCGTCGATGCTTTCGTGCCGTTGACCCTCACCGCAGTGCGCGGGTTGAGCGTTGTGACTGCCGGGCTGGCGCTGACTGCTGCGACCCTGACATGGACGGCAGGCGCCTGGATGCAGGAGCGGTTGGCGCGTCGCCAACCGCCAGATTCGATAGCAACTGCCGGTTTGCTCGTGATGCTGGTCGGAGTCGGCGCAACAACAGCCACTATTGCACCAATTGTCCCGCCGCTGCTCAGCATTGTCGCGTGGGGCGTCGCAGGTTGCGGCATTGGGCTGGCATATTCCGCTCTGTCGCTCGCTATGCTGCAGAATGCCGCACAGGGTCATGAAGGGCGCGCATCGTCAGCATTGCAGATCGTCAGCCAGCTCGGAATGGCGCTTGGCGCAGGGATCGGCGGTGTCATCATCGGATCGGGAGAACAGAGTCAGACCGTCGAGGCAGGACGGATCGCATTCCACTTCATCCTGATGGCGATCGTTACCGGACTGGCGCTTCTGACGGCACATCGTATCCGCGCCTCTCATGGGCGTCATTGAGTGCATCCTGCCTGTTCCTGGCAACTGTCTGGCACATGCTGGGCGTATTATACGTGTGCGTCCGAAGGCGAGAAACGGCGCCGGGGTTGCTGGAATTTCCTGATGCCAGACGCAAAGTCATCTATCGATAGTAAGGCTTTGCGACCTGGCGGCTTGGCGTCAATCTTTGTGAGAATTGCTACTTTTGCGCTCTCGTCCTGCCAGCAGGAGATAGGTATACAGCGCGACGCCACTGAGGAAGGCGACTGCAAACTTAACCGCCAGCGGCAGATCCGACGGCGAGATGAACCCCTCGATCACTCCCGCGATGATGAGCAGCAGCGCACAGCCAAGGATGAGCCGAACCGCGCGGCGCGCTGCCAGCGCCAGCGCCGCGCGCCGGGTGATCAGTCCCGGACGCGCCACGGCCCACCCGAGTTGCAGTCCCGCTCCTCCGGCAATAATGATGACGCTCAATTCGATAACGCCGTGCGCCGCCACAAAGCCCCACAGGTTGCCGCTGAACCCATACGCCTGCGCCGCGCCCGCCACAACGCCGAGCAGCAATCCGTTCTGCGCTAGAACGAACAGCGTCAGCGCGCCAAGCAGCACACCTCCAGCAAATGCTAGGATTGCCACGCGGATGTTGTTCGTGGCAATCAGCGCTGCTGATGCTGACCGCCCCTCGTCATTGATCGCCTTCCACCACTCACGACGGGCGCGAATATCGCTGATAACGCTGTCTACTCCCGGAACCAGCAGCGAACCGGCAGCGGGATCGTTCAGGGTAACGAAGAAGCCGATCAGCGCCGGGATCAGAAACATAAGCAGCGACGCCAGCGTGTAGGGCCACGTCTCGCGGAAGGTGCGCGGCAGATCGACGGCGAAGTAGCGCACCAGCCCGCTGCTGCGATCCGCGCGGCGCTGATACACCTCGGCATGAGCGCGCGCGACCAGACCATTGAGATAATCTACGACCCGATGATTGGGAAAATCGCGCCGCGCCACTGCCAGATCTGATGTTGCGCTGCGGTACAGTCGCCCTAGCTCAGCAATCTCCTCATCCTCCAGCGACGCCAGTCCGCCGCGTTGCGAACGCTCCACAATGGCGCTCAGACGCTCCCATGATGCTTTTTTCCGATTGATGAAATCTTCGACCAGCATCGTTTTGCACGTGGCAAAAGACCTCGAAGGTCAGGTTTGTTTCCATCCGCAACCGACAACGTTCGCCCGCCTCGCCTTATCCCCTCTCGCCTCTTGCCTCTCGTCTCTTTGCTGTCAACGAATAGGGAAGCGAATAGGCGAACGGACGCGGAGAATGAAGGCGCGTGGTGCGCTACGTCTCGCTTGCCTCGCTCCTCATCCCTCGCGCCCCATGCCTTGCGCCTCTCGCCCCTTGCCTCTCGCCTCACCTCTCTTACCTCTTGCCTCTCGCCTTACCTCTCTCGCCTCTTGCCTCTCGCCTCACCTCTCTTACCTCTTGCCTCTCGCCTTACCTCTCTCGCCTCTTGCCTCTCGCCTCTCTCGCCTCGCGCCTCACATTTCGATGACCGTCTCTGCCACCTGCGTGGCGTCCATGCCGCGTTGCGCGAATTCGCGCCGCAGTGCGTCCAGGTCGGGCACGTATGACCGCAGGACCCGCACTTCCGCTGCTGGGACGAGCGCATAGGCGCCGAGACAGGCTGGTAGAACGACCGCCTCGCCGTGTCGTAACCTCCGCGCTCCAGCGTTCCATTGTAGCATCGCCGCGCCGTCGATGACTGTCAGGATCTCGAAGGTTGCTGGATCGACAGTATATTCGACGGCGCCGGTGAGCGTCAGGCGTTCAAGCGCAAAGGACCGGCATGCCACTAGCAGATCGCGCCCTGTCTCCAGCGGCAGCGGTGGTATGACTCCGCGTGGAGCAGGCGCGTAGTCGGTCACATCAAGCGCCTTCTCGATGTGCAATTCGCGTGGCTTGCCGGTTGCCGCATCGATCCGACCATAATCGTAGACGCGGTAGGTCAAGTCTGATTTCTGCTGTATCTCGAACAGCACAATACCGGCATTGATTGCATGCAGCGTCCCCGCCGGAACAAACACGGTATCGTTAGACGCTACTGGCAGCCGCCGCAGCAACGGTTCGAGCGCGCCATTAGCAATCGCAGCAGCGAGTTCGTCGCGGCTGCTGGGGCGCGCCAGTCCGTAGACCACATCGGCGCCTGGCGCAGCGTGCAGAATGTGCCACGCCTCGGTTTTGCCGTGGAAACCGGTGGCTGTCTCGTGCGTGTGCGCGTATGCGTCATCGGGATGCACCTGGATCGAGAGGCGATCCGCTGCGTCGATAAACTTGGCGAGCAACGGGAAATCAGCGCCGTACCGTGCAATCGTACGCTCACCAACGAGCGCTGCGCCATAGTCGCGCGTCGCCTGGGCTAGGGTTTGCCCTGCCAGCGGTCCTTCGAGAATTGGGTTTGTGTCGTAGACCAACCACATTTCGCCGAGACGTTCGGGTTGCGGCTGTGGAAGTTCTAGCCAGTCGGCAAGGAACGTTCCGCTCCAGAGCGGCCGCGCAAGGCGCGGCCGGGTGATCAGCGGGTAGAGATCGATTGGAGGCACGACATCACCTTGAATAGTCGGCAATAACATCTGGCGTCGAAGGCGCCGCGGCGCCTCCGCCAGAGGCAGTATATACGATACGGATGATCGGCGAGTGACAGGTTATGGATGACGATCAACTTCCTGTCACTTTTCGCGTCATCCCTGGGGGTGTAGGCTGCTTGCCCGCCTGAGAGACGCCCGACGTCGGTGAGGGACGCTGCGTATGGCCGCTCGCCGCAGCCATGAAGAAGTGGACGAGCGTGACCAGCGCTACCCGGCGCGCATAGGGGCGCCCCTGCGTAGGCGCTGCACACGACGCCATACGGCAAGACAGCGGCGCTGCCGGGCGTAAGGGCTCGAAGATGCACGGGCGGATACCGCGGCGTAGCTGGGCGCAGGGGCGGATCTCGGACTACTGCTTATCATCGTCAGGCTCAAAGATGCACGGGCGGATACTGCGGCGTAGCCGGGCGTAAGGGCGGGTCTCAAACCTGCCCTTACGATTGGTCAGATGGCAGTGAACTAGCATCCACCGCTGTCGTCTTGCGAGAACTACCGGAATCCTGTATAGTCGCAAAGGGTCTGTCCAGAAGTGTCATTCAAAGCGAAGTGATCTCCTCCTATGATCTATCCCAACGCCACCGGCACCATCTACCTTGCGGACAATCTCGACGTTCTCCGCGCGCTTCCCTCGGAGTCAGTCGATCTCATCTACATCGATCCTCCCTTCAACACCGGAAAGAACCAGCAGCGTATTCAGCTCAAGACTGTGCGCTCCAGCGAGGGAGACCGCGTCGGATTTCAGGGACAACGCTACAAAAGCATCGTCGTGGGATCGCGGCGGTTCAGCGATGTCTTCGACGATTATCTGGCATTCCTGGAGCCGCGCCTGATCGAAGCGCATCGCGTACTTGCGCCGCACGGGTCGTTCTACTTTCACGTGGATTACCGGGAGGTTCACTACTGCAAAGTGCTGCTCGACGCCATTTTCGGGCGCGAGTCGTTTTTGAACGAGATTATCTGGGCGTATGACTACGGCGGACGACCGAAGAACCGCTGGCCCCCCAAGCACGACAACATCCTGCTCTACGTCAAGAACCCCTCCTGCTACGTGTTCAATGCCGAAGAGATCGAACGCATCCCCTACATGGCGCCCGGTCTCGTCGGTCCCGAAAAGGCGGCGCGCGGCAAATTGCCGACCGACTGCTGGTGGCACACTATCGTGCCCACCAACAGCGCCGAAAAGACCGGCTACCCGACGCAGAAGCCGCTCGGCATCCTGCGTCGGATCATCCAGGCATCGTCGAAGCCGGGATCGCTGGTGCTTGATTTCTTCGCCGGCAGCGGCACAACCGGCGTGGCGGCGCTCGAACTCGGACGGCGCTTCATCCTGGTGGACAACAACCCCGAAGCGCTGATCGTCATGGCGCGCCGCTTCGACGGCGTCGAGGGGATTACATGGGTTGGCTTTGATCCCGTACCGCATCAGCGGCACGCGAGCGCGCGCATCGTTTGATCAGAGAGCGCCCTTAGCGCGCTGGCTCATAGCATGCACGGCAGCGCGCCTCGTACAACTCCTGTCCCCCAACCACAATGGTCGGCGCATCGGCGGGGGCTGGTTTACCGTCGATCAGGCGCTGCGAGCGAGTCGCATAGGCGCCACAGCGCACGCAAATGGCGTACAACTTATCCACCTGTTCAGCGACCGCCATCAACTGCGCCATTGCCGGGAACGGCTGCGCGCGAAAGTCCTGATCTAGTCCCGCAACGATCACGCGCAGCCCGCGGTCCGCCAACTCCTGACACACCTCCCGCGCCGCGTCGGGCGGGTCGTCGAGCAGGTGCAGTTCATCGACCGCCACCACGTGAACATCGGCGTCGAGATGCGCCGGAATATCGCGGATCGAGTCGATCACCCGCGCTTCGATTGAGAGACCGTTGTGGCTAACCAGGCTGCCAAGCCGGTAGCGCGTGTCGCGCCGCGGCGTAAAGGCGATCAATCGCTGGCGCGCCAGACGCACATGATTCAGCCGACGGATCAGTTCTTCGGTCTTTCCACTGAACATGCAGCCGCAGATGACTTCGATGCGGCCAGCCGACGAAAGGCGTGTCATACCTGCCTACTCCTCAAGACCCTGCAACAGCCCGACGACATTATCGCCGAGCGCGTCGATAGCGTATCCTCCCTCTTGAACGACCAGCGTCGGCAGTTTTAGTGCAGCGATACGCCGCCCGATCTCCGGATAGGCTGCCGTGCTAAGCGCAAAACCGCCGCCGTGATTGGCGACCGGATCGCCCTTAAACGTATCAAATCCTGCCGAGAGCACGAGAAAACGCGGCGCAAAATCCGCAATTGCATCAAGCGCCTGATCGAGCGCCGCCAGGTATTCGCGATCCTCCACTCCCGCTTCCAGCGGCAGATTCAGATTATATCCCTCCCCGGCTCCGGCGCCGCGCTCTTCAGCATAGCCAAGAAAGAAGGGATACTGGTACGACGGTGATGCGTGAATCGAAACAAACAGCACATCGCTGCGTTCGTAAAAGATCTGCTGCGTGCCATTGCCGTGGTGGAAGTCAATATCCAGAATTGCACACGTTGCCCCCGGAGCGCTGCGCACCAGATACTCCGCTGCAATTGCAGCGTTGTTGAGGAAACAGTACCCGCCGCCCAGATCACGCCCGGCATGATGCCCCGGCGGACGACAGAGCGCATACGCGAAACGATGTCCTGTCAAGAGGAGTTCAGCGCCGGTAAGTGCAATGTCAGCAGCAGCGCGAGCGGCAGCGTAAGTGCCTGCTACGATAGGGGCGCACGTGTCGAAGGTATAGTACCCGGGCGCAGCCAGCGGGTGATTGTGCGGCCGGGACATCCAGCGCACTGCCAGCGTTCCAGGAATGACGGCTTCCGGCGCGCCGCCTGCAACAACCCAGCGGTTGTAGATCGTCTCAAGATAGGTCAGATACCCGTCGTCGTGAACGGCGCGCACCGGTTCAATGCCAAACGTGTGCGGCGCGATGACAGGACCAAGCGCGGCGCGTTCAAGCGCGGCGCGAATAATCGCCACGCGCGCTGGCGTCTCGTAGATCGGGATCAGCGCGCCGTCGAGAAACTCGTGTGGCGGATTGTGCTGCAGATGGTCATCGGATGCAACAATGATCATTGGCGTTTGCCTTTAGACACGAACATCAGACTGCTTCAACTGAAGAGGAGCGCCTCGCCTCAACCAGTCAGAGACGTTGCACAGAACATCTCTTGATGCACCCGCATCAGTCTAGTGGCGCGTCGGCCAATTATAATGCAAACGTTCTTCTTCTGAACAATCGCTTTGAACAGCGGTCGTGCGGCTTGCGCAGACACAGCGCCTCTTCGTATGGGCGTCAACGATGCCGCCGATCGCTCGAAACAGGGGCATAGGCTTGCAAGGGTAGATTTTTGGCAAGCCGTCGCATCGCCCGTTTTGAGCGTCAGGACGCCCTAACTCCCCCTTCTCCCCTAGTGGGAGAAGGGGGCAGAGGGGATGAGGGGGAAAAGGCGTCAGGATGCAGACTACATCCGTTGTTCTCAAACTACACTTGCGAGACCCCTTCTCCCCTGGTGGGAGAAGGGGACAGAGGGGATGAGGGGGAAAAGGCGTCAGGATGCGGCAAGCCTACTTCGCTCACCAAGAAGACTGCACTTGGAAGGTCTGGGGGAAGCCATGAGAAGGAGAAGCAGCGATGAAATAATCGCAGCAAATGCCAACGCACGGCGCCCCGCCGCCCCAGGGTAGCGTCCGGTCTTAGACCTGTCCCAACAGTTCATGCGGTTCGCTGATCTGCCCCGAGCAGACAGGGACGTGGCAGGACGATGTAGGGTCTGGTCTCAGACCAGACCACCAACAGAAAGGAAACCAACACCATGGGTCCCATTTCCTGGATCATTTTTGGCGCGCTGGCTGGATGGGTGGCAAGCCTGCTGGTCGGCGTTGAGGAACGCCAGGGTTGCCTGATGAACATCATTATTGGCATCCTGGGCGCGTTCGTTGGCGGGTTGATCATGGAGTTGCTGGGATTTGGCGGAACGAATTTTGGATGGGATGTGCGCAGTTTTGGCGTGGCAGTGCTGGGCGCTATTGTACTGCTGGCGATCACCGGGCGAACCCGGCGAAGCAGACGCTAAAAACCGGGGCAGGCATTTGCTGCCTGCCCCGTCTTTAGACCTAGGCTTCTGTCCAGCATTCCGGCTCGTACACCAGAGGAATGTGAGAGGAAGTTGGGGGGAGCCAGAGGAAGTGAACGGGAAGAGTACCAGGGAAGGGAGCCGGGATGTTTCCTCTGGACAGCGCCTTTTCTGGTTCTAAGCATACGCGATGGCGACTCCATTCGCAATAGCACCATCATCCCATTTGCGTATGCCCCATGTGGTGCGGTGGTACCAGAAGGAGGGATGACCTGCCCGCCGATTTTCCGATTTTCTGGTATCATGCTTGGCAACCGGAGATACTGCTTGCACGCTGTTCTCGATGCCAAGGAATCAGAAAACTCTGTTCGACGCACAGCGCGAAGAGGCGCTGAGCCGTCAGGCGCCGCTTGCTGCGCGTATGCGCCCGCGTACACTCGATGAGTTCGTCGGGCAGGATCATATCGTCGGCGAGGGCAAGCTGCTACGGCGCGCCATTAGCAACGATGCGCTCTTCTCAATGATCCTCTGGGGTCCTCCAGGTTCTGGCAAGACGACTCTGGCGCGGATCATCGCTGATACAACCCATGCCCATTTTGAGCAGCTCTCTGCTGTGTCCGCCGGGGTTGCCGATCTGCGTCGCGTGGTCAAAGAGGCGCAAGACCGCCTTGGCATGTTCCAGCAGCGCACAATTGTCTTTATCGATGAGATCCATCGCTTCAACAAGGCGCAGCAGGATGCTATTCTGCCATATGTTGAAGACGGCACGATCATCCTGATCGGCGCGACTACCGAAAACCCCTCGTTTGAGGTTAACCCGGCGCTCCGCTCACGGATGCGCGTCTTCGTCCTCGATCCATTGACCGATGAGCAGATCGGTGTGATCGTTGATCGCGCGCTGACTGACGCCGAACGCGGGCTTGGCGACCTTAATGTGCTGCTGGCTGCCGATGCGCGCGGCTACCTGATCAACATGTCGAACGGTGACGCGCGCACCGCGTTGAATGCACTCGAAGCCGCAGCGCTCGCCAAACCGCCAGGCGTCGGCGGGAAGCGCCTGATCACAGTGGACGACATCCGTGATGCGCTGCAGACTCGCGCCGTGCAGTACGACAAAAATGGCGAACTGCACTACGATGCTATCTCAGCATTGCATAAAAGCGTCCGCGATAGCGATCCCGATGCAGCGTTGTACTGGCTAGGGCGCATGCTCGACGGAGGCGAAGATCCGCTGTATATCGCACGACGGTTGGTTCGGATTGCAATCGAAGATATTGGCATGGCTGACCCGCACGCCCTGTCGCTGACCATTGCCGCGCAGCAGGCAGTCCATTTTCTTGGTCAACCCGAAGGCGACCTGGCGCTGGCGCATGCGGTCGTGTACTTGGCGCAGGCGCCGAAGAGCAATGCGGTCTACACCGCATATGCAGCGGCGCTCAAGGATGTTGCGGAAACGCGCAACGAACCGGTGCCGCTTCATCTGCGCAATGCGCCGACGACGTTAATGAAAAGGCTTGGATACGGGCGAGGCTACAAATACGCGCATGACCATGACGATGCCCAGGTAGACCAGGAACACTTTCCGCCTAACCTGCGCGGACGGCGCTACTATGAGCCAACTGGACGCGGGTTCGAGGCGACGGTGCGCGAGCGCCTCGCCTGGCGCGACACGCGTGCGTTGCATCAACCCTCAAAAAATACACTCGGGGAAGAACTCTCAGAGTCCGCAGCGGTGCGCAGCAATGCTTCTCTCGACGCCGACCTCCAGGCGCTTGCTGGCGAAGAACCGCAAATTCCGGCGGAAGATGCCGCCGCAGCACCGCCATTGTCCCGTTCGCAGTCGCGTCGTCGGTTGACATAGCGTCTTTATGCACTAGGACATTCATATGCCGCCTCAAACCGCTGATGTTGTCATTATTGGCGCCGGGATTATCGGCGCCTCGGTTGCGTACCATCTGGCTGTGCGCGGATGCACCAACGTTGTTATTCTAGAAAAGGAAGAGACCGAGATTAGCGGCTCAACCGCCCGCTCCGTCGCCGGTGTGCGTCATCAGTTTTCCAATGAGGTCAACATTCGCCTGTCGCTCTACAGCATCGAGCGTCTGAAACATTTCACCGAAGAAGTCGGCGGTCACTCAGGCTTGCAGCAGATCGGCTATCTCTTCTTGATCGACAATCAGACGGACTGGGAGGCCTACCGCGCCAGCGTTGCGCTGCAACGCAGCCTGGGGGTGCGCGTCGAGCTGCTGTCACCTGAAGAAGCCGCACGCTTTGTACCTGGCATGCGCATCGACGACCTGATCGGCGCCACCTTTGGTCCCGACGACGGCTTTTGCGATCCGCATGGCATTGCCATCGGCTACCTGAACCGGGCGCGCGACCTTGGCGTGCGTCTGCTACGCGCCACCCCCGCCATCGGCATCCGGGTCGTCGGCGACCACGTGGCAGGGGTCGAGACGCCAGCCGGGGTCATCAACACTCCGGTTGTCGTCAACGCCGCTGGGCCATGGGCGGGCGAGGTTGGGATGCTCGCAGGGCTTGAGATACCGGTGCGTCCATACCGCCGCTGCATCTATGTGACCGAACCATTCCCCGCGATCCCCGGGCCGATCCCGCTGACCATCGACGTTGGCACGGGCTTTTACATGCGCAAAGAACACGAGAATGTGCTATTCGGCAAATCAAACTATGCCGAGCCGCCAGGATACAACTTGGCGGTCGATTGGGAGTGGCTCGACACGGTGCTTGAAGCCGGGTTGCGGCGCTTCCCGATCCTGGAGCGCGCCGGGCTGGCGGAAAAACTCTGCTGGGCAGGCGCCTACGAAATCACGCCCGACCATATGCCGATCCTGGGGCGGCATCCCGAACTCGAGGGGTATGTTGATGCCAGCGGATTCAGCGGGCATGGCATCATGCACGCGCCAGCCACTGGACTGCTGATCGCTGAAGAGATCCTCGACGGACGCGCCCATACCATCGACATCGACCCGCTGCGGATTACCCGCTTCCGTGGCGTGCTGCGCCGCGAACTGAACGTCATTTAGTTTCTCGAGTAGTTTCTCGAGGCGCCTATCGGTTTCCGGGTGCGGGCGGCAAGTGTTCGAGCGGTGAAGAATCGCATAGCCGTGTCTGCGCCTCATACAAAGAGCGCATGTTCAAGCAGTATCGCGCCTAGCGCGAAGAGTATTGCCGTGACTCGCATATGGCTGCTGCCGTTGGCGACGCAGCCACCAAACTGCGCGTGATGCCAAACCCCTCGCGTCCGCTAGCCCAGTGAACGCTACGAGCGGCGCCATGCCAGTAGCGCCCCGTCACTGGTTGCCACCGCCTTGCCGCTGCGAAATCCGAGAAAGACCGATCGCATGTGTCCCGGCATCGCCGTTGCGCCGACGGTCGCAACCGCCAGCGGCGGCAGATTGAGCATTTGTGCAGCAAGGATCGGCAGAGCGCCCGTCAGCCTATCGCCGCTCATCGCTGCCACAAACGCGCCAAAGCCGCAGGTGCGCCAGACATTCGCCGCGCCAACGTTCCCGCTGCCCGCAATGCGCAGATCAACACCGCGCCTCCACGCTACCAACGATAATAAGGTGATAGCACCGACGAGATAGGCAATCAGCGCCAGCGCCAGGTGAGGGATCGTTAGCATCACCATATCTCCATGGGTACAGTAACAACTCCTGGCGCTCCACTATCAGATCGGGCCAGCGCTCGACAAACGTTGCCGCAGACACCCGCGCAAGTTCGCGTGGCTCGATTTTGTGCAAGCCGCCGCCGTAGGTTCGCCCCTCACCGCACAGCTCGCCGACCGTCAGTTGTTGAAGCAGAGCAAAGATTTCGGCTGCAGTTTCAGGATGTTCTTCCAACAGGCATGCCAGGTTCCCCTTCGGATACATCAACAGGTAGAGGTTCGTCCCGATCGCCCGTGAGCGATTCCAGATGAATCGAAATGGTCGCTTCTCGCTAGATCCACGTCCCATATATGTGCAGAGAAATGGCGCCGGATCGCGCTGCTCCTGCCGATACCACGGAGTGCGCTTCCGTACCAGGTAGCCGTTCCTGACGCCCAGCGCCTCAGCCGTTTGCAGATATGTCCAAAGTTCAGGATAGCGATCGCGGAGCATGATCTCTGGGAGGTCACAGTCGATGAGACAGAGTTGCGGTTCAATAAGCGGATAGCCGTCATCATCCGCCTCGATGATCGTCGTTTTGAGCGATCGTGGAGCCGGCAGAATAGGTCGGAGATACCGTTTGGGGAGTCGCCGGATTTCAGCCTCGTCTCGGGGCAGGACAAAGAATTGATTACTGCCCGTTGCGATACCGCGTTGAATGTGGAAGAGATCTCCCAACGTCACACCTTTTTCTCCACCCGATGCCGGTCCATAGCTGTGCACACGTCGCGGTTCAGTTTCTTCGACAGGTTCAGGGACTTGCTCGCCGCATCGTGGAAAGACCGTCCACTTTCGTGCAGAAAGAAGGCGCTCTATCGGGATACATTCGCCTGCGCGGGGCGCTATCATTGTTCCCCCAAATGTGAACTCAACGCGATGCCCCAGAGGAGCGGGCGATTTCCGAAATACGATTACAACTGAGGAGACGAGTGCATCGCCAAACTGAACATCCGCCGGATCAAAACGGTGGATCCGTATCAATGTAGTGTGAGTGACGAGATACTGTTTCAACGCAGCGCCATAGTTGACCTCCATCCACTCCGAGGGAACAAGCCATGCCGCATACCCGCCCTCTTCCATCCATGCCGTTGCTAGGAGCATAAAGTAGACATAGAGTCCTGCCAGTCCATTGACTCTCACGCCCGTCAGACGATGCGTCAGCGCTTGAAGACGCTTCTTCTCCTCCAGACTCAGATGATGATGCCGTACATATGGCGGATTGGCAAGAATGAGATTCGGTGTCGGCAGTTGCCAGTCACCCTCGATGATGCGCGTAAAGTCGCCCTGTATGATGTCAATGCCGGTTGGTGTCCAGAGGTCACGCGCAACCGCGCACACCTCAGGATCGATGTCAATACCAATAGCAGATGTGATCCGCTCTGGACCGAAAACGTCACGCGCAGCAGAATAGAAACTTCCGGTTCCAATGGCTGGATCGGCAAACCGCACAATGCGCAGATCATTGCCCGCTACACTTTTGACACAGCGTGTGATCTCCAACGCCAGTTCATAGGGTGTGGCAAACTGTCCCAGACGATTGCGCTCTGCGGCCGGTTTGCTTCCATCAAGCAAACGTTGCAGTCTTTGCCGCAGAGATTCTATCGAGGGCGTCAGGTCGCGCAGATCATTGGCTGCCAGGAATGTCTTCTCAACCTGTTTGACCGTCTCTGCGCGCGCTTTTCGGAAGGTTTCGGGGGCAAAGTTGATGAACCACTGATTGAAATAATCCACCGAGGCGGCGATATCCTGCTTCCAGAGCTGAGGTTTATCGGCATTGATCATAACCGGAGTGCGACACAAACCGAAACCGCGTAAGCCGCAGTCTGGTTGTAGCACACGTGATGCAGGCTGTCAAATCCGCCGCAGATGACCGTCGCCTGCGCGGCGAGTTGAGATGACGGTCGTCATCTTATGCCTATGCACCGCTTACTATGCGTCGCGCCAGCGACTGCAACCCACGGTGCTGCAACGCCTTTACCGCGCCTTCAGAACGCCCGAGGCGCAGTGCGACTTCCTGGATCGACAGATCCGCTACGAACCGCAGGTAGATCACCTGCCGCTGGTCGTCGGTTAGGTCGTGAAGGAGGCGTCGCACTTCCTCACAGTCGAGACGCACATCGATTTCACGATCAGGTCCATCACATGCGCCGCTCCAGCTCTCCAACGGCACGGTTTGCCGCAGGCGGCGGCGACGAATGACATCGACCGTGCGATCGCGCGCGATGCGATAGAGCCAGGCAGACAGGGGCCAACCACGATCTTCGTAGCGGTCGAGACTCTCGAAAGCGCGCAAAAAAACATCCGCCCGCACGTCCTCGGCGAGATCGGGATCTCCTACTCGACAATAAATGTAACGATAGAGCGGCTGCGCATAGCGATCATAAATCTGGGCAAATGCCGCCTGATCGCCATCTTGCGCACGTTTGATCAACTCACTGTCGGAGAGGGGAAAACTGGCATCAACAGGAGAAGCGTGCATGCGAGTATGTCCTGTGTGTCATGCATCACTGCGTACCAGCTCATCACTGGTTCGAGTGTAGCAAGAGCGCGCTACCAATTCGTAACCAGCGTAACCCTAAGCCCGTGAAAGCGGGTATAATAAGGATCGAAAGGAGCGGCAGCCATGGATTTTGCAAACGAGCGCCGCGCCATGATCGATCTTCTGGTTCGACGTGGCATCAGCGATCAGCGCGTGCTGGACGCAATGGCGCAGGTGCCGCGTCATTTATTTGTGCCGGCGCACGAACGTTCTCGCGCCTACAGCGATCAGGCGCTGCCGATTGGCGAAGGACAAACCATCTCGCAACCGTACATGGTTGCGCTCATGATCGAGGCGCTGCAACTTGCTCCGACTGATCGCGCCCTCGAAATCGGCGCCGGTTCTGGATACGCTGCCGCTGTGCTCAGTCGGATTGCGAAACACGTTCATACGATTGAGTGCCGTGAGACGTTGGCGCACAATGCGGCTGCGTTGCTGCGCACCCTTGGCTATGAGAATGTGACCGTTCATGTTGGGGACGGGACACAAGGTCTGCCGGACTATGCCCCCTTCGATGCGATCCTGGTCTCGGCGGCGTCACCCTGGGTGCCAGCACCGCTGCGTGAGCAACTGGCATCGTATGGCCGCTTGGTCATCCCCGTCGGCGGAAAGCGGGCGCAGATTTTGTTGCGGTTGCGTCACGAAGGCAATGTGCTGCGCACCGAGCGGCTGTGTAATGTGCGTTTCGTCCCGCTCATCGGCGGGCACGCTTGGACGACCGAACAGTACCCGGAACGCTGAACTGGATGGAGTCGCTATGTTTTCGATGCCTGACGAGGGCATTTTTGCGGGACGCAGCAATGATACCGTTGAATTATTCAAGGCCTGGGCTGGCACAACAGTCGCCTATGCGGTCTTTCAAACCGGCGCCGCTAACCTGGTAAGCAGCCGGTTTCTGACTAACCTGTTCATCGCTGCAGTAGTCTGCGGCCTAGGGTTCGTGCTGCACGAACTTGCGCATCGCATTGTGGCGCGGCGCTTCGGGGCGCAGGCGCACTTCGTCGCTAATGTGCAGATGCTGGCGATTTCAATTGTCATCGCGTTTCTGCCACTTGGTCTGTTCTTTGCCGCTCCCGGCGCCGTCTGGCATCGCGGCTACCTCACGCCGCGCCAGAGCGGGCTGATCGCCCTGGCGGGACCGGCGACCAACCTGGCGCTTTCGGTGCTGTTCCTCGTTGTGGCGCCCATTGCGTTTCTTGCTGGTCTGCGCGATACCTGGATCGTTCAACTGTTCTACACCGGCGTTGCACTGAATGCCTGGCTCGGTTTGTTCAATCTGATTCCTGCCGGACCGTTTGATGGCGCAAAAGTACTTGCCTGGAATTCGGTCGTGTTCGGCGTCACCGTGGCCATTGGCATTCTGTTGGCCTTTGTGATCCCCGGTAATCTCCTGAATATCTGGCTCTTTGTCCTGAGGCTGTTTGGCGGTTAGGGGAGGTTTCATGCGAACGCCACTTCTCGCAGGCAACTGGAAGATGTACAAAACTACCGGCGAGGCGCGCGAACTGGTCGAAGGGCTGCTCCGTGGGCTTGGCGATGTCAGTGACCGTAAGGTGCTGGTCTGCCCGCCATTCACGGCGCTGCAAACCGTGCGGGATCTGGTGCAGGGTACGCCAATCGCACTGGGAGCGCAGGATGTCTACATCGAGCCGCAGGGGGCGTTTACTGGCGCCATTTCTCCAGTGATGCTGCGCGACCTGGGGTGCACCTACGTAATTGTCGGGCACAGTGAGCGCCGCGCAATTTTTGGCGAAGGGGACGAACTGATTGGCAAGAAAGTGCGTGCGGCGCTGGCGCACGATCTCACGCCGATCCTGTGCGTCGGCGAGACTAAGCCGCAGCGCGACGCTGGGCAGGCGGAAACCGTGGTGGTCGCCCAGGTACGCGCCGCGCTTGCCGGTATGACGCCAGAACAGATCAGTCGCATCGTCATCGCATATGAGCCAGTCTGGGCAATCGGCACTGGCGACACTGCCACCCCGGAGGACGCGCAGGCGATGCACGAAACTATCCGGCGGATCCTCAGCGATATGGCAGGGTCCGATGTGGCGGCGACCATCAACATCTTGTACGGTGGCAGCGTCAGACCGGACAATATCGATGATCTGATGGCGCAACCCGACATCGATGGCGTGCTAGTCGGCGGCGCCTCACTCAAGGCGGACAGTTTCCTGCGCATTGTCCATTTTCTTCCGCCGAAGGGATAAGGCGAGAGACATGAGGCATGAGGCGAGAGGGAACGAGGCGGCGCATTCGCTCACTCGCGCCTCCTCGAGGACGCGCCAGTATCAACCACAGAGGCACAAAGGGCGCAGAGGCGAGCACTCACCGATTCGCTGACTATCCGCTCATTCGTTGCCCAATTCGCTTATTCGTCTGCATATTCGTTTACTCGCTGGCGCAACGGGACCGCGAAGGGTAGTTACTGCCCTTCGCTATTCTTTTGGATCAGTTCGCGCAACCTGCTCATTGGGTTCGCTTCTCCGAGAGCGCTGCGCAAATCGATTCGAATGCGGCGGGGTGGAGATATGATATCGCGCTCAATCTTGCGTCTGATAGCGCGGACAGCAATCGTTGGGAGGCGTTGCACACCTTCTCTCGGTTGATAGTGCCTGTGGAACAAGTAAATGCAAGGAGAGGGATGTCCGTCTCCGATGAGGCTACGCCATGTGTGGATGGGGATGCGCAAGAGTGACGAGGGCAGGACTCGGACCGGCAGAACGCACCTTTCGATTGCGCAACGTCCCGAGCGGCGTAGGCGGGCGCCATATTTGATTGCTCAGTCGGAAGAGGGCACGAACGGCATGTTAATCAACGCTATGTCGCTCACCACGAGACACATCACCCAGACCCAGATCGCTGGTCAGTTGTCGTAACAGCGACAGCGGAACCGGCTTGGTGAGAAAGTGATCGACCCCCAGCTTCCGGGCCGCTTCCTGTAACTCTGGCGAATAGTATGCCGTAATAAGAATAATCCGAACTGGCAGCGCGCGCTGACGCACGTGCGCGATCAGCGTCAGCCCATTCGCTGAGGGCATATTGTAATCTGTGATGATCAGATCAGCGGTATGGTGCTTGAGCCACTCTAGCGCCTCCGCTACCGACGCAGCAGTGGCAATCTCACGCTCACTGTTGGTGCGCAGCGCCTGCGTAAGCATGAGTCGCTGATTGGCTTCATCATCGACGATAAGAATAGTGTGTTGCGCCATCATGGATGCCTGATCGTCGCTGGTGCGGCAGCGCCGCCTGTACGCTCTCAATCATACTCGCAGCCAGGCGCATCGTGGAACACAAGATGTGATCGAAATGTTGGCGTATCTGCAACAGATGGGCAAGCAGGCGCAACTTCCTGCCATCTCTTTCGTTGTATAGTATGAAACAGACGAGCGATCACGCGGCGGAGACCACAGATAATCACAAAGCGGCTCGCTAGGCTGGTTCTCGGTCACTGCTCATTTACCATTCGGTAGGATTTGTGGTACCATGAATAGCGCGAATCCACGTCATTGAGGGTACGCCCTGAAGCGTATCAACTATGCATCGACGCAGAAAAGTGCCACATCCGCGATATTCGATTGCGGACAGAGTGAGGGAACGATCTATGGGAAAAATGATTGAGACTTCCGATCACGATCTCCCACTGGTTATTCTGGGAGAAATGGTGATCATGCCACACATGACGGTACCGCTGCAGGTGGGGCAGGGGAAGTCGTACCGCGCCATGGAACAGGCGTGGGAAAATGATCATCTTGTTTTGTTGATTTTCGTATCTGAAAGCGAAATCGAGACGTATAAGAACAGCCAACCGCAGCAGTTGCCGCCAGTGGGCGTGATTGCGCGTCTTGATGAGTTTGTCAAACTGCCTGACGGTACGGCGCGCATCATCCTGGAAGGCATCAGCCGCGCGTTGGTTCAGGGGATGCTGCAGAGCGAGCCATTCTACCGCGTGCGTTGCCGTGCCATCAGCGATCCCGAGCCAAAGGGCATCGAGATCGAAGCCTTGATGGACTCGGTCAAGCAGCAGATAGATGAATTTGTTGACCATCTTGGCGAGGTGCCGCAAGATGCGGTCGCGTTCGTGCATCGCATCGATAAGCCAGGGCAGTTGGCGGATATTGTTACATGGGCGCCAGCGTTTGAATTCAAAGAGCGGCTTGATATTCTGAATGAACTTGACCCGGTCGAGCGGTTGCGCCGCGCGCATCGACTGCTTGCTCGCCAGCTCGAATTGCTCAAACTGCGCCGGAAGATCCAGCAGGATACGAAGGAAGTGCTGGACCAGAGCCAGCGCGAGTACTTCCTGCGCGAGCAACTGCGCGTCATTCGCCGCGAACTGGGCGAAGATGATGATATTGATGATCCGATTGATGAGTTGAAACGGAAGATTAATCAGCTCAATGCGCCGGACTACGTCAAAGAGCAGGCAATGCACGAGCTCAAGCGCCTGGCGCAGCAAGGCATGAATAGCCCTGAGGCAGGTGTCATCCGCACGTACCTCGACTGGATCCTGAATCTGCCTTGGGCTGAGGAGGAACTGCCCGAGATCAGCCTGCACGAGGCGCAGAAGGTGCTCGATGAGGATCACTACGGTCTCGAAAAGGTCAAAGAGCGCATCCTGGAGTACCTCGCAGTGCGCAAGCTGGCAGGCAATCGGATGCGTTCACCCATCCTGTGCTTCGTAGGGCCGCCTGGCGTTGGGAAGACGTCGCTTGGGCGCTCGATCGCACGTGCGCTTGGACGCAAGTTTGTGCGCACCAGCCTTGGCGGGATCCGCGATGAGGCCGAAATCCGCGGTCACCGGCGCACGTACATTGGCGCGCTGCCCGGGCGCATCATCCAGGGAATAAAAACGGCGAAGTCGCGCTATCCGGTGTATGTGCTCGATGAGATCGACAAGGTCGGTCAGGACTTCCGCGGCGACCCAACGGCAGCGCTGTTGGAAGTGCTCGACCCTGAGCAGAACAATGCGTTCTCCGATCACTACCTGGAGATCCCCTTTGATCTCTCGCAGGTGATATTCATTGCTACCGCCAACCAGCTCGATACGATTCCGAACCCGCTGCGCGACCGCATGGAGATTATTGAGATTGGCGGGTACACGGAGGACGAGAAACTGGGCATTGCTCAGGGGTTCCTGGTGCGCAAGCAGCGCGAATTCCATGGGCTGACGCCGGATCAACTGATCATCACTGATGCTGCCATCATCAAAATCGTGCGCGAATATACCCGCGAAGCGGGAGTGCGCAATCTGGAGCGCGAAATCGCTACCCTGTGCCGCAAGACGGCGCGAAAGGTGGCGGCTGCCAGCGATGGCGAACCGGTTGAGTTCCCGATCGTCATCGATGCGCCGGACATTCCTAACTACCTGGGTCCGGAGCGCTACACCTTCGGTCTGGCGGAAGAGAAGGACGAGGTTGGTGTGGCGACTGGCGTGACATGGTCGCCGACCGGCGGTGATGTGCTCTCAATCGAGGTGCTGCCGGTGCGCGGCAAGGGCGGCCTCCAGCTTACCGGTCAACTTGGCGAGGTGATGAAAGAGAGCGCTCAGGCGGCCATGAGTTATGCACGGTTCCGCGCTGAGCAGCTTGGCGTCGATCCGAGCTACTTCGACGAGCACAATATTCACATCCACGTGCCAGAGGGCGCCGTGCCGAAGGACGGTCCGTCGGCTGGCATTACGCTGACGACGGCGCTGATCTCAGCGGTGACCGGCAAACCGGTGCGACGGGATGTGGCGATGACCGGTGAGATCACACTGCGCGGCAAGGTGCTGCCGATTGGCGGCTTGAAAGAGAAGACGCTGGCAGCGCATCGCGCAGGCATTCGCACCTTCATCCTGCCGAAGGACAATGCAAAAGACATTGCCGAACTGCCGAAGAAGGTGCGTGAGGAGTTGCAGTTGATCCCGGTCTCGTCAATGGATGAGGTGCTGAAGATCGCGCTCGCGCACTAGAGAGGATTTCTCGGAACGTCTGACGCACAGAAGCGAAAACGTAATCGTGAGGGCTGCTCCTGATGGGGCAGCCCGTTTCTATATGTCAAACACTTCGTGGACATTGACAGCAAACCCTTCCAACAACCGCGATGGCGCCTGTGCACTGCTGTGCTCATATGCATCACTCCTGACAGAATCGCTCGACTGGAACCGGCAACGGCGCCGTCTGCGACGGCAGACGCGCCTTTCCGCGAAAGGCGCCGCGTGAACGATAGGCGCCGTGTTCCAGCACGAGAACCTCCACCGTCTGCGCTGCCGGATCGACAACCCAATACTCACGCACGCCCGCTCGCGCATATGCATCCTGCTTCTCGCGCCGACCATGCCCCGCTGTGCCAGGGGACAGGATTTCGACACTCAGGTCGGGCGCGCCGATGATGCGGCTGCGGGTGATGATGCCAAGATTGGCGTTCAGGATGACGACAATATCGGGCTGCACGACGGTATCGGGCGCCAGTTCGACATCGGTTGGCGCAGCAAAGACGCGCCCTAAACCTGCAAACTGGATATGGGTGACAAGAAACGTAACCATTCGCACGCTGACGCTCTGATGTCCTAGTTCTGGCGCTGGTGTCGTATAGAGCACTCCTGCAACGACCTCGTAGAGGTTCGTCCTCTGGCAGCGCCGCATAGTCGGCATATGTCCAGTGTCCCGGTGGCAGTCCGCTGATTGGAGTGGCGATGGTGACGACAGGGAGAGTATCACAGGAGTCTGGCACGGTCATAGACGCCTGCCTTTCACGAATGTCTGCGGACATCGTCGCATGCCCGCCTGGGTCTCAGTCGCTGCGGCCTGTCAGGACGCTTGAGCGCTCGAACGGTTTCGACACGCTCACGCAGGTTTGTATGGCGTTCGGGGACACACGGATTCGCACGGATTGAGACGGATGTCCACGGATTGATCGTCTGGTATGACAGGCGGATCCGTGCGAATCCGTTGCGTCCGCGTGAATCCGCGTTCTATGCATAACCAATGGTGTCTAAACCTGTCTTACCTGCCGTGCCCGCTCATGCTGATGCCGAGCAGCATCGCCACCGTTGCAAAGCGATCGGTCCAGAGCCGAGCGCGCTGATCCCCGGTGATCGCACGCGCCGCCAGAGCGGCGTAATGGGTTGAGCGAATGGCAAAAATGTCGTTCTGGGCGCGCCATAGATCGATCTCAAACGGCAACGCGCGTATCAGCCGCGCCAGGCTCAACAGGCGGTCCAGGAGCGCCGATGATTCGGGGTCGGTGAGAAGCCGCGCTGTGACCTGTTCAACAGCGCGGCGCAGTTCGCTGATCAACGGCTCACGCGCAAGCGACACCCCTGCCCGGCGCGCCGAGTCGATCAACGACCGCGCTCGCTCGAAGTCCGGCGGCTCTGCCGTCAGCGCACGATAGACGGCCATACTCATAGCATACTCTGCAGCCCTGGCGACTTCTGGCGGCAGCGGGATGCCCTGGTTGGTCAGGAACGAAATGAGCGGCGTGTGCCGGTCGTAGAGGCGTTGATAGGCGGCAGCAGTCTCCTCCAGCGCAGGCGTCAGGATTGCTTGGACGATCGCACGCTGCTCATCGTAGAAGACCGATTTGAGCGAGTAATCGAGTCGTCCAAAGTGATTGGTCAACGCCTGAACGACTCCCGCAAGATCGGCGCGCTCAAAGGCGGGTGAGATGGTGTGAAGCAGGTCGGCGTAGCTTGCTGCGCCATCTTCAGTGCGTACTCCGCCGATCAGGTTCTGGTCGCCAAGGTGCAGGACGCCATAGCGCAGCTCTGCCGATTCGAGCGTAATGGTTGAGGTCACCCGCGCCACGCCCAGCGCCAGTTTGGCGTGACCAGCCTCCATTACCCGATGGCGTCGCTGTTCGACCGTGTAGCAGTAGACCTTGCCCGGTTCGCTCTGCACGTTGAAGAGCGACGTGGCGGCATAGTGCGCCGCAACCTGGCGCAGATCGACGACATGCGGCAGCACGAGCTGCTCATAGACGCCACGACCGTTGACGAATTGCGGGAGATTGCTCGGCGCTTCCGCCAGCCGCCGCAGAAACTCCGGCTCCAGGTCTTCGCCGTCGAGCGTGCGCGCTAGTTGAATAGCGCGCGCCGCGTACTGCAGCACCTGAACGGTTTCAAGACCCGAAATTTCGGCGAAAAACCAGCCGCAACTGGTGTACATCAGCATCGCCTGACGTTGGATTTCGAGCAGGTGCAGCACTTCAACCTGCTCCTCAGTGCTCAATTCGCGCGTTGCGTGTTCGGCAAGGAAGGTGTTGATCGACTCAGGCGAGCGGTCGAGCACCACGCGGATGTAGTCGTCACGCGCAGCCCATGGATCAAGCAGCAGGCGTTCTGCGGCAGCCTCAAAGCGCGCTGCCAGAGTATCACGCAGCCAGTCGAGCGCGGCGCGCAAAGGCGCGCGCCATGTCTGTTTCCAGCCCTCACGCCCTCCATTGCTGCACCCGCAGTCGCTGCGCCAGCGCTCGATGCCGTGGAAGCAGCTCCATGAGGTGCGTTCTGCAATCTGAACCTCGTGCGTCGGCGGGTGAATGGTGAGAAACTCAGAATAGTTCGTCAGGCGCGCCAGCCGCTCGCGCTCCAGATAGTAGAGCGCATAGGCGAGCGCCATGTCGCCGCGCGGATGGTGATGCCCGTAGGTTTCGCCATCGGTGGCAATGTGTACCAGTTGCGGTCCCGGTCGTCCATTGAACCCGCCGAGCAGACGATGGGCGAAGTTCTCGCCGTTGTAGAGCAAACCTTCGAATGCGACCGCACGCGAGATGGGACCGTCATAGAAAAAGATGACAATTGACCGACCTGATGGAAGCCGTTGCAAATACGGCATGGTCGGGTCGATTTTGCCGCCGCTGACGTCCTGCCAGGATGTCGCGCCAATCTTGCGCACCGCGCGCGCCTGATAGGGCGACAGGATAGTAAAGTGAATGCCACACTCCGCCAGCGTCTCCAAGGTCTCAGTATCAACGGCAGTCTCCGGCAGCCACATGCCCTCTGGCATGCGCCCGAAGCGCCGCTCGAAGTCGCGGATGCCCCAAATGACCTGCGTGCGCTTGTCGCGTTTGTTGGCAAGCGGCAGGATCATATGGTTATACGCCTGAGCAATCGCCGATCCGTGCCCCGAAAAGAGCAAACGGCTCTGTCGGTCGGCCTCGATAATCGCGTGGTAGGTGGCAGGAACGTGCTTTTCGAGCCAGGCGAGCAGGGTCGGACCGAAGTTGAAGCTAATGCGCGCGTAGTTGTTGACAATGTGCGTGATACGTCCATCGCCGTCCAGAATGCGAGACGCCGTGTTGGGCGTGTAGCATTCGGCAGCGACGCGCTCATTCCAGTCGTGATATGGATGGGCGGAGTGTTGCGGCGCAATCGTCTCAAGCCACGGATTCTCTCGCGGCGGTTGATAAAAATGTCCGTGAATGCAGATATAGCGTTCCAAACCTCACCCCTGTTTCTTCCGCTCTTCCCACAGTTCGGTAAACGTCTTCGGCGCGAATGGCGGAAAATCGCGCTGCTTCGTCCAGCCGTCGAGCGGCGGCGGGAGCCAGCGCACCTGTCCGTTCCGCGCCAGCAGATGCGTGCCAAGCGATGCGAGTTTACCTCCCCATCGGTAGAACGTGGGATTGGTCATCAACTGGCGCCAGCCGAACATTGCTATCGGCTCGTATGCTTCGTGCTTGCCGTTTCCTACTGCGTCGGCGCGCAGTCGCAACAGTAGATCGGGAATAGCGATCTTGACCGGACATGCCCACTCGCACGCGCCGCACAGACTCGAAGCGTGCGGCAGTTTGTAGGCGTCGGGAAGATCCGGTTGGAGCAACGGCGTCAGAATCGCGCCAATCGGACCGGAATAGACCCCGCCATACGCATGCCCGCCGATCGACTGATAGACCGGACAAGCATTCAGACAGGCGCCACAACGGATGCACATCAGCGCCTCAGCGTACTTCCCGCCGATGATCTCCGAACGACGATTGTCGAGCAGCACTAGGTGGAATTCGTCCGGTCCGTCCGGCTCGTAGGGGCGGCGCGGTCCGCTGATGATCGAGGTATAGACTGAGAGACGTTGCCCGGTTGCCGAGCGCGCCAGCACCTGCAACAGTACGCCGAGGTCGTCGAGGCTTTCGCAGATGCGCTCGATGCCCATGATGGCAACGTGAATGCGCGGCGCTGTAGTCGTCAGGCGGGCATTCCCTTCGTTTTCAACGATCACAATTGCTCCTTCGTTTGCCACGCCGAAATTCACCCCGCTGATCCCCATGTCCGCCTGGAGGAAGCGCTGCCGCAGCGCCGCGCGTGCTGTGCGGGTCATCGTCGGAATATCATCGGTCGGTTCCATGCCCAGGTGCTTCACGAAGAGGTCACGCACCTGCTCACGGGTCTTGTGGATAGCGGGCGCAATAATGTGCGATGGCGTTTCACCAGCAAGTTGAATGATATACTCGCCAAGATCGGTTTCGATGACTTCTAGCCCGGCGTGTTCAAGCGCCTCGTTCAGATGGATCTCTTCCGATGCCATTGATTTCGATTTGACGATGGTGCGCACGCCGCGCTTCTGCGCCAGGTCAAGGATGTACTGGCGCGCCGCTGCGCCATCCTCCGCCCAGCAGACGTGTCCGCCGCGCTGCTCGACGTTATTGGCAAGGCGCACCAGCAATTCATCGAGACGCGCCAGCGCCCTGGCACGAATAGCGCGCGCCTGGTTGCGCAGCGCCTCAAAATTATCGACGTCGGCGACTGCCTTCGCACGATTGCCGATGAAGCGCGTCGTCGCCCGCGCAAGCGCCGTTTGGAGCAACTGGTCGTGCAGCGCCCCATCCACCCGCTCAACGAACGCAACCGTATGTGTCGCCATAGCTGTATGTCCTTCCCATCTCGAAACCCTAACCCTCAACCCCTAACCCTTAACCCCTTAACCCCCACCCTATTCGCCAACACCTCAGCGAGATGGCACGCTCGCACACGCGATCTCGACCGGCTGAGTCCGCCTGCGATCTGCGTCATACAACTGGCGTCGCCGGTTACCACCAGGTCACAACCACACTCGGCGATATGCGTTAGTTTCCGCCGCAACATTGCCTCCGAGATCTGATGCTGCTTGATTGCAAAGAGACCGCCAAAGCCGCAGCATTCGTCGCTGCCCGGCAATGGCACGATGCGCGCGCCAGCGACGTTCTCGAGCAGCGCGCGCGCCTGACGACCTAGCCCCATATATCGCAACCCGTGGCAGGAGTCGTGCACCGCGATCACTCCATCGTACCGCGCACCAACGTCGGTGACACCCAGCACATCAACCAGGTATTCGCTCAGTTCATACGTGCGCTTTGCCAGTTCTTTCGCTGCCGCTGCGTGGCGTGTGCCATCGAACAGTTCGTGGTACAGATGGCGGATCATTGCGCCACACGAACCCGACGGCAGCACCACGTCCCCCTGGTTGCGCAGAATTTCGATGGTGCGCCCCGCAACGATGTAGGAGTCGTTGCGGAATCCAGCGTTGAACGCCATCTGCCCGCAGCACGTTAGTCCGCGCGGAACAACCACCTCGACCCCCTGGCGCTCGAGCAGTTCTGCTGCGGCAAACCCGATGTTAGGATAGATCTGATCAACAATGCACGTAACAAAAAGCACAGCGCGCCGGTGCGGTTGTGCGGTCATCGAGGACCTCTTCTCTGTTCTGAAACGGTGCGAATTCCTGTCGCATTATAGCAAATGTCGCATACTGAGGCGTGCGTGCGGCTCTGGCGGGACTCCTGCTCGTGAAATTGCCAGGACATTCGGATGCTTCAGCCGATGTAGCATCTGGAAGCGCACGGATTTCTGCAGATCACGCCGGACTCACACAAATCCGCAACAATCCATCACTGCCTGATCGGTGGTCATCCAGCGCATCTGTCGAATCCCTGTTCCCTTCGTGCCGCATCGCCGGCGGATCCGTTAGGGCGGGGAGATTGCTTCGTTCGCGGTGACGTTTGAGCGACAGGATGCGGTGCAGACTCTCATAAATCTCTTATCTTCCAACGGCATCCTTTCTGTGACGCAGTGCGTCTATTATGGTGAAATAGATATCGCGGCGGCTCAGAGAAAGGATGGACGTCACAGCATTCAACGTCGCCGCCGCCCTACCCCCTCTTTCCCGGTCGCCAGGGCGCGACCGTTTTTTGGTTGGTGAATCAGTATCGGCCAGGGGCCTGCTCCTGCGCCGTTCCCGGTTCGGGCAGGCGGGCGTGGGGGCCAGGCCCCTAACGCTCGCCTCTCGTCTCTCACCGCTCCTACTCCAGCGATTCGAGCAACAATTCTGCCATATCCTTGCGTGCCAGTTGTTCATCGACGCCAGCGTTCTTTGCCGCGTCCTCGAACATAACCATGCAGAAGGGACAGGCGAGCGCCAGGGTTTCCGGCTTCTCCTGCATCAACTGCTCCAGCCGGATGGCATTTACGCTCCGCTTGCCCCATCCCTCCATCCAGACATTACCGCCGCCGCCGCCGCAGCACATTGCACGTTCACGGTTCCAGTCGGGCGCTTCGACGAGCTGCACGCCGGGGATAGAGCGCAGCACGTTACGCGGCGCGTCGTAAATGTCGTTGTAGCGACCAATGTAGCACGGGTCGTGGTAGACGACCTTTTGCTTGATCGGTCGCTTCGGGGTCAGTTTGCCTTCGCGCACCAACTGCGCCAGCAGCTCGGTGTGGTGAATGACCTCGTAATCGATGCCAGCGCGCCCGCCAAACTGCGGATACTCGTTCTTGAGGGTATTGAAGCAGTGGGCGCAGGTCGTGACAATCTTCTTGAACTTATACTGGTGCATCGTCTCGATATTCGTCTGCGCCTGCGCCTGGAACAGCAACTCCTCACCCATCCGCCGCGCCGGATCGCCGGTGCAACTCTCTTCCTCGCCGAGGATCGCAAAATCAACGCCGGCGCGCGTTAGCAGTTGCACCATCGCACGCGCGACACGCTTCGAGCGCTCGTCGTAGGCTGGCGCACACCCGACCCAGTAGAGCACTTCGGCGCTCCCTTTCTCGGCCATAGTCGGCACGTCCAGTCCGTCGGCCCAGGCGGTCCGCTCGCGCGCTGGCAGGCGCCACGGATTCCCGGCGCGCTCGATGCCCTCCAGCACCCGCTTGACGTTCGACGGCACCTCGCTGCGGATCATCGTCAGGTTGCGGCGCACGTCGACAATCAGATCGACGTGCTCGATCATCGCCGGGCACTCTTCCATACAAGCGCGGCAGGTCGTGCAGGACCAGATTTCATTCTCAGTGTAGATTCCGTGCTCGATCAACGACAGCGTCTCACGGTCGCCATCGATCTTTGCGTATACAAACTGGCGTTCGGAGATCGGCTTGGGCGCCTCGTTGTACTGGTCGGTCGTCAGCACCGCATGCGCACGCCCCAGACTGCCGTCGTGGAGCAACACCGGCTCGCCGCGCTGCAGGTTCGCCATTTTGGTGATCAGGAACTTGGGCGAGAGTTGCGAACCCGACGCATAGGCCGGGCATTTCGACTGACAGCGCCCACACTGCATGCAGGCATCGAAATCGAGTCGCTGCTTCCAGGTGCAGTCCGCCAGCGTTGCTATGCCAAGGCGCGGTTCATCCTTCTCGATTTCAGCTTCCAGGTTTGGAATGGGGGTCAACGCCCCTTTCGGCTCCAGATCACGGAAAAACGTGTTCAGCGGTGTGTAGAAGATGTGCTGGAGCTTGGAGAATGGAATCGATGCAATGAAGGCAAACGTCACCAGCGTGTGGCTGAACCAGAAGAACAGGTGCAACCCCAATCCGATAGGGCTGCCGTCGCCCAAACCGATATTCCGAAAGATGATCGCCAGACCATAGCCGACGAACGCACGCGGCGCCCAATCCTGCGTGAAAACCGGAATGCCGCCAATTGTTTGGTTCGCTAGCCGCAACCCTTCGATGAAGTAACCGCTGACGCCAATGTACCCGAGCACCGCCAGCGCCCACAGATCGGTCCGCCGGTTGTGCAGCCGGTCGGGATACTTTGTATATCGACGGTATGCCATCCAGAGAATGCCAGCAATGAATGCTAGCCCCATGAAATCCATGATCAGCTCATAGTTCTTGTAGAACTCGCCAACCAGGATTTTCCCGGCATCTTTCCCCATCAGCGGGATGGTGAAGTCCTCCTCGACTGCGATAATGTCGGTGCCGATGAACAGCGCCAGAAATCCAAAGAAAACCAGCGCGTGCATAATACCGGGGCGTCGGTCTTTGAGGGTCTTCTTTTGACCAAAGACCTGAACCAGAAATTCGACGGTGCGCGCGCCAAGGTTGTTGATCCGCGCATCGGGACGCCCTTTGCGCCAGCGGTTGACGTCGCGCAGCACGCCCCACGTCATCACTGCCAGAACGATGATTGCAGAACCGTATACGGTCAGTGAACCAAGCGTCTCACCGACATTCCAGTAAATCTCACGGATGGCTTCGGTCATACGGAGCTCCCCAGGGCCTCAGGGCCAGAACTATGATGGCGTTTTTCCAGGCGTCCGCCACAGCGAGGGATAGATGGAACTCAGGCGGGGCGCATCACTGCGCAATGCACGCGAATGAAAGCAGATGTGTCAACGCTTCCGTAGCATATCACGAACGGTGCATCGCGTCAAAACAGCGCATAAGATGCACAGAGCGCGTGCAAATACTTTACATTGCACCAATATGCTGCGCAGATCGTCACAATCCTATCATGCAGGAGCATAGGGCGGAGAGAAGAGGGAGTTTCATGAGGTTAAAGGTTCGTAACCGGTTCTGGCAGTGCTTTTGATACCTTATCACTCGCGTGCCGGTTGGGCAATCACCACATAGCGATCCGTGCTATCCACCACGTGTACGGGATGCAAACCAGCCTGGCGCAACAGCACCGTCAGCGCGGCGGGATCGGGCAGGCAATCCTGAGCTACTGCACCGCCTGCCTGTCGATGAATCGCATTGATCGCCTCACGACCATTGGCATGACAGATGACCAGCGTACCATTCGATGTGAGGCAGCGACGGAGGGCGCGTAATGTGGCAACGCTGTCTGTGAAGTGCGGGAAGACGGCATTGCAGATGATCCAGTCAAACGTCCGATCACGCAGTGGCGGATGCTCGGCGTCAGCCTGAATGCACAGATCAGCGCCTCCCCTAGCAACGGCGTGTCGCAGCATGCGCCTAGAAATATCCAGCCCAACCAGCCGACCGTCCTTGCCGAGAAGCGGTCGGAGCAGTCCAAACAACACGCCGGCGCCGCAGCCGACATCAAGCACCCGGGCGGCAGGAGGAATACCAAGCCCGGTAATGATGTCGGTCAAACGCGCCAGCATGTCCGGACGCTCCATGGCTTCCCAGGAGTCGGCCAGTTGATCAAAAAACGCCTGTTTCTCACGCCACCCCATATCGCACGCACCTGCGAAGTAGAGCGTGAAGCCGATGTGAGCATGAGCGTAGCACAATGCAGCAAAAGCGTCAAAATGCACCCAATGAGAGGTTATGCCCAAAAGCGCAGATGGGGCAGACATCCGCGCCTGCCCCATCTGCATTACCTGCTGGCCGCGTCGCTGCCCTCCACTACCGCGACTCTGGCTTGCCCGACATGATCATTGACAGGAAGAACAACGCTCCGACAATCAGTATGATGGTGAAGAAAGCCACCAGAAACGGCGTCATAATCTGCCTCCCTCCAGCCTAAGAGTCAGATGACGGATTTTTTATTGAACAATTTTCTTTTCGCTACTGCTTAAGTATATCACGCTCCAGAATAACGTGCAAGAATTTCCGAAGCGAAAAAGGTTTGTTTTTGCTTCTTTCTAACAAATATCTAACATTATTCTAATGAAACCTTTTGACTATTGCTATCGCTCGATTTTTCTGCGAGAGCGATTGCGCTCGGGAGGTGTGTTCATTCGCTGTTAGGAAGAGGGATCCTCCGTTCCGACGGAGACGAGATTGCCAACCACTGTGCCGCTGCGCCCAAGCAGCAGAACAACACTTTTGCGCTCCAGCGCAATAATGCATCCTGTTATTCCTCGACCTGTAGCACGATTTTCACTGCGCGTGTCGCGCCCGCGATCAACTCCTCGAATGCCGCCGGTCCAGCCGCCAGTGGCCGTTCTTCGAGCCAGTCGCCGTCGAGCGAAACCCGTCCCATCGCCAGCAGGTCGAGCGCTCGTTGGAAATCCGTATCGCTATAGGCAAAGCTGCCGACGACCGTGATCTCTTGGCGAACGACGTGATTAGCAGCAAAGACCGACTCTTCTTCGTGCAAGCCAATAAGCACCGCCCGTCCGCCGGGTGTTACGGCGCGCACTGCCTGGTCGCGCGTGACAGTCAGGCCAACGGCATCAATAGCGGCGTCAGCGCCGCCTGGCGCAAACGCCTGCACCGCTGCGAGCACATTGTCGCGTGCGTTGACTGTCGCGGTTGCGCCCCAGGCGCGTGCCATCGCGAGTCGCCGTTCGGAGACATCGCTGACCAGGACTCGTTCGACGCCAGCAGCGCGCGCAGCAATCAGGCACAGCAGTCCGATCGGTCCTGCGCCCAGAATAACGAGGCGCTGCGGTGCATCGGCGTGCGCCACAGCACGCACGCCGCATGCCAGCGGCTCAGTGAGCGAACCCAGGGTCAGCGATACATGATCCGGCAGCGGAACGCAGAGGTGCGCAGGAACCGCCACATACCCGGCGAAAGCGCCCGGACGGTGCGCACCGATCAGTTGTCGATGGCGACACAGGTTGTTCTTCCCCGACTGACAGAGATCGCACGCACCGCATGTCAGCAATGGGTTAATCGTGACCCGTGTGCCAGCCCGCGCGGGTGAGCCATGACTCAGTGATGCGTCGCTATCGAAAGCAATCCGTCCGGCCGCTTCATGCCCCATGATGAGCGGCGGCCTGCGCAGACTGTTCTGACCCAGGTACCCGCTTAGTTCCGACCCGCAGATCCCAACCGCCGCCACTTCGACCAGCACTTCACCCGGTCCTGGCGATGGCACGGGTTCATGCCGCAATTCCATCTTCCGCGGTCCCAGCCAGACCAGCGCATCCATGGCGTAGGTGTGCGTACCTTTCACCTGCACTCCTTGCACCTGCTCTTTGAACCACAGAGACACAGAGAGCGCAGAGGGAGCCAATGCGTCTGTTTCGCCGTCGCCTCACTGCGCGCCACCCACCTCGCGCCTCTCTACTGTCAGCGAATGGAGAGGCGAATAAACGAATGAAAGCGAACACCCCTTGCCGCGCGCCGCCTGTTCCCTTTCAGCGCCAGAGCGCACGACTGTGCGATCCTACCCATCATTCACGTTTGCAAACCGCAGCCTTCCCGCCGGGTCAACCCCTCACGCCTCACACCTCGCGCCTCACGCCTCAGATATACTCCAGTTGACTCACTCGCCGTCGCCATTCGGTCTTGATCTCGACCTGCGTGCCATTGCTCTCCTGAAAATCCATCAACAGGCGGTTGAAGACGTTTGGCTGGTCAAGGAAGGGGAAATGGCTTGAGCGCGGCAGTTTGATAACCTGTTGCATTGCGGCGCGGTCGTCGTGCAGAAAACGCGCCTGGTCAGGCGAAACAATTGTGTCTTTTTCGCCGAAGACTGCCAGCAAAGGCGTTTTCAGGCGTTCGAGATCTTCGCGCAGATCGGTCTCGGCAATCGAGGCGATCACGCGCTGCACTACCGTTTCAGAGAGGCTATCAGTATCCTCGATAATTTCGTTCAAAATCTGCGGATAATCAACATTCAACTGACGCATCAGGCGCGCCCAGACATTGCTGGGAGCGGTTCGACCGAAGAAGAGACGCGATAGCGCACTAGGCTTGATGTGGTTCTGGATCTGCGATCCCTGGATAGGAGTGCTGACAATCATCAAGCGCGAAAACCGATCTGGATTCTGACTTGCGGCGCGCAGCGCGACCATTCCGCCCAATCCATGCCCGACAACGCTGGCTTTCGCAATGCCGAGGTGGTTCATGAAGTGCATGACGAGATCAACGTACTCAGCAATTGAGAATGCGCCATCACGCCGATCCGATTCGCCGAACCCCCAGAAATCGATGGCGAAGGTGCGATACCGTTCGGCAGCGTGCTCCATCGTCGGCAACCAGTAGCGCCACGATCCGAGCCAGCTATGCAGGAAGATCACCGGTGCACCGCGACGACCGATGACCTCGTAGTGCACCAATCGATTGTCGACGTGGATTGCGCTCATGACCGATCCTGATCTGTCGCTTGCGATTCGGACTCCGACGCTGGCTGGGTCAACGGGATGATAAAGCTGAACGTGCTCCCCTTGCCCACCTCGCTTTCAACCCACATCTGACCGCCGTGCATTTCAACATACGACTTGGCGATCGACAGCCCGAGACCGGTGCCGCCGGCTTCATCACGGAGCGGGTTGTCGGCGCGATAGAAACGGCGGAAGAGGTGCTGCTGCTGCTCGGGTGAAATGCCGACGCCGTTGTCGATGACATCGACCTGGAGCAATCCAGCAGGATTCAGTCCGGCGCGTAGTTTGACAGCGCCATTGGGATAGGTATACTTTACCGCGTTTGATGCCAGGTTCAGCACCACCTGTGTCAGGCGCGTCTCGTCAGCCATCACCGGCGGCGTATGGTCAGCGATCTCAATGCTGAACGACAGGCGCTTGCGTTCGATCTCGGCGCGCAGCGTCTTCGCTACTTCCTCGAAGATGTCACCGATGAAAACGCTCTCAAAGTTTAGCTTGACCTTATTATCGTCGATCCGTCCAATTTCCAGAATATCGTTGATCAGATTCATGAGGCGGTGCGTATTATTCTTGACCACGTTCAGGAACGATATCTGTCCTTCACTGAGCGGCCCGCCGGCGCCGAGCATGAGAAGATCGACATATCCCTTGATCGAGGTGAGCGGAGTGCGCAGTTCGTGCGAGACGTTGGAGATAAACTCGCGCTTCATGCGGTCGGCTTCAACTTCACGGGTAATATCGTGGAGCACGACTACACTGCCATAAATTGCGTTCCGTGGGCCCACCCAGGGAGCGAAGTTCAAAGCGATCGATTTGGGTGGGTCTGGCAGCTCCAGCACCCGATTATGGTTCTTTTGCGTTTCGGCGAGGGCCTGCAGACCCTGACGCAACCCTTCGTGGATGCGCCGGGCGCGTTCAGCGCCTCGCTCACCCTCACAGTACTCAGCGATCCGCGCTAGCGGTTGTTTGACGACGAATTGGGCAGGAATGCCCAGAATCTGTTCGGCTGCAGCGTTGTACAGGACGATGTTCTGATCTTCGTCGACGACGATAACGCCTTCGCCCAGGCTCTGCAGAATAGCCTGGTTCTTACTGTTCTCCTCGCGCTGCTGCGACCACAATTCGCCGCGTTCGGTGGCAATCTCGTTGATGATGGTATAAAGCATCGCGTTGTGGATTACAATCGCCACCTCGTTAGCAATGGTCGCCAGCAGTTGCAGTTGATCCTGACCAAAGAAGTTGACCTGCGGGCTGGTCAGAATCAGCACTCCTAACGGCCCGTCCTGAGTCATCAACGGCGCAGCGATGACTGAACGCACTTCCTCAGCGCGCCCTTCTTCACGCAGCCAGCGCGCATCGTCACGCACATCAGCGATGCAGACCGCCTCCCGATGGTGCATGATCCATCCCGACAGCCCCCACCCTTTCTCGAAGGTGATCGGAAAATGCTTCGCTTCGACTGACCCATCGGCATTAAGCACAGCGCGGCAGATGAGTTGGCCGCTTTGGAGATCCTGAAGCATAATCGAACCGCGCCGCGCTCCGACCGCCTCTGCCGCGAGCGCCAGGGTGCGATTCAGAGTGGTTTGCAGATCGAGGCTGGCCGTCAGTTCCAGGGTGATCCTGTGCACCGCCTGCAACCGATCGCGTTCGGCAGCAAGGCGAGCGTTGGCTTCCTGGAGCGCCAGCGTGCGTTCACTGACCAGTTGCTCAAGTTCAGCGTTGAAGCGCCGCACCTCATCGAACAAGCGTGCGTTGCGGATCGCCTGCGCCGCCTGGCTTGCCAGCGCGAATGCCAGTTGTGCATCCTCGTCATCATAGGCGCCGACGGTCGTACTATCAACGTTGAGAATGCCGATCACTTCATCGCCAAGCAACAGTGGCGCGCCGATCCAGCCGCGAATATGTTCGGTGCCATCATCCGCACTGGAAGGCGGCGCCTCGCGCGCATCGACCAGCACCAGCGGACGACGACTGTACACAACGCGCGCTAATGAAGGGTCGTCATCGACCGGCAACTGGAGACGCTCGACACGCTCTCGGATCGACTCGTCGAAGCCGCGCGCCGCGACAATGCGGAGCATATCCCCTTCGCGCAGCATAAGCGAGGCGGTGTCGTAAGGAACGATCCGCGCCAACTGCTCGAGGATCATTGCGAAGATATCGTCGAGCGCCAGGACACCGGTCATCATTTGCGCCACTTCGCGCAAGGTGTCCGCCACGCGGCGGCGCTCCTGCTCGCTCTGGAACAGACGAACGTTACTCAGTGCAATGGCGGCTTGATTAGCGACTGTCATCAAGAAACGCTGGGCGTCCTCATCGAACCGTCCCGGCTCATAACTATGCACATTGAGTACGCCGAAGACTTCATCACCCTGAATAATCGGCGCACCTAGCCAGGAGCAGATCGGCGGCTTATCGGGATCGTCCGGCTGCAGCGCGATTGCATCAACTTCCTGCTGGGTTCGTAGCAGCAGTGGTCGGCGCTTGAGAATCACGGTAGGCGTCAGTCCACCGGCCAGGTCGTCAAGGACGATAACCTTAGTTTCCCGATCAGGGGCGCGGCGACCATCTTCGTAGACCAGCGGAAATGTCAGGCGACGCGTCTTAGCATCGTACAGGGCGATGAACGAGTAGGATGTGTCGAGCACCTCGCTCATGCCCCGGTGCAACGCTTCCAGGATCTCTTCAGTGCTGAGTGAGACATTGATCGCCTGACTAATACGGTTCAACGCCGTCAATTCGGCAATCCGGCGCTCGCGCTCGGCGAACAATCGCGCATTCTCAAGCGCAATCGCCGCCTGATCAGCAATCCCTGCCAACAATGCCACTTCATCAGCGCTAAACACGCGCTGCGGCACGGTCATTACGCTGAGGACGCCAATCGTCTGTTCGTGGTAGACAACTGGAACACCCATGAAAGAGGTATACTGATGGTCTCGGTTGAACTGTGGGTAGAGCGATGTGCCATCTTCCTCAACGTTCGCTATTACCAGCGGTTGCCCGCTCGCAGCGACGCGACCTGTCAATCCTTTGCCGATGGGAACGCGCAGCGTCCGCGCCATATCGGGCGAAATGCCCTGCATGACAGCCGGGGTCAGAAAGCCATCCGCGTCGATCTTCCAGAGCGCAACGGTGTCAACCTGCAGTTGGTCAGCAACGATCGCCATCAGCGATTGCAGCACATCGTCCGGTTTGAGCGAGGAACTGAGGACCTGCGCCGCTCGCAGCAGCGCCGACAGTTCACCGACCTTGCGTTGCAGCGCCGTTGCGCTGTCGCGCGCTTCGGTATACAGGCGAATGTTCTGCACTCCAAGCGCCACCTGCACCGCGACCGTATTCAGGAATGCAAGTTCTCGATCGCCGTAGGCGCGCGGCGTCGCGCTCTGGAGCACAAGAACGCCAACAACCTTGCGCTCGCCGACTACCAGCGGCACGCCGACGCACGACGCAAACGCGCACTCAGTATTGGCTGGAGGCGTTACGCCCAGGTCTAGGCAGACATCTACCGCTCCATCGCGCACATCGTCTAGGCGGATCGGTTGATGCAAATCAACCACGCGGCGAATCAGCCCGCCAGCCGAAGGAGCGCGGTTGATCCGCTGAGACACGCGCTCTCCTGCGGCAGCAATGAAGGCCTGACCGACCTGATCCCGTTCAGCGTCATACACACACGCCGCAAACGCATCGATGGGAAGGAAACCAGCAAGCGCCTCGTAGACCCCGGCGAACATCTGCTCGATGTCGAGCGTTGAACTAGTAATGTGACCAATGTGATTGATCAGGTTCAGTTCATTGATGCGCTGCCCGCGTTCCGCGAACAGTTGCGCATTCGACAGCGCAACCGCGAGCTGGTTCGCAACGGTCGACAACCATTGCACATCACGGGCGCTGAACGCACGCGGCTCAAAACTCTGCACCGAGAGCACGCCGATTGGCTGGTTCTGCCGCATGAGCGGGATACCAACCCATGAGCGGACCGGCTCTCCCAGAGAGACCGGCGCTACCGGCAGGCGATCCTGCTCATTCACATCCTCAATGTAGAGTAGTTCGCCGTGGGCGATCACCCAACCGCTCAGCCCGCTGCGAGGAATCGTGCGTTTATGCAGGTGCGTCACCGTCACGCCTTCGCGCTTGAACATCTCGAAGCAGAGCTCATCGCGGAGCGGATTATACGATGCCACAAAACAGAACGAAGGCACTCCGACATGCGCGGCAATCTCGTCATAGATCCGCTCAAGCAGACTGTCGAGATCGAGCGAAGACACCATCGCTGCACTGGCGCGGTAGAGCGACGCCATCTGTTCCGCTTGAGACCGCGCCTCGCGCAGCAGCATAGCGTTTTCGATAGCAATCGCCGCCTGGCCAGCAAAGATCTCGAGGATTTCGACCGAGCGGGAAGTGGGGAGTTGGCGGTCATATGGCTCGTCTGCTACCATGATCCCCACCAGCCGCGACTTGCTCCGGTAGAGTGGAACAATCAGGACATCATCGACCTGCCACTCATCCGACGCGCGGACTCCTTCTGTCTCCAACGGCGAGAGGAGTCGCAGATCCGCTCCATCGACCAACTCCCGTATCCGCTGGCCTGGCACAAAAAAACTCCGCCCGATACGGTACTGGGGATCGAGCAGGTGTTCGATCAGAGACACTGGCAAACGGCAACGGCGCAGGCGCTCGATCTCGGCGAGCGGCAACCCTGCGGCAGCGACGAGCGATGCGGTTGCGCTATCATCATTGTCGATCAGATAGAACGCAACTGATCGGAAGCGCGCGGTTTCGGCGACGCCGAAAGCGATCTGTTCAAGCAAATCATCAAGCGAGCGGTCGGCGCGCATTTCCTGCCCAATACGCAGCACTTCATTCAGGGTCGTCGCGCGCTGGGCTAGCAGGTCGCGCTGGCGGCGCTGCTCGTGATACCGCTCTTCGTTGCCGATCGCAAGCGCAATCTGATCGGCAACCGCCCGAATGAAATCAAGCGCATCGCGATCGAAGGCGCGCGCCCGTGAACTGTGCAGATTGATGACGCCAACCACCTGCTCCTCATAGTAGATTGGCGCTGCTAGCGTTGATGCTGGTAACGGTCCGACCGCTGCCAGACGATCATCATTGGTCAGTTCCTCAACA
The DNA here is from genome assembly GCA_025062325.1 of Roseiflexus sp. GTDB lineage: Bacteria > Chloroflexota > Chloroflexia > Chloroflexales > Roseiflexaceae > Roseiflexus. The sequence continues at coordinate 105,014 of JANXAL010000112.1, forward strand.
ATTCGCGCCTCGCCGCAGGCGATGACATGAGCAGCGATCGTGCCTGTATCGTCTAGCGGGGTGTTGATCAAGCGATCATGATCTTTAGGCTCATACCCTTCGGCGACGATCAGGCGTACTGGTCCGTTCTCGCCAACTGATCGCAGGGCAACATACGTTTGCGGCGAGACCGTGACGCCGAGACCCTTAGAATGCTCCACTGCACACGACTCACGCTGTACAGTGTAGCCGCGCAGTGCGACATATCCCTGCGTGGCGCGCGTGGCTCGCAGCGCCTCTTTCAACGCAAAGTCAAGAATGTTGTGAAGATAGAGCGTGGAGGTCAGTTCACGACTAATGCGCTGCAACGAGCGCAGCTGCAACAGGCGGATCTGGAGATGTTCATCGTCCTCGGCATACCGTTGCGCGTTGGCGAAGGCTTGCGCGGCTTGCGCTGCCAGGATGCCGATCAGACGTTCCTGGTGGTCGCTGAATCGATCAGGCTGGGGATCCATCAATTCGAGCACGCCAACCACCTGGTTCCCCACCTGCAAGGGAATTGCCATATAGGCGCTAATCGGACATCCATCAGCGAAGGTAAGAGCAGCGGAGGGAATAGGCGCATAGCGTATATCGGACAGGCGGATCGTCTGTCGGTGGCGCGCAGACCATTCACCTAGCGTTTGGTCGTTCGATGCGGCGGTCGTCGGGGATCTGAGCGGAGCGCCGATAATGGCTGCCGGTTCGAGCAGACCGGTTTCAGGATTGATCAGGCTAAGGGAAGCGGTAGCGCAGGGCACGAGTTGTTGCGCCCATCTGACAACCGCACTCGGGAGTTCGTCCAGCGCAAGACTGGACCCAAGGTGAATGCTTAGTGCACGGAGTGCTTCAATTTCGTCAGCGTACCGTTGTCCATCCGCTCCATTTGTTGTCTCAGCAACTGGCGCTAATGCGGATTGTCGACGCCACAGCGCAACAAGCAGTTCGATCTGATGACGCAGCGTGTTCAGAAAACCGGGGGTAAGTTGTTCGTGATGGGCAGCGGGCATGCCAAGCCATAACATGCCAGCAGGTTCATCACAATAGTAGAGCGGCAGTTCGATTGTCTGAGCTGGAACGGGAACAGCGCGCTCGATCAAGCGCTGACGCCACTCCGGGTTAATGCCCCATCCGGCGCTGATTGTCGTAGCGCCAGCCTGCACTGCAATCACGCCCCAGGGGCAGGGCAGATGATCCTGCGCCAATTCCGCGATCCGCTGCACTAGAGACTGCGCATCACTGCTGACAGACCGACCATAGTCTGCCAGCCCTGTGAGTATCTCCCATGCGCGAACATTTGGCGAGGTAACGGTTGTAGCGTCCATTGATGAGGACCTATCGCCAACACTGGTGGCAGCGTATAGCCACGCCGCCAGACCCTCATGCTCGTCCGATAACCATATGGCTTTTACGCCCCTGCTCCCGCGCTTCAGCAGCGGCGCGCTGACGAACTTCCTCAACGCTTTCGCTAAGCTCGCGAATATCGTAAAACGGACCGTCGTCGCTTGTCAGAATGCCAATCGAGAGCGACATCAACGGCAACTGCCGCACACTGCCATCCTCCGCCTGGACAGTGATATACCCATTGCGACGATCTTTATAGTCGTAGTGCAATCCGATATCCGCATCAAACCGGTCGCACAAGCGCTGACAGATTGCCTGAATGGCATGAGGCGTTGAAGTGATGACAAATGCCGGACCGACGATCATCTGTCCGGCGAAATCTTCCGGGCGTCCTAACTCATTGATTGCCTCGCTGATCAGCAGAGCGGTAAACTTCAGCACTTCTTCGCCAACCATCGCGCCATACAGGTGCGTGAACGTGTCGAAGCCGTTGATGTGCACCAACGCCAGCGCCCAACCACTACTGGACAGCAAGGTGCGGTACTGCTCGTTGATCAGTTCAGCAGTCGGCAGATTGGTGACCGGATGGGTCAGATTCTTCTGCCGCGCTCGCTCCAGGGCGCCCTTGACGATAGTATGCACCTCTTCGATATCGAAAGGCTTCACAATGTAATAGTCCGCCTGAACCTCGCCAAGTCCCTTAAGGCGATCCTGTTTTTCGCCGCGCGCTGTCAGGAAAATAATCGGAATGTGGCGGGTTCGCACGTTCTGGCGTAGCGCCTTGCCAATTTCATACCCTTCCATATCGGGCAGGTTGACATCAAGCAACACCAGGTTGGGCGGCGTCTTCCGGCAGATTTCGAGCGCGGTTTGACCGCGTAGCGCGGTCATGACCTCATACCCCTGCGACGTGAAATAAATCTTGAGCAGGCTAGAGATGTCAGGGGCGTCTTCAACGACCAGGATTGTTTCTTTACTCACGAAACGGCCTCCTAGCGTCGTGCAGGAACAGGTTGCGCAAGCGACATCGATACCAGTATCGGACCGTATGGCTCATCATCGCCATCCAGAATTGCGGGATCGTACCGCTGGGGCCAGCGATACACCGTGCGGCGCGGCTCGCTGTCTTCACCAGCATCGCTCTCGTCATCGCCTGCCAGATGCACGACATTATGTCCAATGACCGTGTCCGGCGCTGAATAGAGCAGCACTGTGTTCGATTCTATCATACGCGCCGGGTACACGACAAAGCCACTGCCAATCTTCACATTATGACCAACAGCGGACCCCAGCACTGGCAATCCGACTTCGACCAACTCCGGTTTTTCAGCGCCCTTCCAGCGATGGAAGGTGCGTATGGGACGGTTCAGCAGATGGAAATCGGTAAAAATGTTCCCTGCGCCGATGAAGGTATTCCGCCCGACCACGCACAACTGCAGGCAACTGAGTTGAGCGACCATCGAGTTTTCCATCAGGGTTGTCATAAAGAGGCCAGCATTAAACGGCAGGTAGCAGCGGTCGCTCACCACGCTCAACATAATCTGCGACCCCTGCATAATATTGACATTGTCTCCGATCAGGCTATTCGTGATAACCACGCCTGCTCCGATGTAGACATTATTGCCGATGACAGTCGGGCCGTGAATAACCGCCGTAGGATCGATCGAGCAGTTTTTTCCAACCTTCACCAGGCGCGAGCATGACAGAAAATGATTACGCCAGGGCGGAGAGAACGGGTTGAGTCGTTCAGCCAGCGTCGTTAGGGATACCGCAATTTTTTCTTTCCAGCTTTCTTCGACGAGTTGCTCGTGGATTCGCCCCCACGAGAAAACGCCAAACGGCGAGTTCGCCAGAAACACGTGCACCCAGTTTTCGATAGAAAGGAACGCGCGCATCGGCACCTGAAACACCAGATCGCCGTGACGCGCCATATAACTAGGGATATGGTAATACCCCATTTCGCGCGGCAGCGTGTTGATCACCAGCGGCTCCGGATCGGCATCGGGACCGCGCGGATAATAAAACAGATCGGCGACATATACGCCGTGGCGTTCATCGAGGCGAATGCCTTCCTGCAAATGCAGCGCGTGGGTGACAATCGAAGCATCGTCGCGCGCAAAGGCGATGCGACAAGCGCGCCCGGTCTTCCGCGCTTCGCGGATAAAGGCATCGATCAGATGCTCGTTAAAGTATAGATTGTCGCGATAGACGAGCAATTCTTCGTTGACCGGCGGCACTTCTTCGAGCGAATCAACCTCTAATGCACCGCGACAGTAGGGAGCGAGCAGGTCGCGTTGCAGCAGCCAGAGCGGTTTGTTCAGCACACGCAGATCGCGCGCCGGCTCGCCGAACGGGGGTATGAGCGTGCGCTCACGGATGATAATGCGTTTCATAGATGTAACTCCCCGCAACGATGGCCGGAATTGATTGAAGGGGAGCGAGAACCCCTTCCAGGCTCTGCTTGTACTATACAGAATAGGGAAGCGACCCTTCAAGGGCATGAGATTACAGTCAAATTACGTGTCAGGAAGTCGCCGAAACGTGCCGAAGGCGGCGTTTATGCCATGCTCTGGAAATGCAAAAACACACGTCCCAATTAGCCCGCTGAAAAGAGCCGGACTATCGAACGTGCGTTTGTGCAGTATGTGCGGAGCGTGCCCGTCCGCTCTGTGTTGGGCAAGACGTTCACACCTCCGAGCTATATGAGAACTTCCGGGAGACGATTAGTCGATCGGATCTTTGTCGATGGCGAAGACGCAGCGCTCACATCCCATGCCCTGGCACTCCGTCTGCTCGATCCGGAAGGAGTGACCGCCAGTCACCCACGTGAGCGCCTCTTCTAGAATACCCTGCGCAAGGTATCCGACGGGACGATCTGACTTGCGGCCCCAGCAGATCGGGCATTTTTCGATAATATAGAGAAATTGACCTTTACGCTCCTCGACGTGGGATGGCTGATCGCTGAATCGATCAAATGTCTGCGCGGTCGCATTGAGAACGATTTTCATTTTCATCGTCATCGGCATGAGTTTCAGCGCTAGATCTGCCATGCCGAGGAGCGGACCGAATTCTTTCAGCCCCAGGTTGAACGCATAGCGTCCGGCGCGCAGTTCCATACCGCGAGCGCCGCGCGGCCCGTACATCGTCTCCGTAGCTTTGGAGATCGCCGACAAATCCGAGAACGGAAATTCTCGTTTGAGGTTGTTCGGCGGGTAATTATTGACCAGATGCCGGGTTCCGGCCAGGTTCAACAGCGCATTGACGCCATTTCGCCCCATGACGTCCTCGAGGCTGATGAGATACAGGCGGCCAATCAGATTAGGGTAGTATCGCACCTCAAGTTCATCTGCGCTGCCACGCTCGTCAGGCATTGCCCGGCTCCTTACGGGTCTCAGGAGTAAAGGATTGGTTAGAACGCGCCATCGGTTGATGGCTTGCATCATTGTACACGAAGGGATCGGGATCGTCAACAGCGTTCACGTGGTTTCTTCGTATGAGACTATGTCGTATGATATTAGTTCGTAGGCGTCGAGAGGTTCCGAGGGCTCAGGCGTTGCAAGGTGCAAGGCGAGGGACGAGAGGCGAGTGATGGGTGCTGAGGGACAGGTGACGCGCAAGGAGCAGTTTTGATCATCTCTGTGCCTTGGCGCCTTTGTGGGAGGAATGAGAGGCGCGCGGCGAGGGGGTGAAGAGGGTGAGCGGGTTGCAGGAGGAAGGTGTGAAGGTGGCGCATTGAGCGTTGAAAGTTGAACGTTGAACGCGCTAACCCCTAACCCTTAACCCCCAACCCTCAACCCCCCTAACCCCTGGTTCTCAGGCTATAATCCGTCAGCACGTGAAATGTCTCGTCAGGCAGTGAGGCGTGACCTGGTATGCGAATCGTCATGCTCGCTCCGTTTGGCATCCGTCCCAAGGGCACGCTGGCGGCGCGCATGTTGCCGCTGGCGCAGGCGCTGACGCGGCGCGGGCACAAGGTCGTGATAGTTGCGCCGCCAGTGCATAACCCGGAGGACGCTGCGACGTGCATGGTCTATGGCAGCGTGCCGGTAATCCATACGGCGGCGCCGTCGCTTCCGGGCGCTGCAGGTGTAGCGCAGCAGACGCTCGCGCTGCTGCGCGAGACGCTGCGTCAGTCTCCAGATATTCTGCATCTGTTCAAACCTAAGGGGTATAGCGGTCTTGCTGCTCTGCTTATGCGCACCGTTCGTCCGGCGACGCCATTAGTGGTAGATACCGATGATTGGGAAGGCCCCGGCGGTTGGAATGATCTGCTGCCGTATCCTCCGTTAGCGAAGCGCTTGTTCGCCTGGCAGGAGCGCGATCTGCCACGTCGCGCAGATGCGGTGACGGTCGCCAGTCGCGCACTCGAGACCCTCATGTGGAGCCTTGGCATTCCATCCAATCGCGTCTTCTATCTCCCCAACGGCGTCGAACCTGTGGCCCTCAATGGCCAACCGTCAACCTTCCACCCTCGATCTGCGGCATCCAACCTCCTCCTCTACACCCGATTCTGGGAACTCGATGTGCGCGAGATTGTGGCGGCGCTGGTCGGGATCACGATCCGGCGCTCGGACGCACGCCTGATTGTGGCGGGCAAGGGTGAGCGCGGTGAGGAACACATGCTACTGCGCCTGGCTGAGCGCGCCGGTCTTGCGCATGCCGTTGAGTATCGCGGCTGGCTGGCGTCGGAACAGATTCCGGCAACGCTGGCATCTGCCGATGTCGCGCTGATGCCTATGCGGGATACGCTGATCAACCGCGCGCGCGGTTTGGCGAAACTGCTTGAGTTGATGGGCGCTGGTCTGCCGATTGTCGCCACCCGCGTCGGGCAGGCTGCCGAGTATCTAGAGCACGGCGTGAGCGGCTGGCTCATTCCGCCGGGCAACGCTGGAGCGCTGGCGGAATCGGCGATTCTTCTACTCAGCGATGCCGATCTGCGGCGACGCCTGAGCATCGGAGCGCGTCAGGCAGCCCTGCGTTACGCCTGGGACGCGCTGGCGCCGATCGTGGAGCAGGCGTATTTAGGGGTTAGGAGTTAGGGGTTGGCGCGTTCAACGTTCAACTTTCAACGCTCAACGCGCCGCCTTCACATCTTCCACCTGCAACCTGCTCACCCTCTTCACCCTCTCGCCTCTTGCCCCTTGCCTCTCACTTCTTACCTCTTACCTCTCGGCTCTCATCTCTCACCTCGCGCCCCTCGCACCTTGCCTCTTGCCTTGCGCTCCTCCCCCTTACAACCTGCATTCAGCGTTTCTGCCTGCGACCTGCAACCCTCCCATTCCGAACTATTTCGACCTTATTATCGATTTGACTCTATGTCGATCAATCAAGTACCCTGACATCGCCATATACTGGTAGTGGCGATCGTCAGGTTGAGATGGTGCAGGATTGAGACGGTGCAGAGTTGGGAGGTGCAGTGTACCGTCTCTTCTGACTGACCTGACTGGGATGGGAAATGGGTGAGCACAGTTTCCATGGCGGATCGACAATAAACCGGCGTGATGCGGCTGCGAGGCTGACGTCCGCCATTCCCACTGATGATCCGCAGGCGGCGCTGGCGTTCTGCCGCCGTCTGGCGGGGTTGATCGCCGATCATTCCAACAACGGCGTTGTCACGATCCCGAGGCCGCGCCCGCACCTCTCGGTAGTTATGCCGGTCTTCAATGAGCGCGAGAACCTGCCAGCGCTCTACGAGCGCCTGACTCGCGTGCTGGAGGCTGAAGGGCAGTCGTATGAGCTGGTGTTTGTCGATGATGGGAGTCGGGACGGCAGCCGGGATATTCTGCTGGCGCTGGCTGCGAGCGATCCGCGGGTCGTGGTTGTTGAGCTTGCGCGCAACTTTGGGCACCAGATTGCGATCAGCGCCGGGCTGGATCACGCACGCGGCGACGGCGTGATCGTCATGGACTCCGATCTTCAGGATCCGCCAGAGGTGTTGCCGCAGTTCATTGCGCGCTGGCGCGAAGGATATGATGTGGTGTATGCAGTGCGCGCGAATCGGAAAGAGAACGTGCTGCTGCGCATGGCATATGCGCTGTTCTACCGTATGCTGCGACGGATCGCCAATATCGACATTCCACTCGACGC
>JANXAL010000010.1 GCA_025062325.1 Roseiflexus sp.
CTTCATCTCGAAGCACCAGGGGCGCATTCGCATCATGAAAGAGAAAGAACGCCTGGCGGAAGTGCCGATCATGCACCTGGAGCAGATCCTGATTTGCAGCGATGGCGTTGGTCTGAGCAGCGACGTAGTGCGCGCCTGCGCCGAGGAGGGCATTCCCATTCACTTCCTCAATGGCGATCACGGCGGCGACTACGGCACCCTGATGCACAGCGGCATCACCGGTATGGCGCTCACCCGCCGCGCACAGTTGCGCGCTGGCGACGACGAGCGCGGGCTGCTTCTGGCGCAGGCGTTCGCCAGCGGCAAAATCCAGAGCCAGGCGAACATGCTGCGCTACGCTGCCAAGTATCGCAAAGAGAGCGACCCGGACCTGTACACTGACCTGATGCGCGCTGCGACCGAAATCCTCGACGCCCTCCCGCCGCTGCGCGCCGTGCGCGGCGTCCTCACCGACGAAACCCGCGCCGCGCTGATGGGTCTCGAGGGGGTTGCCAGCGCGCGCTACTGGGCAGCCGTCGCACGCATCATCCCCGACGACCTCGGCTGGCCTGGACGCGAAACGCGTGGCGCGCGCGACCGCTTCAACCAAGCGCTCAACTACGGCTATGGCGTCCTCCAGTCGCAGGTGCGCACCGCCCTGATCCTCGCCGGGCTGGACCCCAACGCTGGCTTCCTGCACGCCGACCGACCGGGCAAACCGAGCCTGACGCTCGACCTGATCGAAGAGTTTCGCCAGGCAGTCGTCGACCGCACCCTGATCGGGCTGGTCAACCGCCAGTTCGAGATCGTTCAGCGCGACGACGGCTTGCTTGATGACGACACGCGCAAGCGCATCGCCGAGACAATCCTCAAGCGAATGGACAGCGCCGAGCCATACGAAGGCAAACGGCAGCCGCTGCGCCACATTCTCCAGAGCCAGGCGCGCCACATCGCCACCTTCGTGCGCGGCGAACGCCCGACCTACGAACCGTTCGTGATGGGGTGGTGACGCCATGCGCTGCCTGCTGATCTACGACATCCCCGACGACCGGGTGCGGCAGAAGATCGCCGACGCCTGTCTCGACTACGGCTTACAGCGCATTCAGTACAGCGCCTTCAGCGGCAACCTCAGCCGCACCCACCAGCGCGAACTGATGACCGAAGTGAAGCGGCGACTGGGTAACAACGCTGGCAATATCCAGCTTTTCACCTTCCCGGACGACATCTGGAACGCGCGGCGCGTCATCGACCAGGGAGGAAGCGATGATTGACGAAACCTTTGAAGTGACCGACCTGCGACAGTGGGCATACTGCCCGCGCGTCGTCTACTACCAGCACTGCCTGCCCGACATCCGACCAATGACCAACTTGATGATCGCCGGGATGGAAGAGCACCGAGCAGAAAGCGGGCGCGAAGAGCGGCGTTCGCTCCGCACCTACGGGCTGAAACAGGGCGAACGATTCTTCGACGTACAGTTGCGCTCAGAAGCGCTTGGGCTGCGCGGGCGCGTCGATCTGGTCATCGCCATTCCCGACCGGCGCCACGCAACCGAGGCGATTGTGGTGGAATATAAAAGCACCGAAGGCAAAGCCGCCCCACACGTCAAACTGCAACTCACCGCCTACGCGCTTATGATCGAAGAAGCGTGGGGCATCCCGGTCAAACGCGGCTTCATCTACCACATGCCGGAGCGCAAAGCCGAAGCAGTGACGATCAGCGCCGCGCTGCGGGAGCGTGTGCGCGCGGCAGTCGCCGACATCCGCGAAACCGTTGACCGCGAACGCATGCCCGCGCCGCCTGCCTCGCGCCGCCAATGCGCCGTCTGCGAATTTCGCCGCTTCTGCAACGATGTTGTGTAAAAAAATATAAGGTCAGGGGTGATGAAACGTTTCTTCAAGCGAACCCTCGGGCTGTTGCTCATCAGCGCCGGGATTGCAGGACTGATCATCAGCCTGGCAGGGCTATTCATCGGATTGCCAGCACTCAGTGCAGCGGAAGAGGCGTTACTCAGGCGCACTGGAGATCTTGACCAGGCGCTGATCGCTGCTGCCGACGGATTGACCGTCGCCGATGCATCGCTTTCCAGCGCAACCGAAACGATCAACGCTGTCGAAACGACCGTCCGAAGTTCCAGGCAGGCTCTCAGCGATACATTGCCAGCGATCAACCGTATCGGTACGCTAGTCGGCGTCGAAATCCCGCGCACCATTCGCTCAACGCAGCGAACACTGGCATCGGCGCGCGAAACAGCCCGCGTCGCCGACGCTGTGCTTGGGGCGATCAGCCGGATCGGGCTGCTCGACGCCAACACCTATAATCCGGATATACCGCTCAACCAGGCAATCCAGCAGGTATCCGACAGCCTTGATCCTCTGCCCGCCTCTCTAATCGACGCACGTGATCGGTTGATCGTCACCAGCGCTAATCTCCGTCAGATCGGCGCGAACACCGAGGCGGTCGCCGATGGCGTAGCGGAGATCAACGCCAGTTTCCGTGACGCGCGCCAGGTGATCAATCGCTACCAGGCGCTGGTGACCGATCTGAGAGCTGATCTAGCAGCGCTGCGTGCAGCGCTGCCTGTCTGGTTTAGCATAGCACGGATAGTGCTAGCGATCCTGTCGGTCTGGTTCGCCCTGGTACAGATCGTCCTCTTTGCGCAAGGCCTGACGATGCTGCGCCAGCTCTAGACCCAGTCTCGCGCCTGCGCCATCAGTCATGACGCAGGCGCCGGTATGGCTAAGGCTCCTTCCATATATCCTCATCATCAAGATCGAGGTCGGTCAGCAGTTCCCGCGCTTCGTCTGCCAGCGCTGCTGGAACGTACACCTTCACGATACTGAGAGGACCCTGAAGCAAACCGTAGATCCCGGCAACAGCTTCACCCATCAAATGCGCCGGTACTCCCGCATCTTCCAGGTACGAACGGATCATCTGCGCGCGGATCATCCCTTCAACTACTGCAACACACACCGGACCGACGCCATCGCCGTCACCGCCAGTGCATTCTCCGCTCATCTCTCGCTGCCTGGCCACCCGCCAGCGTAGCATATAATTGTTTATGCCCGATATTGGCACAGTACGCAGCATCATTGGTGCAATCCCCCCGAACGTTACGGAGCAAGAAAGCGCGATTGCGTGATACTAACGCTCCCAATCTTCGATGGTCATAATGATACACTATTCAGTCTCTATACTGCAGAGCACGATGACACATTCTTCGCATCGGCCAATGGCCACCTCGATCTGGTAAGTGCCCAAGCTGGCGGTTTCGCCGGCGGATTCTTCGCCATCTTCCCTACTTCTCCAGATGTACTCCCCGATGATGGCAGACTCCCCGACCCGTTGCCACATCCACATGCACTGCAAACAGGACTGGGCGCGACGGCGCTTCTCTTCCGCATCAAATCCAATCCGCCGGGCAGATATGCGTTGTGCGCACCGTCGGCGACATTGAGCGCGGCCTCCGAACCAATGCCTTGAGCGTCATCTTAGTGGACGATGAGCCATCGCTGCGTAAACTGGCGCACGAGAACCGGTTCCACATTTTGCAAAAAACGCGGCAGGCGCGATTCATCGAACCTTCACCAAGGTGCGGAAAAATTAGGAAGGGGAGAATAAAGATGAGATAGGGCAGGAAAAAGGTTTGAAGGTTGAAGCGCTGAAGAGCGAAGGTTAGTAAAGTTGAAGGTTGAAGGTTCGAGGGTTAGAAGGTTGCGAGATCAGAGGGTTGAAGACCAAAAGAATCCCTAAACCGCACCGTCTAACCCTTAACCCCTAACCCCTATGAAAGCTCTCATCCTCGCAGCTGGCGCAGGAACGCGCCTTCGCCCGCTCACTGATACATGCCCTAAACCGATGCTACCGGTCGCCGGACGCCCGCTCCTGGAATGGACGCTGGAGTGGTTGAAACGATATGGCGTCACCGAAGCGGCGCTCAACCTTCACCACCTGCCGGACGTGGTGCGCGGCGGACTGGGAGACGGTTCCCGTTTTGGAATGCGATTGCGCTACGCAGTCGAAGAAGAACTGCGCGGCACTGCGGGCGCACTCCATAACTTTCCTGGTTTCTTCGATCAGACGTTTCTCGTGATCTACGGCGATTTGCTTCTCGACATCGACCTCGATGATCTGATTCGGTTTCATCATCAGCAGGGCGCCGTCATGACTCTGGCGCTCAAACGCACCGAAACGCCGCACTCCCAGGGCATGCTTGACATCGATGCAACCGGTCGGGTGACGCGCTTCGTCGAAAAACCGACAGTCTGGGATGGTGGTGATACGGCAAATGCTGGCGTCTACGTTTGTGAACCAGACGTTATCTCCTGGACGCCGCCTGGCGTCAGCGATTTCGGTCACGACATTATTCCGGCGTTACTGCGCGCTGGCGCACCGGTGTATGGTCGTCCTTTGCGAGGCTACCTGCTCGACATCGGAACCCCGGCGGCGTATGCACAGGCGCAGCAGGAGTGGCAGAGACGTCGGGAAGATCGGCGAGATTGAAGAGAGGAAGGTTACAGGTGAGAAGGTAGATACGTGTAGGGGCGTTGCAGGTTCAAATGTAGTAGCGACGTTGCATCGCAACGTCGCTGCACATCGCATCGCAACGTCGCTGCACATCGCATCGCAACGTCGCTGCACATCGCATCGCAACGTCGCTGCACATCGCATCGCAACGTCGCTGCACATCGCATCGCAACGTCGCTGCACGTTGCATCGCAACGTCGCTGCACGTTGCATCGCAACGTCGCTGCACATCGCATCGCAACGTCGCTGCACGTTGCATCGCAACGTCGCCGCCCATTCCACCGCAAGCCGCTGCTATCGGCAATGACAAGTTGAAGTCGCCAATTGCACGTTGCATAAAAGTTGACAGGAGTTGTCCATAGGGGCATCGCGCCGCAATGCCGGGGTTGCACGCGCGAAGGTAATGTTGAAAGTGTGTCGAGCGCCATGATCACCGCCCGCGGGCGCGCAGCGTCAATCCCGCATGGTCAGCCATCGCTTGCATCCACACACTGCCACGCTGCGGAGGCTTGCCATCGGATGCCCCTAGTCTAGTGTTATGGGTTACTCCTGCCAATACCAAAGGTTTTTAAGTGACAAGTTTTATCGCATCGCCCGTTTCCAGGCATCAGGACACCCTCTCCCCCTTCTCCCCTAGTGGGAGAAGGGGGCCGGGGGATGAGGGAACAAAGGGCGACAGGCCGCAGCAAACCTCCATCGCACCCAAAAACTCTACCTTCGTGAGGGAAAGGAGCCGGAGGGAGTGAGGAAGAGATCAGACGTCGAGACCGAAAAATATGCTTGCATTTCAAAAAACCTGCCCCTGCAAGCAGGATGCTCGTTGTGGGCGCCTGCAAGGGCGTGTTGAATGGAAACAGCTACGGCGTGACAAATTCCACATACTGCGGCAATTCATTGACTGCGCGCGGAATCAAGCCATCGCGGTTCTCGTCGGAGCAATAGTACGTCGCTGGGGTCGGGAGGTTCAACTGGTCAGTGCAGATGGCGGTCACGCCAGGCGGAACCTGGAGATTGTACAGCACTGGAAAGTCGGTGCGCGGCACCCAGAGCACATACAGACGATTCCGACCCTTCTCAAACGTGAGCACCTGCACACGACTGATCTGCTCTGGCGCCGGTTCGACTAGCGGCGGACCAACATAGTGCGCCCCTGAGAGCAACCGCGCCGAGTTGCGAAAGGCGTAGAACGACGGGCGAGGCGCTAGTCCGTCATCTGTTTCGTCGATCAGGTGGCTATGCAGGAAGCCCTCACCACGGAATGATACCGGATACCAGAAGGCGCCCAGCAGGTTGAGTGCAATCGCCTGCGCGTAGATCCGTGCGGCATAGTTCGCCTGGCGGCGTAAGAAATTAGGAGGACAGTTTGACGGCGCGGTGCATGTTGCCGCAATTTCAGTCGCCACCATCGGTTTTGCACGCAGCCCGTGATCATCGAGCAGGCGTCGCAATCGCCAGTACTTGAACAACAGGCGATCGCCAGCCCCCCATTCACCATAGGCATGGAAACTAAGCGCATCGAATGAGTTGGCCGCACCGGCCGCCAGCATACCGCGCACAAACCCCAGTGTGTCCGTGTCGTCGGGCCAGCGATGCATCAATGCGCCGCCCCACACCTGAGCATTCGGATTGCCTGCTTTGACCGCCGGATATACTGCGCGCAGCACCTGACCATAGTAGTCACCGCCATAATATGGCGCCTCGTAGGTTGCCCAGCACCCAAATCCCTCGTTGCCGATCACTTCGTCCGGTCGAAAATCAGGCTCATTCCAAATCTCCCAGTAGTCGACCCGCAGATCGCCGCCGGAGAAGCGCTGCGCTGCGGCACGCATAAATGCGGCAAAATCAGCAATTGCGTCCGGGCGCGGTGCACTACAGAGCTTCCCCGGGATGCTCTGCGCCCACGAAGGCGACCATTGCACAACCAGAGTCGGCTCGATGCCTGCAGCGCGCAGGCGACGCACGTTGCGTTCAACATCGGCAATCGCCTCCCAGCGATACCCGCCGCCACGCACCGGCTCAACCAGCGCCCACAGTACATCACCAGCGCGTGACCAGCGCGGACTCGCCTCAACCACCAGCGGTATCACCGAATCTGGTGCATAGGTGCGCACATCGAAACCAAAGGGATTGGGAGGGACAGGTGTGCCAATGAACGGCAGATACACACGGTGCGTCGCCTGAATGCCGATGTCCGCTTCCGATGTTGCCGACGTTTCTAAGGAGACTTCATCAGCCGTGCGGTTGCCAGGGAGACCAGGAAACGGCTCCTGCCATGCCGCTGCAGGAATAGCCGGAGTCAGCGCATAGAGCAGGACAATAGCAATGAAGAAGCGGCGAAGACGTGTCATGAAAGCGCTGCGCAATGTTCCCCGTTTCCGTGCGCATTATACACCATCTCTCTCATTGAAACAGACAAAGTATTCATACGATTTGATAACAATTCTGTGACAATCAACTAAATTTGCACCCGTATCGTCTCCCTGACGCAGCGCGTTGTAACTCCCAGGCGTATGCTGAGAATAGGGCGAGGGGAGGCGTTCCAATGACGGAATACATCGAAAATCGCACCTTCGACGAGATCAGGATTGGCGATTGCGCATCGCTGACCCGCACCCTGACCAAATCCGACATCGAGTTGTTTGCAGTGATGTCCGGCGATGTCAATCCTGCGCATCTCGATGAGGAGTATGCCCGCAGCGACATTTTCCACAAGATCATTGCCCACGGAATGTGGGGCGGAGCGCTGATCTCGACCGTTCTCGGCACGATGCTCCCCGGTCCCGGCACTATCTATCTCAGCCAGACTCTGCGCTTCCGCCGTCCAGTCGCCGTCGGCGATACCATCACGGTAACCGTGACAGTCACTGCGAAAGACCCGGAGAAGCGCCGGGTGACGCTCGACTGTCAGTGCACCAATCAGAATGGCGAAGTCGTTATCAGCGGGAACGCCGAGGTGCTCGCGCCTGCCGAGAAAGTCAAACGTCCGCGCGTCAGTCTGCCCGAAGTGTTGCTGCATAAACCCGGCGCCAACTACGAGGCGATCATCAGGCGCGCCTCAACCCTTGGACCAGTGCGCGCCGCAGTTGTGTTCCCCTCTGAGCCGATTGCGCTCCACGGCATCGTTGAAGCCACTCAGGCAAACCTGATCGATCCGATCATTGTCGGACCCGAAGCGCCGCTGCGTCGGGTGGCGGAAACGCTCGGCATCAACCTCGACGCCTTCCGCCTCGAACCGACGATCGATGGCCGCGCTGCAGCGGCGCGTGCGGTCGCAATGGCGCGCGCCGGAGAGGTGGAAACCATCGTTGATCCTGGCGTACGCTACTACGGACTTTTGCATGAATTGGTTGCCCATGATACCGGCATCGCCGACCACCGGCGCATGAGCCATGTCTACGCCATGGACGTGCCCAACTACCCGCGCCTCCTCTTTATCACCGACGCGGGTATGAATACGAACCCGACCCTGGAAGAGAAGCGAGCGATTGTGCAGAACGCTATCGACTTGGCGCTGGCGCTCGGCATCGAACAACCGAAAGTCGCCATTCTTGCCGCTGTCGAGACGATCAGTCCAAAACTGCGCTCGACGCTCGATGCGGCAGCGTTGTGCAAGATGGTTGACCGCCGGCAGATTGTCGGCGGGATTGTGGATGGACCGCTCACCTTCGAGAACGCCGTCTCGCCCGAAGCAGCGCGCCGGGCGAAACTGACCTCGCCAGTCGCCGGTCAGGCGGACATTCTCGTCGCACCGGACCTGGAAGCTGGCACGATGCTGGTGCAGCAACTGGATCGCCTGGCGCACGCACAATCCGCCGGTATCATCGTCGGCGGGCGCGTGCCGGTGGCGCTCCCTGAACCGAGTGGCAATCCGCAGAGCGTTCTGGCAGCATGCGCAATGGCAGTGCTGGTCGCGCGCAACAGCACAGAACGACGGGAGGAAGCGATGCTGACAAGATAGCGGCGCCTTATCGCTTCATCGCTCAAGCTTAGATGCCCTGCTGTCGTTCAGGCATCCAGGCGCTCAACGCGGCATGCACTAGCCAGGGAACCATCGCAAGCAACAGAAAAACGATTAACAGCGGATAGAACGTGACGTAGAGCATGATCGGCGGCAGCGAAAAGGGCAACGCAATCAGGATAGCGCGTAAACGACCAAGCGCCACCGCCGGACCGATCAGCAGCGCGGTCGAAATCACAATCCACATCTCTGTTTCGCTGAGAATCTCAGCGTGCATTAGCCCTGGGGGCCAAAGCGCATCACCTGCCAGCAACCGGCGACCAAAGAATGCGATCAGACCGGCAATCAACACGAGATACCCGCGCGCGACACGATGCGTAAACATGGACCTTCGCCCTTTCTATCTATCTGCCGATCAACCAGGACGACGCCTCCTCCTCGCAGCCTCTCACATTCAACGTTCAACGGTTTCGCCTTCCCCCAACCGTTCCGCGCCTCGCACCTCTCGCCTCGCACCTCTCGCCTCAACGATGATATAATACCACCCTCAAACCGCTCCTTGATCAGTCGTGGTCGCCATGCCCGTCCTATCCCAGCGTGACCGACATTCTCGGCCGGCAGACATCCATAAACAAAATGTACGGAGCGTCCTGATCGATGGCATTGGCGTCGGCATTGTCACTGGCGTTTCGACTTTCCTCGGCGTCTTCCTGACCCGCCTTGGCGCCTCTCCCTTCCTGGTTGGTCTGCTCACATCGCTCCCAGCGCTCACCGGAATGATCCTGTCGATCCCGCTGGGACGCTTTCTTGAGCGACAGCGCAACATGGCCCCATGGTATTCCTGGCCCCGCGCAATTGTGCAAGGATCGTTCGTACTGATAGGGCTGATCCCCTTCTTCCTGAGTCCGGAGATGACCGCCTATGCAATCATCGTTATCTGGGCGCTGGTTACGATCCCGCAGGCAATTGTCAATATCACATTCACCGTTGTCATGGGCGCAGTGGCGGGGCCACGTCAGCGCCAATATCTGATGAGTCGGCGCTGGTCGATCCTCGGCGCCACAACAGCGATCACGGTAGCGGCGATTGGTGCATTTCTCGACCATGTTACATTTCCGCTGAACTATCAGATTGTCTTTATGGCTTCATTTGTAGGGGGAGCGCTCAGTTTTGTCTTTTCGCGCCGCCTGACCATTCCCGACAATCCGCTATCCCGGAAGGAAGTCGCACAGCAGTCTCTGGGAGAATACCTCACCGATGTGCTGTCTGTGTTACGCGAATCGACACCGTTCAGCCGATTCGTTATTAGCGCATTTGTGTTTAACTTGGGCATGATGATGGCGCTGCCCCTCTTCCCGCTCTACTGGGTGCGTCAGCTCAGCGCTTCGGACTTCTGGATCGGACTGATCAACATGACCAATAACGGCGTGCTGCTGATCGCTTACTTCATCTGGACGGCGCTTACCCGGCGCAAGGGAAATGTGCTGGTGTTGCGCATTTGCACATTTGGACTGGCGCTCTACCCGCTGCTAACGGCGCTAACGCCACGGGTCGAGCCGCTGGTCGTCTACGCGGCGCTGGCTGGCATCTTCGGTGCGGGATTGAATTTGGTGCTGTTCGACATTTCGCTGGCGACAACATTGCCCGAGCGAACGGCGTCGTACATCGCACTCTACCAGTTGACGACCCATATCGCAACCCTGGCAGCGCCGCTGGTCGGCACACTGTTCGCGGATCTCTTCGGCTACACGCCAGCGCTGCTGACCAGCGCGGCGCTCCGCCTGGTCGGCGCTGTTCTTTTCGTCTGGTTAGAGGTTGGCGTTGCTACAGAACATCCCCGCGCTGTGCAGGTGGCATAGTTATGGCGGATCAGCGTGTGATTACCATCGACGGTGTGACCCTAACGGTCATCGTTACGCGCAAAGCGGTCAAACATATCAACGCCCGCTTGCGCGCTACAACCCTCTCCGTTAGCGCACCCTATCTGGTCAATGACGCAGACCTCGAGAACGCAATCTCGACTCTGGCGCGCCGCTTGATTCGGCGCATCCACAAGCAGCAGGTCAACTGCGAGGAAGATGCTCTAGCGCTAGTGCAGCGGGTCGCCGCTCGCTTTCCCGAACCGCCGCTCGTTGCCCACGCTGAGTTTGCGTTGACCGAAGGGCGCTGGGGCAGCTACAGCGTTGCGACGCGCACCATACGCCTGCATGCGGTACTGCGGCACATGCCGCGCTGGGTGCTCGAGGCAGTTGTAGCCCACGAGATCGCCCACGCGGTGCATCCTAACCATTCACCCGCGTTCTGGCGCTTGCTCCGGAGCGTCTGCCCCGATACCGACCGTGCACAGGCATTTCTCGAGGCAGTAACCTGGATGGCGCGCACGTGGCACAACCTGTCGCCAGTCGAACGCACGCTGCTGGCGGGGATGTGCAATGAGACCCACGAGGCCTGACGTCACGCCCCTTTGACATGAATCGCTGGCTATGCTAGAATCGAAGCAGATGGCGACGTAGCCAAGTGGTAAGGCAGGGGTCTGCAAAACCCCCATTCACCGGTTCGAATCCGGTCGTCGCCTCCATATCCGGTATAGCCCTGGCATTCGCCAGCATATATGCGGTCCGCTAGTTATCTACAACGCGCGTTGCTTAGCCACTAGCGCGCAAGGGTGGCGACACTGCATCAGCAGGCGTGATTGTCCTGCAACTTGCCCGGTCGTCCCTACTACTCACAATATTTCAGAAAGCTACGAGGCTCGAACACCGATGGCGTACAAGATCGCACCCCCGTGTGATCAGTGCGATCTGTACCTATTTGACATTCACATGACCGTGACCGCCACGAGGAGTCCAAGCGATGACCGGAGCAAGTGAAGTGCCTGCTGCACATGAAGCGCGGCAACAGTTGAGGCGCTCTTCCGGCCAACGGTAGGACCGCCTGCTCCATGGGCGACGACCCTTGGATAGCTTTGGTTTGCAGAGGGGAGCGCTTTTCTGAGGGTGCGTCAGCACTACAGCGTCTCTATCATCCATGCCTTCCCGACGCAACGTACCATGGAGAGAGATATTTTATTGCAGAATATCATCGAATTGTGAATAGACTGTCACAAGATTGTTCACACCAGGGGCCATGATCCCTGCTATCATGGAAACGGGTTCGCCGAGAAGCGACCTGCATGTCAGTGGCATATCACCTGTCGTGGTACTGGCTCTACCACGACCCATAAGGGCGGATGTCGTCTCGCAACGGTGCGTACACTGACAATCGCGCACAGGCGCGACCGCTCCTGGAAAGGACGCATCGGCTATGGGAATGCCCATCGATATCGACCTGGACGCGCTGGACGTTTCGGAACTCGAACGTCTGCGCGATGCGATCAATCGCCGTATTTTGCGGAAGCGGCGCACCAAGGGATTGACGCTGCCGGAGTTGCTGCGTCTCTTCGAAGAAACGAAAGCCGTGCTCGCCGAGCATCACCGCGAATGGCGCTCGCTCGAACGCTGGCAGTGGATGGATGGCGAGATCAAATTCTGGCTTAATCCGGTCGACCAGGAGTCCTATCGCGCAGGATGGTACTCGATTGACGATCTGATTGCCTGGGTATACAACGAAGGTCCAATCGTCATCCGTCGAGAGGAGGACGAAGACGACGAACTCGATGATGAATGGAACGCGCGTGATAACCGCGATAATGTGACGATCCACTGGTTGCCCGACAGTGAAACGCACACGATGTCGCGCTGATTGACCGCTTTACCCCGCCCGCAGGCCGCAGTTCGGGCAAAACACGGCGGTCTGCGGCATCTGAAAACCGCACGAGGCGCAAGTCTTGCCGCCCGCAACCGGTTGTGGCGGTGGCGGTGTGGGTGGTAGCGAACGTGGCGGCTCGACACTCACGGGGACGTGCTGAGTCCGGGGAGCGGAGGTCGGCTCAGTAAATGCTAATCCCTGGACGTGGCGTAGCTCCTCTTCTTTCAATGTCAGACGTGCCTGTAACGCTTCAATCTCGCGCAGCAGCGCCGCTAGCGTCGGCGACTGAATCGCGCCAGCCTTGAGCAGTTCGATTGCTCGATCGCCGCACTCCAGTCGCTTGGCATCAAGCTGACGGCGAAGATGACTGATCTCACCCTGAATGGCAGTCACCCGCTGAAACTTCTCCGCCTCGAAGCGGGCGCGATCAACCCCCTCGGCAATTTTTCGGCTCAGTTCATCAAGAAAACCCATAACCCACCCCCTGGTTTTCCTGTATCATAGAAGAGCGTATCGTTGACGATTTATTTAATAAATCTCATGTCTGATCAACCTGAACGACGCGTGACGCGCGGGTGTATTGGCATCGTCATCGTTGCATTGAGCGCACTCTTCGTGCATGCGTGGCAGACTGGCTGGAGCGTCGCGACAATCGCGCTGATTGCGGTGCTGATTGCGGCAATAGTTGCTGCCATTGCCATCAACATTGTTGAACGCAAGCATTGAGCGTTCTCCAGACCTGCAATCCGCCCGCCTCCGGGTGTTCCGCGACCTGCCTGTGAACTCTGGCGCGGCTACGGCGTGGCTGGCACGAGAATAAACCCGGTGATTGAGGCGCGATACTTGACTCCGCTTGCATCTTCGGCGATCTTCTGCGGTTCACCACCGACATATGAGAGCGGCACGCTAGTATTGATTCGCGCCTGCGGTCCAAACCGTTCCTGAACAGCGCGCGTATATGCAAGGACGAACGCCTGCTCGACATCGCTGCCATGTTGAACAACCACTTCAATATTTTCAACCGTAAACTGTTGCTGGATCAGGCGCTGCGGCGTCGGTGTCGCCAACGCCGGAATACTCTGTATGGCGCGCGCAGCAAGATCAGGAAATGCCAGCGCCACGGTCGCCGCCAGCAGTGCGATGACCACAAAGATGAAAAGCGCCGTACCAAGCCTTGAAGATCGGCGCGCTTTTGGAGGCGCTCCCGGTTTCTGCACGGGCGCAGTCGCCGGAGCGGACGATGGCGCCGCCTGGGGCGCTCGAATGGTCGGCGGCGCTGCGGATTGAGGCGCGGCAGGAGGAGTTGATGACGAAACTGGTTGAGGTGCGGCTGGCGCAGCGACCTGGGCTGATGTCGGGAGCGCTTGAGTCGCCGGGACGACGCGCACCTGTGCGGGCGCATGGTCAGGCAAGAGCGCTCGGCGAAACTCCGCCACACTCCGGTAGCGTTCCTCCGGCTTCATCTTCAACGCCTTCATAATTGCATCAGACGTGCGCTTGGAGACGTTCGGGCGCAAAGCGTAGACCGGCGGGAATGAAAAGGGCGGCTCATCGCGCGGGTCGCGTCCGGTGAGCATATGATGCAGGGTCGCGCCAAGCGAAAAGATATCCGACTCAGGCGTGGCAATGCCCTGATACTGCTCAGGCGGGGCGTAGCCGGGGGTGCCGATCTGTGTGCCGCGCTGCAACGGCTGAAACACCTTCGCAATGCCGAAGTCAATCAATTTCACATTGTCGTCCGGCTCGATCATGATATTCGAGGGCTTGATGTCGCGGAAGATAATCGGCGGGTTCTGCCGATGGAGATATTCCAGCACGTCGCAGATCTGATCCGCCCACCGCAACGCGCGCTCTTCAGGGATGAACCGTTCACGCCGAATGATGTCTTCTAGATCAGACCCGTGCACGAAGTCCATCGCCAAATAGTGACACCCCTCGTCTTTAAAGTCGGCGTAGACGCGAGGGATGCGCGGATGCCGCAGTTGCTCCAGGATCTTTGCCTCCGCCTCGAAGCGCGCTACTGCCTCGTCACGTTCACGCGGGTCAGTGAAGCGGTCCAGCATCTGCTTGATTGCATAGATGCGACCATTATCATCAATCGCCTCGAAAACCGCCCCCTGCCCGCCTTCCTTAATCACGCGCGTGATGTAATAGCGTGGACCAGCGTTGTTCAGGATGACATCGTGACCACAATGCTGACAGAACCGGGCGCGCCGGAGATTCGGCTTGTGGCATTTAGGGCAAAGAATCTGCTGGACATTGGTCATATGCAGACCTGTGACGTGCGCACCAGGCATCACAAGCGTTTCCCTGGTAGGGTAGCACACCTGCGCGGAAACGGCAACTATTGCCCTCTCAGGTATTACGCGCCAGAGACGCCTAGAGTTGCGGACGCGGTGAGAGGAGCGAGGCCAGCGACACGAGATGAGAGGCAGAAGGTAAGAGGTGCCAGGCAAGAGACAAGAGGCGCCAGGCAAGAGGCGCGCATACGCTCGTGCGTGTCTCTTCGCTGATCCGCTCCCCCGTTCGCTGACGGGCGAAAGAGGCATAGGCAAGAGGCTTGGGGCAAGAGGCGTGCATGCGCTCATTCGTTTCCATTCGCTTATTCGCTTCCCCATTCGCTGACCGCTTCATTCGCTTATCCGCTTCCCCATTCGCTGACAGCGCAGCGGTGCACATAACCCCTACCCCTTACCCCTTAATATCAAGCACCGCCAGCGACTCCAGATGCGGCGTTTGCGGAAACATGTCATAGCCCTGCAACGATGCCAGTCGATACCCCGATAGCAGCGCGTGGATGTCGTCACGTTGCGTCAGCGGGTTGCACGAGACGTACACGATCCGACGCGGGCGCAACCGCAGCAGCTCGCGGCAGACCTCAGGACCCAGGCCGGTGCGCGGCGGATCGGCGACTACCACATCAAATGCGCCGATTGCCTGCGCGCGAAGCGCATCGACAACATTCGATTCGACCACAATAATATGATCGTGCCCGGCGCGTGCGCTGTTGTCACGCGCCAGACGCGCACTCTCGCCAACCAACTCAACGCAGACAATCCGATCTGCACAATCGGCGACATGGAGCGCGATTGTGCCAACTCCGCTGTACAAATCAGCAATGACGCCGGCGTGTCCGCCTGCGGCGACGGCGTTGCGCACAGCATCAAGCAGCGGCATCAACAACCAGACGTTGTTCTGGAAGAAGGAATTCGGACCGATTTCGAGCGTGTGTGCGCCAACGCGCATTGGCAACGTGGCACGACCCCAGTGATACGCCGATTCGCCAAACGACACGTCGGTGCGAGTCGCGTTGATCAGCCAGTGGACACTAAGCACACCTGGAAGTTTAAGCGCTGCTAGCGCCACGCGCTCCACCTTTTCGGCGACGACCTCTTTCTCTTCAGGAGCGGTGGTGACCAGCGCCAGCAACAGTTCATCGTCAGGGCTGCGCCGTACAACAACATACCGCAGAAAGCCGGTGTGAGTTCGCAAATCATAGTCAGGCAACCCTAACGCCACGGCATGCTCGTAGATGAAGCGCGCAGCGGCGAAGGCATGCGCTGGCATAAGATGACACTCACGCAGATCAACGATATAGTTGAATCTGCCGCTGCGTCGCAGACCAAAGCGTTCCTTGCTTGCGACAAAATCCATGCGCGTGCGGTAGGCAAACGGGTTCGGCGAGGCGACGACATCGAGCGCATCGTTGAGGCTGTCCGGCAGATCATTGCTCCAGAGGCTGCGGAGCGCTGCACGTTTCGCTGCTACCTGGGCTGGATAGGCGCGATCCTGAAACACACATCCGCCGCACTGTCCCAGCGGCGGCGCATGTGAACAGCGCGGCGCAACCGGCTCGCCTGCCTGCACCGCCTCGATGATCTGCTGACGAAAGCGTTTGTTCGAGATAGTCATGAGAACTCACAAAAGAGAACGCTCGCAACTTTATCCAATCCGGGAGCGTATTATAG
The DNA here is from genome assembly GCA_025062325.1 of Roseiflexus sp. GTDB lineage: Bacteria > Chloroflexota > Chloroflexia > Chloroflexales > Roseiflexaceae > Roseiflexus. Next base: position 16,178 of record JANXAL010000010.1, read on the forward strand.
CAAGAGACAGGGTTCAGAACACATCTGCGCGTCGCGCGCCTGGAGGGGATCCCGCGATGACTGACACAACTGCTGTCTGCCAACGCTGCAACGCCAGTATTCCGGCTGATGCGCATTTTTGCATCGAATGCGGCGCGCCGATGAACAACCCGTTCGTTGAACAGGCGCCTGCTACCGGACCGACAGTTCAATTGCCGGCACGTCCTCCCGCTTCGGCGCCAGTTCCGGCGCCTGCGCCGCAACCACAAGCGCCGCCGCAGACGGAGTGGTACGACGACCTTATGATTCCGCTGCTGTTGATCACCGGCGCAGTAGCAATGGTCACGCTGCCGCGATTCGTGGTATTCATTATGATCGCCATCGGCGTCGTCGGACTGTTGCTCACTGTTCTGCGCAACATCGCTGCGCGTCGAATAATTGCAGCAGCGGCCCTGGCGGTCGCCATCGGATTTTTCTTCAGCCGCAGACTGTTCTGGGCGCCGCTCATTATTGCGCTGATTGCCGTATCGTTGATCAAGAAGCGCAAGCGAGGCTCCTAGTAGGCAAACCGCCGTATGCCCTTTTATGTAAACTGGTTATCCGCACCAGCAGAATGAGTCCGCTCAACCCGTGCTGCCGAGCCGCGCGTCCTTTGCGCTGCGGGCTAAAACCCTTGCTCAGGACGTAGAAGCCTCCACGGGGGCTTTCACGATCTCAGCCAGGGCTTTAGCCCGCAGCGCCCAGGAATACCGAACTATTTTCTTCATTAGTACGCGCCCCCGACATACGCGCACCGCTCCAGATTCTCAATAATCCTAACCCTAACCACCCCCTACCTCTGACGATCGCGCTGATAGAGTTGCCAGGCAGTCAGCGCCAGGCAAACGACCATGTAGCCCAAGAGGATCCCCCAACGCGAGAGCAGGTGGGTCGGCGTAAAGGTATACTCCGCCGGCGGATTGGGCAGGCGCAGCATTCCTGGTTGTAGCGGCAGATCGTTAATATTGACCGACGTGCCGTAGGCGTCCATCGCCCAGCGGCTAATCGTTAGCCAGGAGAGGACGCGCTGTACGGTGATGCCATCTCCAAGGCTAAAAATCACCCCCGCAAAAATGATCTGCGGGATAAGCGCCAGCGGCACCAGCGAAATCGCCCGATCCGGCGTCGCCGCAAACGCGGAGATGGCCAGTCCCATAGCCAGCCCCGCCAGCGACGTCAGCACGGCAGTAATGAACAACTCCAGTTGAATCGGCAGCATGACCCCCTGTGCAGGAAACCGCACCTTCAGACCGACCAGCGCCAGCAGCACAGCGCTCTGGATAATGACCAGCAGCAACAGGACTACCACCTTTGACAGCACATACGGCGCAATGCGCAGATTTGCCAGACGCTCACGGCGATAGATCGGCGCTTCTTTAGCGATCTCGCGCGCAGCATTGATAATGCCGAACCAGACGCCAACCGTCGCCAGCATAAACAGCACCTTCTTGGCTTCGTTGGCAAAGGCGTTCTCGCCAACGATCGCATCAGCCTTAGCGACCAGCATCAACAGCAAACCGATGATCGGCGCTTGGAGAAGCAGGATCGCTAGATTTCGCTTATCCTGAAGGATCAGATCGAAATACCGGCGCACCAGGATGCTGAATTGTCGCAATGACGAGACGCCAGGGCGCTTAGCCGCGCCGCCTCCCTCAGCGCTGCCCGACACCGGTCCGGCTGGGGCTTCCGCCAGTCGCCCGGCTACATACGTGGCATACTGCGGTGAGACGCGAAACTTCATTTCCCACAACTCAGCAAGCGTTGGAACTGTCGGTTTACTGTTGCCCGACGTCTGCTGGACATGATGTTGCCATGCCGCATACTCTGCCTGAAGGTCGCGCTGCACGATCGCCCATCGTTCGGGATCGTTAGGATCCGCCAATCCGTCGATACGGGTGTAGATGTCGGCAAAATCGCCGCTCGACACGCCAAAGAAGTTGAGCGCCTCGGCTGGCGGACCAAAGAAGACCATGCGCCCATCGGACATAAACGCAACGTGATCGCAGACGTTGATATTGGCAGTTGCGTGGGTCACTAGAACAATCGTTCGTCCGCTGTCCGCCAGGCGACGCAGCGTGTACATCATCTTTTTTTCGAGACCGGGATCAAGACCGGAGGTAGGTTCGTCCAGGAAGAAGAGCGACGGATCTGCCAGCAGTTCGGCGCCGATGCTGACCCGTTTGCGCTGTCCGCCCGACAGATTCTCGATCAGTTTCTCGCGGTGCGGCGTCATTTCGACATCTTCGAGTACGCGATCAATGCGCTGGCGAATTTCCGATGGCGCTGTATCGGCAGGCAGGCGCAGTTCAGCAGCGTATGCCAAGGCGCGTTCAACAGGCAAACTGCGATGGAGAATGTCGTCCTGCGGGACGTAGCCAAGGACGGACCGGTAGGCGTCGAAGTTGCGGTAATAATCGTCGCCATTGACCAGGACGCTCCCGTGGGTCGCCGGGACGAAGCCGGAGAGAGCGTTGAGGAGCGTGCTTTTGCCGGTGCCGCTGCCACCGACAAGCGCTACAAATTCACGCGGCGCAATCGAGAGCGAGACATCCTTCAGGATCATCCGGGTCTTGCCGCCGCGCGAGACTTCACGCCACAGATTGCGCGCATCGATGCGCAGCGCACCGCGTTGATCGTACTGGTCAAGGCTTTCGCCGGTGTACACCAGTTTGAACGCGCCGATCTGGATAATGTCACCTTTGACCAGCGTGTGCTCGGTAATGCGTCGCCCGTTAACGAACGTGCCGTTGGTGCTCCCAATGTCACGCAACACATGCTTCCCGTTTACACGGTCAATAACAGCGTGCTTGCGCGATACCTGCGGGTTGTCGAGCAGAATCTCGCATCCTTCGCGTCCAATCGTGATCTGCGGATCGGTCGGATCAAGCCGGTATCTGCGTGCGACCTCCGCTGCCCGCTGGACCTTCGGCGCCTGCGGGTTGCGATAGGTCAGCGTGACGAAATTACCGGTCGCCGGGTCGCCGATCCGCAATACGTCGCTGTCCGCCAGCACGTGGGGCGCATTGGCAGGGAGACGCTTCCCCTCGAAGAGCAACCCGTTGGTGCTGCCAATATCAACAATCCGGTGCGCGACGCCGTGCGGCTCGATGCGCGCGTGGCGTCCAGACACAAAGCGCGAGGTAATGACAATATCGTTATCGGGTGCACGCCCGATGGAGAGCGGCCGTTGACCGAGCGCGACCTCAAAGGTGCGTCCCACATCCTGAACTATCAGCATTGGTCCAGCGACTGACGATCCGCCCTGGAGCGACCCGGCGCCAATTATCGTTGTGGCAGGGGCGCTACCAGGCGCGGCAACCGGTGTTCCCTGTCCTGATAGCGCTGATGTTCCTGGGACGCCTCCGTGAGTAGCTGAGGAACCAGCAGATGATGCGAGCGCTGTGGGGATGGGAGTATCCTGCGGTTTCCCGCAGCGCGTACAGAACTTTGCACCGGGTCGGCTCAACAGCGCGCCACAGTGAATGCAGGTTGCAGGCTGTGACACAATCACCCTCCTGTCGGTGAACACGCGAGTCGATTGTAGCATGATCTGTAAACGCCGTTTGACGCCTTCTGGACGCTATGCTATACTAAAGCCGAAGCGGTGCCTGTAGCTCAATGGCAGAGCGCCTGACTGTGGCTCAGGAGGTTGTGGGTTCGAGACCCATCAGGCACCCCACTTTATGTGCGCCCCAGCCTCGTTAAAGAGGCTTTTTTGCTTAAAGGCCGATCCGCTGAGTTCCTGGAATGGCAGCATCTGGCCCCGCGACAATTCGCTCGTCACGCGGGACTGGCGCGCAGCGGGTTCCGCAACGAAGCCAAATCTGCGCATTGGCGAGCGGCGTGTGCTCATCCAGGCGACGCACACCGGCATCGAGATGGTGTCGAACGGCAGGGTCGATATTCGCATCGAAGGCCTGACGACCGGACGGCGCCGGATGTGCTGCGTTCCGAGAGCGTGGCCAGCGTCTCCTCTGCCTGAACAGCATAAGGGCAAGTCTCAGATCCGCCCTTACGCTTTCCCGCATTGCACTGGGCCGTTCCTGCGGTTCTGACCCGTTTAACTGTATGCTAAGACGCAGATTGCTCCGGTGACCGCTTAAGGCTGTGCACACTCCATCGCTCGCCGTTGCATCGAAGCGGCAGTTTCTGCGGTAGTGCGCCTGCCAAGCAGAAATGGCGGCAGGTCAACCTCGATGGCATCCCAGGCGCAACGGACGGAGCGGGTCGGCGGGATGCCCGGCGCGCGGCTAGCATACGCGGCGGCCGCCGCCAAAGCCGGATCGTCGGTGACTGCGGGGTCGTTCAGCGCGGCGATAGATGCCGGGAGCATACCGAGATCACGCGCAATGCGCGATTGCCACGCCGGTTCGCGCAGGGTCGCCGCCAGCGCTTCCGCCTGCGCCAGCCGTTGACCTTCGAGCGCAACGCCGTACATCAGGTAGACGCCAGTGAGCGGCGCGGTCGCCGGTGTGCCGCGATTCGTCAGCGGCAGCGGCGCAATCCCCAACTCGAGGGTATCGGTCAATCCACGGTAGCTGTCCAGCGCCCAATCGCCATCGATCGCCAGCGCCGCTTTGCCGCGCCGAAACAATTGTGCGCCTTCGTCGTAGGTTGAGGGGAGCGTTGGTCCGAATCGTCGCACAGTGCGCAGCAGTTCAAGCGCAGCGACAACTGGCTGAGCGTCGAGGGCGGGCATCCCGTTGGCATCAAGCAATGCTCCTCCTGTTATGTCAAGCCAGAGTGCAAACCAGCGCGCCTCGGTCCATCCGGCCACCAGTCCGACCCTTCCGCTGCCGGTATTGGCGCGCGCAGTAGCGATCAGCGCATCGACGGTATGCGGCGGATTCTCCACAAGCTTCCTGTTGTAGAGCAGCAGCATGAACCCCCGTGCGCCGACCGGTGCGCCCCACTGTCGATCATCAGCGGTCGCGCCGGTAATAACGGCGGATAGCGTGTCATCGGGAGGCGTCGGACGCACTGCCTGAATCAGCCCCATCGTGCGTAGAATCGCCAGGTCGTTGCCATCGCCCCAGATGACGTCTGGCGGTGGTCGCCCGTCGATCTGATCGACGCGCAGGCGAGCGATCATGGCGTCGGGAGTGCTGCTACGGATGCGGATCGGCACGCCTGCTGCAGCGGCAGCATCAGCTAACAGCAGTGTGAGGGCATCGCGGCGCGCTTCGTCGCCAGCGGCCCATACGGTCAGCGGTTCTGGCACAGGCGTGGGCGTGGGGGATGGAGTCGCTGTCGGCGCGACGGTCGGCGAAGGAAGCGGCGCTAACGCGGCGGCAGGTAGCGCGGCCGGCTCAGGGGCTGGCGTCAACGGCACAGCTTCGGGTTGACCGCAGGCTGCCAGAATAAGGATGAGCATGAGAACACGCCCATACAGCGTCATGGTTGCAGTATTTCCCGGAAAGATTGGCGCACAGGCGCACAGGCGCAACGTGTTTTACGAATGGCAGTCACGCCGCTTTCTCTGCCGTCTGAAACCAGCAGTGCGCCTCTTTTCAGGAGGTGTGCGCAACATGTCGGCACACTCGCAGCATCGAACGCTAGCGGCGCGTGGCCAGCGATCAGCAACGCCTCCAGCAGCGCCGCACGTGCACGCGCCGTGTAGCGTTTGCCGGAAAAATTCGCCCTTGTGAGTTCCCTGTCGCCCGGTCTGCTTGCGCTGCTGACGACGCGCCTGCCCAGATTGGCAACCAGTGCGAGCATTTTTGCGCTATCCTCGTTAATGCCCAGCACATACCCGGCGCTCGTCGCATTCATCGAAGGAACAACTCCACGACCGGCACCGTCACTCTGGGCTTGACCGTGGGCAATTCCAGGATCAGCGCATCAGCGTCGGTTCTGGCGACGCTCCATTCCGTGCGTGTTCCTGGCTCGAGCACTCGCACCTCGCTGGCGTCGTTGAGCAATTGCGCATACTCCACCCGGCCCGCTAAGCCATCGAGGTAAAGGTGACGGAAGGGCCAAGAAAAGATGTGAAGGTAGAGACGTTTCCCATTCTGGGTAAATCGACAGTCGGTCGGGGCAGTGAACTCACTCTGCGTACAGCCGTAGATCGAACGGCTGTGCAGACGCATCCAGTCGGCATAGACCTTGAGCGCCGCCAGCGTCCGGTCGTCGAGCGTTCCGCGCGCCGTCGGACTGACGCCCACCAACAGGTTGCCGCCGCACGCCACAGAGCTGATCAGCATCTGAATCAGTTGTTCAGGGCTTTTCCAGGTCGTGTCATCGCGGTGGTAGCCCCACGAGCCGCTGAGGGTCTGACACGTCTCCCACACGACCGGTTCGCCATCAACGTGAACCCACTCACGCGGCTGAGTCTGCTCTAGCGTATGGACATCGGCAAACTCGGTGGGCAGATCGAGGCGATTATTGACAATAATATCGGGCGCCAGGTCACGCACCAGGCGCAGCAACGCTTCGCTCTCCCAATCGGCGCGCCCTTTGCCGGGCAGTCCATTGTATTCGCGATCAGGATAGGAGAAATCGAACCGGATGAGGTCCACCGGTCCGTAGCCGGTCAGCAACTCGCGCACCTGGCTGCGCATATATGCAGCATAGCGACGCATATCACGTCTAGCGTTCAGTTGAGCGACATTCGGATGATCGCGCAGCGGATGGAAAATATCGATCAAGAAATCGGGATGATGCCAGTCGATAAGCGAATAGGAGAACCCGATGCGCAACCCCTCGGCACGGAACGCTTCAACGAACGACTTTAGCAGATCACGTTTTGCGGGAGTATTTGGCGCCTTGTAATTGGTGTACTGCGAATCCCAGAGGCAGAACCCGTCGTGGTGCTTGGTCGTAACGACTACGTACTTCATCCCGGCCTCACGCGCAGCGCGCGCCCAAAGGCGCGGATCGTACAGGTCGGGATCGAAATGATTGAAATAGCGCTGGTAGGTTTCATCGTCGATCTTCTCGCGGCTCTTGGCCCATGCATCGCGCGCTGCGAGCGCATACAACCCCCAGTGAATGAATATACCAAAGCGATCATGCACGAACCAGGACGTATCGCCGCGTGTTGGCGCTGGTGTGAGCATCATCGTCTCCTGTGCGGTTGAATTGAATGGAGCAACGTTAGTACCCTGCTTCCTTATCCACTACGTTGAGCAGCGGTTCACCCTTCAGATAGCGGCGCAGGTTCTCAAAGAACAGATTGATGATGCGGTCGCGGGTGCGCGGCGACGAGTAGGAAATATGCGGCGTAATCCAGACATTGGGCGCCTTCCAGAGCGGATGGTCAGGGGGCAACGGCTCGACCGGCAGCGCATCGAGCGCTGCACCAGCGATACGTCCGTTGTGCAGCGCTTCCAGGAGTGCATCAGTATCGACAATTTGTCCGCGTGCAATGTTGATCAGGTACGCGCTCGACTTCATGCGCCGGAAGGCGTCGGCGTCGAACATCCCGCGCGTGGCGGCGGTCAGCGGTGTAGCGATGACGACATAATCAGCCTGCGGGAGGAGGTCACGCCAGCCGTGCGCGCCAACCATGAGATCGACCCCATCAGTCGGTTGGGGATGGCGGCGACTAGCGAGGATTCGCATGCCGAAGGCACGCGCCCGTTTTGCGACTTCAGCGCCGATATTGCCGTAGCCGATGATCAGCAGGGTGCGCTCAAACAATTCGTCGCATGGAATATCTTCGCCGCGATCCCACTCTTCAGGCGCCAGCGCCTTGAGGTCGAAGGCGCGCTTGACGTGGTTGAGCATATACATGAGGACAAACTCGGCAATGGGGATAGCGTGCGCCCCTGCCGAGTTTGTCAACACAATATCACGTTCAAGGATCTCAGGAATGAGGAGGTGCTCAACGCCCGCGCTCGGCGTATGGATCCAGTGCAACTTCGGCGCTGCCGCCAGAACGCGGCGCAGCGCACTGACCGGCGTCCACCAGCGGAGCATGACAGTCACATCGCTGACGTCCTCCTCCGGCTCTCCGGTATTGTCGAAGCGGATTACCTCCAGGTCCGGCGCCATCTCCGCCAGGCGTGGTTCAATCAGAGGCGCAAGGGCCTGCGGAATGAGCAATCTCATGCACACCTCGCAGAAAAGCGACTGTCGCCCGTCAACTGACCGACTCGCCCGGTTTCAGGTCGATGACGGTTACCTCCACGCCGAAGGCGTTGCACTGCTCGCGGAGTTGGTCGGGCGTCCCACGCAGCACTGGGAAGGTGCCGTAGTGCTCTGGGATGGCAAATTTCGGTCGGATTAGCTTCAGCGCATACGCGGCCTGCATCGGGTCCATGGTAAAGTGATCACCAATCGGCAGAATGACCAGCTCAGGATGATACAGATCGCCGATGATCTGCATATCCATTGTCACAGCGGTATCGCCCGTGTGATAGATTGTGAACCCGTTTTCCATCCGCAGCACATATCCTGCCTCACAGCCCATTGGCACAATCACGCCATTGTCGGTGAAGGTGCTGCTGTGGGTTGCATGGGTCATCGTGGCGCGGATGCCTGCTACTTCGACCGTGCCGCCTTTGTTGAAGCCGACCAGCCGGTCCTGACTGACCCCTTTTGATGCAATCCAGCTCGTAATGTCGAACTGCCCGACAATCGTAGCGCTGGTATCATTGGCGAGCGTCAGGATGTCGGCAATGTGGTCAAAGTGCCCATGGGTCAGGAAAATGGCATCGAGCCCTTCGCTGCGCACCCGCTGCTTCCATTCTTCAGGACAGGAGGGATTGCCGTCCACCCAGGCGTCGATCAGAATCTTCTTCCCTCCAGGGGTCTGGATATGGAACGTCCCGTGTCCGAGCCAGCTGATCGTCGTGTCACGACCAATCGTTGCCATTGCACTCCTCCTTTCCACATACGAGGGTAACCTGGGGCGCATCTGAGACGATATATCCCGTCTGTGTCGCTATGCGGCGACTGGCGTGGCTCTGAGATTGCGGCGTCTGGCGGAAGTTAGTATAGCACAGGTTGAGATGAGGCGAGAGGCAAGAGGCGAGAGGCGAGAGGCAAGAGGCAGGGGGCGAGAGGCGGGAGCGGGAAGCAGGGAGGGCGAGAGGCGGGAGCGACAGGCGAGAGGCGCGAGGCAGGAGGGGTGGCGGGTTGAAGGTGCGAACGTTGAAGGTAGGGCGCGCCCCCCACGCTCCCTGTGCGCCCGCACAAGCGTGCCAACGACAGGCACGGGCGCGCCGCGGGCGCGCCCCCTCGCCCACAGGTGTAGATTTTTCTGGCTAGCCCTTCCATTGCATTGCCTGTTTCAGGCATCAGGACGCCCTAACTCCCCCTTCTCCCACAAGGGGAGAAGGGGGTAGGGGGGATGAGGGGAAAAAGGGCGTCAGGACGCAGCAAATTCGCTTCGCACCCCAAAAAGCCTACACTTGAGAGGGTGGGAGAAAGTGAGCGAAGAAGACATGATCCAGGAAGCGTTACACAATGCAAGCGACGCTCTGCAGGCTCTTCTGGAGGGTTGGGCAGCGCTGGGGCGACCAATACCCGCCGTTTTACAGCCCTCTCCTCCGAATGCGCCCATTAGGTCAGGATGAGCGCATCACGGGCATTCTGGCGCCAGCCGGGCATTGATAGGGATGAGTTCCACAAGCGATAGCGGAACGAAGGTACAAAGTGAAAGAGTGCAAGGCGCAAACGTTGAACGTTCAACGCTGAACGTTCAACGTCCAAACCCCTCACGCTGCCATCAACGCTTCGCGCAACTTGCCGACGACCATGCTCTCCGGTGCAGCGCCTTCGATGTGCACGACATCGTCGATAACCGTGCGCGGCACGCCCATCACCTCGTAGCGCTCGCCAAGGTCGGGGAACTCGGTGACCTCGACGACATCGGCGGTGATCAGCGGGCTGGCATACGCCAGGCGGTGCGCCAGCACTCCGGCGCGCGGACAGTAGGGACACCCAGGCGTGACAAAGACCTGCAGGTGCATCGGTTTCTTTAATTCGTTCAGGAATCGGCGTGTCGCCGGTTGCAGCTCCACCGTGTCGCTGCCAACCATCCGCAGCGCTTCGAGCAGGGTCACGAACTCATAGCCGCTCGGAATGCCGTAGAAACGCACACCGTAGTTCTGCGCCTCTTCGCCGCCAAGGATGACGATGGCTGGCGCCTTATCGACGCCAAGTTCGGCTGCGCGCGCAGCGTCTGCCTGCAAATCATATTTCTCCACCCGCAGCAATGGGTGAATGCCCGCAACTTCCTCGACTAACTCACCAGTGAGATCGCATAGCTCACAGTTCTCTTTGCTGCTGAAAAATGCCATTGTCACCGGTCGCTTCAGTCCTTCGTCGAGTTGCTCGCGGACAATTTTCCGGTCCTTATCGTTCAAGAGCGCCATTGAGCTTTCCTCCTTTGTGCGTGCGGTTATTCTGCCAATACGATGTGTGGAGCGCGGCAAACGTTACATCACCCATGCAACGCAGGCAGGAAGACTGTCGGACTGCGCACCAGCAGCGGACTCTGGCTCTTGAATGCTTCGGCATACGCCACGCCAAAAAGCCGCCCGATGTAGGCATCCTCCGCTTCGTACAGGGTCAATAGCCGGTCGTGCCCCTCTTCGACCCTGAAGATTGAGCCATACTCCGCCAGAGCAGCGCGTTTGCGGTCGTAAGTGGCGCTGACATCCACAGCAAAGGCGAAGTCGCGGCCCCATGGCGGCTCCATCTTGCAATGTGGATAGAACAGACGCTCGACTGCCCAGGGTTGCGTGTCGCCGAGCGCCTCCCCGCCCGGCACACGATCCCAGTGATCGAGGCGCGCATAGAACACCGCAGCGCTCACTAGGCTGCCAACAGCCGCATGATCCGGGTGGACGCATGCGTCGGTCGTGGCAAAAACGAGTGCGGGACGATGGATGCGGATCAGGCGGGCGACTTCGAGACGCAGATGGAGCGTGTCGGTGATCATGCGATCCTGACCGTCGAGAAACAGCCGATCGGCGCCCAGACGCGCCGCTGCGCGCCGCGCTTGTTCGGCACGCACCCCCGGCGCTGCAAAGTCGCTCGGCTCGCCATCACACAGATCGACGAGCAACACCCGTTTCCCCTCTTCTGTCAGGAGCGCGATTGTGCCGCCCATCTGCACTTCGGCATCATCAGGGTGCGCAGAGATGACCATGACATCGTATGGCATGGTTCGCTCCTTTCTGGCAAGAGGACCGATCTGGTTACGGATAAGATGCAGGCGGGCGGTTCATCGTTACGTGTACCGATGGTATAATTGCTCCTCCTATCTGGCGAGGCGGCAAGCAAGAGCGGCGCTGGTTGTGGCGCTGGCGCACCTGCATGGTGCGACGAGCCTGCACGATGAGAACGGCAAACTGGCTCATGGTGTGCTGGATACGCGCCGCAGTCTGGCGCTGGACCGCGATTTGATTGACCGGATCGAACCGGACCTGGCGCGTGTGCTGTTCGATGATTTCGTCCGCGAAGCGCGCGAGCGGCTTAACCCTTAGCAATTGCACTGACTGGCGCTCAACCAGCTCGACGCTGCGATTGCCGCTGGCGAACGCCCTGAGGCGCACCTGCGCTATCGCGCACTGATCAAAGGACTTGGCATTACTGCCGAGATGGTCGAACCCTTCCGGCATGCTCTTGTGTTGAAGAATGAGCTGAACATCTTCCCGCAACACATGACCGTTACACCGTCGCAGCGCAGCACGTTTGCCGCAAAGACATTCGCGGCGTTACGGTATCGCAACTATCGTCTCTGGTTCTTCGGGCAGATGGTGTCGCTCTTTGGCTCGTGGATGCAAACCACTGCCCAGGGATTTTTGGTCTTCCAGTTGACCGGTTCGCCCGCATATCTGGGATATGTAGGGTTTGCCACTGGCGTTCCCACCTGGGCACTGACCCTCTACGGCGGCGTGGTCGCTGATCGTGTGCCGCGCCGCACGCTCCTGATGATCACGCAAACGGCGCAGATGGCGCTAGCGTTCATACTGGCGGCGCTTGTATTCACCGGCGTCGTGCAGCCCTGGCATATTGTCGCGCTCTCGTTCCTGTTGGGGGTAGCCAACGCCTTTGATGCGCCAGCGCGTCTGGCATTCGTGCGCGAGCTGGTAGACAAAGAGGACTTGACCAACGGCATTGCCCTAAATGCGACCATGTTCAATTTGGCGACGACTACCGGACCGGCGATAGCCGGGGTGACCTACAATCTGGTGGGACCGGCATGGTGCTTCATGCTCAACGGCATCTCATTCCTGGCGGTGATCGGCGCACTCTGGCGCATGCGGATTGCGCCGAAACCGGCGGCGCCGCGCAGCGCTTCAGCGTGGCGCGACCTGCGCGAAGGGCTGAGTTACATCCTGCACGAACCAGTGGTGCGCACGTTGATTGCGCTGGTAGGGGTAACGAGTTGCTTCGGCATCTCGTTTGCGACGCTCTTTCCGGCATGGGCGGTGCGCATTCTGGGAGGTGATGCAACGACGACCGGCCTCCTGCAATCAGCGCGCGGCTTGGGAGCGCTCCTAGGCGCGTTGTTGATTGCGTCGCTCGGGCGCTTTCAGTTCAAAGGGCGCCTGCTGACCATTGGCTCATTTGCATTTCCGACGCTGCTCATTCTGCTGACCTTCACGAACTGGCTGCCGTTGACTCTGGCAATTCTGGTGGCTTCCGGGCTGGCAGTGATCCTGATTATGAATCTGGCGAATGCTCTGGTGCAGACGCTGGCGCCGGATGCGCTGCGTGGTCGGGTCATGGCAGTCTACAGTATGGTCTTTTTCGGAATGATGCCAGTTGGCGCATTGTGGATCGGGTTGATTGCCGAGCATGCGGGCGAACCGACGGCGGTGATCAGCGGAGCACTGGCAGTGCTCTGCGCTGCAGCACTGATCTTTGTCGCTATGCCGCAGATACGGGCGTTGCCGTGAGGTAGGGGTTAGGGGTTGATCTCAAGTGGAGTCTTTTTGGCGTGCGAAACGGCTTTGCCGTATCCTGACGCCCTTTCTCCCCTCATCCCCCCTTACCCCCTTCTCCCACAAGGGGAGAAGGGGGAGTTTGCGCGTCCCAACGCTCCGAGCGGATAATGCAACATAAGGGCTCGCCGGAAAAATCTGCACCTGTGAGGCTAGGGGTTGGGGGTTAGGGGTCGGGAATAGGGAAGCGAATAAGCGAATGAACCAGTCAACGAATAGGGAAGCGAATAAACGAAGGCGCGCCTTTTGCCTCGTACCTCTCGCCTCTCGCCTGTTTCGCCTGTCAACGAATGGAGCAGCGAAGAAGCGAATGCGCGCTTCTTGCCCTGTACCTCTTGCCTCACGCCGCTTGCGCCTGTCAACGAATGGGGTAGCGAAGAAGCGAATGAACCGGTCAGTGAATCGGGAAGCGGATGAGCGAATGCGCGCCCTTTGACCCGTGCCTTTTGCCCCCTGCCTCTTGCCTCTCGCCTTATACCTCTTGTCTTATACCTCTTGTCTTATACCTCTTGCCTTATACCTCTTGCCTCGCACCTCTTGCCTCGCACCTCGCACCTCGCGCCTCTCATCCCTTAAATGACAAAACTGTAATGTCACTCTGGCAACATTGGTACTATGATCGGGGTGGGCGCATTCCTCCCAGCATCACTGCCACGCCGCCTCGTTGTCGCCTCAATTTGGAAGGAGGGACCGTCATGAGACCCCTTACTCGCATGGTCCTGTTCCTGCTCGTGGTAGTCGCACTCACGATGTTTGCGCCGACTGCCCCCGCACAGGCAGCCACGACCGCTTCATCGCCCCGGATTACGTATGTCGCCCTTGGTGACTCGCTCGGCTTTGGTCTGTGGGATTTCAGTCGCGGCGGGTATGTCTATCGCTACGCGGCGATGCTCGCCGCTGACACCGGCGCCACGGTTTCGTTGATCAACCTCAGCGTTCCAGGATGGACCAGCAGCGATCTGCTAAAGGCGTTGCGCACAAGCTGGACGTTTCGCCTGTCGGTCGCTTCAGCGCAGGTGGTGACGTGGGACATTGGCGGGAATGACCTGCTGCGCGCCCGCGACCGGTATATTGCCGGCACGTGCGGCGGCACGGCTTGTCTGGAGGAAGCGGTAGCGACATTCGAGACCAATTGGAAAGCCATTGTGTGGGAGATTGTCAGGCTGCGCGGCGGCCGCCCGACGGTCTACCGCACGATGGACCTGTACTACCCGTTCGTTGCGCAGGATGCCGCCAGCGAACGCCTGCCGGTGTTGCTGCCCTATCTCAGGGAGGCAAACGCCATCATTAACTCGACGGGATGCGGCGTCGAGACGGCGCAGGTCTATCAGGCGTTCAATGGCAGTTACACCGATCCTCTCCAGCCATCGCAGTACCTTTCGTTCGACGGCTACCATCCAAATTCGGCGGGACATGCTGTGATTGCAAGGCAGCTCCGCACGTTGGGGTATGAGCCAGCAGTAGCAACGCCGGTCATGTGCCCGTAAATTGATAAACTCACGTGGCAGCGCGTTTTTTTGGGTTCTGCCAGAGCCTGTGGCAGCATGGCGCTCTCGATAAAGGCGGTGATGCGGCGGCAAAGCCGCTGCACTGCCAAAGAAGACAATATCGCTCTACCAAAGGCAGAAAGAGCCTTCGTATAGCTTGTCTTGTCAATTGACAATTCTCCCCGGCTATGCTACTTTGCTATCGTGTCTTCTCGCATTCTGACGATAGCCGGGGAGAACGATGGCCACCCTCACACTCAACGGCGGCGCACTGGTGTGCACCCGCCCTCGGCCTTGTTGGCCGCAGTGGGACGCACGCGAAAGGCCATGGGTTCTTAATGTGCTGCGCAGTGATGACTGGAGCGGGTTCGCGCCGGTCGTTGCAGAGTTTGAACGCGCATTCGCGCAATGTCACGGCGCTGCTTTCGGCACTGCCACAGTCAACGGTGCGCAAGCGCTGGTCGCCGCACTCACAGCGGCGAGCATTAGTTCTGGCGATGAGGTGACTGTTCCCCTACCTCTTACATCGCCACAGCATCAGCGATGCGGCTGGTTGGCGCCACCCCGGTGTTCGTCCATATCCGAGACAAACACACGCCGATTCGATACGGCAGCGGTTGAAGGCGTTCAGCCTCGACCGGCAATCCCTTCCCTCTCTACTGGCATGCCTTGCCCAGTCCGGCATTCGCACGCGCCAGAGCGTCCTCGAATGTTGGGCAGGCATAGTGCAAGGCGATTTGGCTGCCGCAAAGGCGCGAAGATGCCGGATCGCACTGATTGCACACCTGTACACCTTTGCGCCTTTGGGTTAACTTTTTCGAGAAATGCTGCAAGGATCTGCAATCACCGGAATGAACTGCGCTATGTGGCTTCCTCCTGATCAGTACCCAAAACTGCGCGCCATCGATATTCGCCAGATCGTGCACGATGGTCAGCCATCGTTGCTGTTGCGCGATCCGCTCCAGATTTCGGACCGCTTCCTGGTGATTTCCCAGGGACTTGGTCCGGCATTGCTCTTCTGCGATGGAAAGCACCATCGCGTGACGATCGCGGGGAAACTGCGTTCGATGCTTGGCATGCCGGTTGACGTTGCGCTGATCAATCGCCTGGTCGATGCGCTCGATGAAGCGTTCCTGCTCGACAATCTGCGCTTCAGGGCGGAACACGCGCGGGCGCTTGCCCGCTATCGCGCAGCGCCGTTTCGCCCGCCAGCGCTGGCAGGGCAGTCATACCCGGCAGATGCCGCAGAACTCCGGCGGTTGCTTGATGGCTTCGTCGCAGCGGTCGGTCCGGTCGCACCAGCGCCGCCAACCGGTCGCGGCATCCTCAGCCCGCACATCGACTACGCTCGCGGCGGTCGGGTGTATGCGCAGGTCTGGCAGCGCGCAGCGGAGATGGCGCGTGCGGCTGAGGTCGTCATTCTGATCGGCACTGATCATTACAGCCCCGAACCAGTGACGCTGACGCGCCAGAAGTATGCAACGCCTTTTGGCGTTTTGCCGACTGACGCGGCAGTCGTCGATGAACTGGCGGCGGCGATCGGCGAAGATGCCGCCTTCGCTGGCGAGCTGTACCACCGTGTTGAACACTCGCTTGAACTGGTGACAGTGTGGTTGCAATACATTCGCGGGGACGTTCCCTGTCCGGTCATTCCAATCCTGGTAGGATCGTTCGCACGCTACATGGACGGCAGCGATCCGGCGACCGATCCGCGACTCGAGGCGCTGATTTCGACATTGCGTCGAGTTGTCGCTTCCCGGCGCGCGCTGGTGGTGATCTCCGGCGATATGTCGCATGTCGGCCCGGCATTCGGCGGCGCGCCGCTGAGCGATGCCGATAAAGAAGCGTTGCGTCGCTCCGACGATCTGGTGATCGACCGCATGCGCGCCGGCGACGCCGCCGGGTTCTTCCGTGTCGTCGCCGACACCGGTGACCGCCAGAATATCTGCGGGCTGCCGCCGACGTACCTGGCGCTACGCCTGATGGACGCCGTCGAGGGTGAGTTAGTCGGGTATGCGCAGTGCCCGGCGGACGACGAGGGAACATCAGTAGTATCGATCTGCGGGATGGTGTTTGGGTGAGAGGCAGGAGGCGTGAGGCAGGAGGCGTGAGGCAAGAGACAAGAGGCGAGCGGCACGAGGCGTGAGCGGGAAGGCGCGAGCAAGGGGCGCGCATTCGTTTATCCGCTGCCCTATTCGTTGACCAGTTCATTCATTTATTCGCTGCCCCATTCGTTGACCGGCGAAACAGGTATGAGGCAAGAGATGAGGGGTTCCAGAAAGCAAGTGAAAGGCGGCGTGTGCAACGGCAGGAAGAATGAACGTGATAAGGTTATGCTAACCCATAACCCCTAACCCCTATCCCCTATCCCCTATCGTCAGACAGGAGTCATGCGCAACACATGGCACATCACATGGATCATTGCCCTCCTTCTGGCACTCGCAGGATGTGGCGGCATACCGCTGCCCGGCATCGGCGGCGCGCCGACGGCAGTTGAGCAACCGACGCCTCCCCCCAATACCGACACACCGACTCCTCCTCCGACCAATACCGCTGCGCCGCAGCTTTCGCCTGAGACGACGCCGACTGTCGCAACAACATCGGTTGCTGCGGCGCCTTCGCTCACAACGCCAGCGCCTGAGCCGACAACTGTGACGCCGACGCCTGTGCCGACTGCAACCGCAGCCACGCCAACCGACACTCCTGGACCGACGGAAGAGCCGCTGTACCTGCAACCGTCGCCAATCCCCGGCCTGCCAACCGCGCCGCCGCCGACCAACACGCCAACTCCAAGTGCAACGCCGACCCCGACGCCTGTGGCTTCACCGACGCCGGACGCCAGCATACCGCCAACGCCGACGCCAACCCCCACCTATCCGCCCGTGCCGATTGTGTCGTCGTTACGCGGAACAGTGGCAAATCCCGGCAATGTGCGCGCCGATCCGAATGTGAGAGCAACCCCCATCGACCGCGTGAATCAAGGTGAAGAAGTGCAACTGCTGGGACGAAGCGCCAATGGCCGCTGGTACCTAGTGCTGACTGTCCGCGGCGTGACTGGCTGGGTTAGCGCCACGCTTCTGAATGTGCCGCCGGAGACCGCAGCGCTGGTGCCGGTCAACCCCGACATTGCTCTGCCGACGCCGCCCGGCGGCACACCGTAGAAGGACTTCCTAGACAGCATCACGTCGTTATCGCCAGTTCCGGGCGAACTGTCTCATATTTTTTGGCGTAGTCGCTCATTCCCTGGGGCGCAATATCGACGACATTGGCGTACCCCAGGCGTTTCAGCAGACTGGCGACGGCGCTGGCGCGGGTTCCGCTCTCACAAACAATAACGATAGTGCGGTCGGCGGGCAGTTCGCGCCATCGCTGCCTGATCTCACTGAGTGCAATCAGGCGCACGTCGGCGGTATCGCCGGGGATCACGCCTTTCTCCCATTCAAACGGCTCGCGCACGTCTAGAATGACTGCCTCGCGGGTGAGGGCGTAGCGATGAAGCGCCTCCAGATCGCCAATCGCGATCCGCTCAACCGGCAGGCCGCTTATCAGCCAGGCATCAACTGGCTCCTGGACATACCCGGCGACGGTAAATCCTTCTGCGCTGAACAGGTGCGCGGTTTCCTGCGCCAGCAGCGGAACGTCACTGATAAACATCAGCGGCGTATCGGCGCCAAGCAGCATCCTGGCGCGCTCTACCATATTACTCTTGTTGAACGTAATGTTGATCGCGCCAGCCGGATGACCAGCAGCAAACGCCAGCGCTGGTCGCAGATCGATCAGGATCGCGCCGCTCTGCATCGCGTCATACGCCTGCTGAACGGAGAGTGCTGGCATATCGGCGCGCAGGTGGCGGCGGTGGTGGATTACCGGGCGAGTCGCTTCGGCGGGAAGCGGCAGAACGCCGCGATTCGTATTGCGGTGGATGAGCACTGACTCGACCGCTTCACGCGGCACAACACCGCTGAGTTCAGCAAATTCCTGCGCGTTGCGCGCCTGTAACATCCAATTGAAGCGTCGCTCGAACCCGATGGTGCTGATCGGCTTGCCGCTCATCTGCTTGCCGCCGCACGCCGAACCGCCGTAGTGCGCCGGATAGATTTCGCAGTAATCCGGCAGTTCCAGCAGTCGCTGAAGGCTGTTGAACATCACCTCGGGTCCGGTCAGCGGCAGGTTGACCAGATCGGTGCGCGCCACATCATTAACAAAGAGCGAGTCGCCGGTCAGGACCATCCAGGGCTGATCGGAGCGCGGCGTGTCGATGACGGCATACGCCATGTGCTCCGGCGTGTGTCCGGGAGTATGGATCGCCCGCAAAATAATGTTGCCGATCCGAATCTCATCGCCGTCGCGCACGCGCGTATGCGGGTAGTGAACCGACGCGCCGGTGATCTCGTTCTCGATATCATCCCGACTCGGCGCATAGATCGTTGCGCCGGTCAACGCTGCCAGCGCCCGCCCGGTTGAGAAATAGTCAGCATGAAAGTGGGTCTCAACAATCGCGGTAATGCGCAACCCTTTGTCGGCAGCCGCCATCAGATACTCCTCAGGCGGCAGACCCGGATCAACCACGGCGCTCTCACCGGTTTGCACGCATCCAATCAGGTACGATGCCGCTGAAACCGCCTCATTGAGGAATTGACGAAAGATCATGACATCCTCCTTGACACCCTACATGCGTCCGCGCAGCATGCCGTTCCAATACATCGCAGGCAGGCCATAGGCCTTCAGTGCATACATGCTATAGCGCTCGCGCGATTGATCGAAGGGGAACGACTCCTTCGGCGTCAACTGGTAGTCGAACTCCGCCAGGATCAGGCTGCCATAGCCGGTCACCAGCGGGCAGGACGTGTACCCGTCATACACGGCCTCGAGCGGTCGTCCTTCCATCGCGGCAACAAGGTTTTCCACTACAACCGGCGCCTGCTTGCGGATAGCCGCGCCGGTTTTCGACGTCGGCAGGTTGCTGCAGTCGCCAAGGGCGAACACATTCGGATAGCGCACGTGCTGCAACGAGAATTGATCGACCTCCACCCACCCGGTCGAAGCCGCCAGCTTGCTCTGCTTGATGACATCCGGGCTGCTCATCGGCGGCGTGACGTGGATCATATCATAGCGGACCGTGACTCGTTCGCCGCTGACGAGGTTCTGGAAGACCGCCTCCTTCTGGCGATGGTTGATCTCGACCAGTTCATGCTGGAAGTGCGCTTCGATCCCTTTGCGCCGGTACACATTCGTCAGAGCGTCAGCATATTTTTTGACCGAGAAGATAGTGGCAGAGCCGGAGAAGAACTTGATGGTCGACCTATCGCGCACACCGGCGCGGCGGAAGTAATCGTCCGCAAGATAGGCGATCTTCTGCGGCGCGCCGCCGCACTTAATCGGCGTCGAGGGTTGCGTAAACACTGCCACGCCGCCCTTGAACGAACGGATATTCTCCCACGTGCGATCAACTGTGTCATACGAATAGTTGCTGCACACGCCGTTGCGTTCCGCCAGCGCTTCGCGCAGCCCTTTCACTTTGTCCCAGTCAATCTGAATGCCGAGCGCCACCACCAGATACTCGTAGGTGAGCGAATCGCCATTCCTGAGCACGACCCGATTCTGGTCCGGTTCAAAGGCGCTGACATACTCCTGAATCCAGGTCACGCCAGGGGGAATGAAATCCGCCTCATTGCGCACTGACTCCTCCTTAGGGAAGACGCCGCCGCCGACCAGGGTCCAGAGCGGCTGGTAGAAGTGGCGGTCGCTCGGTTCGATCAGGGCGATCCGGGACGGGTCGAGAGATTTGACCAGATGAGCGGCGACCGTCAGCCCCGCCGTGCCGCCGCCAGCAATCACGACAGGATAATGATGCTGCATCGTTGCCTCCTTCAGGCGCTAGTTCTACACCGGCTGCCGAACGATTTTGCAAATGCGAGGAAAAATCCGAGAGCGCGCTGCACGTCGGGATCGCCCAGGGCGCGCAGCAACCCAAACGCCGAAACGGGTCGAACGGTGCAGGCGCTGTCTGCCAGCGATTGAGCAGCATTGCTGATCACCGCAACCGCCGAGTCTTCGAGGACGTTGGAGTCGATCAACGCCTTCGCTGCCTTCAATCCTCTGCGCCCCAGATGTTCGATGTCCACGCCTGCCTCACGCAGACGCATCACCAGGTCATCGCCGGTGTCCACCAGGGTCGCAACCACTCCCGGCGCCTGCTGAACTAATGCGCTGAGCGTGGGCAGCATCTTGAGCAGTGCATGGAGCGCCTCCATGGACTGCGGCGCCGTCAGTTCGGCGAGGAGACGCAGCGACTCCTTCGCCCGCTCGTCGACGTCGATGCCGGATTGTTTCAGGTCATGCATCCATCCATCGATCGTGTCGGTCATCATCGCCGCTATGGGCAATCCCTGCTGAACGAGCGCCTCATAGCGGTCGAGACGCTGTTCTATCCGCTCCAGCCTGGCGAGAATGAGCGCCAGCATCTCGGTCTTGCCATCGCCGTTCGCTGGAAGGCTGCCGTTGCCCGGCGGAGCTGTCGCGCCTGTCATTGGGGATGTCAGGGTCGTCATCGTTCGTGTGCTCCTTCGCGTGATTGACGGACCATCACCGCTTCAACTGCGCCATGGCGCGGTGCGCCAGCAGCGCCATAGTCGCTCGCATCCGCTGCTCCCGGCGTCTCCTGGCGCATACAGCGCGAGCGATCCCCGCTGCAGCGCAACCGCGTGGATGGCATGGACAGCGACGGAACCGGGTTGCTGCCGCTCGACAGTCGAGGATCGCTCTGGCAGATCGTTGGTCCATGGCTCTGTGTGCGCGGCGGGATTGTGGTGAAAGACAGCACGAAGAATATACCGGAATCTCCCGTTCTCTGGTATACTCTCTTTGATATCGCTGCTATAACCTGAAGTTATGCCATGCTGACCCTGCACAAGCTTGAACTGTTCGTCTATGTGGCGCAGGCAGGCAGCATCAGCAAGGCTGCCGACCATTTTCTGACGTCGCAGCCGAACGTAAGCCAGCACATTCAGGACCTGGAAGCTGAGTTTGGCGAGCAGTTGCTGATCCGTAAGCATCGTGGAATCGAGTTGACGCCCGCCGGAGAAACGCTCCTCCAGTATGCGCAGGAGATCATCAAATTAGCGGCGGAGGCAAAACTGGCAATCACCAATGTGTCCCGCCTGAGGGCAGGCAATCTGGCGCTTGCGGCAACGCCTGGGGTCGGCATTTATGTGTTGCCGGAGTGCGTCGAACGTTTCCGCATCCGCTATCCGCAATTCACCATCTCGATCAAGACGAGCACCACATCCGAGGTCATCGACCTGGTCGCCGATAGGCGGTGCGACGTGGGTTTTATCGAGGGAGAGTTGAACGGCATCCGCCCGCCGCCGCGACTGGGCGTGCTGATCCTGGACAATGTGCAGCAATTTGTGGTGGTCAGCCAGGCGCACCCGTGGTGGAACGCAACGTCACTGAGCATTCGGGCGCTCGATGACCAGCCGGTGATCCTGCGACAGATCGGCAGCCAGAGTCGCGCCTGGCTCGACCGGATTCTGAAGGATCAGAACGTCCGTCTCCGGTATGTGGGTGAGTTCGACAACCCTGAGACGATCAAGCGCGCGTTGCTGGCAGGCGGCGCCTTTGCCATCCTGCCTGCCTATGTGGTGCGTCACGAAGTGGACCTGGGGGTGTTGCGCCTGCTGCCGGTGAACGATTGCGACCTGCAGCGTCAGCTGAAATTGATCTGGAACAAGGAATGGCCCCTCTCGCCAATCGCCTATGCGTTTTTGCAGCACCTGGCGCAAGAATATCCGGCTATTCGCTCCCTGCTGGACTCTTCTGGTCGCCGTATGGTGAGGGCTAAACCATCCGCGCGCTAGGCGCCTGCCGCTTCCGGCAGCAAATGGGCGGATCCAGCCGTTAGGCAGCAGCCCTACGCTCAACCGTCAGGCTGAGCGCACAACGTTCAGGTTCACGTTGATCTTCCTGCCGGTGATGCCGGGCAGGCGCTCATATGAGTTCGGCGGGGGCTGAGTCTGTTGAAGCTCCCGCCGAACATCAGAAGCGCAACAGTCGCGCCAGGTTGACGGTGATTGGTCTGTTCGCTCCTGGTTCCTGGCTCTCGGTTCTCGGCTCTCGATGCCTGGTTCCTGTTCACGGCGTCGGCGTCAGCTGAATAAGCGACGGCGTCGGCAGAGGACGCGCGTTTGCGGGCGCAACGATCTGGATGTTACTGTTGAAATCATAGAAGCGGAACAGCATGCTCACCACGGTTGGCTCTGTCTGACCTTGCGCGACGCCGGACAGATCGATAGTCATCTTATGCAGACGGCCGTCTTCGCAAATAAAGACGCGAATTTCCGCCTGATCGATCTCGCCTGCCTCGAGCAGAGACGGCAAGTTGGCCTGCTGGCTAAAACCGCTCAGCCAGCGCACGATGTCCTCCTTGCCACTGGCAAAGACGGAGCAACGCTGACCGTCGAGCGTCTCGAAGCCGCGAGGCGTGAAGCGAGTCGTGTCGAAGCCGCTCTGCCGCAACGAAGCCACAATCTGCTCAGGAGAAGTCACGTCAGTTGAGGATGTCTGGGTGGCGGGGAGTTCGTACCAGGCATCGTCGGGCGCGCCGAAGAACAGCGCCGGACCGCGAATGTACGACTTGCCGTCGACGATCAGAATCTGGGCGCCTTTCGCGGGATCGCCCGATAGGAACGCGCCAAGAAAGCCGCCGATCTCTACACGCGAGTTCTCTCCGACGACTTCGCCTTTCATGCTAAGAATTTCGCCCATGCCGTCCGGTGACACGAATGGCATGTCCGCCGCTGACGTGTTTTCGTCCGTTGGACCCTTCGCCTTGAATAAGAACTCGAAGCGGTATGAGTTCGCCTGGGTGGCGGAACGCAATCCATTCTGAACGACATCAGCGGATGCTGCAGTCGGAGGTTGTGTCGGCGCAGCGGTCGGCGTCGGCAGCGGCGTCTCCGTCGGACGAGGCGTCGGCGTCGGCGGAACAGGCGTTGGCGTCGGCGCTGCGCCAATGATGCCGCATCCGGCGAGCGCAAATGTTAGCGCAGTGAGCAACACAAGATGCTTGATGTTCATAGAGCAGTTTCCCTCCGGGTATCACTTCTCATGAACATAGCTGGCGATAGAACACGGATTCGGACGGATCGAGACGGATGTAGACGGATCAGGCGATACGCGATTTATATCATGATGTTCATTTCTTCCCTCGCGTCTTCGCACTGTCACAGCAGCTTTTCAGGGCAACCCTCTACATATGCTGCCCGCGTCTCCGGTGCAACAACAGAAAGGCCAGCAACCCCAGCAGACCGCCGATTTTGAGCAGTTTGAACAAGGCGTCAAGCAGCGCAAGACCGCCCATCAGCGCGATAAAGCCGCCGAACCCCATCACAACGGTTGATGGCAGCCAGATCATCCAGGAGTCGATCATCGCTGACTGCGGCGTTTGCGGATCATACAGCACCTCGACCGTATCACCGACACGGTAGGCGGGCGGGTTGCTGCCTGTGCTGTCCTCAAAGCGTATGACCTCGCCGTTCGCCGTGCGAAACTCCACCACTGCATAGAAGAGTGTGCTTCGTTCCCCATTGTTCCGGGTTTGCGTGCGAGGAACAACTTCCACTACAGCGCCCTGCGCCTTGACCATTGCGGCGACCTGATTCTGCGTATGCGTGCGCCACAACTGCCCCAGGTACAGAACGCCCAAGCCGATCGCCAGCGCCATGAGACCCGACACGAATGCTGAAAAAGGATTCCAGTGGCGCACGTGCAGTTGCATGTCCATAGGTGTGCTTGCTCCTCCTTGCGTGTGTGATCGTCCGACAGTGACAGGCAATTGCCGGAGATGAGGGAGAGACGCCGATAGTAGCGTCTCTCGACTTGTATACCGTTGCAACGAATATTGGGTTACGCCGTCTCATCAGGCGGCTCAGAACTCCCACCAGACCCAGTGGTACGACGTGGCGGGCGTCGGGCGCGGCGGCATCGGCTGTCCTGGTCTTGGCAGTTTGTCGTTCTCAGGATTGGCGCTGACACTGCGCGCGTAGATGTATGCAGGCCTGCCCGCATTTAACTGAAACGCTGTATTGATCCAGGCCTGCGCGATCGTTTGCTGCGCCCATGGAAACGAAAACTCGATGCCAAAGAATCGGATTGAGGGAATGCGCATGTTGTCCACCAACCGACCGCCGAATGCCACGTCTCTCATATCGCTGTTGAAGCCAAGCAGCATATGCGCACCCTGGAATGCGTTGAACCACTGGCGGATCGGTTCACTTCTAGGCTCAAAGCCCTGAACCCGCAGCGTCTGGCACGAAGCGAAACCAACCCAGCGCAACGTCTGGAAACG
>JANXAL010000050.1 GCA_025062325.1 Roseiflexus sp.
CTGGATCAAACTGGCGTATGGCGCCGCCATCGCCGACCGCCCCCTGCTTCTGCTGGCAGTGCTGTTGATTGTGCTGGGGGTGCAGTTTATCAGCCTGGGGTTGATCGGCGAACTGGTGGTGCGCACCTATTACGAGGCGCAAGCCAAACCGATCTATGTTGTGCGCGAAGAGATCAACGGCGATGCGTAGCGTCCTGTCAATTCGCCTCGTTCTGGTGCGCTGGCAATTGTGGGCGCTGATTGCTGCCGGCGCCTGTCTCACCTCAGTTATTCACCACGCGTATGCTACAGTGTACACCGAACCCGACCTCCAGGTCTGGTGGATGGCGGCTCGTCTCTGGCTGGCAGGCGTCGACCCCTATGGACCAACCGGTGATCGGCTGCTGGGAACTGGCTCTGGCTTTGCGTATCCCTTTCCAGCGGTGCTGATCTGCCTCCCGCTCGCGCCGCTGTCGCTTGCGTGGGCATCGACCGTGTGGGCGCTGATGAGCCCGGCAATTGCGGGCGTTCTGCCAATAGCGCTGCACAACCGTCTCAATCCCCGGATCGTCGCACCGATGCTGGCGTATTTTCCGCTCTGGGCGTCGCTGGAGGAAGGACAATGGGGACCGATGCTGCTCCTGTGGACCATACTTAGCCTTTACTGGCTGCGCAAGGAGCGCTGGTTGCTCTCCGGTGCGGCTGCGGCTCTGACGCTACTCAAACCGAATGTGGGCATTGCGCTCCTGGCGGGAATTGCAGCGTATGCGCTGTGTATCAACGTTCCCCGTCGCTGGTGGATGGGTCTGGCGTTTGGATTGCTGATCTTCTGGATGGGGACGCAGGCGCTGGCGCCCGGCTGGCCGCTTGCGTGGCTGGAACAACTGCGCGCCTATGACGCTGAAGATCAGAATCGGATCGATGCGGTGTCGGTTGTGGGAGCGCTGGCTGGCGCGCTAACGCTGACGTGCGCATTTTTTGCGTGGCGTCGACGCGATGCGCTGCTCCTGCTTGCCGGGGTCGTCACTGTAGCGATGCTGATTCTGCCGACGCGCAGCTTTTACAACCACGTTGCGCTGCTCCTGCCAATTGCGTTGCTGCCGCCGCACATTGCAACGCTGGTTGCGCTGCTGGGTTGGAGCGTTCTGGTATTGCCGCCTATCAGTACAGACATTGTGTTGGCTCGCTCACTCGCCTTCTACCTGCCACTGTCGATAGGTCTGACAGGGGCAATGTGGCAGACCCGCGCACAGGAGAAAAACGTAGCGGCACGCTGAGCCTGTCAAAGTACGTTATCAGCAGATCCGTGCACAAGAAGAGGGTGCATCATGCGCATCCTGATGCTCAACTACGAGTACCCGCCCCTCGGCGGCGGCGCGAGCCCGGTGACGCGCGCGTTGTGTGAGCATCTCGCCGCAGCCGGGCACGAGGTCGATGTCGTCACGATGGGATATCAGCGCCTGCCACGGATCGAGATGGCTGGCAGGGTGCGCGTCATTCGCATCCCGGCGCTGCGACGCTCGATGGTGCGCGCCGAAACCCCCGAACTGCTGAGTTACGTGCTCTCGGCGCTGCCGCCGACGCTGGCGCTGACGCGACGCTGGCGCTATGGCGTGGTGCATGCGCATTTCATCGTGCCGACCGGCGTCCTTGCGGCCGCCGTGCGCCGCATCAGCGGATTGCCGCTGGTGGTCACGGCGCATGGGTCGGACGTGCCGGGGTACAATCCGGATCGTTTCACACGCGGGCACCGATGGATTGCCCCTGTCTGGCGTATGGTGGCGCGCAGCGCCAACGTGATCGTGTCACCATCGCACTATCTGCGTACCCTCATACAGCGCGCCTGTGATCTGCCAGTCGAGGTGATCCCCTATGGCTTCGATCCGCCGCCACGACGCCACGGCGAGCGGAAGCGGCGCATTCTCTTCGTCAGCCGGTTGTTTCCCCGCAAAGGCGCGCACTATTTGCTCGAAGCACTGGCAGAGTTGCCGCTCGCTGGGTGGGAGGTCACAATTGCGGGAGATGGACCAATGCTGGAGGAGTTGAAGGCGCAGGCGAAGCGTCTGGGTGTGCCGGTCGACTGGCGCGGGTTCATCAAGGGCGAGCCGCTCGAAGAATTGTATGCTAGCAGCGCTATCTTTGTCTTCCCATCGACGAACGACAACTTCCCGGTGGTGCTGCTCGAGGCGCTGGCGGGCGGGTGCGCCGTTATTGCCACGAATGTGAGCGGCATGCCGGAAGTGGTGGGGGATGCGGGCATCCTGGTTCCGCCGCAGGACGTGCCCGCGCTACGTGCCGCAATCCGTCGGTTGATGCATGATGACGACCTGCGCGCCGATCTGAGCGTGCGGGCGCGCGCCCGAATCACTCATTTTGCCTGGGATAATGTGATACGGCGGTATCTGGAAGTTTATCGGCGGGCGGGAGGCGATGGAAGCGTTTGATCCCGGAGTCACGATTGTGCTGATCACCTACAATTCCGCAGCATACATTCAGGAATGTTTGCACTCAGTTCGTGCTGCTGCGCCTGGTGTTCGTGCGCTGATCGTGGACAACGCTTCAAATGATGGCACGGTTGAGATGGTGCGGCGCCATTTTCCTGAATATACGCTGATTGCCCTGCCCCAGAACATCGGGCACAGCGCTGCGTGCAATCTGGCGCTTCAGCGTGCCGAAACCACGTGGGTGCTGTTTCTCGATCACGATACAATTGTGTCTGACAACTGGCTGCCGCCGCTTCTTGCGACTGCAGCAGCGATGTGGCCTGCAGTTGGCATGGTCGGCTCACGTGCTGTATTGGTTGATCAGGAACGTATCCACCACGATGGCGGGTATGCCCACTATGTCGGGCATATGACTCTGCGCAACGGTTTTGCGCCTCTGGCAGACATTCCCTGCGATACCACGCCGGTCGAAGTGGGAGCGCAGGCGAGCACATCACTCCTGGTGCATCGAGAACGTGCACTCGCAGTGGGCGGATTCGATCCGCGCTTTTTCATCTACCTGAATGACTTTGATCTGTCTCTGCGCATGCGGTTGCGCGGCTGGCGATGCTATGTCGCGCCGCAGTCCGTGGTCTATCACCGGCAGGGCAACCCGGAGACAAGCTGGCGCGGGAGCGGCGGTTACCCGGAGCGGCGAGCGTATCTGATCTATCGCAACCGCTGGATGCTGATCGCCAGGATCTATGCGCCCCGAACGCTGCTCGTATGTCTGCCTGCGCTAGCAATCTATGAAGTAGTGATTGCGGCGGCGGCGCTGCGTAAAGGATGGATGCACGCCTACTGGCGCGCGCTCCGTGATGTGGTGCGTCTCTGGCCCACGCTCCGCTTCCACCGCAGTCGCATCCAGTCGTCGCGGCGGATTTCTGATCGCGAATTGCTCTCGGCATATGGTTTTTCGTATGTCCCCGGGTTACTCCAACATCCAGCAGAGCGTTTGATGCAGCAGGCGCTGGAGCGAGCGCTTGCTGCATACTGGCGTCTGGTTTGCCCACTCCTGGAGTGAATATGCCATTCTATGACCATTATGGCGACCGGTCGGCGACCTCAGTGGGAATGGGATGGGTGCGCGCACAGACGCGCTGTGTGCTCGACCGCCTGATGCGCGCATTGCCCTCTGCCTCGTCGCTGCTTGAGATTGGACCGGGGAGAGGCGCGTTCGCAGATGCATGTCGCCAGAAACATTTGCAATATTGTGCCCTCGACATCAACGCCCGCCTGCTGAGGGACCTGTCGAAGCGCGGTCACAGCGTCGTGCAGGCTCGAGCCACACACATCCCATGCGCTGGTGAGACGTTTGATATCGTCTTTGCATCGCACGTGGTCGAACACAGCCCTGGCTATAGCGAGGCGCTCATGTTTCTGGAAGGGATGTGCCGGGTGGCGAAACGCGGCGGTCTGGTCGCAATTGTCGCGCCGGATTACCTTGCGTTGCGCGAAGATTTCTGGAATTGCGACTATAGCCACAGCTTTGTCACGACTCAACGCCGGTTGCGCCAGATGTATTACGATGCCGGGCTGGCGATTATCGACGAGCTTAGCCTGTATGGTCCGCTTACTGGTCTCGGGGGATGGGTTGCCGGACAGACGCTCGG
Source organism: Roseiflexus sp. (assembly GCA_025062325.1). Classification (GTDB taxonomy): domain Bacteria; phylum Chloroflexota; class Chloroflexia; order Chloroflexales; family Roseiflexaceae; genus Roseiflexus. Next base: position 4,076 of record JANXAL010000050.1, read on the forward strand.
GGGGCGCGTGCTGGGACAGGTTGCCCGGATGATGCCGGGAACGGTGGGAGAGAAACTCTACAAGCTGCGGCTGACGTTTGCACGCGCCATTCTGATGATCGGTCGACCATCACAATGAAACGCTGGTTGCACTGGGTTCGTCTGAGTTTGGGCATCACCCTGGTTGCGCTCCTTGTGACTCACTTCGCCGGAATGCACGCAACCTGGAACGCTGTTCTGAGTGCCCATCCGCTGCCGCTGGCGGGGTGCGTGGCAATCTACTTTATCGGCGTGGTGTTGAGTTGTCTAAAGTGGCAGTGGCTGCTGCGCGCTCAAGGCATTCAAGCGTCGCTGACCCGCCTGGTGCAGTGGTATTTGATGGGGACGCTGGCAGGCACGCTTTTGCCTTCCGATATCGGCGGCGATCTGGGGCGCGGGTATGCTGCTGCGCGTGAGATGGGCAATGGCGCGGCTGTGTGGTCGAGCATCCTTATGGAACGGTTCACCGGGTTGATAGCATTGGCGGTGTTGGCAGCGCTGGCGCTTGCGCTCATGCCCGGTGTGCTGGACGCGCCAGCCTGGTTGCCGTTGGGGGCAGGTATTGGGGTCGCGCTCTCGGTCGTCGGGTTTGCTGTCATGCTCGGCTTCTCGCCTGTTCGCCTGGAACGTTTGCCGCATTGGCTATCCCATATCATCCTTCAATTCCAGGAAGTCGCTGCCCGTTACCGCAACAATGCCGGAACGATCCTGGCATGTCTGGGACTATCAGTGGTGTTTCATCTAGGGAATGCGCTGAGTTTCTGGTGGCTGGCGCTGGCAATTCAACCGGATGCACCAGCGGCGACGATGATTCTCTGGCCGCTCGCCGGATTGTTCGGAGTACTCCCGCTTACCCCTGGCGGTCTTGGGGTGCGTGAGGGGATCTCGGCAGCACTGCTGATGCACGCCGATCTTTCATCGGATCAGGCAGTGGCGGCGGCGCTGATTGGCCGGATGCTCCTCTTGCTGTGCAGTCTTGCGGGATTGCCGACGCTGATAGCAACCTTGTCTCATGTCCACGAACGAGCGTCAACTGCCAGTGAGAAAGAAATCCCCAACGATGTTCGAATTTAAGCGTCTCAACCCGGAACAGCGCCTGATAGTCCTCGCAGTGGGCTTCCTTGTCGCAACGCTCATCGTGATTAGCCAGGAAAGCGGCGCCGACTTCGCGCAGGATTATGCTGCAGCATGGGCCTGTTGGCATGGCATAGACCCCGGTACGCCGACATTTCTGATCTTCGAGGCCTGCTGCCCGCAGGATAACGTCACCGGCGCGTATCAGACCGCCCATCCGCCCTTTGCAACCCTGCTCGCGCTTCCGTTTGGTCTCCTCCCGTTCAAAGCGGCGCGCGCGATCTGGTTGATGATTGGTTGCATCGCGGTAGTGCTCGCGTGGCGCTGTGCTCAGGTTGATCGTGCGCTGGCTGCAGCCACAGCCGCAATGTGGGTGATAGGTCTATCGCTGGGCGCTTTTGAGCCGCTTGTTTTTCTGGCGCTGGCTGCAGCGCTCCGCCTCCGATCATCTCGCCCGGAGCAGTCCGCGATCCTCATAGGACTGGCAGCCGCAATCAAGGTCTATCCGGGAGTATTGCTGCTTGCGCTGTTTATTGGTCGTCGCTGGAAGGAAGGGCTGCTGGGAGTCGCCGCGGCAATTGGCGCAACGCTGGTCGCTGACAGGATTATCGGGGGATCAGCGCTTGCTGACTGGATCGCGTACATTCCCTGGAATGTTGAGCGCTATATTGATACTGCCGGAAACGCATCACTTGTTCGGTTGGGGCGTCTGGCGTTTCCTGACATTCCGACATCGCTGGCATCGATCGTGATCGTAATAGCATTGACGTTGCCAGTGACGCTGTATCTCTACCGTAGCGCAGACTGGCGTGCGCTGCTGCCGGTGATGACGCTCGGCAGCCCGCTTGTCGGACCGCACTACATCGCGCTGGTCGGTCTGGCGCATCCAAATCGTGTTGCTGCGTTCTGTCTCGGCATCGGCGGCGGCATATCGCTGCTTGCTCGCACTGGTCTGTTTCCCCTTTCGTATGAAACTGAAGCGCTCGTCGTCGCACCAGCGCTTGCGGGACTCTGCATCATCTGGCTGGATGCCGTCCGGCGCACGATCGCGCAGCATCGTTCAACTGCTCAGGAGAAGAGCGCTTTGCATGTCCACTAAACGTCATCCGTCCCTTCGCGATCCCTTCCTCTGGACCGCCATTCTGTTGATCGGCGGCATGCTCGGCTGGTTGAGCGTTGCGCGCTACGAGGGCTTCAACGCTGGCATGTACGACCTGGGCAACATGGCGCAGGCGATCTGGAGCGGCGCGCGCGGTGAGCCGCTGCTCTACTCCCGTCCCGAGGGGGTGCGTGCATCACGCCTGGCCGGACATGTCGAGATCGGATACTTTCTGTTTGCACTGCTCTATGCACTCTGGCCCGATCCGCGTCTGCTGCTGATAGCCCAGGCGACGCTCTTCGCGCTCGGCGCCATCCCGGTGTACCGCATCGCCTGGCGACGCATCGATATGCTGCACGGCGGGGATCGCGCCACTCCGTATGCGGCGCGCTGCCTGGCGCTTATCTATCTGCTCTACCCAACAGCGCAGACTGGCGTGCTCTTCGATTTTCACGCCGATACGGTCGCTGCGCCGCTGATCCTGTTTGCGCTCGATGCGCTCGATGCGCGCGCCTGGCGATGGTTCACGCTCTGGACGGCGCTGACGCTCAGTATGAAGTTCTATGTCGCGGCGCTGGTTGTGGGTGTCGGGATGGTGATGCTGGTGTGGGAGGGGCAGCGCCGCGCCGGGATGCTGACAGCGCTTGCAGGCGGAGTCTACGGCGTCCTGGCGTTCTTCGTCGTCCGACCGCTGTTCGCAGCGCCGTCGGCTGGCGGCGCTGCTGAGATCACCGGAAACTATCTGGCGTACTATTTTGGCGCGCTCCACGAGATTGCAGCGACCCTGCCTGACCGCCTGCTCAATGCAGTGGTCGTCTTTGGTCCGGCGCTGCTTGTCGCGTGGCGCGGCTGGCGCTGGTTGCTGCCGGGGTTGCCGCTGGCTGGCGCGATGCTCATCTCAACCGGTCCTGGCGGCGCATTTGACTACCGCTACCACCACTATGCGCTGGTTGTGCCATTCATTCTGATGGCGACGATTGATGGCGCGGCGCGCATGAAGCGCACCATCGCAGCGCCATCCGGCGAACCACGACGCCAGAGGCGATCCTGGCGCGGCGATCTTGGTTTTACCGTGGCTGTGACTGCGATCTTTAGCGCATTGCTGGTCAACACGCCGCTCAATCCGTTGTTCTGGATCGGTGCGCCCGGCTATGGCTTCGACCGGTCGATCTACGGCGTCACTCCGCGTGACGCGCGTCTGGCGGCGTTCCTGGCGACGCGCGTGCCTTCCGATGCGCCCCTGGCGGCATCCACCTTCGTCGCCACGCACCTGGCGAACCGTGAAACCGTCTATCTGGTGCGCTATCCGTTCGAAGCGCGCCCTGAACGCCTGCCCGATCTGTTGCCACAGGTGCAGTACGCCTTGCCCGACGCCCTGTTCGACTGGTATCTGCAACTCGATGACGGGTACGGCGGCGGTCTCGATTATGACCGCGAGGCGATCGCGATCCTGCTGCGCGATCCATCGTTCGCGCTGGTGGATATGGATGATGGGTTACTGCTTTTCGAGCGGGGCGCCGATCCTGATCGCACACTGATCAACCGGGTATCGTTGATCTCTGACGATGGCGCACCTGCGCTGCAGCAGTTTGGTCCGTTCGATCTGGTGCGCGCGAATATTGAGGTGATTGGCGAGCGACGATTGCGCGCTTCCTTCGTATGGCGGGTGCGCGAGGCGCTGCCGCCGGAAGCGCGGTACGTCGCCGTGAGTCGGCTGGAGGGTGTGCCGGGAGCGCGGTTCGTCCATCTCCCCGGCTATGCGCTGCGCCCGGCATGGGAGTGGCGGGCGGGCGATGTGGTCGAAGAGACCTTCGATGTGCTCGTGCCGCCTGATACTCCGCCGGGACGGTACGCCTGGCGTGTCGGATGGTACGACGTGCGTCACCCTAATGCGGCGCTGACCGATGAGCGCAGTCGGATGGAAGGAACTGTCGAATATCTGGTGACGACAGTTGATGTAGCGCCGTGACCGGCGCCTATTGCGCTGCGCTCATCTGCTCGATCCGCTGCTGGATCTGCTGCAACGTCTGATTGTCCGGCGCAATCCTGATCGCTTTGGCGATCGTTTCGCGCGCCTGGTCCCACTGTGCAAGCTTGGCGTAGGCCACCGAGAGCGCATGGAGGTAATCGACATCGCGCGGCGAATTGGCGACTGCCGCTTCCCACTGCTTCATTGCCATCCACCACATGCCTTTGCGCTGCAACGCCAGACCGGTGTTGAACAATTCGTAGTCGGTGTTGCCGCGCACTTCGGAAACGAAGCGCACTTTGGGTCCGTAGAAATCGCGCCAGCTCAAGCCGACCAGGAGCATGAAGAGTGCTCTGATGCCAACATCGATCAGAACAATCGTCCCAAAGACGCCAGTGATCGCCGTGACTGCGGCTGCAGCTTCTGGCAACGGAAGGAGCGCCTCAGCCTGAACAAGAACCTCTCGGATCATCGCAGCTGTGCCAAGCGCGCTGAGCAGCGAACTGCCGAGTTGCAGCGCTGTCAGAACGGCAATGATCCAATAGGCCCAGCGGGCGCGTTTCATCATTGCGCGCGCAATTGCAATCTGCCCTGCGTAGATCAGGGCAATGATGACAACAATCACGACAATGATCAGCGGAAAACCGGAGAGATCGCCCATGATTGAGCTATACAACACCAGCGCGCCGATCAATATCGCAATAGCGACCAGAATGCCCAGCACGCCGCCAAGAATCCAGACGATGCCCAGGATTGAGAGCCAGAGAGAACGCTTTTCGCGCGCAGGTCCGCGGATCATCAGGCTGCGGTTACAACGGCGGCACCGCTTGCGATCCGGCCTGTTCAACTCGCCGCAGTAGGGGCAGCAGTCGCGCGTCGGGTCGCCTTCTTCCGGCGGCAGCACTTTCTCGTTGCGATGCAATTGTGCAGCAGGAGCAGCGGCAGGCGCAGCAGCAGGCATCGCAGCGCCTGTGGCGCTGGCTACGGCAGCAGTTGCGGCGGCAGCCGCTATTGGCGCTACCGCAGGGTTGGGCTTGTCGAAGAATGAGAAGCGGCGAGCAGGTTTTGGTGCAGCCTCAGTGGCAGATGTGTTGCCGGGCGTGGCGGCGTCAGCACTCAGTTTGGACTTGCCGAACAACGAGAAATGACGGGCGGGTTTTGACGCAGCCTCAGCAGCGGCAGCATCGCTAGCACCGGCGCCGTCGGCTGGCTTATGTTTGCCAAATAACGAGAAACGGCGGGCAGGCTCTTTAGCGGATGTCTTACCCTGAGCAGACGCGGAGTTGCCGGGTAGCCGGAAGCCAGATGTAAACGCTGGCTGCGCCGATGGGTTCGATTGGGATGCCAGCAAGGAATCGTTCGTTGCGGGAGGCAGTTGGAAAAGCCCTTGATTATGCTCAGACGACGCCTGCTGTGTCTGACTCGCTGCCTGGACTGACGCAGCGTGCGTCGGATTGGACGATAACGGCGTTGATAACTGCTGACCGTCCATCGGAGCGCTCACCGATACCGACGCTGTGGATGCCTGCCTGGCTTGCTGGTCAAGCCAAGCGATTCCCTGGCGCGCCTGCGGATTCAGCGGGTTGATCCGCAACGCCTGTTGCAAACACTGGCGCGCGTGTGCAGGATCATCCACAACTCCCGCGAGCCACACCCACGCTTCCTCATTGTACTGATCAGCCTGAATGGCGCGTACCAGCAACTGCCGCGCCTGCGCCCGCTGTCCAGCGCGCGCTGCTGCAATTCCCTGTTGGAGCCAGTCGTTCGTCGTTGTCATAGGATATATGCTCCAGTCGGAAGAACCAGGAACCAAGAGCCGGGAACTGAGCACTGGGAACATGCTGGGGAGCAGGGAGTGGGGAGTGGGGTCTCACCTTTTGCCCTCCGCCTTTCACCTTCCCGCATGCCGCCTTTCCGACTTCCCAGGTGTAATACAACGTACCACAATTTCCGCCTCGCCACGGGCGCGCCAGCGGCGCGCCCCTACGTGTTCCACTGGCGCTCTGCGGAGACGTTGCGGTGGAATGTCTCTCCTTACATTTCGCAACGCTTGCCTCTCGCCCCTTGCCTCGCGCCTGGCTTGACATTTACCTTTCGCACCTCCAACCCTTGTCCCTTTCCCTGCATAATGAGACCGCTCCCCTCGTACTGCCAGCATACGATGAGGGTGCGCAGGAGACAAGAGAGAAGGTAGTACTGATGGGAAGTAGCACCGCGGGCTACAGTGAATTAGGCAGGGCAGGCTCATCGTGGGCGGCGCCGGATGGCGTCGCTTGCGTGGAGAGATCAACTCCCGAGCGCCAGGTGCGATACCAGAGCAGCGCCAGCGCCGTTAGCACGGGACCGTACGCAACAGCGGCGTTCTGAACCGGGAACACGCCCAGAATGCCCAGAAAGATCAGCCCGCTGCCTGCCAGGAGCAATGCCTGCTCAAGGCGCGTCAGGCGCAACATGCCAGCGTGGATGACGTAGTGGCTCCACACGAGCGGCGTGACGAGCAAGGCAGTCGGCAGGATCATGCGCATGGCCGCTTTCCGATGCGGTACAGCAATGAGCAATGCGATTGCTAGGGCAAGGAGGGCAAGCGCCGTCACCAGTGGCGACAGGTGCGGAGCGACGTGCCCCGCAATCCGAACAAGCGACAGGTTGTCCGGGTTTGTCTGCCATGTCAGAGCGTTGGAAGGAGTATGGAATATCCAGGCTTGCACCGTTCCAAACCCCAATGCCAGTTCACTTATCACAGTTGCGAAGCCGCCAATAGCAATGCCTGCGAGCAGCGCCTCGAAACGACGCGCAATCAGCAGAGCTGCCAGCAACAGACCGGGATAGACCTTGATAGCTGCTGCCAGACCGATCAGTGCGGCGGAAAGGATCGGGCGCTTGTCTTCCTGTGACAGGGCGATCATCATCAATGTAAAAAGGAACGGTTCCATTGTTCCCCGGTACAACCCAAAGACGCCGAAGAGTGCGGTTGCAGCGCACACGCTCACAGGGACGCGATAGTAGTGCCACGCTCCGATCAGGCATGCTCCGCTGATCACGAACCATACCCAGCGAGCATCGGGCCAAGAGAAGAAACCGAGGAAAAGAAAAACGATGGTGGAAAAAGGGGGATGAGCATGAGGACCGAAAGCACGGTAATCGATATCCGAACTGCACTGGCTCAGCACGACTATCCAGGAGTGCTCGGAAAAGCGTTGCCACCAGGCGCACGCAGCCGCATAATCACCAAATAGATCTGGGTTCGGCAAGCGCTGCGCCAGCAGCATGCCGCAGAGCAGGACGCATCCGCCTATCATCAGTCGCAGCGCGGTGTGCAGCAGCGGCTCGCTCCGAAAGCTCTGCACGACGCTCACAATCCAAACTCCCGCAGCACAATTGCTACAGCAACAAGAACGAGGATGATACCGGGGATCAGGTAGATGAGTGCAGGACCGATGCTGCGGATGTCGGGCAGCGCCGGACCGGCGCGCGGCGGTCCGACTTCGATGCGCTGCCCACGCCAATAAGTGACTTTGCTGCGTGTCGGGGGACCGCCAGCGCGCCGCCAGACAATCCACCCTTCACGCAGCAGATACACGGCTGCCGCGCCAACGATTAGAGTCACCAGGGGCCAGGGCAGGGTATGGCTGTTAGTCAGTACGATGACCAGCACAATCAATGCCAGCCAGCGCCAGTACTTGTGAAGCAGGTTCATGTTGGTCAGCGCACCGTCATCGGCATGACGATGTGGATGTAGCCGTCGGCGCCGACGGGCTTGAATACCGCTGGATGTTGCGGCGATTGCGTTTCCAGCGCCACCTGCGGCGTCGGGATCGCGGCAATCGCATCGGACAGAAACTTGACGTTCAACGCAATCTGACCGCCCTCACCCTGGATCATCGCATCGACCTGCCCCTTGTTGTCACCAACCTCAACCGCATTGGCACTGATCGTCATGCGTCCCGGTCCCATCTCGCCGCCCGGTTCCATTTGCAGGCGCACAATATTCGATGAGGCGACTGCGAAGTAGGAAGCCAGTTTGACCGCCTTCGTCAACTCCTGGGTGTCGAGAACGGCGCGCGTCTGATACTGCTGCGGGATGACCCGATCAACATCGGGGAACTTGCCATCGATCAGGCGCGACACCAGATCGACCGTACTGGTATGGAAGAGCACCTGCCCGCCGCTGGGAGTGACGATCATCTCAACCTGCTCTTCGTCACCATCAAGGATGCGCGCCAGTTCATTCAAGGCACGCGCCGGAATGATCAGCTCCTGGGATTGGGTCACCGGTTCTGGCAGTTCAATGATCCGCATTGCCAGACGAAAACCGTCGGCAGCGGCAAAGATTGCGCGGTTGTCGCGCAGGCGGAGTTGCACTCCCTGAAGAACGGGACGCGTCTCCTCGGTTGCGGCAGCGAACGCTACCTGCTGGATCGTCTCACGGAGCAGCGCTGGCGGGAAGACGGCGACCGGCGTACGGTCGTCAACTGCCGGGATCGTGGGAAAATCATCGGCGTCTGCGCCCTTGATGTTGGTCTCGAAGCGAGCGCATTTCAGGTTCAATGTCTGCGTGCGCACGTCGAGCGTCAGGTCGATCCGGTCATTTGGCAGGCTGCCGACGACATCGCTCAACAGTTTTGCCGGAACAGCGACAGCGCCTTCGTTCTCGACTTTGGCGCCAATCCAGCACGTGATGCCGATCTCAAGATTGGTGGCGGCAAGTTTGAGCCGTCCGTCATCAGTGGCAAGCAGAATGTGGCTGAGAATCGGCAGGGTGCTTTTCCCGGCGACAGCATGACCGACAATCGCAAGACCGCGTTTCAGATTTTCCTGAAGACATGACAGCTTCATGGCGACTCCTTGAGCGGCGCAGGTTTGCCCGGACAACACGCCGCAGCGCTGGTAGTGCGGGCAGTCAGGGAGTGATATTATACCATTTCTTCTTGAAGCGACCGCAGGAATGCACATATCCGTTATCAGGGATTATGTCCTTGTCACCACTTCTTCGATAGCCCGCTCGACATCAATCATTGGTCCTGAGCCGCCAAGCCACGCTAGAAACTCGATGTTGCCCGCCGGTCCGGTGATCGGCGAACGAGTAAGACCGTGAGGCGGCAGCCCGATGCTGGCGGAGAACGTCAGCACCTCACGCAACACAGCCGCATGAACCGCCGGATCGCGCACCACGCCGCCTTTCCCGACCTGCGTCGGTCCCGCCTCGAACTGTGGTTTGATCAGCGCGACGATCCATGCGTTTGGTCGTATCAGGCGCTGCACAGCGGGCAGGACCAGCTTTAGCGAGATGAAGGACACGTCGATCACAGCGCAATCGGCAAGAACCGGAGCGGCGGACTCTGCTCCTTCAGATGGAGGCAACGCTTCTAGATAGCGGATATTAGTGCGTTCAAGCACCACTACCCGCGGATCCCGACGCAGCCGCCAGTCGAGCAGCCCATATCCGACATCAACAGCATAGACGCGGGCAGCGCCGCGTTGCAGCAGCACATCGGTGAAGCCGCCAGTCGATGCGCCAACGTCGATAGCTATCAGGTTTGCTGGGGAAAGTGCAAAGGTATCGAGCGCATGCGCCAACTTGTAGCCGCCGCGACTGACGTATGGCAGCGCGCCGATCAGGTCGATCTCAGCGTCGTCGGGCACAAGTTCGCCTGCCTTGCGCCGGATGACGCCGTTGACCCGCACCTCGCCAGCCAGGATCAGCGCCTGTGCGCGGGCGCGCGTCTCTGCCAGACCGCGCTGCACCAGCAGTTGGTCGAGCCGCACCTTCTTTGCCACTACCCCTCACGCTCCAGGCGGCGCAGTTCTGCTTCCATTTGCGCGATGTAGGCATGCAGCCAGGCGGGAGCGTTTGTACCCGCCTCGTCACGGCGCGCTTTCAGACGGGCGAGATCAGCGCGTCGCTTCGCCAGATCGACTGTGGGACGGGGTGACGGCGGCGCTGGCGGCGGCGCCGGAAGCGTTGCGAGATAATCGGCGACGATACGCGATACAAGCGCTGAGAGGGTCATGTTGTGGGCAGCAAGGTGCGCCTCGAACGCCGCCCGCTGCTCAGGGGTCAGATAGATGCGCATATGGATTGGTTCGCCTTTGATCCCATTCAAGTCTGAAGGAAGTTGGGTAAGTGGATAGTCCGCGAGGATTTGAGACACAACGTCCGGCGGGTTGCTGCGACGCTCACGCACCAGATGCTCGAGGCGCGCCCGATGTTCGGGCAAAAGGTACAGGCTCGTCTGAATAGTGAACAGTCCTTGTGGCTCGGTCATATGTTTCTCCCTTTCCTGACCGATCATGCGACAACGCCAGCAGACCGGAGCGTCGCGATCTCATGCGGTTGATAGCCAATTTCGGTCAGAATCTCGTCGGTATGCTGCCCCAGAAGCGGCGGCGGTCGGCGGATGGCTGGCGGCGTGGCTGAGAAATGGTATGGCGGCGCCACAACGCGAATGCTGCCAGCCGTCGGATGCTCAATCGTTACGACGCTGCCCAGCGCCTGCACCTGCGGATCGGTGAACACCTGCGCCAGATCGCGCACCGCGCCGCACGGTACGCCAACCGCATTCAGTTTGCGCTCGATGTCGGTAACGCGCAGGGAAGCAAACACCGGTTCGAGGAGCGCGTTCAATTCGGCGCGGTGCGCCAGGCGCGACATATTCGTGCGGAAGCGCGGATCGTCGCGGAGCGCCGTTAACTCAAGCGCGTCACAGAAGCGCACCCAAAGGTCGTCGGTGCCGACGCCAAGCGTAAAGTAGCCATCGGCAGCGCGATAGACGCCATACGGCACGATCGAGGGATGCTGGTTGCCCGGTCGTTCCGGCGCGCGACCGGTGGCGAAATAGTTGCCTGCCTGATAGGTCAGCATTGCCAGTTGCCCTTCCAGCAGCGAGGTATCGACCCGCTGCCCTTCGCCAGTACGCGCCCGATGGTAGAGCGCCGCCAGGATCGCATATGCTGCAAACATGCCCGCCATAATGTCGGTGATTGCAATGCCAACGCGCATCGGCGGTCCGCCGGGTTCACCGATCAGGCTCATCAATCCCCCCAACCCCTGGGCAATCTGATCGTAGGCTGCGCGCTCACGGTCCGGTCCCGTCTGACCGAACCCGGAGATAGAGCAATAGACTAGATCGGGACGAATAGCGCGGCATGCTTCATACCCGAAGCCGCGACGATCCAGCGTGCCGGGAACGAAGTTCTCTAGCAGCACATCGCTGCTGGCGATCAGGCGGCGCAGTACGGCAGCGCCGCGTTCATCACGAAAGTCGAGCGCCAGACTGCGCTTGTTGCGGTTGACGCTGAGAAAATACGTGCTTTCGCCGCCTTCAAACGGCGGTCCCCAGGCGCGGGTGTGGTCGCCGATGCCCGGTTGCTCCACCTTGACGACATCGGCGCCGAGATCGCCGAGCATCATCGAGCAAAAGGGACCGGCAAGCGCGCGGCTCAGATCGAGGACGCGCAATCCTTCGAGGGGCAGAGTCATCGATTTCCCCCCACGAGCGCGTACATGGCGCTATCTTGGACGTGCAAATTGTTACAGGATAGTATACCATGCAGAGGAGCGGTCTCGGGTGCAATGATGAATTGACAAGACGCCAGAGCGGTTGGTGCGGTCCGTAAGAGCGCACGGATATGCACGGATCAGGACGGATTCATACGGATCAAATAGCCTTTCATTACATATGAGCATTAAGAATTCGGTAATAAAGATCCGTGCGAACCCGTCGTATCCGCGTCCATCCGTGTCCCTTGTGACATGATACGCACGATGAATACTCCCCTAACTACTATTGACGCCTTGCGACGCGCGGTGGCGCACGCGCCGAAACGCCCGTTCCTGCTGTTTGATGGGCGATCCTTCTCATATGAGGATGCTGCCGCAATCGCTGCCCGTTGGGCCGCGCGATTGCGTAGCACCGGCGTTGAACACGGGGATCGAGTGGCGTTGTTTCTGGAGAATAGTCCAGCGTTTGTCACTGCATATCTGGGTGCACATCTCATCGGCGCGATTGTGGTGCCTGTCAATACCCTGTATCGTCAGGTCGAGCTGCGCCACATCTTGAATGACTCGGAGGCGAAGGTTGTTATTGTCGGCGATCAAGCGCATGCCGATCTCGTGTATCAGGCAGACGCTCCGGGCACGGTCATCTTCGCGTCTGAAGTCGCGCTGGAAGGCGCCGGTGACCTGCCAGACTGGTCACATGCGCCCGCACCAGCTGATCTGGCGCTGATCGGGTATACCTCTGGCACGACCGGGCGCTCCAAAGGTGCGATGCTCACCCACGCCAATCTCATGGCGAACAGCGCCGCTGTCACTCGCGCCTGGCGCTGGACGGAACGTGATCGCCTGCTGCTGACGCTGCCGCTGTTCCACATTCATGGTCTTGGAGTCGGTCTGAATGGCACATTGTATGCGGCAAGTACGGTCGATCTGCGGCGCGGCTTCGATGCGGCGGATGTACTCGATACTCTGGCGCGCGGTGAGACGACGATGTTCTTCGGGGTGCCGACGATGTACGTCCGTTTGATCGCCGAAGCGCGTCGTCGGCGTTCCGCCGGAGCGCCGGTGCGTGTCGAGGGCATGCGTCTGTTTGTCTCCGGGTCGGCGCCGCTCAGCCCGCAAACCTTCGCCGAATTCGAGGAACTGTTCGGTCATCGCATCCTGGAACGCTACGGCATGACCGAAACGGTGATGAACCTGACCAACCCCTACGATGGCGAACGCCGTCCTGGTACGGTGGGGATGCCATTTCCCGGACAAGAGGCGCGCATCGTTGATGTGCGCACCCGCCAGCCGCTCCCCGATGGCGAGATTGGCGAGATTCAGGTGCGCGGTCCGAATGTGTTCGTCGGGTACTGGCGCAACCCGCAGGCGACCGCCGAGGCGTTCGACGCTGACGGCTGGTTCAACACTGGCGACCTGGGATGGCGCAGCGCCGACGGGTATTTCACGATCACCGGACGCGCCCGCGAGTTGATTATCAGCGGCGGGTACAACATTTACCCACGCGAGGTCGAGGAAGTGTTGCTGGAGCATCCCGCCGTCGCCGAGGTCGCCGTGGTCGGTTTGCCCGATGCGGAGTTTGGCGAGCAGGTGGTGGCAGTGGTTGTGCCGGCAACACCGGTGACCGAGGGGCTGGAACAGGAATTGATCGACTGGTGCCGCGCACGCCTGGCGAGTTACAAAAAACCGCGGCGGATTGTGTTTGTTTCGTCGCTGCCGCGCAACGCGCTGGGCAAGGTGCAAAAGCATGTGGTGCAACAGCAACTGACCCCCTCAGGCGCAACCTGAAAGGACGCCGCAATGAATTATGATGATCTCGCTGCTGAACTGCGCGAATACGTCAAAGGCGACGTACAGACCGATGCGATTTCGCGCGCGCTGTACGCGACGGACGCGAGCATCTATCAGATTGAGCCTCTCGGCGTTGTGCTGCCGAAGGACGAGGCGGATGTCGCAGCAGTCGTGCAACTGGCGCGCCTGCGACGATTGCCGATTGTGCCGCGCGGCGGCGGCACCAGCCTGGCGGGGCAAGCAGTGGGGCGTGCCATCCATCTCGACTTCACCAAATATATGAACCGCCTGCTGGAGGTGAATGTCGCTGAACAGTGGGCATGGGTCGAACCGGGGATCGTCCTCGATCAGTTGAATGCGATGCTGGCGCCGCATCATCTTCTGTTTGCGCCGGATGTTTCTCCGTCGAACCGTGCGACGATTGGCGGCATGATCGCCAATAATTCGTCCGGCATGTATTCGCTGGTGTACGGCAAAACCATTGATCACGTGCTGGAGTTGAAGGTGGTGCTGTCCGATGGCAGCATCACTGCCTTCCGTCCGCTCGATGAGGCGGAACTGCAGGCGCGGCTGGCGGATCCCGAACTTGAAGGGCGCATCTACCGCACGGTGGCGCGGCTGGCGCGCGATCACGCCGACGAAATTGCGCGGCGCTACCCCAAAGTGCTGCGGCGCGTCGGCGGGTACAACCTCGACGCATTCGTGCCCGTCAGCGAAAATGGGCACACGCGCTACGGCATCATGTTCGGTGCGCGCTCGCCCGACCGCCGCTTCAACATGGCGAACATGATCGTCGGCTCGGAAGGGACGCTGGCGCTGGTGCTGGCGGCGCGCCTGCGTCTCGTCCCACGCCCGAAGCATACCGCCATCGCCATTCTGGAGTTCGAGACGCTTGATGCCGCGCTCGATGCGGTGGCGCCCTGTCTGGAATGCCAGCCAGCCGCCGTCGAACTGATGGACGACATCCTGCTTGATCTGGCGCGCAAATCCCGCGAATACGCTCAGCATCTGGCGATGTTCGTCCAGGGAACGCCGGGTGCGCTGCTGCAGGTCGAGTTCTTTGGCGCAACCGAGGATGAAGTGCGCGCCGGCCTCTCGCGGCTGGAACAGCACCTGCGTCCCCGCTGCAGCGCCATCACTCACGTCGTTGAGGCGCGCCAGAAGAGCGCGGTGCTGGCAGTGCGCAAGGCGGGGTTGCCGTTGCTCCAGTCCCTCTCGCCCGACCTGAAACCCGAGACGTTCGTCGAGGACTCCGCCGTGCCGCCGGAAAAGTTGAACGTCTACCTGCGGCGCTTCCGCGACATCTGCCAGGCGCACGGCGTGCAGGTCGCCTTTTACGGGCATGCCAGCGTCGGCGTCATCCATGCCCGTCCGCTGCTCAACCTGAAGAATGCCGATGATGTGCGCAAGATGCGCGCGATTGCGGAGCAGATCAAAGACCTAGTGCTCGAGTTCGGCGGCGCGCTCTCCGGCGAACACGGGGACGGCATGCTACGCGCGGAGTTCAACCGCGCGTTGTTCGGCGAAACGCTGTACGAGGCGTTTCGTGAGATCAAGCATACGTTCGACCCTTACGAGATCTTCAACCCCGGCAAAATCGTCGATGCCCCGCCGATGGATCGCAACCTGCGCTACGGGGAGCACTACCATCCGATCCGGTTGCACACCCACTTCCGTTTCAGCGACACCGGCGGCATCGTCGGCGCCGTTGAGTTGTGCAACGGCAATGGTCTGTGCCGCAAGGTCGCTGGCGGCACCATGTGCCCCAGTTACATGGTGACCCGCGACGAAGAACATTCGACACGCGGTCGCGCGAATGCGCTGCGCATGGTCTTTTCCGGCGCGCTTCCGCTCGATGCCCTCACCAGCACGCGGATGAAAGAGGTCATGGACCTCTGCCTGGAATGCAAAGGATGCACTGGCGAGTGCCCGTCGCGGGTCAATATGACGCGCCTGAAATCGGAGTGGCTGTCAATCTACTACGAGCAGCACGGCATTCCGCTGCGGTCGCGCATCTTCGGCAGCATCCGAACGATCAACGAACTGGGCAGCCGCCTGGCGCCGCTGGCGAACCGTCTGCTCACACTGCCGTTCGTTCCGCCGCTCCAGGAACGGCTGATCGGCGTCAGTCGCTACCGCCGTCTGCCGCCGTTTGCGCCGCAGCCATTCCACCGCTGGTTTGCTGGCCGCCAGGAGTCGGTCGATGCCGACCGTCCCTCAGTTGTGCTCTTTCCCGACACCTTCGCCGACTACAACGATCCGCACATCGCACAGGCGGCGGTGCGCGTGCTGGAAGCCGCCGGATACCGCGTGCTCCTGCCGACGCGCCGCATTTGTTGCGGACGTCCGCAGATCTCGAAGGGGTTGCTGAAAGAGGTCAAGGCGCTGGCGCAACGCCAGCTTGACGCGCTTGGACCCTACGCCGCTGTGGGCATTCCAATCGTTGGGCTTGAGCCGAGCTGCATTCTGACCTTCCGCGACGAATATCCCGACCTGCTTGATGACCCGCGCACCGCGACGCTGGCGCAGATGTCGTTCCTGTTCGACGAGTTCCTGGCGCGCGAGGTGCGCGCCGGTCGCGCAAGCTTGCGCTTTCGTGAACAGGCGCCGCGCCGCTACCTGTTCCACGGTCACTGCCACCAAAAGGCGCTGATCGGCAGCCATCACGCATTGGCGCTGCTCCGCATGATCCCCGGCGCCGATGCGCGCGAGGTCGATAGCGGCTGTTGCGGCATGGCGGGTTCCTTCGGCTATGAAGCAGAGCATTACGCCATCTCGCAGAAGATCGGCGAGCGGGCGCTCTTCCCGGCAGTGCGCGCTCTGCCTGCCGACGCAGAGATTGTTGCGATGGGAACCAGTTGCCGTCAGCAGATTGCCGATGGGACCGGGCGACGCGCGCGGCACCTCGCTGAAGTGTTGGCAGATGCACTCGCAGAGTAGCGATACCGTCACTCAGCGATAGCGGTTTCTTCCCTTGTTATTTCTCATGCCGCGTGCTATGATCTGAGAACACGAAGGGGGATAATCCTCCTGGCGGCATCTTCGGAAGAGTGCCGCCCGCATTGGAAAGAAGTCAGCAGCATCTCCGAAGCCCGAGCAGAAGCCTGAAAGTAAACAGCGCGGTCGGCATGTGGTGATCAGCGACGATGATCCCCGCAGTGCGGACCGCTTTTTATTCGATGCCGATTCCCTCTGGTCGTGCGACTGAGATGAGGGAGCAACGATAGCATATGATCGCAGAACTCAAACGCCTGGTCGTTGGCCGACCGCTCGCCAACGAACAGTTAGTCCACGAACGATTGCCCAAGCGCCTGGCGCTTGCCGTCTTCTCGTCTGACGCGCTCTCATCGACGGCATACGCTACAGAGGCGATTCTGATTGTCCTTTCGGCGGCTGGCGCAGCAGCGCTCTGGCTTGCCACTCCGCTCGCACTAGGCATCGCCGTGCTGCTGCTGACTGTCGCGTTTTCTTATAGCCAGACGATCAAAGCCTACCCGCAGGGAGGCGGCACCTACATCGTTGCACGGGAAAATCTGGGCACAATCCCATCGCTCACAGCAGCGTCGGCGCTGTTGATCGACTACATCCTGACTGTCGCAGTCAGTATGTCGGCAGGAGTGGCGGCGATCACCTCCGCCTGGCCTGTGCTTGAACCGTACCGTGTCGAACTGGCTGTGGGGTTGATCGGTCTGGTCAGCCTGGCGAATCTGCGCGGCGTCAAGGAGTCGGGCGCAATGTTCGCTGTCCCGACGTACACCTTCGTTGCCAGTATGTTTCTGCTGATTGGCGCCGGATTGTGGAATGTCATCACCGGCAATGTCACTCCTGCGCCGCCGCCGCAGACGCCGCACCTGCCCGCAGAGCCTAGTGCGCTCTCATTGTTCCTGATTCTGCGCGCATTTGCAGCGGGTTGTACGGCGTTGACCGGCATCGAAGCGATTGCCGACGGCGTGCCCGCTTTTAAGAAGCCGGAGGCGCGCAATGCTACGATCACGCTGGCGATCATGGCGGTGCTGCTCGTCACCATGTTCCTTGGCATTACGGTGCTGGCAAATGCGTATCATATCATTCCCGACGGCAGCCACGAGCCGGAGACAGCGAACTCGCAACTTGCGCGCGCGATTTTCGGCGCAGGGTCGCCGTTCTACTTCCTGCTCCAGCTTGCCACAATGGCAATCCTGGTGCTGGCATCGAACACGGCATTCGCCGATTTCCCGCGCCTGGCATATTTCCTGGCGCGCGACCGCTACTTTCCGCGCCAGTTCACCCAGCGCGGCGACCGACTGGTCTTCTCGAACGGCATCGTGGCGCTGGGGCTGATCGCATCGATTCTGGTGGTCGCCTTCCACGCGCGTGAACAGGCATTGTTGCCGCTCTACGCCGTTGGCGTGTTCATCTCATTCACCATCTCGCAGATTGGTATGGTGCAGCGCTGGCGGCGGGTGAAGACGCCGGGGTGGCGGCGCAGCGCCATAATCAACGGCTTTGGCGCGCTGATGACTGGCATTGTGATGCTGGTGCTGGCAGTGACGAAGTTCCGCGAAGGAGCGTGGGCGGTATTGCTGCTCATTCCGATTATGGTGATCGTCCTGCTGAATATCCACAGCCACTACGTTGCCGTCGCCGAGCAGTTGTCACTGGAAGGCGCGCCGCGCCCCTCGCCGGTGCGGCGTCACACGGCGCTGGTGCTGGTCAGCGGCGTGCATCGCGGCGTCATTCCAGCGCTGCAATACGCGCTGTCGATCGCGCCCGACAATGTCACGGCAGTATATGTCGATCTCGATGCGGAGGATACGGAGAAGATCAGGCGCAAGTGGAACGAGTGGGGGTGCGGCATTCCGTTGGTCATTCTGCCGTCGCCATATCGCTCACTGATGCAGCCGCTGCTCCAGTACATCGACGAAGTCGAAGCGCGCTATGACGACGACGTGCTGACGATCATTCTACCGGAGTTCGTGCCCTCGAAATGGTGGCAGTACATGCTCCACAATCAGACCGGGCTGCAACTCAAAGCTGCGCTTTTCTTCAGCCGCGGCAAGGTGGTGACGAGCGTGCCGTACCATCTAGAGCATTGATCCCTCCAGTGGTGCTCTCAAGCATGGAGTTTTTCAGACGCGAGGGGTGTTTGCCTTGTCCAGACGCCTTTTTTGCCCTCGTCCTCCCTGCCTCTTTCTCCCACCTCACGAGTGTAGAGTTTTTGGGGGAATAGATGTTTTCCGCATCCTGATGCCCTGTTTCCCCTCATCCCCCCTATCCCCTTCTCCCACCCCCCTGCACCTCACAAGTGTAGAGTTTTTGGAGTGCGATAGATGTTTGCCGCGTCCAGATGCCCTTTTTCCCCTCATCCCCCCGACCCCCTTCTCCCACAAGGGGAGAAGGGGGAGTTGGGGCGTCCCGACGCCCAATACGGGCGATTCAACGTGAGGTCGTAATGGAAAACTCTCCCCTTGTGAGCAGTGACACACCCCTGCCGACGCTGCCCGCCGTTGGTACGCCTGCCACCCTGATGATGACCTCGCGGAGGAGTCGTACACCCTTAAGCTCGGTAAATGGGATCTGATCCTCAGGCATCAGGATAAAACTCTGTCCATCACGACGCTGAATGCGTACCGCCCATCGCGGTAGGCCTGCTCAAGAAGAGCGGCGAAGTTTTGACGGGCTTCAAAAAGGTATAGCTCTTCACGATGTCACCTCCACAAGGCCAATCCGGGCAGCGCGGGCAGCAGTTTGCAGTCCGCTATCGAGGCTGATAAGCGGACAGAGCTGCTGGTGAGCACAGACAACGAAATAAGCATGCGTAAATCTGGAGTTGCTCCACGACACGAATCGTCTCATCAAGCGGAACCTCGAGAAAACGGATCGGTATCTTGTGGTACTCCAGCAGCGCCTGGAGCGCTTCAGGCAGGGTAATACGCTTCCGCCTGAGCATAGCGGAGAGAGCAATACCGATTTCCCAAAGGGTCGCGGGTCGGCGCAATAATAGCCCAGGTTACCTAATTGCTCGCTGTCTTGTCTCGTGACTGCGCGTGGCGCTGATACTCGCTGCATGTCGTGCGCCTTCTGACCTGTGCTCAGTTGTATCCTGCCGCGATCCAGGTGTCAATGCAGCATGATCCGTAAGCATCCGTCTCAATCCATGCGCATCCGTGTGCTATTCCTGTCACGCCAGAGGTTGCCGCTGACGCTGATCCAACTGCGCTCCTGCATTGACAATGCAGGATGTCAATCCGGTCCCCAATGGCTGATGAACTCGAGCACTCGCTCCGCGAACTCCGCCGGGCGTTCGAGGTGCGGCGCATGTCCGGCGCCCTCGATGATCTGATGAGTCATTGTCGGGCAACGTGCGCACATCTCCCTGGCAATTATCGTAAACTTCTCATCAAGCGCGCCGGTGATTGCCAGCGTCGGAATAGTCAGATGCGGCAGGTCGTCCCAGAACGACGGCTGCGCGCCGGTTCCCATGCTGCGGAGACTGGCAGCCAGTCCTGCTGGCATGTTGCGCAGGCGCTGCATGCGCAGGCGCTGCCGCACGTCGGGCGGCAACTGGCGCTGACTCGCCCACAGCGGCAACCGCTCCCACTCATCCACAAATGCTTCAATGCCATGTTGTTCAATGCGCGCGGCAAGCGCTTCGTCTTGGGCGCGCCGCGCTGCGCGTTCCGCCTCGGTCGCCAGTCCTGGCGAGCCGCTCTCCAGAATCAGTGAGCGCACCGCATATGGGTGCAATACCGCAATGCCGAGCGCCAGCCGCGCCCCCATCGAGTACCCAAGCAGGTGCGCTGGCGTTGCCTTCAGATCGCGCAGCAGCGCAGCAATGTCGGCAGCGACTAGCGGCAACGCGCCGCGCGCCGGGTCCGATGGCGCGGGCGTGCGCCCGTGCCCCGGCAGGTCGATGCGGATCACCCGAAACCGCTGCGCAACGTGCGGGACAACCTCATCCCAACTGGCGCTGCTGCCGGTGAAGCCGTGGAGGAGAACGAGCGGAGCGCCGTCACCGGTGTCGAGATAGTGGTATGCGATCCTCGTTGAGGTATCGACCGGACTTCTCATTACCAATCCTGTGCAGGAGCATGAGACATCAGTGCGAGTCCTGACCTGATCCGTCTCGCTATCAAAGCGTTTGAGCCAAAGAGGCCGGTTCTGAAGCATACCCGCAGCCAGCATCTCCGTCAACCGGCGTATCTCGACGATCACGCTATGTGAAGCAACCACTACCCGAAATTGCGCCAGACGCGCTACAATAAGAAGACTACAAGCGCATTATGCGCCACCGCAACGGTGCGGCAGATAACGGCGCCCTCGTTCTTCGCATGCTTCGCCCGGCGCTCTTCGCCGCCTCTTCCGGTGGCGCGCGGAGACGTTTGCGATGCGTATCAGGGTCAAAGAGTTTCCTCCACTGTTTCGCGACCGCCGCGAAGCTGGCAGATTGCTGGCGCAACGGCTCGCGGCGCTGTCCGATCATCCTGATCTGCTGGTGCTGGCATTGCCGCGCGGCGGCGTGCCGATCGCGTATGAAGTGGCGCGCACGCTTCACGCACCGCTCGACGTCATTCTTGTGCGTAAACTAGGTGTGCCCGGTCATGCCGAACTTGCAATGGGCGCGATCGCCGAGGGCGGCGTGCGCGTGCTGAACCACACTGTGATCCGCGAGCTTCATATTCCAGAGGACATCATTGATCATATTGCTAGGGAAGAACAGCGAGTCCTGGAGCAGCGCCGGCGCCTCTACCGTGGCGATCGTCCACTGCCGACAGTCGAGGGGGCGCGTGTGATTCTCATCGACGATGGCCTGGCCACTGGGATGACCATGATGGCTGCTATCGAGGCAGTTCGGCGAGGCGGACCTGCGAGAATCATCGTCGCCACGCCAGTTGCTGCACCGGAGAGCGTCGCCGAGATCGAACCGCTGGTCGATGAGGTGGTAGCGCTGGCAACGCCTGAGTTCCTCTATGCCATCGGCATGTGGTACAGTGATTTCACACCGACGAGTGATGAGGAGGTCTGCTCGCTGCTTGCCGAGGCGCTTCGCGGCAATGCGTCGACGCCGTCTTCCGACCCCTCGCTTGAACGCGACAGCGACGAAAGCGCACTGTGACGGCTGTGCGCCCGTCACTCCGTTTTGATGGAGTTCAGGAGGTGAGTATGAAGGTTCTGCTCAAGGGAGCGTCGCGCGAGGAAGTGCGAGAACTGATTGCGCTGAATGAAACCCCCTGGGTCTCATTGTTCCTGGCGCCCTATCCGCCCGGCGAAGCCAGCCAGCGAGCGACGCAGCTCGAAAATCTGCTGCGCCGCAGCGAGGCGGAACTTGACTCCAGCGGGTATGATCGCAATCAGGCGCACGCAATGCTGGCGCCGGTGTGGGAGATGACCGACTCACGCATGCTGGAGGAGTATCAGGACGCCGGACTGGCGTTCTATGTCGCGCCTGGTCAGTTTCATCTCTATCGGCTGCCGCATCGCGTCAACGATGCTGTGATTATCGGACGGCGTCCCTACATCAAGCCGTTGCTTATGCCGCGTCTGGCAACTGATTCATTCTATGTGCTGGCATTGAGCAAGAGTCGTGTGCGACTGCTGCACGCCACGCCATCCGGCATCACCAGTGTTCCGCTCCCGGATGCGCCAGCCGGCGTTGACGATTTGCCGCAAACTGACCCGACCGGGCGCCAGGCGCAGCGTCATGTCACCCCTTCGACGCGCGGCGGCGCCAGCGGCGCCATGTACCCTGGTCATGGCGGCAATGTGTTCGATGAGAAGGCTGAGGTGCAGCGCTATCTTCAGGCAGTGAGCAATGCTGTCGAGCGTGCCCTGAATCGCACGCATGATCCGCTTGTCCTGGCAGGCGTTGACTACATGGTGTCGATGTATCGTTCGCTGAATGGCTATGCGCATGTTATCGATGGTCATATCAGCGGCAGCCCCGACCACGTAAGCGATGAAGCGCTATGTGAGCGCGGCGTTCATGTACTGACAGCGCATCTGAGTCGTCTCACCACCGATGAGCGTGATCGCTTTGAGGCTTTGTTGCAGCATCATCCGCCGCGTGCCAGCACCAATCTACGTTCGATCTTGCCAGCCGCACATGCTGGGCGCGTGGCGCGGCTCCTCGTCGCCAGCGATCAACAGGTTTGGGGACGCTACAACCCCGACGACGAAACGATCTCGCTCCACGATGAGCCGCTGCCAGACGACGATGACTTGCTGGACATTGCAGCGCAGCAGACGGTGCTCCATAACGGTGAAGCCGTCGCTGTGCCTGCGGCGGATATCCCTGGCAGCAACGGAGTTGCAGCAGTGTTCCGCTACTAGCGGGTTTCGCAGAAAGGCTGACGCAGAGGCGCGAAGATGCAAAGGTGAAATATCGACGACGAAGATGTGCGCCTTTGCATCTTCGCGTCAACCTTTACAGAGCACAATCCATATGAATCTGTCTCAATCCGCGTGCATTCGTGTCCTATTGCGCGCTACCCTTACAGTGCGTTCAGTGTAAGCGTTTCTCTCACCTCCTTCTCACCTTCGACGCATTCTGCCAGGGTTTTTCCATCCCTCCTCCATTCCCCTCATGCGCGCTGCGGCATAAACTCAAGATGACAGACAGCGGCAACAGAAGGACCGCTGTGGAAAGGAGAAACCTATGAAACGCTGGACACTCGCACTTATTCTCTTGCTGGCAGTGACCAGCGTATTTGCTGCGGCAGCGCCAGCCAGCGCCACCGAACGGCAGCGCTGCTTCCCGGAAACCGGCTACTGCATCTCGGGCGCGATCCTGCGCTACTGGGAGCGCAACGGCGGTCTGGCGGTCTTCGGCTACCCGATCAGCGAACTGCGCATCGAAACGGTTGAGAACTGGACCGGACCGGTGCAGTGGTTCGAGCGTGATCGCCTCGAGGACCATGGTACAGTCGGCGTTCTTGCCGGGCGCCTCGGCGCACAGGCGCTCGATTGGCAGGGTCGCCCCTGGCAGTCGCTGCCGCGCCCGACGTCCATCCCGAAAGGGTGCCGCTACTTCCCGGAGACGGGACATACTCTGTGCGGCAAGTTCCGACAGTATTGGGAGCGTAATGGCGGCCTGATGCGTTTCGGCTACCCGATCAGTGAACCGATGACCGAAACCCTGGCGAATGGTGACGAACTCTGGACCGGCACAGTGCAGTACTTCGAGCGACGGCGCATGGAGTACCATCCGGAACTGGCAGGCACGCGGTACGAAGTGCTGCTCGGTTTGCTGGGACGCGACATTTATACAGCGGTCAGCGGACGCTGCGCACCTCCGGCGCCATTCCTTGGACCAACAACGCGCGCCTACCCGCACATCCTCGGCTGCCCGGAGCCCTTCCCGAAACTAGCAGTTCCAGCAGCATCACAGCGCTTCGAGCGCGGTGCAATGTACTGGATCGCCAATACCGGCACAACAGCGTCCTGGTTCACAGGCAATATCTGGGTGGTGTTCTACGACAACGCGCGCGGGTCGCTCGTCTGGCGGATGTACCCGGACTTCTGGCAAGAAGGAGATCCGGTGAGCGGCGGGTTGACGCCGCCGCCGGGACTATTCGAGCCGATCCGCGGCTTTGGCAAAGTGTGGCGTGAGAACCCGACCGTCCGTGAAACGCTTGGCTGGGCTGTTGAACCAGAGCGCGCCGATACCGCTGTGCAACAGTACTTCCGGAGCGGAGCATCCGCTATCTACCGCATGAACAGCGACCGGATCTACATCCTGAAGCCGGATGACACGGCTGAGGACATTCCGCGCATTCGTTGAGCAGCAGCGATAGCGAGGAGTGGAGCGGACGTCGGATGCGGATGCTCGTTAGCAAGGATGGCTTCGAGTGTCATAGTCGCACAGGTGCGCACGTGGTAAAGGACGCGATCCTCTTGTAGGCGCCTGGAAGAGCAGACCTGTCAAGGCGACCAAGCGTAAGGGCGGGGCTCAGCCTCGCCCTTACGGCGTCTGAGGGCAGGATGGCAGTCGGGTCGCCGCAAACCCGACGCTTGCCGTTGCATGGGAAGTGCGGGCGGGGAGTGTGCTGCGAGCGACTCCGGCAGCGTGTGCGGGCGTCCAGATGGGGCAACCAACGTGATGAATCGCACGCCGGAGTTCGGATTAGAGCCAATGCAGAACGTGTAGGGGCGCCCTTTGTGGCAGGCACAGGGGCCTGCCCCTACGAATGCAGGAGGTGTCGTCCGCACAAGGGTAGATATTTTCGGCGCGCCCTCGTGTTGCATCGCCCGCTTCAGGCAGCAGAATGCCCCAACGTCCCCTTCTCCCCCCAATCCCCCGTGTGCAAGGGGTGCGGGAGGGTGGGAGCTTACAAGTGTAGATTTTTCTGGCAATCCCCCCGTGCTGACTGTCTGTTTCAGTCATCAGGACGCCTTAACTCCCCCTTCTCCCCTTGTGGGAGAAGGGGGCGGGGGGATGAGGGGAACAAGGGCGTTAGGATGCGGCAAATCCACTTCGCGCGCCAAAAAGCCTACCTTTGAGAGAGTGGGAGAAGGTGGTAGGGGGAATAGGGGAAAAAGGGGCGTCAAGACGCGGCAAACATCCATTGCCCCCTAAAAACTCTACACGTGTGTGGGGGTGTCGTTGAGGCGCCCTGATGCGACCGTCGCCAAACAGTCGCCGACCATCTTTTCATCGAACCGTAACCCCTCGTATGGCTCAAAAGAGGTATAATTCATGATACAACGTCCTGGCGCTCAGGAAACCGAGGCTATCATGACCCATCGACTCTGGCATGCACATCTGACGATGATCGGGGTTGCCGTCGTGATGGCGCTCATTATTGCTGCGCCAGCCAAGTTGCACGCATGGCGGCGCTCGACGGTCGCCGATTTTGCGCCGCCAATGACCCCAGCCGAAGCCGAGGCGGTCGTCGCAGCCGCGCGCGCCGCCGAACGCGCGCAACGCATCGAACAGATGCAACAGCAACAGGGTGCGCAGGAGGCGGTTCCGCTGCCAGCCGTGCAAAACATGTATTTCGCGGCGTCTGGTTTCCATATCAGCGACCGTACTGGCTTCCTGAGCTTCTGGCGCAGGAACGGCGGCGAACTGATCTTCGGGTATCCGATCAGCGGTGAAATGGTCGAAGATGGGCGGATCGTCCAGTACTTCGAGCGCGCTCGTTTCGAGTACCACCCTGAGCATCTGGGAACTGAATACCAGGTGATGCTGTCGCTCCTCGGCAATGAGCTGACCCAGGGGTACGATTTCCCCGATGGTCAACCGACGCAGGGGCGGATCTACTTCCCAGAAACCCGGCAGACGCTCGGCGGCAAGTTTCTGAAGTTCTGGCAGAAGCGCGGCGGTTTGCGCATCTTTGGCTACCCAATCAGCGAACCGTTTGAGGAAATCAGCCCAATTGACGGGCAGGTGCGTATCACACAGTACTTCGAGCGCGCCCGCTTCGAGTACCATCCCGAGAAACTGCCCGCCTTCTACCGTCAGATGGAGCGCGCGAACGGCATTATGCTGGCGGGACTCTACGAGGTGCAGTTGAGCGACCTCGGACGTCAGGCGATGCAACGCCGAGGGCATGCGCCGCAGCCGGTCAGTCCGATGCCCGGGGCGCTGGTCTGGTCGCCCAAATTGTTCGAGCGCCGCATCGAGGTCGATTTGTCGACTCAGATGCTGACGGCGTTTGAGGGAGACACGCCAGTGTATCGCGCTCCGGTCGCCACCGGGCGCGACGGGTTTAACACGCCGGTCGGATCGTTCGCTATTTACTCCAAACTGCCGCTGCAAACCATGGCTGGCTCGGCTGGCGGCGAGTCATGGTATGTGCCCAACATTCCATGGGTCCAGTACGTTGTTGGCGGCGTGGCGCTCCACGGCACCTACTGGCACGATGCGTGGGGCACGGGAGTGCGTATGTCGCATGGGTGTATCAACATGAATATCGATGACGCGGAGTGGCTGTATCGCTGGACGGACATCGGAACTCGCGTGGATATTGTTGATTGACGGCACAAACTCTTCTTGACAACCCTTCCCCTTCGTGCTACTCTGACCAATACTATCCCGTCGGCCCTCTGCCGCCGCGTCACAGGGCAGGACTATGGACTCACCAGCACCACTCGCGGTGAGCAGTGGCGATGTTGCCACCGACTCCTCGGTTCGCTCGATGCGCCGAACCAGCGCTGCACCGCAGCCTGTGCTGCGCCCAAACCCTGAGTTTGCGCACAGCCCGGTTGCCGATGAACTTGTTGCGCGGCTTAAGGCCTACCAGCGCCAGTCAAAAGTCAGTGCTGAGCAGATGGCGCAGAGTGAGGAACTGGTGCGCAACGCGTACGCGATTGCCTGCGAGGCGCACAGCAAACAGAAGCGCGATTCGGGCGAGCCGTATATCGACCACCCGGTTGCTGTGGCGCATATCCTGATCGACCTGCAGCTTGATGCTGCATCCGTCGCTGCTGCGCTGCTCCACGATGTTCTTGAAGACACTCTGATCACGAAAGAGCAATTAACAGCGCTGTTCGGCGCAGAAATCGCCAATCTCGTCGATGGTGTGACGAAGCTGTCGGTATTGGAAACGCGCAATCGCGAGGAAGCGCAGGTTGGCACCTATCGCAAAATGTTCATCGCTATGGCCGACGATCCGCGGGTTGTGCTGGTGAAACTGGCGGACCGTCTGCACAACATGCGCACTATCGGTTCGCTCTCCGAAGAGCGCCAGAAACGAATGGCGCGCGAAACCCTCGAAATCTACGCGCCCCTGGCGCATCGCCTCGGCATCTGGCAGATTAAGTGGGAGCTCGAAGACCGCGCGTTCGCTGTGCTCAACCCTGAAAAGTATCAGGAGATCAGCCGGCAGTTGGCGCTGCGCCGCGATGCACGTGAACGTCTCGTTCATCGCGTGATCCAGCGTCTGCGCCAGGTCCTCGAAAAAGAGGGGATCAAGGCCGATATCACCGGTCGCCCTAAGCACATCTATTCCATCTACCGCAAGATGGAACGCAAGGGCGTCAGCCTCGATCAGATCTACGACCAGCTCGCCGTGCGCGTGATTGTCGATACAGTCGCTGACTGTTACCGTGTGCTCGGTCTGGTGCATGCAACGTGGCCCCCCGTCCCCGGTGAGTTCGATGACTATATCGCCATGCCGAAGGAGAGCATGTATCAGTCGCTCCACACGACGGTGCTGATTCCGGGGGGACAGCCGTGTGAGATTCAGATCCGCACCCACGAGATGCACGAAGTCGCTGAACGCGGCATTGCGGCGCACTGGCGCTACAAAGAGGGGTTTGGGCGCGTCGATGCCTCATTCGAGAGCAAACTGGCGTGGTTGCGCGGCCTGATTGAGTGGCGACGCGACCTGACCGACGCCCGCGAGTTCGTCGATTCGTTCAAGACCGACGTGCTCGAAGAGCAGGTGTATGTGTTCACCCCCAAAGGGAAGATCATCGATCTGCCGGTCGGGGCGACGCCAGTCGATTTCGCCTACCGCATTCACTCCGATGTCGGGCACAGTTGTGTCGGCGCAAAAGTGAACAATCGCATTGTTCCGCTCGATTATCAATTGCGGAATGGCGAAATTGTCCAGATCATGACCTCGAAGACGCCGCGCGGTCCAAGCCGCGACTGGCTCAACTTTGTCAAGACCAGCACTGCGCGCAACCACATCCGTCGCTACTTCAAACGCCTTGATCGAGCGGAAAACATTGCTGCCGGGCGCGAACTGCTCGAAAAAGAGTTGAAACGCCTTGGGCTGTCGGTGCCATTCGAGGAAATTGTCGCCATCACTGGTCTCAAGTCGATCGATGAAGTGTTTGCTCAGATCGGCAGCGGCGACATTACGGCGCGTCAGGTGGCGCAAAAGATCCTGAGCCACCGCACGCCGGTCGGTGCGGATGACCTGGCGGAGATTCCGCAGGTTGCACCGCCTTCCGAGCGCGCTGCCGACACGAGCGTCATCCGGGTGCGCGGTATTGAGAATACCCAAGTGCCAACGCGCCTGGCGCGTTGTTGCAACCCGGTAGTGGGCGAACCGATTGTCGGTTTCGTCACTCGCGGCAAGGGCATTACGGTGCATCGCGCCGATTGCCGCACCATTCTGAACGAGCGTGATCGAGCGCGGCTTGTGGAAGTGGCGTGGGGCGCCGGCGCTCCCAAACAGGGATATCCGGTGCCGGTGCGGATCGAAGCCTGGGATCGCGTCGGGTTGTGGCGTGATGTGTCAGGCGCCATTGCGGATGCTGGCATCAATATCGACGCGGTCGAACAAGTGCCGACACGTCGCCCCGGTCGCGCTGTACTAGCCGTCACCCTCCGCATTCAAAGCATCGCCCAGCTAACGTCGATCCTAGACAAACTCAATCGCCTTCCTGATGTCATCGAAGCGCGGCGCGAACAGAATACCACGCCGTCATCGTGAGTGTGCATGTTGCTTCTGGGTGCGCGAGCGTCGTGCATAGCGGCGATGAGCAATGAGTGACGGGCGCCGGGCGTCTGCCGGGAACAGCGCCCGCTGCTCCTGGGAGCGTAAGCGTTGCGCTGGGCAGTGACGAGCGATAGGTTTTCTGCCAGGAGCTCCGCCTGTTGATCCTGGGAGCGCAAGTATCTTGCCTGCACGAAGAGACGCCTTGAGTCGGCAGGACGCTGCACGCTGACGCTTGCCAAAAACGTTGGACGCTTTCCCCTCTCATGTACAGGCGTTTTGGCATGCGAAGCGGGTTTGCCGCATCTTGACGCCCTTTCCCGCTCATCCCTCCTACCCCCTTTTCCCACGAGGGGAGAAGGGGGAGTTAGGTCGTCCTGATGCCCCAAGCGGGCGATGCAACGTGAGGGCTTGCCAGCAAAACGCTACACCTGCGAGCATCCCCCTGCCCTCTTAAGGGGGCGTTGGAGCGACCTGATGCCTGAAACGGGCGATGCAACGTAAGAGCCTGCTAAGAAATCTACAACACGAGGGCTTGCCGAAAAACTCACCCTTGCGAGCCAAGGGGGGAAGGGGGAGTTAAGGCATCACGACGCTAAAAACAGATAATCGGCACGAGGAATTGTCAGAACAATCTCCGCTTGGTAAGAACGGGAGCAAGGGGACGAGCAAAAAAGCATCAGCATGCAGCAAAACATCTCCCGTGCCTGAGAACGCTCCACCTGAGAGCCTTCCCCGAACATCCGCTTGAGACGGCTGGCGGCGTCTCTGGTCTTGGCAACGCATCGTTACCTGTCGTTCCGGGTGTGCAGTGGGCTGATCACTGGTATAATCCTCATGGCTGCTGCGATGATCTGGTCAGGGCAGGTCTTCGACCGACCTCGACAGACAGGGCGGTCATGCTTGGAAAGGAGAAGGAGTATGCAGATCGCGCCCGGTATTTTCAAGGCATACGACATCCGCGGGGTCTATCCAACGGAGCTGAACGAGGAAGGCGCCTACGCTATCGGACGCGCATTCGTCACGTTCCTGGGGGCGCGCGAGGTGATTGTGGGGCACGATATGCGCCTGTCGGGACCGGCGATCTTCAACGCGGTGACGCGCGGCATTATGGATCAGGGCGCTGATGTGGTGAACATCGGCCTAGTGAGCACCGATCAGTACTACTTCGCCTGCACTCGGCTCGGCCTGCCTGGGATGATGGTCACTGCTTCGCATAACCCGAAACAGTACAACGGGTTTAAAATGGTGCGCCAGATGCCGTATCTGCTCAGTGGCGCCGAAGGCATTCAGGACTTGCGGCGTATCGTTGAGAACGACGCATATGCTTCGCCAACGCGCACCGGCAGCATGCGCACGCTCGACCTGTCAGATGAATTTGTAGAGTTTGTGCTTGGGCTGATTGACATCGAAAAACTGAAGCGCCGACGCCTCAAGATTATCGCCGATACCGGCAATGGCACGGTTGGTCCCATTCTTCAGCGCATTTACGAACGCCTTCCGATCGATTTTATCGGGATGTATCTGGAGCCGGACGGCAACCTGCCGAACCATGGTCTCGACCCGCTCATGCCGGAGAATCGCGCTGAACTGGAGCGGCGCGTTGTTGAGGAACGCGCGGATGCCGGGTTTGCATTCGACGGGGATGGCGATCGCTTCTTCGTCATCGACGACCGCGGGCGCTTTGTGTCGGGCGATTTTCTCACGGCGCTGCTCGGACGGTATCTGCTTCAGCGCGCTCCTGGCAGCAAGATCGTCTACGATGTGCGTGCGTCGTGGGCGGTGCGTGACCTGATCAGCGCCGCTGGCGGCATCCCGCTGATCGAACGTGTTGGCCATGCCTTCATCAAGCGTCGCATGGCGAATGAAAATGCACTCTTTGGCGGCGAAGTCTCCGGGCACTACTATTTCCGCGATTTCAACTTTGCCGACTCCGGGATCATTCCGTCGCTGTTCGTGATGGAAATGCTGGCGAGCGGCGGTCAATCGCTCTCGGCAATGCTGAAGCCTCTGGAGGAGAAATATTTCATCTCCGGCGAAATCAATTCGACCGTTGTCAACCCGAAGGAACGCCTCGAAGCGCTGGCGAACGCCTATGCCGATGGCGTCATCGAGTGGATCGACGGCATCTCAGTCACCTATCCGACGTGGCATATGAATGTGCGCGCCTCGAATACCGAACCACTGATACGCCTGAACCTGGAAGCTACAACCCGTGAAGAGATGGAACGCCGCCGTGATGAGGTGCTGGCGATCATTCGCGGGTGAACCGGAACGTTGAACGTTCAACGTTGAACGTTCAACGTTCGCTCTCTTTTCCAGTTGCATCTCACGCCAATGGTTGCTACAATTGAAGGGGAATATTGCTGTCTTGCGGGGACGTGGCGGAATTGGCAGACGCGCAAGTCTTAGGAACTTGTGGAGCAATCCGTGAGGGTTCGAGTCCCTCCGTCCCCACCATCCTCGGTTAAGATCTCACAACTTGCCCCTCTTGCAGTAAGAGCAGTTTGACGGTTTTGTCGCCTTTTCAGGCATTGGAATGCAGAAACTGGCACGTGCGCCCATCATGGAGCGTTGCTTGACTTACCTAGGCGGAGCCTCTATAATGCTGGCAACCAGTTAAGATTGTGAATTATATCGCAGCATCCAACGAGGAATGCTGGCCATGCGAAGCAAAATGCCAGTCGGATATGGAACAGCCTGAGGCGGCGCGGACGTGCATTCGTCTGTGCCGCTTCAGTTTTTGCGCAAGGCGCGGAAGACGGGCAAAGCCGCAACGGCTTGCCTGTGAGCACTAGCTGAGGAGGCAGGGTATGCTCTCGGATTTGATCGGGAAGATCGAGAAGGCCCGGCGCTACGCGGCGGAACCGGAACGCATCGCTCTCGACGAGATCACGGTTCACTTCAACGGCAGCAACAATGAGCACACTATTCGGCTCGTGCAGAGTCGTTGGGCCTGCGATTGTGAAGTGTTCCATCTGCGCGGCGTGTGCGCACACGTGATGACGCTGCAGAAAGTGCTGGCGCCGATGCTGTCGGCGGAGGCGCGTGAGCCGGGTCCGATCATCATCCATTCCGAACTGATCAGCATGATCGAGAAGTCGCGCCGCTATGTGCATGAACTGGATCGGATTGAGATCCAGGCGTTGCGAGCACGCTTCCATGGCACTAACAATGACCATATCCTGGCGTTGACCGAAACCGGTTGGTCGTGTGATTGTTCGACGTTCCGCGTGTGGCATACCTGCGCCCACGTGATGGCATTGCAGCGCATTCTGGCGCCGATGTTGCCGGCTATTGCCCGTGAGCCGGGCGCGGTTTCTGTTGAGGAACATCTTGTCAGCGCGTTGAGCTAACTCCCGAGTGCGGCCACCGTTCCCCGCTCCGCCGCCAGGAGCGGGGATTTTGTTGTTACGAGGAAAGATGCTATGACTCTGGTGATTGCTCATCGCGGCGCGTCAGCATATGCGCCGGAGAACACGCTGCGTGCATTTGAGCTTGCTGTTAGGCAGGGCGCCGATATGTGCGAACTCGATGTGCAACGCACCGCTGATGGCGTTCTGGTAGTGTTTCACGATGATACGACGGCGCGCTGGGAGGCGAGAGGACGACCCGTGGCGCGCTGCACGCTTGCCGAGCTGCGACAGCTCGACATCGGCGGCGAGCGCGTGGCGACTCTGGCAGAGGTGTGCGCCTTTGCCCGCGAATGCGGAATACAGTTGAATGTTGAACTGAAAGCGCGCGGCATCGGCGCTGAGGTGGTGCGCCTCTTGCGCCGCGAACGGGTGTCCGATCAGGTGCTGCTTTCCTCATTCTGGGACGAAGCGCTTGCAGAAGTGGCGGCAGTTGCGCCCGACCTGCCGCGCGCTCTTCTGATGGGCATCCCCACGTTTCGTCTCGATGTGCGCCTGCGCGAAAGCTGGCCCTTCCTGGACCTCAAACGGGTTGGTGCGGTCGCCTGGCACCCTGCCTGCCAGATTCCATTGCTGGATCACGTGCTGCCGATTGTGCGTCGTGCCGGGTATCGCGTGCATGTTTGGACGATCAACGATCCCGAAGAGATGCGTCGATTTTTGAGGCTTGGCGTGGATGGCATTATGACCGATGTCCCTGATGTGTTACGACGGATTATCGTCATGTCATCGAATGAAAACTTGACGTAATTATCATTATGGTTTATATTTGGTAAACGGCAGGCGTGCGTCTGCCTGATGGTCGGAATGTCTGTAACGCTGTAGTCGTCAATGTCGCACCATTCGTTTGCATTTTTGAACACCTTATGGTACACTCGCGCCACCGTGTTATCTGTCGATGATATGCCCTGCCACGTCTCATGGTTGTCCGGTTGCGCTGAACCGGCAACGCTATGGTGCATGGCGCAGGGTATACTGCCAGGAGATGCTCCATGATCGAGCACAGTCATCGGGGTATGGCGTCGGACCCGTACAGCCTTGAGTCGCTGCAGCGCCGTGCGCTTGCCCGAAGGCAACAACGGAAATCGTTTACCCGCGCTCTTGTCACTCGATGGCAAACGGTTCGGTCCACCCGGCTCGGTTCCCCCTCTAGTCTGCTTGCACGCCTTCCGGCTCGTATCATCCTTCACGCGCTGGTTGCTCTGCTTCTCCCGGTAGCGATGTTCTTGTCGCAACTGCGTCCGGGTGTGCTAACGTCGGTCATTCCGGCGCCGGTTGCCCCGCAGGAAGGGAGCGAGTTTACAGTACCGCTGGCGCCGATCGACCTTGATGCCGCAATTGGCGATGCACCGCTGGAAGAGACTGCCGATCTGCCGGTGCCGCTCTCGCTCATCTCGCGCAGCGAGGCGCTCGCACCCATCGTGGTTCCTGCAACAGTCGCAGCAGAGCGCGCCTATTTGCGGAATGGCCCTGGCACGGAGTATGATGCAGTCGGGCGCATTTCCGGCGATACGCCTGTGCAAGTCATCGGTCGCTATGGCGACTGGTTCCAGATCCGCGAGCGGGCCGATAGCCCGGTCTACTGGATTTCGGGAGAAGTGCTCAATATTTCAGAGGCAGCGTCGTATACGCTGTTTGAAGTGCAGGAGAGCGCTATTCCACCGCCGCCGCCGCCCAAGATTGCAACTGTGCGCGAAAACGGTCTGCAACTGCGTGATGGTCCTGGGACCCATTATGTGCCGATCACGACTCTGAAGCAGAATACACAGCTTGAACTCTATGAAATGTACCAGGACTGGTTTCACGTCGGCGCACCCGGCGGCCTCGATGGATGGGTCAAGGGGGAGTTCCTCAATGTGGATCCTTCGGTGGTCAAACGCCTGCTGGTTGCAGAAACCATTCCCGACCCGAACCCGGCGCTAGTAGGGGTAATTGCCGAGAACAGCGTCAACCTGCGCAAAGGTCCTGATTCACGCTATGATCGCATTGGCCGGATCGATGCGGGTGTGCAGGTCGATCTCATCGGCAAATATAAGGACTGGCTGCGCGTGCGGTTGCCTGATGGCACCAAAGCGTGGGTGTTTCGTGATCTGATCCGCACAACGGCGCACGTGCTGCGGCGTGTGCCGGTCAGCCGTGACTTCCCGGCGCTGCCGATGAGCGGCAGACGTCCTGGTGTAGGCGCCGGTCTGGCGAATATTCCAGCCAGCGGTGACGTTGCCAGTTTTGCTGTCCAATTCGTCGGAGCGCGCTATCGTTGGGGCGGATCAAGCCCGGCGACCGGGTTCGATTGCAGCGGGTTCACCAGTTATGTGTATCGTCAGTTTGGAGTCAACTTGCCGCGCAGCGCCGCCGCACAGTTCAACACCGCGTATGGGGCGTCGGTTGGTCCGATGGAGAATCTGGCGCCAGGCGATCTAGTGTTCTTCCGCAATACTGGCGGGCGACGCGGGATCAGCCACGTGGCCATCTATATCGGCGGTGGGCGCATCATTCACGCCATGACGCCGCGCTACGGCGTGCAGGTGTCGAGCATCTGGGGATCGTATTGGACATCGCGCTACTACGGCGCTATCCGGGTGCGCCGGTAAGCGCTCTTCCATCGTCGTTGCGATACGCCCGTGCTGGTATGCACGGGCGTTGCTGTGTGTGGGTGCGTCGGCGTAGTTGCTGTCATTGATCGATCATCTTATGCGATTACAATTACGCTGGTATACGCTCGTATAATCCACATCCACGAGGCAGGATGGTATGAAAGGACTGGTTCTCAGCGGCGGCAAAGGCACCCGCCTGCGCCCCATTACCTACACCAGCGCCAAGCAATTGGTGCCAGTCGCCAACAAGCCGGTGCTCTTCCGCGTCATCGAAACGATCCGCGATGCTGGCGTCGAAGATATTGGCGTCGTGATTGGCAGCACCGGACCCGAAGTGCGCGCTGCCGTCGGCGATGGCAGTCGCTGGGGCGTGCGAATTACCTATATCGAACAGGACGAACCGCTGGGTCTGGCGCACGCTGTTAAGATTTCGCGCGACTTTCTCGGGGATGATCGGTTTGTCATGTTTCTGGGAGACAACTGCATTCAGGGCGGTATCGCGCCGCTGCTCCAGCAGTTCAGTACGAGCGACTACAATGCGCAGATCGTGCTCAAGCAGGTTGCCACGCCAGAACAGTACGGCGTGGCTGTGCTCGATGAACGGGGACAGATCGTGCGTCTGGTTGAAAAACCGCGCCAGCCCCCGTCGGATCTGGCGCTAGTCGGCATCTATATGTTCGACAACAGCATCTGGGAGGCGGTGGAAGCGATTCGCCCGTCGTGGCGCGGTGAACTGGAGATTACTGACGCAATCCAGTGGTTGGTGGAGCATGGGCGGCGCGTCTTCCCCTACATCCACCATGGCTGGTGGATTGATACCGGCAAAAAGGACGACATGCTGGAGGCGAATCGCCTGATCCTGGAGGAAATGTCAGCATCGATCGACGGATTCGTTGATCGCGACTCCCACCTGATCGGCAAGGTGATCATCGAGAAGGGCGCCGAAATCATAAACAGCACGATTCGCGGACCGGCCATCATCGGTGAACATACGCGCATTATCAATGCCTACATTGGTCCGTTCACATCGATCTATCACCACTGCGTCATCGAGAGCGCCGAGATTGAACATTCAATTGTGCTGGAGTACTGTACCATCCGCGATCTGCCGTACCGACTAGAGGATAGTTTGATTGGGCGGTACGTCGAGGTGACGCGCTCACCGCGCAAACCGAAAGCGTACCGCCTGGTGCTGGGAGATCACTCGAATGTGGGCGTGTTGTGAGCGTGGGTTGAACGTTTGATATTCAACCCACGCTACGCGACGTGGATATAATCAACGTCAGAGATACGCATCAGTTTTGTCCAGTCGTGGCGCGACTCGATATAGCGCACGGTGCCTGAGGCGGAGCGCATGACGACCGAGTAGGTGCGGGCGCCGCCGCTAAAATACCGCACCCCGCGCAAAAACTCGCCGTCGGTAATGCCGGTGGCGGCAAAGAATACGTTCTCACCACGCACGAGATCAGACGTGCGATAGACGCGATCGAGATCGATGCCATTGGCGGCAGCCAGAGCGCGTTCGTCGTCATTCCGGGGCCAGAGCTTGCACTGGATCTCGCCGCCCATGCATTTCATGGCGCATGCGGTGATGACGGCTTCAGGCGCGCCGCCTATCCCCATCAGGATATCCGCCGGCGGATCCTCAAGCGCAGTCATGATGCCTGCAGACACGTCGCCATGCAGAATAAGCTTGATGCGCGCTCCGGTCTCGCGGATCTGCCGGATGAGTTCCTTATGGCGCGGTCGGTCGAGGACAACGACGGTAATATCTTCAACCTCCTTCTTGAGCGCCCGTGCGACATTGCGGATGTTCTCGTCAACCGACGCATTGATGTCAATAGCGCCGCGCGCCTGCGGTCCGACCGCCAGTTTGTCCATGTAGGCAATGCCGGTCCAGTGATAGAGTGAGCCGCGCTCTGCGACGGCAACCACGGCAATCGCGCCTGGCATCCCCTCGGCGAGCAGTGTCGTGCCCTCAATCGGATCAACGGCGACATCGACCTCCGGCGGATCGCCGGTGCCTACCTTCTCGCCAATGTAGAGCATGGGCGCCTCATCCTTTGCTCCTTCGCCAATGACCACAACGCCATCCATTGGAACAGCGTCGAGCGCAAAGCGCATGGCATCGACCGCTGCCTGGTCAGCGGCATTCTTATCGCCACGACCCATGAGGCGGGCGGCGCGTAACGCCGCCGCTTCAGTGCAGCGCACCAGGTCCATTCCCAGGTTTCGTTCGAGACGCATCCGCAGCCTCCTTCACGTGAACTTCCGCCTTAACTGTGCGTGTCGAAACAGGGTTGGCTACGATTGTAGCATGATTGCGCTGGTCTGCCTACATGTGACGCAGTGCGTCTTTTGTCTCATTATGTCTACTGGCACTCTCGCTCGTCGAGTGCTAAAATGGGACTTGACAAAAACAATCGCTTTCGGTAGTATAGAGAGCGGTTAGCACTCTCAAGCGAAGAGTGCTAACCGCTTCAGTTCTCAGCACACTGCACAGGATCGAAGGAGGTTGTATCGATATGAGCACGGATTTCCGCATCCGTCCGCTCGCTGACCGCGTGGTCGTCAAGCCGGTTGAGCGCGAAGAGAAGACTAAGGGCGGCATCTATCTGCCGGATACGGCGAGCAAAGAGCGCCCCATGGAAGGCACGGTTCTGGCGGTTGGCGAAGGACGCCTCGATGACGACGGCAAGCGCATTCCCATGAGCGTCAAGCCCGGTGATCGCGTCATTTTTGCCAAGTACAGCGGCACCGAGTTCAAAATCGACGACGTTGAGTATCTCATTCTTTCCGAAAAGGATATCCTGGGCATTATCCAGGAGTGACGCCGTTTCCATCGTATAGTCGTCAGCCTTTATTCCGTCAGATCAGGAGGACAGGACTCCTATGCCAAAGCAGCTGTATTTCAACGAAGAAGCTCGCCGCGCCCTCAAGCGCGGTGTCGATATTGTTGCCGACGCCGTCAAGACTACGCTCGGACCCCGTGGGCGCAACGTATCGATCGATAAGAAGTTTGGCGCGCCAACCGTGACCCACGATGGCGTCACCGTCGCCAAAGAGATCGAACTGAAGGACCCCTTCGAGAATATGGGTGCGCGTCTGCTGGTCGAAGTCGCCACCAAGACGAACGACGTCGTTGGTGACGGGACGACCACAGCCACTGTTCTGGCACAGGCGATCGTTAATGAAGGACTGAAGATGGTCGCCGCTGGCGCCAATCCTATGCTGATCAAGCGCGGTCTTGACAAGGCGGTTGAGGCAGTGGTCGCTGAGTTGAAGGGCGCCGCCATCCCGGTGCGTGACCGCGCTGACATTGCGCACGTTGCGGCCATCTCTGCCGCCGATACCGAGATCGGTGAACTGATCGCCGAGGTAATGGAGAAGGTCGGCAAGGACGGCGTGATTACTGTTGAGGAGAGCAAGGGGATTGGCTTCGAGAAAGAGTACACCGAGGGCATGCAGTTCGATCGCGGCTACATCTCGCCCTATTTCATCACCAATGCTGAGCGGATGGAAGCCGAGCTCGAGGATCCCTACATCCTGATCACCGACAAGAAGATCAGCAGCATCCAGGACATCCTGCCGGTGCTTGAGCGGGCGCTGCAGGTCACCAAGAACCTGGTGATCATCGCCGAAGACGTGGACGGCGAGGCGCTGGCGACGCTGGTGGTCAACAAGCTGCGCGGCACGATCAACGCGCTGGCGGTGAAGGCGCCTGGCTTCGGCGATCGCCGCAAGGCGATGCTGCAAGATATTGCCATCCTGACCGGCGGTACGCTCATTTCGGAGGAGATTGGCCGCAAGCTCGACAGTGCGACGGTTGAGGACCTGGGCCGCGCACGCCGCGTGGTGTCGGACAAGGATAATACGACGATTATCGAGGGTCGCGGCGATGAGCGCGCTATCCGCGCCCGCATTGAGCAGATCCGTGCGCAGATCGAGACCACGACCAGCGACTTCGACCGCGAGAAGCTGCAGGAGCGCCTGGCGAAGCTGGCGGGCGGCGTAGCAGTGCTAAAGGTCGGTGCGGCGACCGAGCCAGAGCTGAAAGAGAAGAAGCACCGTGTTGAGGATGCGCTCTCAACGGCGCGCTCGGCGGTCGAAGAGGGCATTGTGCCTGGCGGCGGCGTGGCGCTGCTCAATGCCATTCCAGCGCTTGACCGCGTCCAGGTGACGTATGATGACGAGAAGTACGGTGTGCAAATTCTGCGCCGCGCGCTCGAAGAGCCGATGCGCCAACTGGCGCGCAACGCCGGTGAGGACGGCGCAGTGATTATCGACACCGTGCGTCGCCTGCAGAAGGAGAAGAACGACAAGAATATCGGCTACAATGTGCTGACCGGTGAGTTCGGCAACATGATCGAGATGGGGATCATCGACCCGGTGAAGGTGACCCGCTCGGCAGTGCAGAACGCTGTCTCAATTGCGGGTCTGCTGCTGACCACCGAGGCGCTCATTGCCGATATTCCGGAGGAGAAGCCAGCAACGCCGTCTCCGAGCGGCGGGATGGACTTCTAAATCTGAACACATACGGAGAGTCGTGGGGGGGGGGGGG